>NZ_JAIWPU010000011.1 GCF_021191705.1 Proluteimonas flavola
GGGGTGGGGCGGGTGGGGGGGGGCTGCCCGCGGGGCCCCGCCGGCCCCCGCCCCCCCCCCCCCCCCCCCCCCCCCCCCCCCCCCCCCCCACAATACGGTGGCGACATCGAGCGTTGAGAAACGCGGAATGCATCCAGAGCGGCAGCTGGCACAAACGCTGCCGCGCGACGCGCGCGAGCTTCCAGTCGGGAGCGCGGCAGACGCGCGCCGATGTCAGCGCACGAAGGGGTCGATGGTGCGGATGCGGCCGTCGGCCTCGTGGACCAGTTCGGCGACCTTCGCGCTGCGCAGGTTGGTGCGGTTCGACAGTTCGGTGTCGTGATAGAACAGGTGCCAGCGGCCGTCGACCTCGACGACCGAGTGGTGCGTCGTCCAGCCCTGCACCGGCGCCAGCACGACGCCGTGATACGTGAACGGTCCATACGGCGAATCGCCGGTCGCATAGGCGATGGTGTGGGTGTCGCCGGTCGAGTAGCTGAAGTAGTAGCGCCCGGCATGCCTGTGCACCCAGGCCGCTTCGAAGAAGCGCCGGTCGAGATCGCCGCCGAGCAGTGGCGCGCCGTCGTCGTCGACGAACACCGCCGGATCGATGCTGTAGCTGCCGGCAATCGGTTCGGGCTGCGCGGTGAACGGACCTTCGGGGCGATCGCCGGTGGCCACGCCGATGCGGAAGACGCCGTCGGCATCCTTCGCCGGGAAGTACAGGTAGTAACGGCCGTCGCGCTGCGTCGCATCGGGCGCCCACAGCTGCATCGACGCCCACGGCACGTCTTCGAGCCGCAGGCCGGGCGCGTGCACCGTGACCGGGCCGCCGATGCGGTCCATCGACAGCACACGGTAATCGCGCATCACGAAGCCGCGGCCGGGCTCGCTGTCGCGCGGCGGTTCGTCGACATCGTGCGAGCCGTAGACGTAGATGCGGCCATCGAAGACATGCGTCGAAGGGTCGGCGATGAAATGGTCGCGGACCAGTGGCGCGTGGCGGAACACCGGGGCGACGTCCGGAGCATCGGCGGCGATCGTTGCGCAGCCCGTGCGCAGGCCGGCCGTGAAGAGGGTCGGTACGCGGCGCGGATCATTGCGTACCCCGCTGCACGAAGGGCGCCTGCCGGTAGAGACGACGCTCGCCGCCGCGCGGATCGTCTTCGAGACGTGGCGTGGAGTCGAACACCATCGTCTCGCGCGCCGCCATCGAGTACGGCGCCCAGGCGGGCATGCCGGCGTGGCCGGGATCGCCGCTGCGCGCGAAGGCCAGCAGTGCATCGCGCATCGTCGCGGCGACCGCGCGCGCCTCCGCCGTGTCGCCGGTCCTGGCGCCGGCGACGGCGGTATTGCCGAACACCAGCGGGATATCGAGCGTGTGGAACGCGCGCAGGCGCTCGCCTTCTCCGGTGCGCGGATACCAGTCGAGCTGGTAGGCCCAGGTGTTGGTGCCCTGCGCGGCGCGCACTTCCAGTTCCTCGACCGCGCCACGCCACGAACGTCCGGCGGTGGTTGCCGCGAAGAAGACCTCCGACGGCGTGTAGTCCGGATACAGGCGTCGGTACTCGGCGACGACGACGGCGGGATCGAGATCGACGAACTGCTGCGTGCGCAACTTGGCCGGCAGCGCGTCCCAGCCCAGCGCGAAGTTGTCCGGATCGTTGCCGAGGAAGGCGCGCGTCTCGTCGCGGGTGTTGCCGATGACCATCGGAATGCCGGCCGACTGCGGCGGCGCGTCCGGCCAGAACGGATGCCGCGGCAGATGCACCGTGTCGACGACCGGGCCGAAGTACAGCGCGCTGTCCTCGACGCGCGAGGGATCTCGGACGGTCTGGGCATCGAGCAGTGCCTGCATCGGCAGTGTGCGCAGGCGATCGAGATCGCCCGGCGCCACGCCGAGCGCGTCGAGGAAGCGTTCGGCGCGTTGCGTGGCCGCGCGCGGCCCTGCGGCGGTGACCTGCTGGCCGCTCATCGTCCACGCGCGGTGGAACAGGCCGCGCGCGGCCGGCATCGCCATCAGCGTGGCGATCTTCGCGCCGCCGCCGGACTGGCCGAACACGGTGACGTTGCCGGCGTCGCCGCCGAACTCGGCCGCGTGCGCGCGCACCCATTCGAGCGCCTGCACCAGATCGAGCTGGCCGACGTTGCCGGCATGCGCGAACGCGGCGTCGCCGAGATCGCGCAGATGCAGATACCCGAACACGTTGAGCCGGTGGTTGACGGTGATCACCACGACATCGCCGCTGCGGCACAGCGCGCCGCCGTCGTAGAGCGGATCGCTGCCCGATCCGGTGTTGAACGCGCCGCCGTGGATGTAGACCAGCACCGGGCGCCTGCCGCCATCGCGCAGCGCGGGTGTCCAGACATTGAGGCGCAGGCAATCCTCGCTGCCGGGACCGTCGCTGCCGCGCTGTGGCGCGGAGGGGCCGTATTCGAAGGCACCGCGCACGCCGCGCCAGGCGGCTTCCCGCAGCGCGGGCTGCCAGCGACGCGTCGCAGTGTCGGCGCCATAAGGCACGCCGCGGAAGACGTGCACGCCGTTGTCCAAGGTGCCGCCGAGACGGCCGCTGCGCACGCGCGCGACCGTGGTGCGAGGCGAGGCGTCGGCGGCGAAGGCGCCGGGCAGCGCGGACAGGGCCGCGACGCCGGCGCCGATGCGCAACCAGTGGCGACGGCCGGAATCCGAGGGCAGGTCGGTCATGGGATTCGGGCCTGTTCCTGGATCCAGTCGATGGCGAGCTGCGGCCAGCGTGCGAGCGCGCCGGTCGCGCCACGCGTGCCGAAGCCGTGCCCGCCATGCGGGAAGACATGCAGCGAGGCCGGCACGCCGGCGCGGAGGGCAGCGGCGTGCATCACAAGCGCATTGCCGACCGGCACGACGTCGTCGTCCTGCGCATGCAGCAGGAACAGCGGCGGCGTGCGGCTGTCGACGTGCAGATCCGGCGAATAACGGTCGAGCGCGGTCGCTTCGGGCGTGTCGCCCGCAGCCAGCAGTCGCGCACGCGAGCCGGCATGCGACAGCGGTGCGTGCATCGAGATCACCGGGTAGACGAGCAGGGCGAAGTCGGGGCGCGGCGACTGCGTGTCCGATGCATCGATCGCGGCGTAGACCGCATCGGGCGTCGTCGCCAGTCGCGCGGCGACATGGCCGCCCGCGGAGAAGCCCATCACGCCGACGCGCGCCGGATCGATGCCGTAGCCGGACGCATGCGCGCGGATCAGCCGCATCGCGCGCTGCGCATCCGCCAGCGGCGCATCCGCGCCTTCGGCATGCGTGCGGTCCGGCAGCCGGTAGCGCAGTACGAACAGGGTGATGCCGGCCGCGTCCACGAAGGCCGGCACCAGCGCGGTGCCTTCCTTGTCGAGCACGATGCGGGCATAGCCGCCGCCGGGTGTCACCAGCAGCGCGGTGCCGTTCGGGCGTTCGGGTGCGTACACGGCGAGACAGGGCGCGCGGACGTCTTCGATGATGCGGTCGGGCACCGCGGGATCGTCGCTGCGCTCCGTGATCCGGCCATCCGGCACGCCGTCTCCAGTGTCCCAGAGCACGATTTTCGGCACCGCATCGTCGCGTGCAGATGCAGCATGACCGGCTGCAGGCAGTGCAAGCAGAAAACCGCATAAAAGCGCTGTAAACCCGCATCGCCGCATTACAACCGCTCCCGTCTTCCAACCGCGTCTTCGTGTTTTTGCCGCACTGCACATTGAAGATGACACCGGTTTACCATACAAGACACCCACAGGCGCCGCGATCTGCGGTGCAGCAAACGGACCCAGGCCAGGAGCAAACCGCTTGAACAACGCCTCCGCGCATCCGTCGACGTCTAATCCGACGCCGGGCGACGCCATCCGCGGCATCGTCGACGCCTTCCTCGACGCGCGCCGGAACGGGCGCTCGCTGCCCGGCTTCCCCGGCGACGTTCCCGACGATCTTGTCGCCGCATACGCGGTACAGGACGCTGCGATCGCGCAGTGGCCCGACACCCTGGTCGGCTGGAAGGTCGGCTACATCGCGCCGGACAAGCGCGATGCCTCCGGCGACGAGCGCCTGCTGGGACCGGTGTTCCGCAACCGTCTGCAGCAGGCCGGCGAGGCCACCGAATTCCACGTCTTCGCAGGCGGCTTCGGCGCGATCGAGGCCGAATTCGTGCTGCGTCTCGACGCCGACGCACCGGTGGACAAGATCGACTGGACGCCGGACGAGGCGGTCGCACTGCCGGCCACGCTGTTCATCGGTCTGGAAGTCGCCAGCAGCCCGCTGGCCACGATCAACCAGCTCGGCCCGCGCGTGGTGGTGTCGGATTTCGGCAACAACAACGGTCTGGTCGTCGGTGGCGAGATCCCGGACTGGACGTCGCTCGACGAGGCCACGCTGACCGCGGAGAGCTGGATCGACGACACCCGCGTCGGCACGGGTGGCGCAACCACGCTGCCCGGCGGCCTGCGCGCGGCGTTCGCGTTCGCGCTGTCGCGCTCGGCGCGTCGCGGGCGTCCGCTGAAGCGCGGTGACCTGATCGCAACCGGTAATGCTACCGGCATCCACGACATCCTGCCGGGCCAGCGCGCCCGCGTCGTGTTCGACGGCCATGGCGAACTGGCGCTGACGGCGCGCGCCGCGGCCCCGCAGGCGGAGGGGAACGCGGCATGACGACACGGCGCGCCTTCCTCGCCGGACTCGGCGCGGCCTGCGCCGCGCCGCTGCTGCCCTCCGTGTTGCGCGCCGACGCGGCGAACACGGTCCTGACCGCGACCGACGTGCACGTCGCCGATTACCCCACCGTCAACGCGGTGAAGTGGATCGGCGAGACGATGGAGCGTGAGACCAAGGGCCGCGTGCGCCTGCGCCAGTACCACTCGGGCCAGCTGGGCCGCGAGTCGGAGGCGATCGACATGGCGCGCTTCGGCGCGATCGACATGACGCGCGTCTATGCAGGCGCACTCAACAATGCGTTTCCGCTGACCACCGCGCTGTGCCTGCCGTATGCGTTCGATTCCGTCGCGCACATGCGCCACGCGCTCGACAGCGGTGTCGCGCAGGCCGTGCTCGACGGCTTCGCCACGCGCGATCTCGTCGGCCTGGCGGTCTACGACAGCGGCGCGCGCTGCTTCTACAACACGCGCCATCCGATCGTCACGCCGAAGGACCTGCACGGACTGAAACTGCGCGTCGCCTCGTCGGACATGTTCATCGATCTGGTGCGCCTGCTTGGTGCGAATCCGACGCCGATGTCGCTGGGCGACACGTTCTCCGGGATGGAGACGCACATGATCGACGGCGCCGAGAACAACATGCGCAGCTTCCATTCCAGCCGGCATTTCGAGGCGGCGCACTACTGGTCGCAGAGCGAGCATTCGTATGCGCCCGACATCCTGCTGATCTCGCGTCGCTCGCTGGAGGCATTGCGTCCGGGCGATCGCGATCTGTTGATCGACACCGCGCGTGCATCGGTGCCGGTGATGCGCCGGATGTGGGACGAATCAGAAGGCGCGGCACGCCAGTCGGTCGCCGACGACGGCGTCGCGTTCAACGATGTCGACATGGACGCGTTCCGCACCGCGGCGCAACCGATCCGCGACCGCTATCTGCAGCAGCCGGACCTGCAGGCCCTCTACCGTCGCATCCGCGACCTCGCTTGATTCGACAGACGCCGACACGGGAATCCACGATGTCCGAAGACACGACCCTCGCGCCCGAAGACGCGCCGAAAAGCGCGCTCGATCGCCTGGCCGATGCCGTCATCGCCGTTGCCGCCACCGCCCTGTTCGGGCTGGTGATCGTGCAGGGCTGGCAGGTGTTCGCCCGCTATGTGATCAACGATTCGCCGAGCTGGACCGAGCCGGTGACCCTGCTGCTGCTGGCCACCGCGATGAGTTTCGGCGCCGCCGCCGGCGTGCGCACCAGACGCCATTTCGGTTTCTTCCTGCTGCAGGACCACATGCGTCCGGCGATCCGCAGACTGGTGGACCTGCTGGTCCCGCTGGTGATCGTCGCGATCGGCGCGGTCATCGCGTACTGGGGCGCGGTGCTGCTGTTCGACGGCCTACACATCAAGGCGGCCGGCGCGTCCATGCCGCAGAGCATCAACTATCTGCCGCTGTCGATCGGCGGCGCGCTGATGGCGGTGTTCGCACTCGACCAGTTCGTGGGCGTGCTGCGCGCCGAACCCGTCGGGGAGGACCTCTGACATGGCCATCGCGCTGCTCTTCATCGTCTTCGCACTGCTGCTGGTGCTCGGCGTGCCGGTGGCGTTCGCGCTCGCGGCCGCTGCGCTGGCAACGCTGCTCTATCTCGACCTGCCGTCGATCGTGCTGGTGCAGCAGATCTCCGCCGGCACCGGCACCGCTTCTCTCATCGCGATTCCGCTCTTCATCTTCGCCGGCGAGATCATGATGCGCGGCGGCATCTCCGAACGTCTGATCGCACTGGCCTCGTCGCTGGTCGGCCGCATGCGCGGCGGCCTGGGCCAGGTGTCGATCCTCTCGTCGCTGTTCTTCGGCGGCGTCTCGGGCTCGGCGATCGCCGACGTCTCCGCGGTCGGCGGCACGATGATTCCGCAGATGGTCAAGCGGGGCTACGACCGCGACTTCGCGGTCAACGTCAGCATCACCGCAGCGCTCGTCGCATTGCTGGTGCCGCCGTCGCACAACCTGATCCTGTACACCGCAGCGGCCGGTGGCGGCCTGTCGATCGCCGACCTGTTCGCGGCCGGCATCATGCCCGCGCTGCTGATGACCGCCGCGTTGATGGTGACCGGTTATTTCGTCGCCCGGCATCGCGGCTACGGCGTGGAGATCTTCCCGGGCTGGCGCGCCGTGCTGCTGCGCCTGGTGTCGGCGCTGCCGGGTCTGGGCCTGGTCGCGCTGATCTTCATCGGTATCCGCGCCGGCATCTTCACCGCGGTCGAGAGCGCGGCGATCGCCGTGGTCTACGCCCTGCTGGTGACGATCGTGCTGTACCGCCAGCTCAAGCTGCGCGAGTTCAGGGACACGATCGTCCACGCCGCGCGCAGCACCGGCGTGATCCTGTTCGTGATCGCGACGGCGTCGGTGTTCGGCTGGCTGCTGGCCTATCTGCAGGTGCCGTCGGCCGCTGTCGACTTCCTGCAGTCGTTCGCCCACAGCAAGCTCGCAGTGCTGCTGATGATCATCGTGGTGCTCCTGCTGCTGGGCACCTTCATGGACCTGGCGCCGCTGATCCTGATCTGCACCCCCATCTTCCTGCCCGTTGCCCGCGCCTACGGCATCGACCCGATCCACTTCGGTCTGGTGCTGGTGCTGACCGGCGGCCTCGGCCTGGTGACTCCGCCGGTGGGCTCGGTGCTGTTCATCGGCACGGCCATCGGCAAGATCACCGTCGGCGAGAGCATGCGGACGATCTGGCCGTTCTGGCTCGCGGGTCTGGGCGTGTTGTTGATCGTGGCGCTGTTCCCGGAGCTGTCGCTGTGGTTGCCGGGTGTTCTGCGCGCCTGATCGACGGTAGACCACGCCGTCGAGCGTGCGCTCCGGGCCGAGCCCGACGATCTCGGCGACCACAGTCATCAGGCCGCCTTCGCGGCCGTCGGGATAGCGCCGCAGCCCGGCGTGGCCTGCGCGCGCGTCGCGTTCGACGTGCAGCCCACGGCATGCAGGCCGATGTCGAGTGCGCGGATGCCGGCGCCGCTTGCGTTGAGCCAGCGGAACAGCGCGGCATCCGGACGCGCGTGGTGCAGCCGGTTCGCGGCCAGCCCCCAGGGCGTATCAGCCCTCCATCTGCTCGAGCTCGCGGCCACGCGTTTCATGCACGTAGCGCAGCACGAAGAAGATCGACAGCGCCGCAGCGATCGTATACAGGCCGTAGGCACCCGCGAGGCCGATGCCCGCCAGCAGCATCGGGAACGTCCATGTGATCAGGAAATTCGCGCCCCACTGGCACAGGCCGGCGATCGCCAGTCCCGAGCCGCGGATCTGGTTGGGAAACATCTCGCCCAGCATGACCCACATCACCGGGCCCCACGAGAAGTTGAAGAAGATCACGTAGACGTTCGCGGCGACCAGCGCCAGCAGGCCCATCGTGTCGGACAGCGCGAGCCGGCCGTCGTCGCCGAGCGTGCCGGTCGCGAACGCGACGGTGAGCGCGGCCAGCGTCACCGCCATGCCGGCCGAACCGATCCACAGCAGCGGCTTGCGTCCGACCCGGTCGACGAGCAGCAGCGAGACGATGCACGCGCCGATGCTCAACGCGCCGGACAGGACGTTGATCAGCAGCGCATCGCTTTCGGAGAACCCGACCGCCTGCCACAGCACCGCGCCGTAATAGAACACCACGTTGATGCCGACCAGCTGCTGGAACACCGCCAGGCCGATGCCGACCCAGACGATGGGCCGCACCTTGCCGGTGCTTTTGGCGATGACGTCCGACAGCCGGGGGCGGTGGTGGTCGGCGGCCAGCGAGGCGCCGATCTCGGCGAGCTTGCGATCGCCCTCGGCCTGGCCGTAGAGCCGCGTGAGTACGGCCTGCGCCTCGACCGGACGACCGCGCGCGACCAGGAAACGCGGGCTTTCGGGGATCAGCAGCAACAGCACGAAGAACAGCGCCGACGGCAGGATCTCGACCCAGAACATCCAGCGCCAGGCCTCGAAGCCGCCCCAGAACTCGGCCGTCGATGCGCCCGCGAACCGTGCCAGCGCGTAGTTGCTGAGGAACGCCGCGAACAGGCCGCAGATGATCGCGACCTGCTGCATCGTCGCCAGCCGGCCACGGTAGCGGGCCGAGGCGACTTCGCTGATGTAGGCCGGCGACATGATGCTGGCCGCGCCCACCGCCAGTCCGCCCATCACCCGGTAGAGCACGAATTCCAGCGACGACGTTGCGATGCCCGCGCCCCAGGACGAGAGCAGGAACAGGACCGCCGATACGATGAGGACCGTGCGCCGCCCCCAGATGTCGGCCAGGCGCCCGGCGAAGAACGCGCCGATCGCACAGCCCAGCAGCATCGATGCCACGTTGAAGCCGGTGCCGACCGAATCGGAATCGAATGCCTGCCGCAATCCGTCGACGGTGCCGTTGATGACGCCGCTGTCGAATCCGAACAGGAAGCCGCCGATCGTCGCGACGATGCTGATCAGGACGATCAGCCGGGTGTTCTCGCCGGTCTGTATTGCCGTCATGCCGCCTCCCCCTTTCGGAAGTCGTGTCGCGGTGCGCGCTCAGCGGCGCAGGGACTGGTTGACCAGGTTCTCGTGCTGCGCCTGCCGGCCGCTGCGCTGGCACGGTTCGCCGGAGCGTAACGCAATCGCGTGCAGATCCTGCAGGCCGCGCTCGCCGCGTGCGGATGCCGGGCCGTGACCGTCGGAGCCCGCGCAGCGGTCGCTGCGCCAGCTCTGGAGTGGCGCATCCCGCAACAGCGCATTCCCGACGTCGAGCCCGCGCGAACGCGTCCATGCCGCCGATATGCGCGGCGCAGAGGTTGTCGACGTCGATGCATGGAGACCATGGCCCACGGCAGGCCCTGCGGAAACACGCGCGAAGCGATGACGATCGATGTCATCTTCAATGCGGACTGAGGCGCCTCCGATCGAATCGACTGTAGCGTCGCGGTCCGGAAATCCTTGTTGCGACGCAAAATGATGGAAGCGAGTGGGTCTGTTACGGTCATTTTGACTATCGGTGTCATCGATCGGGTGCGCCCGCCGTTCTTCCCTGGAGTTGCCGATGTCGCGATCGATGCTGCGTGCCGCTGTCCTCATTGCCTGCTGCCTGGCGGGTCTGTCGCTTGCTGCCGGCGCTTCCGCTGCGCCACCTGCTGGCGCCGGGTCCGAGTCATCGCCCTGGGCGCGCGGCATCGAGAACCAGCGCCAGGCCGATCTCGGCGACGGCACCTTCCTCAATCCGGTGTTCGCGGGCGATCGCCCCGATCCGTCGGTGCTCAAGGACGGCGACGACTACTACCTCACGCTGTCTTCGTTCGATGCCTATCCCGGCCTGCCGCTGTGGCACTCGCGCGACCTGGTGAACTGGCAGCCGCTGGGCCATGCGATCACCAGGAACGTCGGTTCGATCTGGGCGCCGGACATCATCAAGCACGGCGAGCGCTACTACATCTACTTCCCCGCGCGCACCGGCGGCACCGAAGGCAGCGCGCGCAGCAACTACGTGGTCTGGGCCGACGACATCGAGGGCCCGTGGAGCGAGCCGGTCGACATCGGCCTCGGTCGCTACATCGATCCGGGTCATGCGGTCGGCGAGGACGGCAAGCGCTATCTGTTCCTCAGCGGCGGCGCCTATGTGCAGCTGTCGGACGACGGCCTGCGCGTCGTCGGCGAACCGAAGCACGTCTACAACGGCTGGCAATATCCCGAAGAATGGGACGTCGAGGCCTACGCGCAGGAAGGTCCGAAGATCAATTTCCGCGACGGCTGGTACTACATGACCACCGCCGTCGGCGGCACCGCCGGCCCACCGACCGGCCACATGGTGATCACCGCGCGCTCGCGCTCGATCCACGGCCCGTGGGAGAACTCGCCGCACAACCCGATCGTGCGCACCGTGGACCGCGCCGAACCCTGGTGGTCGCGCGGCCACGCGACCATCGTCGAAGGCACCGACGACCGCTGGTGGATGATCTATCACGGCTACGAAAACGGCTACTGGACGCTCGGCCGCCAGGCGCTGCTCGAGCCGATCGAGTGGACCGACGACGGCTGGTTCGTCGCCCGGGGCGGCGATCTCGGCCAGCCGCTGGCCAAGCCCGCCGGCGCGTCGGTCGGCCAGCACGGCATGGCGTTGTCGGACGATTTCAGCGGCAGCGCCCTGGGCGCGCAGTGGTCGTTCTACAACCCGACGCAGACCGAATACGCGCGTCTGGGCTTCGGCGACGGCACGCTGTCGCTGCAGGGCAAGGGCACGCAGCCGCGCGACAGTTCGCCGCTGACGGTGATCGCCGGCGACACGTCCTACGAATTCCAGGTGGAAATGGAGATCGAGCCGGGCGCGCAGGGCGGGGCGCTGCTGTTCTACAGCGACAGGCTCTACGTCGGCGTGGGCAGCAACGGCGAGCGCTTCATCATGCATCGCTATGGCGAAGAGCGGCCCAGCCAGATCGCCCCCAGCGCCACCGGCGGCCGGCTGTGGATGCGGGTCAGGAACGACCAGCACATCGTCACCATCCACACCAGCAGCGACGGCGAGACCTGGACCAGATACCCGGTGCAGATGGAGATCTCGGGCTATCACCACAACGTGGCCGGCCGTTTCCTCGCGGTGAAGCCGGCGATCTACGCCGCCGGCAACGGCAAGGTGCATTTCCGGAACTTCCAGTACCGCGCGCTCGACTGAGCGGTTTCCGCGGCACCGGAGCGCCGTCGACGCGGCGCGCCGGGATCTGCCGCTAGAATGGAAACCGCGCGACAACCCGACGGATGGAACGACCGATGCCCGCAGCGAAGAAGACCACGAAGGCAGCGGTGCCGACCGACATGAAACGCCCGGCGACGATCAACGACATCGCCCGGCTCGCCGGTGTGTCGAAGAAGACCGTGTCGCGGATCATCAACCACTCGCCGCTGGTCCGCCAGGACACGCGCGAGAAGGTCGAGACGCTGATGCGGGAAGTCGGCTATTCGCCCGATCCGCTGGCGCGCGGCCTCGCATTCCGCCGCTCGTTCCTGATCGGCATGGTCTACGACAATCCGACCGCGCAGTTCATCGTCAACATGCAGTACGGGGCGCTGGATTCGCTGCGTGGCTCGGGCTACGAACTGGTGGTGCATCCCTGCGACAGCCGCAGCCCCGATTACGTCGACGGCGTGCGCCGCTTCGTGCAGCAGCAGAAACTGCACGGCGTGATGCTGGTGCCGCGCGTGTCCGAAGATCCGGCGCTGGCCGCGATGCTCGATTCGATCGGCGTGCGCTACGTGCGCATCGCGGCCGTGTCGATGGACAGGCCCGAACGCATGGTGGTCACGCACGATCACGACGGCGCGGCGGAAGTGGCCGATTACCTGCAGTCGCTGGGCCATCGCGACATCGCCCTGATCACCGGCCCGCGCGATTACCGCTCGTCGATCGAACGCACCGGCGGCTTCCTGTCGGCGCTGCACAAGCGCGGCATCGACCTGCCCAAGTCGCGCGTCGTCGAAGCCGGTTACACCTTTGAGTCCGGCGTGGCCGCGGCGGAAAAGCTGTTGTCGGCGAAAAAGCGTCCGACCGCGATCTTCTGCGGCAACGACGAAATGGCCGCCGGCGTCTACCGCGTCGCGATGCGCGACGGCATCAACGTGCCGCGCGACCTGTCGGTGGTCGGCTACGACGACAGCCCGCTGGCGACGCGCCTGTGGCCGCCGTTGACTTCGGTGCGCCGCGACACCCGCGATACCGGCCGCATCGCGGCGGCGATGCTGATCCAGCCCGAAGACGGCCCCCGTCCGCTGGCCAGCGTGCGGCCGCATCTGATCCTGCGGGATTCCTGCCAGCCCCCCAAGTAAGTTTCTGTCCTGCCGCCTGCGGCGGGAGACGCCACTGCCCCTTGCCCTCCGGGAGAGGGGGAGAACCGCCTGCGAAGCAGGTGGTGGGGTGAGGGCGGCTCTGGCTGGATTCTCGGACCACAGCAGCTGCGTTCTCCCAGCTGACGCTCAACCCACAACCTGATTAGCACGGACTTTCAGTAGAGAACACCGGGACATCGCGCAGAGCCCGCTCTGGCCAGGGCTTGCTGGTAGCGGCGGCCGACAACAGGCTCGGCACCAGCGTTGTCAGGGCGAAGCGTCGGTTGAACCGCCACATCGTCTCGGCCAGGTAGCGATGCGCGTACTTGGCGAACTTGAAGGCGTGGTAGGTCCCGTCGAGCGAGCGCTTGAGGTTGGACAGCACCACGTTGACCCAGCGGGCGTTCTGCGCTTCGCAGCCGGCCCGGCCGCCACCTTCGATCACGGTGTGCGCATGCGCGGCCTCCAGTGCCCGGAACGCCCCCAGTCCGTCGCTGTAGACATCCGAGCCCGGATGCAGGCGTCGGGCGATCCAGTCCGACAACGCCGCCTTGGTGAAGCCGGGCACCGGATCGATCGCCGCATG
>NZ_JAIWPU010000084.1 GCF_021191705.1 Proluteimonas flavola
ACCTGCGTCGAGAATCGGGCCGACTTGCGACCCTCCACCCTCTCCCTGGTGACTATAGCTGTATGGAACCACCCGATCCCATTCCGAACTCGGAAGTGAAACGTACATGCGCCGATGGTAGTGTGCATCCAGCATGCGAGAGTAGGTCATCGCCAGGGTTTTTACCCAAAACCCCCGCCGGTATTCCGGCGGGGGTTTTTCTTTGTCTCGGATCCGGCCAAGGCGCCGATGCAGGCGCGACAGTCAGGCGTCAATGCAAGGCGGCGTGGGGATCTGGTCTCCATGCGCCCGAAGAGAATCTCCCGGCGGCCAGAATGTGGCTCGGCAGAAGGCGCGAGAAAGATGTCGGCCGCTCGGGAAGGGCGAGTTTTCGGGCCGTTTGTGTCGGGTGGGAGCTGGCTGCGAGCGAGGGCTGCGAGCGAGGCCGGACGCATGCGCGCGGTCATGGGGGCGCTGCGCTCTGCCCGTCCTGAGAAAACGGGTTCATGTGCTTTGGGATCGCGATTCCCGCGGTGGGTGTGGGCCCGCACAAAGACCGAAGTTGTTGATTCGCTACTTGCGAAGATCGCGCAAGTGGGCGAGATCGTCCGCCATTGCCGCCGCGCAGCGCTGTTGCATGCGGCGGTAGGTCGAAAGAACGTCTTTGCCGAGTGCGGTGAGCTCTGCACCGCCGCCACCACGTCCGCCGGTCAGTGTTGCAACGACGGGGGCGTCGAAGTGCAGGTTCAACTGTTCGATTAGTTGCCAGGCACGTCGGTAGCTCATCGACATGCGGCGGCCGGCGGCGGAGATCGAGCCGGTCTCGCGGATGCCTTGAAGCAGGTCGGCCTTGCCCGGCCCGAGCATCACATCGCCGAGACGGATACGCAGCTGGAACTCGTCTGGATCGCGCATGGCGGCAGCTTAGACGAGGCGATCGATGCGTTGAAGCGGGCCGTCCGAGAGAGTTGCCGGTCCGGGGCCGGCACCCAGCGAGTCCGGGCCGCCGCAGCACACGCACCGGACTCGCATCCGGCCCTCGTGTATCGTCTGCGCTCGTCCGGAATGGCCGCATACGCCGCGATGAGTACCTACGCACTGCAGTCCGTATTCCAGCCCGCTTCGGTTGCGGTCGTCGGTGCGAGTCCTCGTGCGCGTTCGCTGGGGCGGCTGGTGCTGCAGCAGTTGCGGACCGGCGGCTTCGCGGGCGCGATCGGCCTCGTCAATGCGCGATACGCCTCGATCGAGGGGATCGAAGCTTCGCCCACGCTCGCGGAACTGCCATTCGTGCCGGAGCTGGTGGTGATCGCCGTGCCACCGGCGGATGTCGCAGGCATTGCCGACGCCGCTGCCGGCGCAGGCGCCAAGGCTGCGATCGTGCTGACCCGCGACATGGGCGAGGGGGCGGGTTCGCACAATGCGGCGTTGGCCGAAGTTGCGCGGGCGCGCGGGCTGCGCATCGTGGGGCCGAACTGTCTCGGCGTGATCGCGCCACATGCGAAGCTGTTCGCGAGTTTCGCAGCGCATGCGCCGATCCCCGGCGATCTCGCATTGATCTCGCAGTCCGGCGCCGTCGCTGCCGGCATGCTCGAATGGAGCCGGCCGCGCGGCATCGGTTTTTCCGCAGTGGCGTCGTTGGGCGATGCGCTCGATGTCGACTTTGCGGATCTGCTCGACTATTTCGCGACCGACCGCCACACCCGCGCGATCCTGCTGTACGTCGAGCGGGTGCGCGATGCGCGCAAGTTCCTGTCCGCGGCGCGCGCCGCGGCGCGCGCCAAGCCGGTGGTGGTGGTCAAACCAGGGCGGCATGCACGACGCGATACGGCGGCGATCACCCATGCCGCCGCGCTCGCAGCGCCCGACGCGGTCTACGACGCGGCGTTCCGGCGCGCGGGCCTGCTGCGCGTGCATGCGCTCGACGAACTGTTCGCCGCCGCCGAGACGCTGTCGCACCTGGGCGGCGTGCCGGGCAACCGGCTTGCGGTGATGACCAACGGCATCGGCGTGGGCATGCTGGCGCTCGATCGTCTGGTCGATCTGGGCGGCACCCGCGCATCTCTGTCGCAGACCACGGTCGCGACGCTGGATGCCGCACTTCCGCGCGGCTGGTCGCGACGCAACGCGGTCGACATGCTCGGCGATGCAGATGGAAGCCGTTACGCGGCCGCGCTGGATGCGTTGCTCGCCGACCGCGAGAACGATGCAGTGCTGGTGATGCAGGTGCCGACCGTATTGTCGGATCCCGACGAGGTGGCCGATGCGGTGATGCGTACCGTGCGGGCACGTCTGCCGGCGGGCCCACGCAAACCGGTGCTGGCGGTCTGGCACGGCGCCCAGCCGGATGCGCGCAAGACGCTTGGCGATGCCGGCATTCCGGTCTATGACAGCGAGGCCGACGCGGTGCGCGGCTTCATGTACCTCGCGCGCCATCACGAAGCGCAGCGTGCCTTGATGGAAACGCCGCCGAGCCTGCCGGACGATTTCGTTGTCGACCTGGCGGCGGCACGTGCCGTCGTCGATGCGGCATTGGCGGCGGAGAACCGCTTGCTCGACCCGGTCGCGACCTCGCGTCTGCTCGGCGCCTATGGCATTCCGGTGGCCGAAGTTTCGCGCGCGCGCGATGCGGATGCAGCAGTCGCAGCCGCGGAACTGCTGTTCGCGCGCGGCGTGGCGGTCGCTGTGAAGATCGACGCGGCCGACATCCTCCACAAATCGGATGTCGACGGCGTGCGCCTGAATCTGACGACGCCACAGGCCGTGCGTCATGCCGCCGACGCCATTCTGAAGCGCGCGCGTGACCTGCGACCAGACGCGCGGATCGACGGCGTCACCGTGCATGCAATGGCCGTGCGGCCCAAGGCGCGCGAGCTCATCGCCGGTATCGCCGACGATCCGACCTTCGGGCCGGTGGTCGTGTTCGGGCGGGGCGGCACGGCTGTCGATGTCATCGACGACAAGGCGCTGATGCTGCCGCCGCTCGACCTGCGCCTCGCGCACGAACTGATCGGGCGCACGCGCGCGTCGCGCATCCTCAAGGCCTATCGCGATGTGCCGGCCGCCGACGAACGCGCCGTCGCGCTGGTGCTGGTGAAGCTCGCGCAGATGGCGGCCGACATTCCGGAACTGCTGGAACTCGACATCAACCCGCTGCTCGCCGATCGCGATGGCGTGATCGTAGTCGATGCGCGCATCGCGCTTGCGCCGGTCAAGCGCCTGCACAAGGGCCGCGGGCATCCGCGCTTCGCGATCTTTCCGTATCCGGTCGAGTGGGAACGCACGATCACGCTGTCGAACGGCAACACGGCCTTCGTGCGGCCGGTGCGGCCGGAAGACGAGGCGATGTTCCGGCGCTTCTTCGAACAGGTCAGCACCGAAGATCTGAGACTGCGGTTCTTCAGCGCGGTGCGGCATTTCAGCCACGAGTTCATCGCGCGCCTGACCCAGCTCGACTACGCGCGCTCGATCGCGCTGGCGGCGATCGACCCCGCCACCGGCGAGATGCTGGGCGCGGTGCGTCTGCTCGCCGATGCGAACTACGACACCGGCGAGTACGGGATCATGGTGCGCTCCGACCTCAAGGGCGCCGGGCTCGGCTGGCGGCTGATGCGGATCATGATCGAGTACGCCCGCTGGCAGGGGCTGCGCGTCGTCGAGGGCCAGGTGCTGCGCGAGAACACCACGATGCTGGCGATGTGCCGCCAACTGGGGTTCTCGGTGACCACCGACCCCGACGACGCCACGGTCGCGATCGTGCGCCTGCCGGTCGAGGGCACGGATGCGTGAAGCGCGTCAGCTGTCCTTGCGTCCGGGGCCGGATTGCTTGCCGCCGCCGTCCTGCTTGTTGACGGTGGCCCAGGCGATGCGCTCGGCGTCTTCCTTCGAACGGCCCTTGTCGCGCTCCGAGCTCTCCACGTGTTCAGCCTGTCGCTTCTGCTTGTCCGTATAGGACGCCTTGTCGCCGCGGCTCATGACGCTGCTCCATCGATGGGAGTGGAGAGCCTGCGCAGGAACACGTGAGCGACGGGTCGAATCCGCGTGCAGAACGCGTGGATCGGACGCAGTCGGTGCGACCGGAACGACGATAATGCAGCGGTGCGCAAGATCCTCCACATCGACATGGACGCGTTCTACGCTTCGGTCGAACAGCGCGACGATCCGTCGCTGCGTGGGCGGCCGGTGGTCGTGGCCTGGCGCGGCGCGCGTTCGGTGGTCTGCGCGGCGTCCTACGAGGCCCGTCCGTTCGGCGTGCGCTCGGCGATGCCGGCCGTCACCGCGGAACGCCTGTGCCCGGACGCGGTCTTCGTGCCGCCGGATTTCGCCCGCTACAAGGCCGTGTCGCGGCAGGTGCGCGAGATCTTCCACGCGCATACCGACCTGGTGCAGCCGCTGTCGCTGGACGAGGCCTATCTCGACGTCACCGATCCGAAGATTCCATCGCCCAGCGCCACCGCGACCGCGCAGGCGATCCGCGCGCAGATCCGCGAGGCAACACAGCTGACGGCTTCGGCCGGAGTGGCGCCGAACAAGTTCATCGCCAAGATCGCCTCGGACTGGAACAAGCCCGACGGCCTGTACGTGGTGAAGCCGGCGCAGGTCGATGCGTTCCTGCTGCCGCTCAAGGTCGGCCTGATTCCCGGCGTCGGCAAGGTCATGGAAAAGAAGCTGGCCGAGCTCGGCGTCGCCACGGTGGGTGATCTGCGCGGGCTGTCGCGCGAGACGCTGGAGCGGCGGTTCGGCACGTTCGGTATGCGTCTGCACCAGCGCGCGCTCGGCATCGACGACCGGCCGGTGGAACCGGACCAGCCGGTGCAGTCGATTTCCTCGGAAGACACGTTCGAGACCGATCTGCCGCTCGAGGATCTCGCGCCGATGATCGAGCGCTTGGCGGAAAAGACGTGGGCGGCGACGCGCAAGACCGCGCGCGTCGGCCGCACTGTGGTGCTGAAGCTCAAGACCTCGCAGTTCCGCATCCTCACGCGCAGCTTCACGCCGGATGCGCCGCCGGCCTCGCAGGCGGAACTGACGCGGATCGCGCTGGCGTTGCGCGAGCGCGTGGAGCTGCCGGCGTCGACGCGGTATCGGCTGGTCGGTGTGGGAATCGGCGGGTTTCGCGAGCCGGATGAGTTGCCAGTGCAGGCGGGGTTGTTCGAGGCCTAGGAGCGTGGGCGGCAGAAATCGTCCGGGCTGCAAAGCCCGCTGCACGGTCCATATTGACCAGCTTCGCTGTTGTGAAGCGCTTCCGCCGGTTTTTGGCCCGTAGCACCACTACGAGCCTGCAAACCGGCGAAA
>NZ_JAIWPU010000085.1 GCF_021191705.1 Proluteimonas flavola
GACGCTTCGCCCTGACAACGCTGGTGCCGAGCCTGTTGTCGGCCGCCGCTACCAGCAAGCCCTGGCCAGAGCGGGCTCTGCGCGATGTCCCGGTGTTCTCTACTGAAAGTCCGTGCTAATCAGGTTGCGCGATGGATCACATGGATTTTGTGAACAAGCTTCGGAACTCCCAGGCCGCCCATTCCGAAATCCAGACGCTCAACATCCGCACCGTAGAAGAGTCGAAGCAACAGTTGCTGAAAGATTGCGAAGAAGTTCTTTCCGGATTTCTCCACATGCTGTCGCATTTCGAGAAGCTTGAGGAAGAGATGCTGGATGACCTGGCGAAGAAAGGCGAAGCCATCATTCTCCTGAGACTAAACGGCCTTCCGGCGGAAGACTGCAACTTCAATCTGGTTCCTGGACAGCGGTTCGTATTTGACCCTAAAGACGCGATGCAATCGCCCAAGCAGGCATGACTCAGCCAAAGGCTGCTTCGGGGCATCAACGACAATTCCTACCCTGAAATCCCGGATCCACACGCCGAGGCTGCGAAGCACCGTCAGGTCGTGCAACCGCTTGGCGATCAGATGGCGCACCCCTTTCTCGGCTTCCAGCGTTCCCTCCACGTGTCGATCGCGAGGACGGCGGCCATTTCAACCCCGTCGCACCAAGCCGCAGAACACGCCCTCGATTGCGAAGTCCTGTCCCACCTCCACCTCGATCGGCGCATAAGCCGGATTGCGCGGTAGCAGGCGCAAGGCATCGGTCGTCCGCGACAGTCGCTTGATCGTCAGTTCGCCGTCGAGCCGCGCGACGACCACCTGTCCGTCGCGGGCCTCCGGCGTGCGCTTCACCCCGAGCAGGTCGCCGTCGAGGATGCCGTCCTCGATCATCGAGTCGCCCTCGACTCGCAACAGGTAGTCCGGCGCCGACGAGAACAGCCGCGCATCCAGCGTCAGGGTGTCGGCCAGCCCGGCATCGGCGCCGATGGGCGACCCCGCCGCCACCCGGCCCAGCAGCGGCACCCGCAGCAGGTCGGCGCGCGCCCGCATCCCGGCCGGCCGGATGCCCCGCGCCTGCCCGGACGTGACTTCGATCAGGCCAGCCTCGGCCAGCGCCAGAACGTGCTTACGCGCCGCCCCGCGCGTCGCCAGCCCGCAAGCGGCGGCAATCTCGGCCAGGGTCGGCGGCTGGCCGTGCCCGGCCACCCGGTCACGGATGAAGGTCAGGACGGCGGCACGGCGAGAGCTAAGGACTGACATGGGATACATTTGTACCCCTCTACCCCAATGATGACCAGTCCCTGAGTCGCACTACAATCGACCATCTTGAAACCGACATTAAACCGACATAGACTAGGCGCATCCGTTCAGAAGTCCTCCCAATGGCCGCCCAACTCGACTTCCAGACCTTTACCGAGGGACTGCGCACTCCGGGCATGCCGCTGATCGCCCCGGATCGCTTCGCCGACGCCCTTCACCTGCGCCAACAGGAACTGGCCCAGCTCGCTCGCGTCCACCGCACCACCGTAGCGGATGCCCCGGCCAACGTCAGGCTGCAGCAGTACATGCGCGATGCGCTGCGGGTACTGTCGGCTGCCACCGAAGTCAGCGGTGAGCGCATGCGCGCGATTTACTGGTACCGCAATACTCCGATCCCCGAGTTCGAGCATCGCACCGGCGAACAACTGGTGTCCGCCGGCAAAGCCGACGCCGTGATCGCCTATTTGCAGTCCGTCGGCGGCGGTTCGACTGGATGATCCTGACCGACCTCGGCCCCGAGGCGGTCTTCTACCGTGCCTTCCCGCCGCGGTGGGCGCACACGCCCGAAAGCGGCGCAGGCGCCGCGATCCGTGGCGGCCGTTTCAATCGTCCCGGCGTGGAAGCACGTTACCTAGCCGCCAGTACAGGCACCGCCCTTCTCGAATACCAGGCCGAGTCGCCCTTGCTGCCACCAGCGACAATCGCTGCCTTCCATGTCACCGCGAACAACGTGGTCGATTTCACCCGCGGTTATGACGCCGTGCGTTGGAGCGAAATTTGGAGCGAGGCGTATAGCAACTGGAAGGGCATGGCTTTCCTCGACGAAATCGAACCTCCGAGTTGGGTCATTGGCGATCTGGTGCGCGAGGCCGGCCATCCCGGCATTCTTTACCGATCCGCGCGCAATGCCGACTGGACCTGCCTTGTGCTGTTCCCAGAACTGGCGGAACAGACGGGATTTGTTGCCCGCGTGCATGATCCGAATCATGATTTGGCGGGCGATTCATCCCGCTAAACAGCTTTCGGATTCCGCCAAAGTGCTTTTCTCGAATCGGCGGGACCATTTCAGGGGAACAAACGCATGTCCAACGCAACTATCTGGTTCTGGATCGGCATTGGATGCATTGTTGCCGCGGCCATTCTCCTTGCAGCAGCAAGAATGCGGCCAAGATCGAACGATTCACGCCATGTTTCCGCATCGCACGGAGGCGTCGCCATTGGCGGCGACAACAAGGGGAATATCACTACCAACACCACTGATCTGAAGTCACCGCGGAGTTTTTGGCAAGTTGCCGGCGTGGTCGTCGGCATCGTCGGACTCGTCATTGCTGCATTGGCCTGGTTGTTCCCCAAGGTTTCGTGATGCTCTCAGGGATGTTCTCGTGGATCCGACGCCTGTTGGGGCGATCTACGATTGAAGCGCGCGCATCGCATGGAGGTGTCGCCATCACAGGCGACAACTTGGGGACGATCTACACGGGCTCGATTGTCACGATCCGCGCAGAAGAACCCTCGGACGGCCTCCTCTGGGAGCAATGCGTCGCAGCGGCCACCAATGTCGTGAGACATGCGTCATCGAGACAGTTGTTCAACGATACGATCGTGGCAATCAATCTCGTAGAGGTGGAAACCAAGGCCGGTGCGATGGATCGGCCTGAACATGTGGAATCCTCCAGAATTCCATTGAGTGAGGACCGCGTCATCGAGCTGATTGCCACCGGTCGCAACATCGTCCTCTCCGGCGAGGGCGGTATTGGCAAGACGACCGCAGCGCTCCAATTTGCAAAATCCCTGCTCGACGAACAACCGTGCCGCAGACTACCCATCTTCGTGGATGCGCCTGCCTGGTCGAGTACTGGATCAGGACCGCTTGAATTCGTTGCAGCGCTCACGGACTATGCCGCCTCCCAGATCACCCCCGCGAGACTTGCCCGGTACGCGAAGGAAGGCAGGCTGACGCTCTTTATCGATGGCTGGAACGAGATCGCGGCCGACGCGCTGGAGCCCGCTTTGCAACGGATGCGCGCATTCGTCGTTGCCACCCCGGACGTCAACATCGTCCTGACAACAAGAAATGCGAGCCATCGGCCTGAAACCGCGGCTCCTGTTCTAGTAAGCGTTGCCGGCGTCGACTGGCGACGACAACAGGAGTATATCCGCGCGCGTTTGCCGACCGGGGAAGCGGACGCACTCGTGGCCCACCTATCGGTGCGACATCACCTCAGGCATGCGGCCCGCAACCCCCTGATACTCCAAGGTGTTGTCGACCTGAGAGCACAAGATCAGGCGATGACCAACAGCTTCATGGTCTATCACGCAATCGTGAGGACATATGAAAGTGAGAGTTCGCGAAGTGCGGCATTGTCCGCGGCACCATTGTACGGACTCCATCGCTCGCACCTCGAAGCCCTGGCTTGGAGATTGAACGCTACAGGCGGCACCACACTACCACTCGCGGACGCGAGATCAGTGTTGGCCGACGAAACTGAGGCGCTGCAGTCAAGGCGCCAGATCACTGGCGCCGTCGAGCCGGCACGTCTTCTACAGGAATTGTGCGATCACCATCTGTTGTTCCAAGAGCACGGTCTGGTCAGGTTCGCACACCAACGCTTCCAAGAATACTTCGCCGCGGGCAGATACCTGTCCATGCTCGATAACCAGCGGAGCGACGCAATCGATAGCGCCCTTCTCGATCCAATTGACCAGCCCGCGTGGGAGGACACTCTGCTACTCGCAGCTGAGAAGCTGTTTGGCGACCCGCCACCCTCTGCGGCAAGGCTAGCATTGATGCGAGCGGCCATTGCCGTCGATCTGCACTTTGCCTGTGTTCTGGCTGCAGCGTCTGGATTCGACAGGCGCGATGGCGCTTCGACATTCGACGAACTGGTCGCGGCCGCGGGCAGAGTTGCCGACGCGACAGACCCGACTATCGGCGAGTACGGCCTGGCCTGCATGATCGACAGCGCCCTTCCGGTTTTCTCGGATCGGCTATGGCGCCATCTCGAGAACCAGGATCAACAACAACGGCTGCACTTCCACCGCCTCGGTTCGAACTCCATATCCATCCGGCAACTGGGATCCGATGCCGCGGGCAGACTCCTGGAATGGGACGTGGAGCGACACGCCGAGTTCATCCATGAGATAGCGGGCAACCCCGCCAACTGGGAATATCTGGTGGACTGCGCCTTCAACGCAACCCAGGACGAAGTGCGCGTAGCCGCGATCTCGGCGATTCGCTGGGAGTATCCGGCTTCCGATGTCGCATTAGAGGCGTGGGTGCGGGCGCCCGATTCGGTCAAGTTGGGTGGCGACCTGCTCGGAACACTGGAAGAGGATCTGGTCGACGCCGAGGCGGATGTTCATGCGGAGCTGCGCAGGCTGCACGCCACGATGCCCGAGGACCAGCGTCACCGCCTGGCGCTGCGATTCCAGCCGATCCTGCCCCGACCTCCAGCGGAGTACTTGCTGGAATTTCTACAAGGAGACAACAATCGGTACGCGAGTAAATCGGTGCTAGCGATGCTTGCCGAAAGCGATCCGGAAAAAATGGACTCCCTCGCGATCGAGCTAACGTTCTCCAACCCATATCCACCGGACTGGGCGATCGAGAGGATTCGATGGCTCGCCCCAGACATCCGCGCCGGCCTGTTCGACCGCGCACTGCGAGATTCTCCGGATGAATCTCGTGCCAGCTATGGACGAGGTGTCGTCGCCGAGTGCGCCAACCTCGACCAAGTGAGTGTGGTGCTGCGAGAGTACCTCGCCTTGCATATGGAGTTCCTTGGCAGACGTTGGGAATTCCAGAGTCAGGATCGAATGGCACTTACTTAGCCCGGCGTGGATGGCCGTTGGCGCGCAGCTTCTCCCGCGCCTTGGCACGTGGTTGCGTCAGCAGACGATAGGGTTTGGGCCGTCGTTTGACGGCTCTGGGCTCGATTCG
>NZ_JAIWPU010000086.1 GCF_021191705.1 Proluteimonas flavola
CTGGGCGCCAATCGGCGCCGTCACCCTCAACCCCGAGCGCGACTCGGTCGTGGCCACGCAGCAAGGCGACAAAGATAGACAGCCAATGGCTGCATGACTGAGGCGACAACTACCTTGACGCGCGCCGCGTGGGTGGGGATTATCGGCGGAACATGTGATTATTTTTTTGTACATCAATAAATAATGGAATAAGAATGTCAGAGCTTGAGATACCTAATGACCAACAAGAGGATGAGGACGATATCGCGGGCGGTATCGATTTCAGAACTTCAGTAGTTGTTAATTCCGACTGGACAATAGAAACGGTCAATCTTCAAATAAGAAAGGGCAATATCGATCTCCAGCCAAGGTTTCAGAGGCGAGCGGCCTGGGATGATGTTCGTAAAAGTAGGTTGATTGAGTCAATAATCGCGGGGATGCCGGTTCCAAATATCGTGCTTGCTGAGAATAAGGAGCAGCGGGGTAAGTTTATTGTGATTGATGGGAAGCAGAGGCTTGTTTCGATTAGTCAGTTTATCAACGGGGAGTATTCGCTTAAGGGTTTGGATATACGGCCGGATTTGAATGACAAAAGATATGGTGACCTCGATGTCGACGATCGAAACAACTTCGATAACTCCACTCTCAGGTCTACAGTAATCAAAAACTGGCATGACGAGAATTTTCTTTACGCGATATTCTATCGGTTGAATAGTGGGAGTCTTCCCCTGTCGCCGCAAGAGCTGCGTAAAGCATTAACTGGTGGAAATCTGATCGACTATATCGAAGAGTACCTAATAGGTAGTAGATCTTTTCAAGCGCTATTCGGTACTGAGTTAGATAAGCGGATGCGTGACTCTGAGTTGGTTCTGCGGTTTATAGCTTTTGATAATTTCTTGCCTGGTTACGATGGTAATTTCAAGAAATTCCTAGACGCTGCCACTAGGTATTTTGAGGAGGACTGGGCTGAACGAAAAAAAGAGGTGGATGCTTCACTTTCCCGCTTGGATGGAGCATTGGATTGCACCCGTGAGGTTTTTGGTCAAGATTCATTTAAAAAATGGATTGGCGACAAGTACGAGAGAGTGGTGAATCGCGCAGTATTCGACTGCATAGCTCGATTCTTTGCGGATCAATTGGTCAGGGGTCACTCGGTACTTAAGAAATTCGAGGTAGAAGAAGCTTTCAAAGAACTCTGCTCAGAAACGCCGTTCAAAGAGGCGGTTGAGCGCACCACCAAGTCAAAGAATGCGACATTTTTAAGAATTAATCGGTGGGGCGATTCGCTTTCTGCGGTAATTGGTAGGAAATACGACAAAGCGACTTTACGGATCACCTGAGAATGGCAGTGAAGTGTATTCATTATGCGCATCTGGTTACCCGTTTCAGGGAATTATGTGAGAAATTTGTCAACGCGGAGGTGCAGGCGGAGCTCGCTGATCTAGCAAATTTCGCGGCTGACTTGGACAGGATTGCAGCTTTTCGCTTGCTTTTTCATGCCGAAGTAGAGACTTTTCTTGAGGAGAAGGCGAGGGAGCGATTGCTTGGATTGGAGGAGGCTATAAGCGGGGGATCTTGGCATCGGAATAATCCCCACTTGCTTTCCTTGTATTTGGTATGTGGGAGCTATATTCAGGATTCTGAGGATCGGTTCGATAGTGATCTTCAAGATCATTTTAGAAAAGTTATTAGTGCTGCTAGGAAGCGGATTAAAGAAAACAACGGGATTAAGGCGCAAGCGTTTGCCTTTCTTTCGGTTAGTGCCGGCAAAAGTCTTGATGAGATTGACGCTACGACATCAGCAATGCTTAACTCTTTTGGGAAGGATAGAGGGGAGGTTGCCCACAATAGCGCCGCGCGCTCTAGAACTATTTCCGCACCGTCAGTAGAGAGGTCAAATGCAGCGGAGATCGTAAACGCTCTTTCGAGCTATTTTGATGTCGAGGAGTGAATCAAGATTTTTTTTATCGGCTCATGAGTGTGGTGCTAGTGCACAACGGGGAGTCTGTTGCGTCACGAAGTTGCGACGTCAGGCTAACTTCTTTAGGAAGGCGCTGTGGGAGCGTGGCGACATAGGCAAGCGACGGGAATAGAAGTGGCTGGCACATCGTCTTGATGATGCGGTGGTTGGGCGTAGTGGGAGCGGTTCGAGCATCTGCTCGCTGCTTACTACGCGGATGCTGGGTATCAGGTCGAGTACTTTGGGACTGGCGTGACGGCTGGCCGGTTAGACGGCGGCGTCTGAAGCTGCGTCGCGATAGCCGACTACTCCTTCTGTTCGCGTCAAGCTGCGGCGGGTGCAACCAAGCCTGAGGGGGGCGTGAGCTGCGGAGCCAGCACAAGGAGTTCAGACGCGCGTCTCTTCACCTGCGCGTAGTAGATGAGGCTCTTGCGATAGGTCGGCGTGCCTTTGTACAGCGCCTCAATCTGGGGCACGTCGTCGTAGGTGAGCATCCATGGCACTGTGAGGTTGCGTACCAGCCGGGCGAGGCGGGCGTGGTCGCTGGGGTTGTAGAAGCTGAGGTATAGGTCCCGGCCCTGAGCGAAGTAAGGCGGATCTATATTAATCAGCCCGCGCGGGGGTAGCGCTTTCGCCCACTTGCGCAGACATGTCTCGGCATCTAGTTGCGTTACCTTGATCACGTCGCGGTAGATGTGGATTCGACGGATCTTGCGGACGAGGTCGTCCTTGTTGAACCTGCAATCCAGCTTGTAGCTGCCGGCCTGTTCCTTTCCCCCGATCACACCTCCTTTAAGGATGCCGGAACGGTTGGTGCGGTTAAGGAACAGGGTGGCATAGGCAAGCTCCAACGGAGTAGACGCGGAGCTCTGCAGCACGGTGCGCTGCTTGTGCCACTGGGTCATGGTGATTTTAGTACGCTTGATTCGCTCGCACAGAGGGTCTGGGTTGTTGACCACGGTTGACCAAAATGCGTAAAGCGCTGGATCTATGTCGTTGAGCCAGACTTCGGATACGTCGCCATTGAGCAACAGGCGCCATGCAATGCCTGCACCACCTGCGAAAGGCTCGGCATAGACGCCGCCGTACAGGCCGTTGGCGCGGAGAAGATCAACAACGAACGGGCTGAGTTGCGTCTTGCCGCCGGGGTAGCGCAGCGGGGAGTCGGTGACTGGCATGGCAGCACGTTACTAAAGACGGGGGCGGCTGGCCAGCGCCGGCGAAGTGATCACGGCGCGCGCTTCTTTGGTGTGGCCAGTGTGGCCAACATGGCCTCTAAGGCAGGGCGCCAAGTGTCGAAGTGCTTCTTTAGATCCTTGCCGGTAGGGTTGCTGCCGCCATGTACAGCGTGCCCCAAACTGTGAAGGCTGTAGGCGGTGCTGTCGTCGCCGCCGGCCTTGCGCGGCACTGACAATGCCTTACCTAGGACTCCTATCGCATCGAGCTCTTGGGCACACGCTTGGGTGAGGGCGCTGTCCGTCATATTGGGGCGCCATTTTCCACGTTTCCTGACAAATAGCGTCATCACTTGCTCTAGGATCGCGCGGAGCAGGTAGTTGACGCTGAAAGAGTATTCGTCCGGATCCAGTGTTGAGGCTTCTTTGCGTAGGCGCGCGAGCACCGGGTCACCTAGACTGATGACGAAATCGCCCGGGAGCAGGTACTTACGTTTGTCCGGGTCTCGTGAATTCCGAGACTGGCTGCCACCCGTGCGCTCCTGCTGGCTTCGAGCCTTTGTCGCGGTGGGCGGAGGCTGTGCCGTCTCCAGATGCGTGGTGGGCGCGTCACCCCGTGCCTTCATTTCGTTGGCGTACTGGAGCCGCTGCTTGCTGTTTGTGCGCGAATTCGCCGCGTGTACGCCATCTTCCTGCGGCGTGATGATATCTAGGGCGAGCTGGAGAAGGGCGTTATCAACTTCGTCCGGAGCATGTGTATAGATCAGTTCCCGGAGATTGTTGTCCAATCCGAGAATGGCGCGGACGCTTGGTGTCCCGAGGTAGCGCGTCATCGTGGAGACGCTGACTTGCCTGCGCTGCTTAGCTGTAAGCAGTCCACGTGCCTCAAGACGATCGAGCGCGAGAACGGCAAGCGTGTTGTCCCGAGCAGTCGTCTTATTGTTGGTGCCTGCTGCACGCTGCTGCTGCGTGGGATTCCACACTCGCGTGCCTACTCCAGCCTGCTCCCCCAAGTGTCGCAGGTCGATCCATTGCTTCGCGTCCTGCTTGTCGGAGAACACGTGGACTTTGATGTTTTTGGGCAGGTTCGCTTTTGCAGCGATGCGCTTCAGCCGTGACTGCAGCGCCTGCGGTGCGCGCGAGGGATCCTGCAGGACGATCAGTGCGCAGGTACGACGATTGCCTTCGACGGCTACGTAGTGGCCGGGGTGCCCTTCCAATGGTACGACAGCCATAACCTCCAGTGGGCTGAGGGCGCCGCGCGCCGCGATGTCGGTCGCGAGTTCGGCCACCAACTCTTTGTTACACAGCTCTTCGATCGCCTTTGACTGGCTCGCCGAAGGGTCGTGGCGATAGTTCTCCAAGTCCAAGTGCAATCGATTGATTGAGACAAGCTGGTCACCTGTCAGTGTCGTCTTGGCTTCCCGCGAAGCGCTTTGATTCTGTCGTCTAGCCACAGTTCCATCCCCCTAGTTGTGGTGAGGATTCTGCCAGTTCGCTGGCTCGGATCGATGTAGGGATTCTCCTACGAGCCGATACGGGCGAAGTACAGTGGTCAGCGTTCAATTTCGCCAGCTTGCCTGCCGCGTCACAATTCGGACAGGATCCGAAAGTTCGGCAAGTTCATGAAGAAGAATCTTACGAGTGACATTCAAGCGACTGAGAGCTCCAGGGATACCGGCGCGCGTCAAGGTAGTTGTCGCCTCAGTCATGCAGCCATTGGCTGTCTATCTTTGTCGCCTTGCTGCGTGGCCACGACCGAGTCGCGCTCGGGGTTGAGGGTGACGGCGCCGATTGGCGCCCAG
>NZ_JAIWPU010000087.1 GCF_021191705.1 Proluteimonas flavola
CGGAGATGATGTCGGCGATCTTCTTCGAGGAGGCCTCGATGTCGGCCATGGTGGCGACGACCTGTCCGACGACCTCGCCGCCCTGTGAGGCGACGGCGGCGGCGCCGATGGCGAGCTGGTTGGCCTGTCGGGCGTGGTCGGCGTTCTGGCGGACGGTGGAGGTGAGTTCCTCCATGGAGGCGGCGGTTTCCTCGAGGTTGGCGGCCTGTTGCTCGGTGCGCTGGGAGAGGTCGTTGTTGCCGGAGGCGATTTCGGAGGAGGCAGTGCCGATGGCGGCGGAGGCGTCCTGGATGCGGGCGACGATGCCGGTGAGCTGGGCGACGGTGGCGTTGGCGTCGTCGCGCATCTTCGCGAACACGCCGTGGAAGTCGCCGTCCATGCGCACGGTCAGGTCGCCGGCGGCCAGCGCGGTGAGCACGCGCGAGACCTGGTCGAGGCTGGCGGCGTTGGCGTCGAGCAGGCCGTTGAGCTGCTGGGCCAGCTGCAGGAAGAACCCCTCCTTCCCGTGCGGATCGACGCGCTCGGAAAGATCGCCGATGGCCGCGGCGCCGACGATGCCGGCGATCTCCTTCTCGATGGCGACCTCGACCGTGCGGTCGCGCCACTCGCAGACATCGCCGATATGGTGGCCTTCGCTGTCGCGGATGGTCGCGATGGTTTCGGAGAACACCGCGTCCTCGTAGTGCTCCTCGATTTGGCAGATGCCTTCGCTCTCGAGCTGGCGGACCGCGCTCTGGACCGCCTCGGGCGAGAATCCGAGGCAGGAGACCGGCTTGCCGAGCAGGGCATGCGGATCGAAGTCGGGTGCGCGCGTCCGGATCCGGTCCTGGTATTTCTCCGCCAATGCCAGGAAGGCGGGATTCGCATAGGCGATCGTGCGCTCGGCGTCGGTGACGAAGGTGCAGGTGGTGGAATTGTCCAGCGCGGTCCGGATGCGCAGGTTCTCGCTGGAGACCTTGCGCTCGCGCTCGATGCGCTCGCGCAGGTCGTGCTGCATCCGCTGCATCGCCTTGAGCAGGTCGCCGATCTCGTCCTGGCGCCCGGTGTTGATGCGGGTATCGAGCTTGCCGCTGGCCACGTCGTTGGCGACGCTGACCGCTTCGCGCGTGGCGCCGGCGAGATTGCGCGCCATCAGCCAGGCGATGACCAGGCCGCCACCGATGCCGGTCAGCAGCATGATCACGATCATCAGGTTGGAGCCCGCCTGCACCGTGCCTGCGCGGGTTCTGGCCGCGGCCGCCTGCCGGTCGGCTTCGCCCTGCAATGCCTGCAGTTCATTGGTGGCCGCCATGTGCAGGTCGCGCGTCCTGCCGAGGAAGGTGTCGGTCGCGTCGTCGGGAAGGTCGAGGTCGATCAGTTCGTTGACGTCGTGATACGAGGCTTCGGCCGCCTTCCACGAGACGACGAAGGCGTCGAACAGCTTGCGCTCCTCGTCGGTGTCGATGAACTGCTCGTAGCCGGCGATGTTCTCCGCGATCTGCGCCTCCATCCGCGCGGTGCGCTCGCGTGCTTCCTGCTTGACCTGGTCGCTGGCGCGGACCAGGCCGAGGTAGGAGGCGGCGCGGTACTCGCCCAGCAGGGCGCGGGTATCGCCGATCGAGGTCACCGTGGCCAGGGTGTTCTCGGTGAGATGGTCGGTGACCTGATCCAGGGACCGGAGGCCGATGAAGCCGCCGACGCCCTGGGCGACCATGAGCAGCAGGACCACGCCGAAGGCCAGCATCAGCTTCGGCGCGAGCTTGAGATTCGAGAACCAACGCATGCGACGTACTCCCCGTAGGCAGGGCGGATGAAAAACGGCCCGGTCGCGCGTCAGGCGATCCGGGCCAGCGTGTTGCCTGTTACCTGATCGTCGCGAGCTTGATGTCGCCCGGCGAGCTGACGGCGATCTCGGCGCGGCTGGCGTCGCGCTGGATCATGCCGACGATGCACACGTCGCGGCCTTCCAGTTCTTCCGGCGAAGGCCGGAACCTGTCGCGCTGGTCGTTGGAGATGCGCGCCGAGAAGGTATGGCGCGGGAATGCGCCGCCCATGTACAGGAAGGTCGGCTGGCCCTCGCTGTTCTCGGCGTAACGGGTCTTTTCGACCTTGCCGCAGACCATGCCGCTCTTGCCCACGAAGCGCACGGCCTGGTCTGGACGGATCGCCTCCTGGGCGAGGGCGGTGGTGGCGGAACCGGCCAGCAGCAGGGCGGCCAGCAGTCGGGGCGTCTTGGATCGGGCGTTCATGGGTGTCTGCTCCAGTAGCGGGTCGGCAGGAAACATGGGGAAAAGCCTGCGACTCCCTCTATCGGCAGGACCGGCGCGTGTCTTGAGTGAAAGTGGCGTGACGGCAGTCACACAACCACGTCATGCCGCCTCTGCGACGGCGAGTTCGGCGCTGTCGAGCAGGGTCTCGATGTCGAGCAGGATCAACATCCGGTCGTCGAGGGTGCCGATGCCGGAGATGCAGCGCGTATCGACGGCGGCACCGAATTCCGGCGTGGCGCGGATCTGCTCGCCCGACAGCGGCACCACGTCGGAGACGCTGTCGACGACGATGCCGACCACGCGCGCCTCGACGTTGAGCACGATCATCACCGTGAAGCTGTCGTAGCGCGCCTGCGCCAGGCGCAGTTTCAGGCGCAGGTCGATGACCGGCACGATGGTGCCGCGCAGGTTGATGACGCCCTTGATGTAGTCGGGGGCGTCGGGCAGGCGGGTGACCGCGTCGTAGCCCCGGATCTCCTGGACCTTGAGGATGTCGACGCCGTAGTGCTCCTCGCCCAGCGTGAAGGTCAGGTACTCGCCGGCGGTCTGGGATGGGGAACTGCTCATTCGGTGCGCTCCTGCAGGCATGCCGCGCATCGCGCGCGTTGGGAATGTCCTGCACGTGATCGGCACGGCGGGCGCAGACTTGAGGGGCGTGTTCGCCGATGGCCGAACTGTGCCGTCCGAAAGCTGGGGCCACGCGGCCGACGCGCGGGGTGCAGGGGGTCACGAGGCGTCGGGGACGTGGCCCCGCCCTGCGGGCCGATGTCGAGGGCGATCGCGCCGGGGCGATCAGACCGCGCGGCGCTGGCGTGCGTTGCGTTGGCGCTCGACCTGGAAGATGTACTGCAGCACCCGCCGCTGCGCGGCCTGCGGCAGCCCGACGAACCTGCAGCCGGCATGCCAGCGCAGCAGATTGCCGGCGTGCCGGCAGAACACATGGGCGACCTCGAGGCGCACCGGGATGGGATCGCCGTCGGGCAGCCGCAGCAGGCAGGCTTCCAGCAGGTTGCGCGGGGTGAAACCGGCTTCGGTCTCGCTGGGCAGCGAGACCGCGATGCCGCCGCCGCTGATGTCGAGCACGCGCAGGCCCGCGATACCGGCATCGGGCGGGGCGTCCGGCGTCCCCACGTGCAGCGTCACCGGCGCGCCCGGCGGGATGCGCATGCGGTAGAGCTCGCGCCGCTGCAGGCGCAGCAACGATTCCGGCGGGGGCGTGACGAACGCGGTATACCCCTCGTGGACCACGCGCACGGGGGCCTGCAGCCTGAAGCGGATCTGCACCGAATCCAGGCGCGTGTCGCAGGCCAGGTGGGTCGCGGCCTCGATCCGGCGGTTCAGTGCGTCCCGCTGGCTGCCGTCGAGCAGCAGGCTGCCATCGTCGCGGACCGCCAGCAGGACCGTCGGGCAGACCAGGCCCTCGGGCGCGAGGACCGCACTGATCATCGCCCGCGCGTCGACGAGCGCCCGCAGCACACGCTCGATCTCCAGCGGATCCTGCAGCACGTAGCTGGACTGCGACTCGTCGTCGTCGTCCGGCTGGGTCTGGGTCGGGGTGTGTTCTGCGGCAGCCATCGGTCCGTGTCGGGAAATCCGCGCCCGGTCCGTTATCGGCCGGGCGGCGATGGAATTGAGCGGCAGGTTCCGCGGGGGTGGGCGGCGCTTGCCCGGCTCACGGCGTCTGCCGGATCGGAAGCGCGCCCGCCGGAGGACGCGCCGCTTCGACGACGGCCTGCAGCAGCGCGGTCGCGGTGTCCAGCCGGAACACCGAGATCGCGGATGCCAGCCCGTCGGCCTGCTCCTCCATCGCGCGCGCGGCGGCCGAAGCCTCCTCGACGAGGGCGGCGTTCTGCTGGGTGGTCTCGTCCATCTGGGTGATGGTCTGGTTGACCTGCTCGATGCCGGCGGCCTGTTCCTGCGAGGCGGCGGAGATCTCGGCCATGATGTCGGTGACCCGCTGCACGGAGG
>NZ_JAIWPU010000088.1 GCF_021191705.1 Proluteimonas flavola
CCCGCAACTGGGCGCCAATCGGCGCCGTCACCCTCAACCCCGAGCGCGACTCGGTCGTGGCCACGCAGCAAGGCGACAAAGATAGACAGCCAATGGCTGCATGACTGAGGCGACAACTACCTTGACGTGCGCCGAGACCGTGATCGCCTACACTGGTCGCTATCGGATCGAAGGCGACACCTGGATCACGGCGGTCGATGTGGCCTGGAATCCGGCGTGGGTCGGCACCGAGCAACGCCGCCAGTTCAAGCTCGACGGCGACCGCCTGCAGGTACTGACGCCGTGGCGGGTCATGCCGAACTGGGCCGACAAGGGCGAGACGCGCAGCATCATCACGTTCGAGCGCGCACGCGAGACGCGCTGAGCACCGACTTGGCGGATCGGCACCATAGCGATCCGCCGCAGTGCACGCGCCGCGAACACGCGGACAGGCGCTGACAGATACCGGAAAAGGTGATGGCCCCGCCGACTGACCTCGGCGCCCGCATCGACCGATACCGTTGCTGCCTTCCGGCCCTGGCGGGATTTTCGATCTAGCGTCGCGAGGGGCCGACGGGGCCACCATGGAGACACACGTTGGGCCTTGCGCCCGACCCCGCCATGACGACGGGACGCGGAGTCTAGCAGGCCCGCGGCGACTCGCCTATCCGCTACGGGCAATCACGGCGCGCCGATGCGCTCGACATCGGGCATGCCGGCCTGCTGGCTGAACCGGAACGCATAGGACAGACGCACGGCGGTCGGGGTTTCGACGACATCGTCGGCCTGGCAGGCATCGGTGCCATCGAAGGCCTCCGGCGCCACGCACAGCAGCGCGGGCGCGTAGGTCCACTGGCGCACTGCGGCGAGCGCTGCGTCGATGAACGTTGCGATCTCGACATCCTTTGGCGGCGCGCAATCCCCATCCGTCCGCGGCGCGGCCGCGGACACCGCGCCCGTCGCATCGATGGCGGCATCGATGCACACGACGACAGGCGCAAGACGCAGCGCCAACGGGTCCGCCGGATAGACCGGCATCGCCGCAGGCATGTCGAGATTGGGATGGATGAAACGGCGATTGCGCTGCATTTCCATGCGCCGCGTGTCCGCGGCCGGCTCGATCAACGACGCACCGACCGCGCCCTGCGGTGGCGGCTCGGGCGGCTGGACCGGCGCGATCGGCGGCACCGAGGCGCAGCCGGCCAGGCCCGCGATGCAGACGAGCAACCAGACGCGGCGGGTCAAGGCGTCGCCTCGCCCGGCACCAGCGCCAGCGCATCGGGTTCGCGCCCGGTCGTCCAGTACTCGAGAACCTTCCAGTCGCGCGTATCGATCACGGCGACGCGGTCGGCGCCGCTGATCGCGACATACGCGCGTGGCGCATCCGGATCGACGATCGCGCCGATCGGCAGCGGCCCATTGCCGAGCAGCGTCGTCTGCAGCGCGGCGTCTGGCGGCGCCAGTGCGACCGACGCCACCGCGCGACGCGATGCGACGTCGAACACCGACAGCGTCGCGGCGGTCGCGTTGGTGACCAGCGCGTGGCGGCCGTCGGGCGTGAACGCGACGCGGATCGGGAAGCCCGCACTCGGCAACGTCGCGACGATGTCGAGCGATTCCGGCTCGTGCACGCTCACGGTGTCCTCGGCGCGATTGGCGACCCACACGCGCCCATCCGGCGCGACCGCGATGCCTTCCGCGCCGGCGCCAGCCGGGCGTTCGGTGCTTGCGCGCATCGTCGAAAGATCCACGCGCACCACGGTGCCTGCGCGGATCTTGCTGACGTACGCCGCGCTGCCGTCTTCCGAGACCGCCACCATGTGGCCGATGCCGTCGCCGACCTCCGCAACGCCCTCGACCGCGCCGCGCGCGATGTCGATTCGCAACAGCGAGTTGCTGCTTTCGGTCGTGACCAGCGCATCGCCATCGGCGAGCAACTGTAGGCCGTGCGGACGCCCATGCGTGCCCAGATCGATCGTGCGCGCGCCGCCATCGACGAGATCGATGACCGTCAGCGCGTGGTGCGCATCCTTGTGGCCGTAGGTGGTGACCACGGCAGTGCGCCCATCGCGCGAGACGGCGATCTCGTGCGGTGCGGGCCCGGTCGCGTATTCCGCGAGACGCTCACCCGAGGCGCGATCGAGCGCCCAGACCGTGTCGGCCGCCTTGTTGCCGACCAGCAGACGCGGCGTCGCGGACGCGCCGAACGTGATCGACAGCAATACCGCGGCAAGCACCAGCCGCCTCATGCCCCACCTCCGCGCGGCGACTCCGGATGCAGCCAGCCGGCGTCGCCGTCGGCGTAGCGTTCGTGCTTCCAGATCGGCACGCGATCCTTGATCTCGTCGATGATGTAACGACAGGCGTCGAAGGCCGCGCCGCGATGCGCCGCGGTCACGCCGACCCACACCGCCATGTCGCCGATCGCCAGATCGCCGATGCGATGCACGCACAGCGCCGCGCACAGATCGAAGCGTTCGCGCGCCTCGGCGACGACCTTCGCGCCTTCGGCCTCGGCCAGCGCGACATAGGACTCGTAACGCAGGCCGAGCACCGGGCGCCCGTCGTTGTGGTCGCGCACCCAGCCTTCGAAGCTCGCGAACGCGCCGGCACGGTCGTGCTGCACGCGGCGGCGCAGCGGTGCCGGATCGACCGGCGCATCGGCCAGCCAGAAGTCGCGATCGTCCATCTCAGCCTCCGCTGACCGGTGGAATGAAGGCGACTTCGCTGCCGGCCTGCAGCGCATCGTCCCAGCGTGCGAACGTGCCGTCGACGGCGACGCGCAGACGCTCGACCGGCAACACGAAGCCATGCCGTGCGCGCAACTCCGCGTACAGCGTGCGCAGATCGCCCGCGCCGGTCGTCCAGGTTTCCTCGCCCTGTCCGGCAGCATCGCGCAGGCTGGCGAAGTACAGCACGCGCACCGCGCTCATCGCGCACCGCCCGCGGTCGATCCGACATCGCGCTTGCCGCCGCGCTTGCCGACCAGCTTCGCCGGGCCGAGCACGATCGCATGCGACAGCGCCTTGCACATGTCGTAGACGGTCAACGCGGCAACGGTCGCCCCGGTCAGCGCTTCCATCTCGACGCCGGTGCGGTGTGTGGTCTTCACCGTGCATTCGATACGCAGCTCGCGCTCGCCATGCCAGTGAACCGCGATCGCGATGCCATCGATCGGCAGCGGGTGGCAGAACGGAATCAGCTCGTGCGTGCGCTTGACCGCCATCGTGCCGGCGATGATCGCGGTGTCGACGATGCCGCCCTTCGCGCTCTTCAACCCGTTGGCGTGCAATTGCGCGGCGACGTCCGCGGGAAAACGCACGCGGCATTCGGCGCTGGCGACGCGCGCGGTCGTCTCTTTCGCGGACACATCGACCATGCCCGGCCGGCCGGCGGCGTCGATATGGGTCAGCGCTGGGGGCGCTTTGGATTTCGTGCGGGCCATGCGCCTGCGCCGTGACTGCGGAAAGCGGATGTTACCGGGCTTGATCTGAAGCGGCTCGCGACGCAGGCAATCGGAAGTCGAAATCCGAGCCACGAAACTCGCGTATCAAGCTGAAAAAGCCCCGGGTCGTCTGGCTGCCGTCCAATCCCTGCCCCGTCATTCCGGCGAAAGCCGGGCCTTCAACAGCATGCCTTTCAACGTCTTTCGGCCGCCTCCTTGAGTACGCGCCTGGTAGAGACATGGGATCTGGCGATGGAACCGCTGACATACCCCGCGCTGGTTAGGCTGGTCTTGGGCCCGCGTTTGCTGGTGGTCAGTTGTCTGGGGCTGAGGCCGGTGGCCAGCAACAACAGCCGTTGCAACAGACGCTGCGGATCATCGTCGGCACACGGCAGATGCTCGGCCGGAAGGATCAGGAGCATGGATTCATAGGTGCTGGCGATCTCCACCGTCAGGTGATAG
>NZ_JAIWPU010000089.1 GCF_021191705.1 Proluteimonas flavola
TGGCGGGCCGCCTCGGTGGCCGCCTGCGGTGCCTGGGCGCTGGCGGTATACGCCGGCAGGCTCGTGGCGATGGCGACCGCCAGGGCCGCGCGGACCACGCTCCACCTGAGCCGGCCTGGCTGGCCATTGTGATTGCTGCGCATGGATTGACCTCTGCTCTTGGCGCGCGGCGGCACGGTTGCCTGTGCGCTCCCCCTGATGAGGTTGATGGCGGGAGGCGCGATTACCCCCCCTTGGGCACGTGACCTTTTTTCTGAATGGGCAATCTGCAACTTCGGAGGTGGGGGATTTGCGCCTCCCGCCATCACCATTGAATAGGCCGGCATTTCGCGGCCGGCTCCTGCAGTCCGCTCCGGAGATCGCCTTGCCCGTGCACCGTCTTCCGCTGGCCGTCGCGACCGCCTTTGTGGGGGGCGGCGTGGTTACGTTCGTAGGGTCGCGTGATGAATCCTGACGGCCTCGTCGTAATGTATGCACGGGAATGCCACTGCGCCGTCGCCGAGCGGCGCCCGAGCCCCAGCATGAGCCACCTGCCGACCGGACTGGACGACCACGGGCCCTCGACCGAGGAGGCCGGGCCGCGCGCGGCGTTCGATGCGGAACTGCTGGCACACCGGCCCGAACTGCTCCGCTACATGCGCGGGCGACTGGACGATGTGGAGACGGCCGCCGACCTCGCGCAGGAGGCGCTGGCGCGGCTGATGAAGTACCGCGATGCGCCACAGATCGAGGACCATCGGGCGATGCTGTTCCGCATCGCGAACAACCTGATCTTCGAACACCATCGCGAGCGCCAGCGCCAGCACGTCTCCCGCCACGTCTCCCTGGACGAGACGCAGGGCCTGGCGACCGACGAGCCGCCCGTCGAAGCGATCGTGGAGGCGCGCCAGGCATTGGACGTGCTGGTCCGGCGCGCCTTGGCCGAACTCCCGCCGCGCTGCCGGCTCGCCTTCACGCTCAACCGGTTCGACGGGCTGAGCTACCGGCAGGTCGCGGAACGCATGGGCGTTTCAGTCAAGGCGGTCGAAAAGCACATCACCCGCGCGTTGGTGGCGTGCCGCGCGGCGGTGGGGGGACGGGACTTCCGAGGATGAGCATGGACAAGCCAACACACCGGATCGCCGAAGAAGCCGCCGAGTACCTGGTCCATCGGCCCGTCGAGACGCTAGCGGAGCGCCGGCAGCGCGAAGCGTGGCTGGCCGAGAACGCCGCGCACGCGCGCGAATACGAGACGATGCAGCGTGTGTGGGACGGCATGGAAGGGCTGCGCGACGACCCCGAACTGCAAGCCCTCCAGGCCGCGGACCTGGCTGCCGTGCAACGGCGAGCGCGCTGGATGCGCGCCGGCCGCACGCAGGCCCTGGCCGCCACGTTCCTGCTGCTCCTGTGCATGGGCTACCTGGCGATGATGCATGCCTTCTCGCCGGCGTCGCCCGCGCCGGAACCGCGCTACCTCACGGACCTGGGCGAGCGCCGCACCGAAGTGCTTCCCGATGGCACCCAGGTGATCCTCAATACCGACACCGCCGTGGAGACCCGGTACACCCGCGGCCGGCGCGAGATCCGGCTGGCGCGCGGCGAAGCGCAGTTCGACGTGGCGCACGATGCCCGGCGGCCCTTCGTGGTCCATGTGGGCGGCAGTTCGGTCACGGCGCTGGGCACTCGTTTCCAAATTCGCAGCGATGCGGATGCGGCCACGGTCACCTTGCTCGACGGCGAGGTGGAGGTGGCCCACGGCGGGGAGCGGCGTGTGATGCACCCCAACCAGCAGGCCCGGCTGCTCGGCCGTGCCGGGATCGAGGTGCGGCCGGTCGATCCCGACCAGGCAGCGGACTGGCTGGAGGGCTGGCTGCGGTTCCAGGAAGCACCGCTCGGCCACGTCGTGGCCGAGGCGAACCGCTACTCGTCGCGCAAGCTGCGCCTGGGCGATCCCGCACTGGCTGGCCTTGCATTGAGCGGCAACTTCCACGCCGGCGACAGCGCGTCGATTGCCGCGTCCATCGCACTGCTGCTGCCGGTGCGGGTGGATGACGGGGGCGATGACATCGTGCTGTTGCCGCAGTAGCGCGGTGATCCGCCGCGGGGCGACGGCGCGGACCGTCAAGGTCGCGCGCTTCGCGCCTGCCTTGCCATGGCGTTGTCGTGCCGTCGATCCGACGCCGCTGATCTGCCGCTCATGGGCGCAGGTCAGCATTCGAGCCGAGCCCGCTCCGTCTTAGGGCGCCTGCCGGTGGCTTACTCGCGGCTTGCCTGGTGCGAGGCTTGCTGCTGCCTCAAATCTTCGGTGACAAGCGCCATGGTGACGTCAACGACCAAAGACGCTGTGACGACCAGTCCGGCCAGGAGCAAAACCACCTGCGCCCTCTGCCACTTCGATCGGTCGTTTGGGGCAATCTTCGCTACATGCCGTCGCGCGATGAAGGTCCTGGTGGACATGGCAATGACGCCGATCCAGACGAATGTCAGCAGCACAACGCCGACGGTGCGTTTAGGCAGCGGCAGGTTCGAAACCCAGATGGAATTGACTGCGAAGGCGATGGCTACCGCGCCCGTCCAGTACGTCGTGAGAGTGAGCAGGTCCTGCATCAGCTTCAGATTGCCGCGATCTTCCGACATCACACCGTCTCCAGGCTGTCGCATTCGATGCGGTTCGACACCGCAGGTTCACCGCTGATCGGGAACTGTGTCCGATCTTATCGCGGGTGGCATCAGACCGCAGGACGCGCGATCCCGTCAGGTCGACGCCCCGTTCTGTGCCCGCGATCACCCTCCTTCGGTGCGTGCTGGCACGCACGCCTTCACCGCGTTCAAGAAATTGACGCGCCCGACCGAAAATTTAGTGCAAGCCGACGATCCGCGCGGGGTGCCTGTGCGCACAGTACGTGCATGCGGCAGCGTTGCGCCGTGCCTGCGATGCGAGACCGCTTGTAGTCGCCACGGACGGGAGCCTGTGATGATCGGTTCGGCGATGGAAGACCTGGTGTGCGACGCCGTGTTCCTCGACGCGTCGCCGTGGGTCGGCAATGGACGCAACAACCGGGTGTACCTGAAGATCGAGGGGTTCAATCCTGCGGGCTCGGTCAAGATCAAGACCGCGCGCTACCTGCTCGACGATGCGCTGCGGCGCAGTGATGGCCCGCTGGAACGCGTGATCGAGTCGTCGTCGGGCAATCTCGGGATCGCCATGGCGATGCTCTGCGCGTCCCGGGGCATTGCGTTCGAGTGCGTGGCCGATCCCAACACCCTGGCAGAGAAGGTGGCGCTGATGCGGCACTTCGGCGCCGAGGTCACCATCATCACCCGCCGCGACGCGAATGGCGGCTACCTGGGCGCACGCATCGACTACATCCGAAAGATTAAGGTGTCAGGGGCGAATGGCACTTACTTAGCCCGGCGTGGATGGCCGTTGGCGCGCAGCTTCTCCCGCGCCTTGGCACGTGGTTGCGTCAGCAGACGATAGGGTTTG
>NZ_JAIWPU010000090.1 GCF_021191705.1 Proluteimonas flavola
ATGCCGGTGCGCCCGTGCCGTCCATTGAACAGTCCAACGTAATTGCGTGAAAAGGTCTGCATCAGCCGGGAGAGCGCGCCCGATTCCGGCGGCGTGACCAGCAGGTGGACGTGATTGCTCATCAGAACGTAGGCGTGGAGGTGGCAGCCGAAGCGCGGAAGTGCCTGTGCCAACACAGTCAGATACCGGTGGCGGTCCCTGTCGCCCAGAAAACAGGGCAGGCGGTTGTTGCCGCGCTGGATCACGTGCTGCGGAATGCCGGGCAGGTCGGGTCGGGGGTGGCGGGCCATCGGCGCAACATGACCGGCGCGATACGCGTGTCGTATAGGACCTCTGGCGACTGCGTTGTCAGGCTCAGGTGGTCTGGGAGCCCGGAATTGTCCAGGTCGACGCCAGCAGAGGGGGGCGCACGAGAACCAGGCGATGCCAGCCACTCGATGTCCGTCACATCGTTCGGTCGCGTCGATCAACAAAAAACCCCGCCGAGGCGGGGTTTTCTGCGGTGCATGGCATCAAGTCGAACGCGAAGACGGCAGGGCAAGGCTAACCACTAATTGTCCCTGACACCATTCGGTCATTCGGTCCCTGACACCATTCGGTCCATTCCGTACTTACTAAATTGTCCCTGACACCATTCGGTCGTTACTTGTCCCTGACACCATTTGGTCAACAAAAAACCCCGCCGAGGCGGGGTTTTCTGCGGTGCCTGGCATCAAGTCGAACGCGAAGACGGCAGGGCAAGGCTAACCACTAATTGTCCCTGACACCATTTGGTCTGAGAACGTAGGCGTGGAGGCGGCAGCCGAAGCGCGGAAGTGCCTGTGCCAACACAGTCAGATACCGGTGGCGGTCCCCGTCGTCCAGAAAACAGGGCAGGCGGTTGTTGCCGCGCTGGATCACGTGCTGCGGAATGCCGGGCAGATCGGGTCGAGGGTGACGGGCCATCGGCGCAACATGACCGGCGCGATGCGCGTGTCGTATAGGACCTGTGGCGACTGCGTTGTCAGGCTCAGGTGTTCGGAGGGTCCGGAATTGTCCAGGCCGACGCCAACAGTTGAGGGGGCGGACAAGCGCTAAGCGATGCCCAGTCATTCAATGTCCGTGCCATCGTTCGGTCGCGTCGGGCAACAAAAAACCCCGCCGAGGCGGGGTTTTCTGCGATGCATGGCATCAAGTCGAACGCGAAGACGGCAGGGCAGGGCTAACTACTAAATTGTCCCTGACACCATTCGCTCCTGACACCATTCGCTCCTAAGTTACTAAGTTACGGTGTTGCCGCCACGGAGCAAGTCGCAGTTTCGTTGTTACAGACCGTGTTCCGATTGCCCGGAGCCCTCGGTATGAAGGTCGTATTACCAGCGGCGATGGCCGTCGGGAGCGTCGAATCAGCAGCGCATGCATTAAACGTCTGCGTCGGGGGCGTCACTCCCGAGCTGAGTGCGGCAATCGTTGCATTCATTGCAGCCTTGGCCTCGCCTACGCACGCATTATTGGCAGCCGTGATGCGGTAGTTGTTATAAGCCGGCAGCGCAATCGCAGCCAGAATGGCAATGATCGCAACGACGATCATCAGTTCGATCAGGGTGAAGCCCTTCTGATTCTTCATGGTGTATCCCCTAGGAGTGATTGGTTCCACGTGCCGCGTGGCCCGGCTGGTGCCGATCCGTGGGCAGCCGTGCGACTTGCACGTGCGTAGGGACCGACGCACAAGGCATGCCAACCTTTCACGCGGCGCCCACGGGCTGGTCCTGTGCGCCGTGTCGCAGTCTGCACGGGGTGTGCGCTGTAAGGGGTGACCCAGCAGGTCACTTGCTGACGCATCGTGTCGATCTGATCCGTGCTCCGGGCGGAGGCCGGGCCAGTCGTATTCCGGGGGTGTCATGTGCCGTGCCTCAGTCGATGCCGGGCTTCCTGAGGTTGTAGCGCAGCGCGCGGAAGGTGATGCCGGGAATTTCGCGGCCGTCACCTTGGCGTCGTGACGCCTGAACGCCTGGCAGCCTGGCCCAGGCTGCCGGCCCTGGAACACTTGCGTAACTAACCTGAGAGGTTAGAATCCTCCAATGGCGAAATGGACTCCCCACTACAACCTCAACCTCGTCAAGGCGACGGTGAGGGCCCGCGGCATTTCCTGTTTCACGGTCAGCGCGCTCGACGGGCTGGCGGCCCTGGACTTGACGCCGACCGAAGCGCTCCACGTCGTTGCCACGCTCCAGCCGACCGACTTCTTCAAGTCCATGCCCACCAATGCCGACGCCAACATCTGGCAGGACGTCTACCGTCCCTACACCGCCAACGGGCAGGCGTATCTGAAGGTCATGCTGTCTCAGCCCAATGGCTTCGCGGGCATGAAGGTCGTGATCTCTTTCAAGCCGAAATAACCTGTGTTCCTGGCTGTTTCCCGTTCAATCCGTACAACGCTTCGGCACCCGCGAACCCCACTTCCTGCAGCGTTTTTTTGGAGACTCCCATGACCACCACCCACGACAACGTCGCAGCCCTTGCCCCCCGGCAGTGCCCTGCATGCGGTTCACGCGAGGCCTTGGCGCCGGTGAAGAACGTCAGCCTTCGGGCACGCGTGGGTGATCTGGAGCAGACCGTGGCACGTCTGACGGGCGAAGCCTGCGGCGTGTGCGAAGAGACGTTCCTGGACGACGCCAGCAGCGTGCGTTACGGCGAAGCCCTCGACGGGCTGGTGAAGGCCCGCCGCGAAGCCGAGGGCGAAGAACTCAAGCGCGTGCGCAAGAAGCTGGGGCTGACCCAGCGCGATGCCGGCCTGCTGGTCGGCGGTGGTCCCAATGGGATGAGCCGTTGGGAACGCGGTACCGTGGAGCCCCCGCAGCCGGTGCGGACCCTGTTCGGACTCCTGGACCTGCACCCCGACCTGCTGCAGGACGCGCTGGGCGCGAACCTGCGCGCCAGGGCAGAGGAAGCTGTCGCGGCCTTGCCGCAGGTGCGCCTGCGGCGCCGCGGTCAAGCGATGGCGCACGCAGCGCAGTCGGTGAAGTCGGCTTCCGGGTCGGCGTCGACTCCGCTCCACCCAGGCGTCATGGCGGCGAGCAAGAAGAAGGACGAAGCCAGGCGGCCGGCAGGCAAGGCCCGCGCAGCAAAGCGCTGACCGAGGGGGACTTGCCCCGACACCATGTCCATCGGGATTGCTAAATTAGCAGTCGGAGAAATAAACGCGAGTAATTTGAGCCATTCGCAGGTGCCTGAGAGGGAAATGGTGTCAGGGACGAATGGCACTTACTTAGCCCGGCGTGGATGGCCGTTGGCGCGCAGCTTCTCCCGCGCCTTGGCACGTGGTTGCGTCAGCAGACGATAGGGTTTGGGCCGTCGTTTGACGGCTCTGGGCTCGATTCG
>NZ_JAIWPU010000091.1 GCF_021191705.1 Proluteimonas flavola
GGTCGGCGTTCTGGCGGACGGTGGAGGTGAGTTCCTCCATGGAGGCGGCGGTTTCCTCGAGGTTGGCGGCCTGTTGCTCGGTGCGCTGGGAGAGGTCGTTGTTGCCGGAGGCGATTTCGGAGGAGGCGGTGCCGATGGCGGCGGAGGCGTCCTGGATGCGGGCGACGATGCCGGTGAGCTGGGCGACGGTGGCGTTGGCGTCGTCGCGCATGCGTGCGAACACGCCGTGGAAGTCGCCATCCATGCGCACGGTCAGGTCGCCGGCGGCCAGTGAGGTGAGCACGCGCGAGACCTGGTCGAGGCTGCTGGCGTTGGCGTCGAGCATGCCGTTGAGCTGGCGGGCGAGCTGCAGCAGGAAGCCCTGCTTGCTGCCCAGGTCGATGCGGCCGCCGAGGTCGCCCGCGGCCGCGGCCTCGACGATGCGCGCCACGTCCTGTTCGACGGCGATCTCGTCGGTGCGGTCCGCCCACTCGACGACGAAGCCCTGTGCATGTCCGGCTCCGTCGAGGATGGGATTGATGATCAGCTGCATGACCCTGCCGCCGACCCGGATCTGGGTGCTGAAGGTCTCGCGCAGTTGCGCCAGCATCCCGGCCTGGCGCTCGGGATGGCGGTGGAATCCGTCGATGTTGCTGCCGATCAGGGCATCGGCGTCGAAGCCGGGCAGGTCCCGGCGCAGGTCCTGCTGCACCGCGGCCATCATCTTCCGCAGGGGCTGGTTGACGTAGACGATGTTGCGGCCGGTGTCGGCGATCATCACGTTCGTCGTCACGTTGTCGAGCGCAGTGCGGATGCGCAGGCCCTCGCGCGCGAGCGCCTGGTCGCGTTCGGTGCGGCTGCGCAGTCCGTCCTGCATCCGTGCCAGAGCGTGCATCAGCCGCCCGACCTCGTCGTGGCCGCTGGCGCGCACGACATTGTCCAGATGTCCGTCGGCAACGCGGTCGGCAATGGCGACCGCGTCCGCCAGCGGACGCGTGACCAGGCGGCGGGACGCGAACGCGATCGCCGCGACGATGGCAAGCAGCGCGAACAGCGAGATGCCGCCGATGCGCAGCAGCATCGCGGCCAGGGCCGCTTCGGTCTGCCCGCGTGGCTTGATGCCGACCAGGACCCAGTCCCACGGCGCGAACCGGACGGCATGCACGTCGGCTGCGACCGGTTCCGAGCGGCCGTCGGGCGACAGCGCGAGGCGGGCGTCCCCGGCACCTGCCGACAGCAGGTGCGCGAGCGCGGCACGATCTGCGGGTGCGACGAGCGCCTCGGCCGCTTCGCCTTCGGCCGACGGGTGTACGACCAGCCGCCCCGCGTCGTCCCCGCTGCCGGCATCGACGACGAGAAAGTAGCCGTCGCCGCCGATCCGGGCCTCGCGCAGGCGCGTCTTCAGCGCTGCGAGCCCCTGGGTGTAGTCCATGCCCACGAACAGGATGCCCACGACGTCGCCGGCCGCGTCGCGCAGCGGCCGGTAGTGGGTCATGTAGTCGCGGCCGAACAGGCGTGCGGGCCCGGTGTAGGACTGGTCGGCGAGCAGCCGATCGCGGGCGGGATGCCCGCGGTCGAGGCGCGTGCCCACGGCGCGCTGCCCGTCGGCACCGGTCAGGGAGGTCGAGATGCGGACGAAATCGTCGCCGTCGCGGGCGAACAGCGTCGCCACCGCGCCGGTGCCTTCGGTGAAGCGGTCGACCACCGCGTCGTCGAGATTGGCGACCTGGTCGCCGAAGCGCAGCGCGGGTGTCTCGACATCGCCGATCGCGATGGATTGTCCGGGATCCAGGACCGGGGGCTCGGCCGGCAGCGTCGCTGCGAACCCGCCGCCCAGGCGCTCGATGGTCTCGCCGAGGGTGCGCTCGTACAGCAGGATGCTCTCGTGCGCCATGGCCGCGGATCCGGCCAGCGAATCCCGGCTTCCACTCTCGTAGGCCTCGGTGGAGTCCCGGTGGACGAGGCAGGCGAGGACGACCAGGGCCGCACTGGCCGCGACGCCGGCCAGCAGGGACAGCCGGGTACCGATCGATGTGCGCTTGAACATGGTGGTTGCCTTGATCCTTGGCGCGGCGCTGTCGGAAGCGGACCGGCACGTCGGCCTGGTTGGGGAATGTCTCGATATCGGCCCGGGTGCGAAGCTTCTGAGCGCGGATGTGCGGAAACGCGACGACGGTCGCGACTGCGCAGGGCGATGTCGTGCGATCGCGATTCCCCCGGAACGGCGATGCCCCGGTCGTGACCGACCGGGGCATCGCTGGACAGCGCTTCTTGCTTGCCTGGGTCAGAACTCGGCCCAGTCGGCCTCGGCGAGGGCGGGGGCCGATGCGCTGCGCGCAGCCGGCCGCGGCGCTGGTGCCTGCTTGCGTGTCGGCACCGGCTGTACGACCGGTCCGCGCGGGCTTTCGACCGCGGCCGCCGGGCGACTCTGCCCCTCGATCCGCAGGACCGAGATCGCAGAGGAGAGCGCGCCGGCCTGTTCCTCCATCGCGCGCGCGGCGGCCGAGGCCTCCTCGACGAGGGCGGCGTTCTGCTGGGTGGTCTCGTCCATCTGGGTGATGGTCTGGTTGACCTGCTCGATGCCGGCGGCCTGTTCCTGCGAGGCGGCGGAGATCTCGGCCATGATGTCGGTGACCCGCTGCACGGAGG
>NZ_JAIWPU010000092.1 GCF_021191705.1 Proluteimonas flavola
CCGCGCTGGGCCTGAGCGCATGGGCGAATGGCGTGAACAGCGTGGCGCTGGGCGCGGGTTCGCGCGCGCCGGAGGCGGACACGGTGTCGATCGGCAACGGCACGGGCACCGGCGGCTATCCGGCGACACGTCGGATCACGAACCTCGCGGCGGGCATCAATGCCACCGACGCAGTCAACGTCGCGCAGCTCGAGGCGGTGGCCGACATCGCCGAGGAGACCGGCCGTTACTTCAAGGCCAGCGGCGAGGGCGAGGCAGCGGTAGCGGGTGAAGAGGCCGTCGCCGCCGGCTCGGGCGCAGCCGCGGATGGCGACTACAGCACCGCTGTGGGCTCGGCCGCGCTGGCGCTGGAGCAGGGTGCGTCGGCATTCGGCAGCGGTGCATTCGCGATCGGTGAGAACGCGACAGCGCTCGGCTTCAACGCCACTGCCAGCGCGGCCAATACGCTGGCTGCGGGAGCGTCGTCCGAAGCCAGCGGCGAATACGCGGTGGCATTGGGCGCCGAAAGCGTCGCCAGCGGTGAACTGTCGACGGCGACCGGTGCGGCTGCGGCCGCCAGCGGCGACGGCGCAGTGGCAACGGGTGCACTGGCCGAGGCCAGCGGCATCGAGGCGACGGCGGTGGGCTTCTACGCCGAAGCCTCGGGCGACGCCTCGACCGCGGTCGGCGCCGAGAGCGTGGCCAGCGGCGACGATTCGGCCGCGTTCGGTTTCCGCGCGCAGGCCTCGGGTGCGTACGCGACCGCGGTCGGCGGCGACGCGGCGGCGACGGGCTTCAACAGTTCGGCGTTCGGCAACGCCAGTACCGCATCGGGCTCGAGCAGCGTGGCACTGGGCGCGGACAGCGCCGCGTCCGGCAGCTACAGCACGGCAGTGGGCCAGTCGGCGACGGCCAGCGGCTACAACAGCGTGGCGGTCGGCGGCGCGTTCTTCGGCCTCCTGCCGACGGAAGCCTCGGGCGACTACGCGACCGCGGTGGGTGGCGCGGCCTGGGCCAGCGGCTTCAACAGCACGGCGATCGGCAATTTCTCGACCGCGTCGGGCGAGGATTCGCTGGCGCTGGGTTCGGATTCGACCGCGTCGGGCGAAGGCAGCGTCGCGCTCGGCCAGGGCTCGGTCGCGGATCGTGACGGAACGGTCTCGGTGGGCAGCGCCGGCAACGAGCGCCAGATCACCAACGTCGCCGCCGGTACCGGGGTGACGGACGCGGTGAACCTCGGCCAGCTCGAAGAAGCGACGGCCTACAACCAGTACTTTCGTGCGACCGGCGACGGCGAGGCCTACGCACAGGGCGAGGACGCGACCGCGGCCGGCTCGAACGCCAGCGCCGACGGCGACTACGCGACGGCGCTCGGCGCATCGAGCGATGCTTATGGCGAGGGCGCCTCGGCGATCGGCAGCGGCGCGTTCGCGCAGGGCGCGCAGACGACGGCGGTCGGTTTCAACGCCGTCGCCGATGCAGAGGGTGCGCTGGCTGTCGGCGCCTATGCGCAGGCCTCGGGTGAGCAGGCGACGGCGGTCGGCAACAGCGCGAGCGCAAGCGCGATCGGCGCCTCGGCGCTTGGCAACGCCGCGCAGGCGTCGGGCGCGTATTCGACCGCGGTCGGTACCGAATCGGATGCATCCGGCCAGCAGGCGCTGGCGAGCGGCTTCCGTGCGATCGCCTCGGGCGACGGCGCGACCGCGACCGGCAGCTACACCGAGGCGACGGGCTTCCTGTCGACTGCGCTGGGCTACGGCGCCGAAGCGACCAATACGCGCGCGACTGCCGTCGGCGTCGCGGCGCTGGCCAGTGGCCTGAACGCGACCGCGGTCGGCAGCACCGCGACCGCGAGTGGCTCGGCGAGCCTGGCAGCGGGCACTGCATCGCAGGCGACCGGCCTCAACAGCACCGCGCTCGGCGGCACGGCGTGGGCGACGGCGGACAACACCACGTCGCTCGGCCAGTTCGCGTGGGCGACGGCGGTCGGCACGACCGCGGTGGGCCGGGATTCGTACGCGTACGCACAGAACGCGACCGCACTCGGCCTGAGCGCCTGGGCGAACGGCGTGAACAGCGTGGCACTGGGCGCGGGTTCGCGCGCACCGGACGCGAACGTCGTTTCGATCGGCAACGGCACCGGCGCCGGCGGCTACCCGGCGACGCGTCGGATCACCAACCTCGCCCCGGGCATCAATGCGACCGATGCGGTCAACGTGGCCCAGCTCGACGCGGTGGCCGACATCGCCGAGGAGACCAGCCGCTATTTCAAGGCCAGTGGCGATGGTGAGGCGGCGGTGACCGGTGAAGAAGCGGTTGCAGCGGGATCGGGCGCCGTCGCGGACGGTGATTACAGCACCGCGGTCGGCTCGTCCGCGCTGGCGCTTGAGCAGGGCGCGTCGGCATTCGGCAGTGGCGCGTTCGCGATCGGCGACAACGCGACCGCGCTCGGCTTCAATGCGTCGGCGACCGCCGACAATGCGCTGGCCGCCGGCGCATTCTCGGAGGCCAGCGGCGAATATGCCGTGGCGCTGGGTGCCGAAAGCGTC
>NZ_JAIWPU010000093.1 GCF_021191705.1 Proluteimonas flavola
TCGGGCTGCTGCTGTTGCTGCGCCGCAACTGGGTCGGCTTGCCGAAGCCATCCCGGGTGATGTGGGTCCAGGCGCCGCCGGGATGGGCGATGGTGACCGGGTAGTCCGTCGTCGGCTGGTCCCAGGCCTGGTACGCCGTCGTCGTCTGCGCGCCCTTCGGGCTGGTAACCCGGGTCTGGAACCCGCTCAGGTAGGCGGTCGTCGTGGTCAACAAGCCCAGTTCGCTGTCCTGCGACACCGAGGTCGGCCGGCCGAGCGCGTCGTACTCGCTCCAGGTGCCGGTGGTCGGGCTGCTGGCCGTGCCCGGATACGAGGCGAACGTCGTGCGGCCGGCATGGTCGTAGGCGAAACGCTGGAAGCGCTGCGTCCCGGCTTCGTTGGCCGTGTCGTATTCGCGCACCAGCAAGGGACGCCACAGGGCGTCGAAGTAGCTGATCCTCCTGCCGGTCCCGGTACTTACCGTCTGTCGCCAGTGGCCGGCCGGGATGCCGTACTCGGCGCTGGCGACCGGCTGGAACACCTGCGTGGTGGTGTTCCACGTCGTGCTGTCGCCGGTCGGGTAGGCGACGCTGGCCAGCCGGCCCATCGCATCGTAGGTGTAGTTGGTGGCGAACCCGTTCTCGTCGGTGACCCGGGTGATCCAGCCGGCGGCACTGACCACCGCCGACTGTGTGCTGCCGCCGGGATACTGGATGCTGCGCGGGATGCCGCGGTACCAGTTCGACAGGGGGGTGATGTTGTTGTTGCCGTCCTTGACGGCGGCGACGGTGAGTTAATTGCCCCTGACAAATTAATCGATGAAACATCAATCCTATTAATCAAGATCTTCTAGTCGGACTTTCCATTCCTCGACGCCCTCCGGCTTCTCCCTTACAATTTTTCTGTACACATTTACATTGTCAGAGAAGTATCCGATCCCAACCAATTCGTTTCCGGATCCCACATTAAATACACCTCTAACAGAGACGTAACTGTTTAGGTGGGAGTCTATTATTTCCTTCTGAGCGGATTCCGGAATATTGAAAATTATCGACTCAAGGTCGCCGACCGAAGACATATACGCCTGCTCACTTGGCTGCAATGACAAAAACCCATTACTTATGGCAATAAATCCAGATATATATATCTTATTTTTATCGTATCTACTTCTATTCGAAACAATTTCAGAAAATGTAACTCCGCATCCTTCGATACACGAAAAACCTGAGTAGTCGCGGACTGAAGAGCTATCTTCAGCCGCACAGCCTGGTGCAATTGGAGCGAAGCAGATCAGCAAGCAAGTGAAGATAAATCTCATTTGATCTTCTCCGGGCGCCCATCGTCCGAAAGTAAATAAATACTATTATCTGGTTGAATTACGAAAGAACTTAATCTGAATCTGTTCACGATGCTTGCGTCGCTTGGACTGAAGGGATGAAACCATTTTGACATATCGGCCATGTTTGGGTGTGTATGCACATCGTAACCACTTGGAACACTTGGAATGATGACGTCATAGCCAATCCCCGTTGTTGGACTGAAATTCCCAGATATTGCAATGTCCCTTATCTGCCATCCTTCTATCGAGATATCTGAAGGCACAATTCTTGCACCAAATTCAAGACCAAGTCGCGTACTTATTCTTTGGAATACTTGTCCAAACAGTCCGGCAGACTCGCTTGGGCTATCTCTTACCTCGCGCTCTACCGAAGGGCCAACGGCATCAATATATCGTTCCGCCTTCGCAACTCGCTCATTAATATTTCTTGGGCTGATCCTTGCGCCACCATTTGATGAGCCGGCTTGAATAACTGAAACATTATTCCCCGCACCACCGCTACAGATTCGCGATCCCGTGATCATCTCGCATCTTCCGTCTGGATCGATGTATTTGTACGGATTGTTCGCGGCGTACTTGTAGCGGTTAAACATCCCAACGGGGTTGCTTAGCGCTGTGACTGGATCGGTAGACAGGAACCGTCCGATGCCGGGATCGTAATACCGCTGCTGCATGTACACCATCCCCGTCGCCGCATCCTCCACATGGCCTGTGTAGCCCATGCCATTGCGCGCCGCCCGGTTCGCAGGACGGCCGTAGGGCTCGTATTCCGTGCGTTCCAGCACCGCACGGTTGCTGTCCGTCACCGCCACCGGGCTTCCCAGCGCGTCCGTGTGCTGGTACTTCACCACCGCCGTCCCGCCTCCGGCCGGCATCTCCCGGATCGCCACCAGCCGACCGCCCA
>NZ_JAIWPU010000012.1 GCF_021191705.1 Proluteimonas flavola
TTTCGCCGGTTTGCAGGCTCGTAGTGGTGCTACGGGCCAAAAACCGGCGGAAGCGCTTCACAACAGCGAAGCTGGTCAATATGGACCGTGCAGCGGGCTTTGCAGCCCGGACGATTTCTGCCGCCCACGCTCCTAGGCAGTCGCCGCCTACTTCTTTCCCACCGCAAACGCATCGCGCAAGGCCTCATAGGCCGCGACCTGCTGCTTGTCCTCCGCGACCGGCGCCTGGATCTCGAGTTCGACGATCTGGTCGCCATCCGCCGCGCCGCCGGTGCCCGGCAGTCCACGACCGCGCAGTCGCAGCTTGCGTCCGGCTTCCGAACGCGCCGGAATCTTCAGGTCCACGCGCCCGCCGAGCGTCGCCACGCTGATCGTGGCGCCGAGTGCGGCGTCCCAGGGCGCGATCGGCAGTGTGTGGATGATGTTGCGGCCATCGACCTCGAAATCGGGATGCGCGGCGTATTCGATTTCCAGCAGCAGATCGCCGCCGTGCTGGCCCTGTCGCGGCAGGCGCACGACCTGCCCCGGGCGGATGCCGCGCGGGATCTTCACCTCGAAGGTCTTGCCCATCACCGGCACGCGCACGCTGTCGCCGCGATGGATCGTCTCCAGCGTCACCGCCAGGCGCGCGCGCGTATCGCCGCGCGGCTGCGGGCCACCGCGACCCGGCTCTTGCGGGCCGGCATAGCCGCCCGCACGCCGGCCGAACATCTGCTCGAAGAAGTCGCTGAAGCCGCCGCCCGCGCCGCCACCGGCGAAGATCTCGTCGAAATCCACGCCGCCCGGTCCGCCGCCGAATCCGCCGGGCGGCGGCTGCACGTCGTCGCCCGGCCGATAGCCGCGCGCACGCAAGCCGTCGTAGGCCTTGCGCTTCTCCGGGTCGCGCAGCGCCTCGTAGGCTTCGTTGACCGACTTGAAGGTGTCTTCCGCGCCCGGCTCCTTGCTGACGTCCGGGTGGTACTTGCGTGCGAGCCGGCGATACGCGGTCTTGATCTCCGCATCGCCCGCGTTCGGCTCGACGCCGAGAATCTCGTAGTAATCCTTGAACTGCATCTGTTTTACGTCCGGTGCGGGCCGCGGCCCGTCAGGAATGGAACGCCACGATCGGCGACGGCCCGCAGGATACCCGCAGGCCGTCGCCACGTCGTGGGTGCCGCGGCTGCACGAGACGCCGCCGCGGTCGATCGGCCGTTACTGGCGCGTGCCCGCCTTGGGCGCTGTACCGACCTGGATGCGGCGCGGCGTGGACTCGGCGCGCTTGGGGATGCTGATCTCGAGCACGCCGTGATGGCCGCTCGCGGTGATCGCATCGGCATCGGCGCTGTCGGGCAGCGTGAAACGGCGATGGAAGCGACCGGTGTTGCGCTCGACGCGCGAGAACCGCACCTCGTTGGCTTCGCCATCCGCGGCATCCTGGATCGCAGGCGCACGCTCACCCTTGAGGCTCAGCACCCCCTTGTCCATCCAGATCTCGACCTGCGCCGGATCGATGCCCGGCAGGTCGGCGAGGATCACGAAACGCGAGCGCTCCTCGCGGATGTCGACGCGCGGGGTCCACTCGCTGGTGACGACAGACGACGCGTCGGCATCGCCCTGGACGAACTGCTGGAGGAACTGGCGCATCTCGTCGTGCAGACGCGGCGAGGGATCGCGGCCGGATTGGCGGGCGACGGCGCGGAAGGCTTCATGGCGCATGGAATGACTCCGATCAGGGGCGGCACCAGTGGCCGCGATGGCCCCCGATCTGGGTGCCGACGCAGGGCTTTCAAGCATCGCCACGGCCTCACGCCATGAGCGGCTAGACTTCCGTTCACCCTCCCCGGAACGCCCCCACATGACGATCCAGATCGGCGACACGATTCCAGAAGCCACGCTCAAGCACATCCACGACGGCGTGCGCGTCGTCGACACACCGACGCTGTTCACCGGCAAGCAGGTCGTGCTGTTCGCAGTGCCCGGCGCGTTCACGCCGACCTGCTCGGAACGCCATCTGCCCGGCTTCGTCGAACACTTCGAGACGTTCCGCAAGCGCGGCATCGACGTGATCTGCATCGCCGTCAACGATCCCTTCGTGATGCAGGCCTGGGGCGAAAGCGTCGGCGTGCCGGACGGCCTGCAGATGGTGTCCGACGGCAACGGCGATCTGGTCAAGGCGATGGGCCTGGAAATGGACGCCAGCGCCTACGGCATGGGCCTGCGCGCGAAGCGCTTCGCGCTGTATGCCGACGACGGCGTGGTCAAGCAGTTGTTCGTCGAGGCGCCGGGCGAGTTCAAGGTGTCGTCGGCCGAGCATGTGCTGGCGAATCTGGGGTGAGTGTTGCGCCCTAAAGACCGCGCATCCTCTGGAAACCCCGACACATTTGTATCGTCGCCCCAGCGCACGCTGGGGCCCATTCTGATCTTGCTGGCCACGCCGTAGATCAACTCAGAATGGATGTCAGCTGGACCAGACCTTCGTCTGTTGAGAGCCGCCGGGATGACCGCGGCGGTTCTGATCGAGGCGAACGCCATCGCGCGGCAGCTCGGCGAAAAGAGCCGAAACGAACGCCCCTACTCCGCCACCCGGAACGCCACGCTCCGCCACGCCCCATCATCCGCGAGCGCGGTCAACGCATGCGCGCCCGGCGTGTCGAATTCGTGCCGCAGCCACTGCGTGCCGCGCGTCTCGCCGATCCATCGCCCGTCGAGCAGCCACTGCACGCGCCCCTCGCTGCCGAGCGCGCGCAGTTGCAGGCGCACGCCATGCCTGCTGTTCGGCGGTCGCGCCAGCAGGGTGCCGGGCGTCAGGCCTTCGATGTGCAGGGCTTCGGCTGCGTCGCGGCCGTCGGGTGCGCAGTCCGGCGACAGCGCGGGCAGTCTCGATGCCTGGCGCGCCGTGGCCGGCAGCCACGGTGCAACGAGCGCAGGCCAGCGGGCGAGCTCGGCGCTGCGTCGCACGTGCGTCGCGCTGCAGTCGGCCGACAGACGCAGCCCGCTGCCCGCATCGATATCGAAGCGCACGATGCCCGCGCCCCAGCGGCGTGCGTCGCGCTCCGGCAAGGTCGGCGGCACGTTGCCGTCGAGCGTCCAGGCATCGCGGCGGCGTTGGCACAGCGCGGCGGTCTGCGTGTACGCGGCGGTGCCGAGCGGCCAGCAGATCTCGACTTCGCGCACGTTGCGCGGTGGCGGCGTGCGCATTGCATCGGCGCGATCGCGCGGCAGGCTGTCGACGGTTTCGAACAGCAACGGCAATGCGGTCACCGCGCCGTACTGGCCCGGCAGCGGCGTGCCGTCCGGTCGTCCGACCCACACGCCGACCGTGTAGCGCTGCGTGCCGCCGATCGCCCAGGCGTCGCGGTAGCCGTAGCTGGTGCCGGTCTTCCACGACACGCGCGGACGGCCGCCGGTATCGAAGGTCTCGACGCGCTCACCGGGGCGCGGATTCGATTCGAGGATCTCGCGCACGATCCACGCCGCGCCCGGCGACATCAGCCTGCGTTCGACCAACGGCGCCTCCGGCGTCAGGCGCACGCGCCCGGCAATACCGTCGCGATGCAGCGCGGCATGCGCACCGACCAGTTGTTCCAGCGTCGCGCCGGTGCCGCCGAGGATCAGCGACAGGTTCGGCGCCGCGCCACGCGGAAAACGCAAGGTCACGCCGGCGTTGTCGAGCCGCGCCGCGAAGCGTGAGGGTCCCACACGATCGAGCAGATCGACAGCCGGCACGTTGAGCGACAGCCGCAACGCGTCGTCGGCCGCGACCGGTCCGTTGAACGCGGCATCGAAGTTGCCGGGGCGGTAGCCGTCGAACGACTGCGGCGCATCGCTCAGCAGACTGCCGGCATGGATCAGGCCGTCGTCGAGCGCCATGCCGTAGAGGAAGGGCTTGAGCGTGGAACCCGGCGAGCGCCACGCGCGGACCATGTCGACATGCCCGAGCCGCGCGCGATCGCCGAACGCGACCGAACCCACATAGGCCTGCGCCTCCAATGTACGGTTGTCGACGACCAGCAACGCGGCCGACGTGCGATCGGGCAGTTGCGAGAAGTAGCTCGAGACGCGCTGCTCGAGCACCCGCTGCAGGCCGATGTCGATCGTCGATGCGATGCGCGCCTGCCGCGGCGCCGACCCGCGCAGACGCTGCGCGAGCAAGGCGGCATGCATCGGCTGGCGCAGGCTGCGCGCAACGACCGCTTCCACCTTGGCATCGTCAACATCGGCGCGCGACCACACGCCCAGCGTCGCCATGCGCGCCAACACCTTGTCGCGCGCGGCGCGCGCCGCTTCTGGTTCGCGGTCCGGGCGCAGACGGCTCGGCGCCTGCGGCAACACGGCGAGCAGCGCGGCCTCGGCATGCGACAGCTGCAAGGCCGGCTTGCCGAGGTAGGCCCAGCTTGCCGCCTCGACGCCTTCGATGGTGCCGCCGAACGGCGCGCGCGTCAGATACAGCGCGAGGATCTCGTCCTTGGACAGATGCACCTCGAGCTGCACCGCGCGCAGCATCTGCACCAGCTTGCCGCCCAGGGTGCGTCCACGCGGCTGCGGGTCGAGGATGCGCGCGACCTGCATCGTCAGCGTCGAACCACCGGAGACGATGCGGCCGCCGCGCGTCCATTGCCCGGCCGCGCGTGCGAGCGCCCAGGGATTGATGCCCGGATGCCGGCGGAACCAGCGGTCCTCGTAGCCGAGCAACGCCTGCAGATACAGCGGCGACACGGTGCCGGGCGTTGCCGGATGCCGCCACATGCCATCGGCATCGGCGAATGCGCGCAGCGGCGTGCCGTCGCGTGCGACCACGACCACGCTGGTGTCGGCATGCGTCGGCAACTGCGGCGGGAACGCCAGGTCGAGCACCAGCAGCGTCAGCAGCAAGGTGACCGTGCCCCAGCGCAGGACCGCGAGCGCGGCGCGGCGCAGACGCCTGGCGCGTTCAGTGGACAGGCGACGCCTCCCTTCCGTGTATGGACGCCTGCACATCGCACCGCGGCAGGCGCAGGCAGGCGACGCTGCCCGGCATGTCCGCGCGCGGCAGCAACTGCAGGCTGCCCGACTGGGATTCGACGATCTGGCGAGACAGCACCAGGCCGATGCCGGAACCGCCCGGCTTGGTGGTGAAGAACGGCACGAACAGGTTGTCGCTCGGCGGCAGCCCGGGGCCCCGGTCCGCGATGTCGATCCGGACGCAGCCGTCTTCCGCGCTGCAGGTCACCTCGACGATGCCGCCGCCGGCATCGGCCTCCTGGGCATTGCGCAGCAGGTTGATCAGCACCTGTTCGAGCTGGTCGGCATCCGCCACGACCTGCAGCCCGGGCGCAGGATGGACGCGTATCCGCGCATCGTCGAGCAGGTGGCGGACGCGTTGCAGCGCGTGGTCGAGCACGACCGGCGCGAGGACGGGGGACGGGAGACGCGCAAGACGTGCATAGCCGCCGAGAAAGCGTTGCAGCGCATCGCTGCGCTGGCCGATCAAGGACAGGGCGTCGCAGGCATCCTGGCGGTCTTCAGCCTCCATCGGCGTTCCGGCCGTCGGCAGCAGGCGCTGCACGGTGTCGGCCATCGACGCGATGGGCGTCAGCGAATTGTTGATCTCGTGACTGAGCACGCGCAGCAGCCGTCTGAAGGCCTGCGCCTCCTCTTCGCGCAGCGCGCGTTCCATCGGCTGCATCACCAGCAGACGGCCGGCCTGGCTGCGGCTGCGCAATGCGGCGTGGCTGACCTGCCAGCGTCCGACCTGTCCACCGAAACGATGCGCATGCAGCGCACCATTGGGCAGCGCGAACAGATGCGCCAGGCCGAGTGCGTCGGCATCGCACCCCAGCAGTGCGGTCGCCGGCTGTCCCAGCAGGCGCTCGCCTGCGGGATTGACCATGCGCAGGCGGGTGTCCTGCTCGAAGACGAAGACTGCGCCGTCGAGCATCGCCAGCGTCTTGCCCAGCAGTTGCAGGCTCTCGTGCACCTCGCGGCGCTCGTCCTGCAGGTGCAGGGCCAGGCGATTGAAGGCCTCCGCCAGTTGCACGTCGGCCGGTCTGCCGATCGCCGCCGCGCGCTGGCTGTAGTCGCCCTCGCGCAGGGCGTCGACCAGACTGCCGAGCGTCGCCAGGGCGCGGCGGGCACCCGCAACCTGCCACCCGGCCATGGCACAGGTCAGCCCGACCACCAGCACCGGCATCCACACGCGCGCCGCGCCCTGCGGTACGCCGGCGACCAGCACGATGCACAGCGCCGCCAGCGCCGGCAGCGACACCAGCAGAACGCGCCACGTCGGCAGCGCCGCGCCCTTCAAACCGGCGTGGCTCCCTCGCCGAGGCCGTGCTTTTCCAGGCGCCGGTACAGGCTCTGGCGGGTGATACCCAACTGGTCGGCGCTGCGTTGCAGGTTGCCGGGATGGTCGCGCAGCGCCCGACGCATCAGCCAGAGTTCGGCCTGTTCCAGCGTCATGCCGGCAAGCGCATCCTCCAGCGTGGACGCCGGCTGCAGCCGCAGATCCTCGGCGACGAGTTGCGCACCGTCGGCCAGCAGCGCGGCGCGCTCCATCGCGTGCGACAGCTCGCGGACGTTGCCGGGCCAAGGGTAGGCCGACAGCGCACGCTCGGCCGATGCTGCGAAGCGCGGCAGCACCCGCCCGTAACGCCGGCAGGCGGTAGCCAGGTAGTAGCGTGCGAGCGGCACGATGTCCTCGCGTCGCTCGCGCAGGGGCGGCACGCGGAACTGGAAGGTGTTGATGCGATACAGCAGATCCTGGCGAAAGCGTCCAGCCGCGACATCTGACGCCAGATCGGCATTGGTCGCCGCGACGATGCGCACGTCCACCCGCACGGTGCACGAGGATCCCAGACGCTCGAACTCGCCGTCCTCGATCGCACGCAGCAGCTTGGGCTGCTGCTCCAGTGGCAGGTTGCCGATCTCGTCGAGAAACAGCGTGCCGCCGTCGGCCAGTTCGAAGCGCCCGACCCGCTCCTGCCGCGCATCGGTGTAGGCGCCCTTGACGTTGCCGAACAGCTCGGCCTCGAACAACGTCGGTGTCAACCCGCCGAGATTGACCTTGACCAGCGCCCCAGCGCGCCGTGGCGACCACTGGTGGATCAGCTGGCCGATCATGCTCTTGCCGGTGCCGTTCTCGCCCAGCAGCAGCACCGCGGCATCGCTGTCGGCCACGCGCGCCAGATCGTCCACCAGCCGGCGCATCACCGGCGATTCGACGATGAAGCCTTCGCTGCCCTCGCGCGCCAGCAGGGCGTTGGCGGCGCTGAGCCGCTGCACGTCGCGCTGGCTGCGGTCGAGCGCGATGCGGCTCTCGAGTACCGACAGCACACGCGCGTTGCTCCACGGTTTCTCGATGAAATCCACCGCGCCCACGCGCATTGCGTCCACGGCCAGCTCGACGCTGGCCCAGGCCGTCATCGCCACCACCGGCAGACCGGGCCACTGCGCGGCGATCGCCGCGATCAGGCCCAGCCCCTCCTGCCCCGAGGTGGTGTCGCGGCTGTAGTTCATGTCGACCAGCACCGCGGCAAACGCATCGCCGCGCAGACAGGCCAGGGCTTCGTCCGGCGTGGCGGCGCCGACCATGCCGTAACCGGCGGTCTTGAGCAGCAGGCGCAGGGCCTCGCGGACATCGGACTGGTCGTCGACGACCAGGATGCGGTGTGCGGTGTCGGTCACGGGCATGGCGGAAGTCTAGTCGGTCGCGTCCGCCGACTTGGCGCACGCGACGCTTGCGGACGGAAACGGACGCGTTTCAATCCGCCGATGCCCTCGCGGCCGGCAGTTGCTGGATGATCTCGCCCGCCTCATCCATGAACTGCAGCATGGGCTCTCCTTCCGGTGTCACCAGCATCATGATGCGCGGACGGCCGCCGGCATCGGCCAGGACCACGGCCGAGGAGTCGCCAACGGTCCTGCCGATGAACAGACGCTTGGTCTGCTGCCCACCCGCCTGCTTCCAGCGCGCGAGCAGCGTGTCCTTGTTCGGTCCGGGCGCCGCCTGCTGATAGGCCTCCCACAACGGGCCGTAGTCCTTGACCAGGCCCCTGTCGAATACGGTCAGCCCGGTTTCCATCCGACCGTTGCCCTCGTACTGGTGCAACGCCAGTTGCTGGTCGCCGCCGTAACGGTCCTTCGACAGATGCACGCCGCCTCGCGGTGTGCCGTCCGGGCCCAGACTGCCGTCGTAGATCAGGCCGCCGACTTCGTCCCCCTCGGCGTTGTAGAACGCCATGCCGGGGCGATCGTCGCCACTGCGCGTGGCTTCCCTGCCGTCGATGACCGGGCCCGGCAGGCGACCGCGTCCCGCCAGCACCATCGCGCGCGATCCGTCGGGATTGCGCACGTTGATGCGTTCGACATCGAGTTCGGTGAAGCGCGCCTTCTGCGTGTTGGATGCCGCGCCGGCCAGGACGATGCCCGCGGCGCAGATGCACAGCGCCGCGATTGCCAGACGCAGCAGGCGGTTCTGGCGGCGCAGGTGGTGGATGACGTCGGTGGACATGGCTGACGGGTTCCTCGTGGATGCAGTGGAAGGGTCGGGGTGTCGCGCCGCTCAGGTACGCAGTGCCTGCATCGGCGGCACCCGCGCGGCGCGCAAGGCCGGCACCAGCGATGCCAGCGCACCGGTCAGCGCCAGCACGAGCAGCACCAGGGTGATCGCGAGCGGATCGGCGGCCTCGACCCCGAACAGGAAGCCCTGCAGCACGCGCGACCCTGCCAGCGCGACCGTCAGGCCGATCGCCAGGCCAAGGGCGATCTGTCGGCCGCTTTCGAACAGGACCTGCCGCAGCAGCCGCGCCGGCGGTGCGCCGAGCGCTGCGCGTACCCCGAACTCGTGCCGACGCGCCGCGACCGAAGTTGCCATCACCGCGTACAGGCCGACGCAGGCCAGCAGCAGCGCCAGCGCCGCGAACAGGCCGACCAGTAGCAGGGCGAGTTTCTGCTGGCTGGTGGTGGACGCGACCAGGGCATCCATCGTCTGCAGCCCGGAAATCGGCTGCTGCGGGGCGACATCGCCCACGGCCTCGCGCAGGGCGGCTTCGTCCGCCACCAGACTTCCGGCCTGCGTCCGCACCGCGTACGTCAGGGCGCCGAACGTACGCAGCAGCTCCCAGGTGTCCTGCGACATCTGCGTCAACGGCGTGTAGACGATCGGGGGGGCGGGTTCGCCTGGTCCATGCTGGCGCACGTCGCCGACGACGCCGACCACGCGCATCGGCACCTGCCCGTCCGCCTCCGTCACGATCACCACCTGGCCGAGCGCCTGCCCGTCGAAGTAGCGTTCGGCGAATACGCGGCTGACCAGGCAGACCCGCTCGCCGCCGGCCACGTCGTCGTCGTCGAACGCCCTGCCGGCGAGCAGCGGAATGCCGAACACCTCAAGGAAGCCGGGCGTCTGCAGGCGGTATTGCACGGTCGCCACGCGGCCATCGGCCAGCGTCACGCCGAAATTGAGCTGGCTCGCGGTCGGTGGATTGGTGGACGCTCCAACCGCGGTGACGCCGGGCATGGCGCGGATCCGTTCGACGATGCGCCGCGTCTGTGCGACCGCCTGTTCGATCTGCAGGTGCCGCGCCTTGACCGGCATCAGTTCGAACAGCGTGACCGACGCGGTTTCGAACCCCATCGGAACCGCTTCGAGCTTCTGGAGACTGCGCGTGAACAGGGCCGCGCTCACCAGCAGCACCACGGCGATGGCGACCTGTGCGACCACGAGTGCGCGACCGAAGCGACCCGAGGCACGGCTCCATCCCGAACGCCCGCCGCCCACCAGCTCCGCGGCCAACCGGATCCGCCGCATCCGCATCATGCCCGTCATCGCGGCGATCACGGCCGTCAGTACGCCCGCCGACAATGCGAAGACGAGGCCCGTCGGTTCGAGCCCGGCCGTCCCGCCGCGCATCCAGTCGCCGGGGACGAGGCCGCCCAGCGTCCGCAGGCCCAGCCAGGCCATCAGCAGGCCGATGACACTGCCGAGCGCGCCGATCAGCAGGCCTTCGGACAGCGCCGGCAATGCGAGCCGCCGCGCGTTGGCGCCCAGCGCCAGGCGGACAGCGGCGTCGTGGCGGCGCCCCAGTGCGCGCAGGACCATCAGGCTCGTGAGATTGATCACCGCGATCGCGAGCACGCAGATGGCGGCGCCGAAGAAGAGCCAGAGACTCGTGCCGGATCGGGACATGAACACGCTCGACTTGAGCGGCAGCGCATTGGGCGGATGCTGCTCCAGCGCCTGGCGCCGCCCGTCACTGGCGCCCGCGTCCGCGAGCTCGACCCGCCCGATCACCGACGCTGCCTCCGCGGACGCCTCGTCGAGCCCAACACCGGAACGGAGGCGCCCGATCAACAGTTCGTTGTAGGACAGTTCGGTGGTGTTCGGGTCCAGTTGCAGCGGCTGGATGATGTCGAATCCGCTCGGCCACTGGAACGCCGCCGGCAGTACGCCGACGACCTGCACGCCGCGGCCTTCCAGTTGCAGGGTCTGGCCGACGATGGCGGGATCTCCATCGAAGAACCGCTGCCAGAAGGCATGGCCCAGAATGATCGCCTGCGGACCGTTCGGACGGACTTCGTCCTCACTGAAATTGCGGCCTACCGCCATCGGCAGTCGCAGCGTCTCCAGGAAGCCGCGATCGGCGGAGATCGAGCTGATCACGCCGCTCTGCTCGCCGCGCGCGATGTTGGCGGGAATCGCCCAGGTGCGCGCCATGCCGACCGATACCAGCGACCGCATGTTCCGCGCCGGCGCCAGATACGCCGGTGCGGCCTGGTTGACGCGCGCATCGTAGGGGCGACCGATCGTCACCAGCCGCTCGGATTCGGGAAACGGCAGCGGCTTGAGCAACGCCTGGTCGATCAGCGAGAACACCGCGGTGGAGGTGGCCACGCCGAGTGCCAGGGTGACTACCGCCAGCATCAGATAGCCGGGCCGCCGCAGCAGGCCGCGCCAGGCCTGGCGGGCTTCGTTCCAGACGATCGATGCACTCACGGCGCGAGCTCCGCCAGCCCCGCCGGCAGCGGCATGTCCTGTTCGAAGCGCAACCGCTCGAAGCTGTCCTCGTCGACGATGCGACCGTCGAGCATGTGCACGATGCGCTGCGCGCGACGGGCGAACGCCACATCGTGGGTGACCATGCACAGGGTCGTGCCGGTCTCGTGCAACTGCTCGAGCAGTTGCATCACCGCCTCGCCATTGCGCGTGTCGAGATTGCCGGTGGGCTCGTCGGCCAGCAGGATCGCCGGATCGCCGACCAGCGCGCGCGCCACGGCCACGCGCTGCTGCTGGCCGCCGGACAGCTGGCCGGGATAATGCCGGGTACGGTGTCCCATGCCGACCACTTCCAACACCTCGCGCACGCGGCGCCGCAGTTCGTCGCGGCCGATGCCGTCGCGATAGGTCAGCGGCAGCGCGACGTTCTCCTCCACCGTCAGGTCGGCGATCAGGTTGAACGCCTGGAAGATGAAGCCGATCCGGTCGTTGCGGATGCGCGCGCGTCCACGTGCGTCGAGATGCGCCACGTCCTGCCCGTCCAGCACGTAGTCGCCGCCGCTCGGCGGATCGAGCAGGCCCAGGATCGACAGCAGCGTGGACTTGCCGCAGCCCGACGGCCCGGTGATCGCGACGAAATCGCCGCGGCGGATATCCAGCGCGATGTCCGACAGCGCGTGCGTTTCGATCTCGTCGGTGTGGAAGACCTTGCCCAGACCGCGCAATTGCAGCAAGGGGGCGTCGGCGCGTGGAGATTCGGCATTCATGCGTGTGGTTCCCTGGTTCATTGGATACGGAGGGTGTCGTGATCGCGCCAGCGGTCGGTATCCGACAGGATCACCGTGTCGCCGGGTTGCAGCCCGCTGCGGACCTCGATGCGGTCGCTGGAGACCGCACCGAACTCGACCGGCCTGCGCCGGGCATCCGAGCCGCCCGCCGGAATCACGAACAGGGTGCCGCGGGAGTCGGGCGCGGCCGATGCGGGGCGGCCGATGCTCATCGTGTCGCGCACGGTGCCGAGCAGTACCCGGCCATCCACCGACAGATCGGGGCGCACGCCCGCGGGCAATGCGGAATCGAATGCGATGTCGACCGTGACGCTGCCCTCGCGCACCGCCGGATCGATGCGCGCCAGGCGTCCTTTCGCGACACCGCTGCGGGTGTCGACCGATACCGGCAGGTCGAGCACCAGGTCCTTCGCCAGCACTTCCGGCACCTGCAGCCGCGCGATCAACTCGTCGGGGCGCGCCACGCGCGCGAGCTTGCCGCCGGCCTCGACCTGCTGGCCCGGCTCCACCTCGATCTGCTGCAGGATGCCGTCGATGCCGGCACGCACCTCCAGGCCCTGCACCTGCTGGCGGGCGATCGCGACCGCGCTCGCGGCCTCGTCTCGGCGCGCACGCGCGGCCTGCAGTTGCGCGGCCATGTTCTGGCGGAAGGCCGCGACCCGGCTGTGTTCGATCCGGGCCTTGCCCTGCCCCTGCGCCTCGGTGATCTGGGCCTCGCGCAGGTCGATCGCCGACATCACGCCGGCTGCGTGCGCACGTTCGAAGGCATCGCGCTTGACCTGCGCGATGCGCCAGGCCGAGGATGCGGCCGCTTCCTGCGCCTGCTGCTCCAGCAGTTGCGACGCGAGTTGCGTGCGCACCGCGGCGACGTCCGCCTCGGCACCGGCGAGCGCGGCTTCGGCCTTGTCGAGCGCGGACTGCAGTTCGGGATTGGCCAGCCGCAGGATCACCGTGTCGGCCTCCACGCGCGCACCGGCCAGCACCACGAGTTCTTGTACGGTGGCGGTCGCGCCGGCCGAGATCCAGCGGATCTGGCGCGGGACCAGCGTGCCGGTCGCGCGGATCTCGCGATGCATGTCGCCCTGCACCACGGTATCGATCCAGAGTTCGGAGCGGCTCACGCCCGGTGCGGCGCGCCCGATCCCCAGGCCGACGCCGACGAGCAGCGCCAGCGCGGCGACGCCGAGCGCGCTCCATTGCAGATTGCGACGGCGCCACAGCGGCGTACGGGAAGATTTCGCGATGTCCATGCCCGATATCGGCGCAGGGATCGTGCCAACCCCCGGTGGTGCGCAAGCCATTGATTCGAATGGCCGACCCGGGAAGAGACCAGTCCCCGGACCGTACGATTCCGGACGACGGCGCCCGGAATCGTACGGATCCGTTGCAGGAGCGGGGGGGGGGGGGGGGGGGGGGGGGGGCGGGCTACCCCACCACCCCGCCCCGCCCCCACCCCCCCCCCCCCCCCCCCCCCCCCTCCCCCCCCCCCCCCCCCCCCCCCCCCGCTCCTACAGGCGATGCGTCGATGGAGACGCGACGCTCAAGGCTGCACCACCGTGATCCGCGCGGGCACAGACGTGCCGACGCCGCGCAGCTGCGGCCGGTACATGTCCTCGACCAGCGGCGGCGGCGCGGTATACGTCCCCGGGCTCACCGCGCGCACGAGGTAGAACACGCGCGCGGTGCGGCCGCGGGCGAGCTTGAGCGCGGCGACGTAGCGATCGTCGCGATATTCCTCGTGCTGCACCGTCGCCGCGCTGCCGCGTTCGGTGATCCGGATGCCGTCGACGACGATGTCCGCCCACTGCTTCGCATCGCCGAGGTTGAAGTTCTCGACCTCCAGGCCCGCCGGCAGCAGGTCGGTCAGCAGCGCATCGGGCATGTCGCGGTCGGCGACGACCGAGACCGCGACGATCAGCGCCTCGCCCTCCTTCAGCGGTCCCGGTGTCCACGGCTTGCCGTCGGTGCGGTAGAGCCGACGCTCGACCTTGAGCACGCTGGCATCGGCGGCAGGCGCCTGGCGCGGCACGCCGGCGACGTCGATGCTGGCGTACATGGGCGGCTCGCCGGTCGGCACGAAGCGCACGCCGCGACGCAGGCCGGCTTCGTCGTAGGCGCGACCCACGATCGCCGCCGCCGGCACGGCCTCGTCGACATCGCCTTCGCGCAGCGTGCCGCCGACGCGCTTGCGCTGGTCGGACGACAGGGCGCGGCCGAGACGCGCGAGCGCGATCTGCTCCTGCGTGCTCAGGTACATCCAGCCGCGGTTGCGACGCACGTCGACCTCGCGACCGATGTCGACCGCGCGCGCATCGAACGCGGGCGTCGCGACGCCGCGCTCGTGGGTCAGCGCGATCATCAGCGAGGCATCGCGCAGCGGCGTGCCGTAGTCCCACAGATAGTCGGGGCGGTCGCCCTTGAAATCGAAGCCGGCCTGCACCGCCCGCTCGCCGCGCGCCTTGTCGCCCTGCAGCGACAGCGCAAGCCCGAGATGCACCAGCGGCAGGCCCGTGCGCGTACTCCCGCGTTCGTTGTCGTAGAGCGCACGCAGCGTGCCCAGCGGCGCGCGGTTGACGCGGGCGAGGACGTAGCCGGCATACGCGCGATAGGCGAAGCGCAGGTGATCGCGCTCCGACTGTCCGTAGAACGCGTGGCCGCCCGACAGCAGATCCTCGCCAAGACGCTCCAGCGATTTCTGCAGCACCGCGTCCGGCACCGCGAAGCCGGCATCGCGCGCGTCGAGCAGGAATTCGACGATGTACGGCGTGAGCATCGGATTGACGTCGCCGTCGCTGCCCCACATCGAGAAGTGTCCGGTGCCGACCTGCATCGATGCGAGACGTCCGAATGCGGCCTCGACGTATTGCCGGCGCCGCGCGGCATCGACGCCCTGGATGCCGAGCATCGCCACCGTGGCATCGTCGAGCTGCAGCGCCGCATAGCCGCGGCTCGTGGTCTGTTCGGCGCAGCCGTAGGGATACGCCAGCGCGCCGGTGATCGCGGCCGCGAACGGGATCGGCGGCAGCGCGCTGACGGTGAAGCGCGCGTTGACCGAACCGGCCATCAGTCCGTCCATCGATGCGGTGTCAAGCGTGACCGGCGTCGTGCCGTCGAGCACGCGCGTGTTCGAACGCAATACCGCCGGCCAGGCCGGACGCACCGGCAGGTCGTAGCTGCGATCGACGCGGACGCCGCTACCGTTCACGCGCACACGCACCTTGGCGACGGTGTAGCCCTCCTGCGCGGTCAGCGGAAAGCTCAACGTGGTCTTGCCGTCCACAGCGAGCGCCACCTTGCGGCTGCCCTCGCCCACCGCCAGCGGGCCGACGCCATCGACGCGGACATCGAAACTGCCGGCACGTCCGCTGAAGTTGGTGAGATCCAGCGTCACCGTGCTGGTGTCGCCCGGCGCCATGACCCGCGGCATGCTGGCCTCGGCGACCAGCGGCGCGCGCACGACGGTCTCGACATCGCGGCTGCCGTAACGATCCGCCGACCACACCAGTGCGGAGACCCGCAGCGTGCCGTTGAAGTCCGGCAGTTGCAGCGGCACACGGGCGTTGCCGCGCGCGTCGAGCTTCACCGGACCTGCGAACAGATCGACCGTCTGCACGCGCGCGGTCGGTCGCCGCGCCTGCGGCAACGCGGCCAGCGGCGCATCGCCGCCGAAGCGCAGGCGCGCGGTGCCGCCTTCGAAACTCTCGATCACCCGGCCGTAGAGATCGTAGGCATCCACGCCGAAGCGGCGCTGGGCGAAGAAATGGGTCCACGCATCGGGCACCGGGAAGCGGGTGATGTTGAGGATGCCGACATCGACCGCCGACACCGTCACCCAGGCGTCCTTGCCGGCCAGCTGCGGCGCGCTGACCGTGACCTGCATCGGGCCTTCGGGCCGGGTGAGCTCCGGCGCCTTCAGGCCGACGGCGACGCGTCGCTCGCGCCGTTCCATCGGTACATGCGCCACGCCGACTGCGCGCGCCGGCGTGACCGTGCTGGTCGCGCTGCCGCCGCGGAACACCAGCGCGGTCACATAGACATCGTGCCGCTCCCAGTCCTCGGTGACCGGGATGTCGAAGGTGCTGCCTGGTTTGGCGTCGATCTCGTGCAGGTAGAGCATGCGGTCGCTTTCGACCATCAGCAGGCCCTTGCCCGGATGCGGCGGCGTCACCGTCACGCGCATCGTGTCGCCGGCGAGGTAGCCGGCCTTGTCGAGCGCGACCTTGACCTTGTCCGGGCGCGCATCGAGGCCGCGGTTGCCGTCGTCCCAGCTCCAGCCGGCGCGGAAGGGATACCGCGACACCAGCTTCGTCGCCGGATCCTCGACATCGATCCGGTACTCGCCCCACTCCACCGGGAAATCGAAGCGCGTGGCATCGCTGCCGGCATCGAGCGTGCGCGTCTCGACGGTCTCGAAGCGGCGCGTGAACTCGTAGCGCCAGCCGGCATCGTCGTTGCGCCAGTGGTAGTCGCGATGCTCGCGCACCAGCGACACCTTGAGTCCGGCCTGCGGACGCGGCTTGCCATCGGCACCGACGCGCGTCAGTTCGAAGCGCGCGTGGGTGTTGGGGTCCGCGCCATCGTCGGGTTCGAACAGCGGGCGCACGCCGACCAGCGCATCGGCCGGCCACAGCACGCGCTTGAGCGTGCGGTTGACGCTGCGGCCACCGGTCTCGTAGAGGCTGCCGGAGACGATCGCGGCGATCGGCGTCGTCGGCCTGGCTTCTTCGGGCAGCGGGATATCGGCGGTCAGACGGCCCTGCGCGTCGAAGCTGCCTTCGACGACATCCCTGACCTCGCGCGGCAGGTCGACGGTCGCATCGCCGAACACGAAACCTGGCAGGCCTTCGACCGGCGACCGCTCCACGGCGAGCGCCAGCCGTGCGGTGAACCGGTTGCCGCTCGCCGGCGCACCGTAGAGATACGCGCCGGTCGCCTGCAGCTTCAGCGGCTCGCCGGGACGCAGCACCGCCTGCGCGTCGAGATCGAGCTTCATGCGCTCGGGCAGGAATTCTTCGATGCGCAGCGTCATGCCCTGCACCGCTTCGCGCGCGGCGGGATCGGTGCGGAACTCGACCCGCCAGCTGCCGGTCGGCGCATCGACGGGAATCTCGCGCTCGAAACGGAAGTAGCCGCTCTCGCCCGGCTCGACGCGGGTTTCGAAGAACGTCTTGCCGTCGGGCTGGCGCAGGCGCGCGAACAGCGACTGCGAGCGATCATCCTTGGCTGCGACCGGCCGCCCGTCCTGATCGCGCAGCAGCGCCGACACGCGCACGGTCTCACCCGGGCGATACAGATCACGACCCGACCACGCGAACACGTCGAACCAGGCCTGCTCGCGGCCGCTGACCGCGAACTCCGACAGGTCCAGCGCCGGCTGGTTGAACGGCAGCAGCGACACATCGCTGGCGCGGCTGGCGACCAGCACATGGCCGGCGTCCAGCGTGTATTCGAGCATCGCGTTGCCCTTGGCATCGGTGCTCGCGCGGTAGACGGTGGCGCCCTTGGCGTCGAGCACCTTCAGCTCGGCGCTGCCGATCGGCGCGCCGTTGTGCAGCGATGCGGTATGCACGAACAGCTTCTCGCCATAGGCGCGCGCGTGCAGGCCGATGTCGCTGACGGTGAAGAACGCGGTTTCGTACTGGTCCGCGAACGCACCGGCGCGCTTCATCGCCGCGAAGTACAGGCCCGGCTGTTGCAGCTCGCGGATCTCCTGCAGCGGCAGATAGGTCAGCACACGCTCGTTGCGCGCGCCGTCGATGGCGAAGCGGTTGACGTAGACCGGGCTGGCCAACTTCGACAGCGGCGTGTTCTCGCCCCAGCGGTTGTCGAGTTCCCAACTGCCGCGGCGGCCGCCGCGCTGGTACTGGGCGAGAAATGCGGGCAGCGAATCGTCATCGACGCGCAGGAATTCGACATCGACCTCGGCGACATTGATCGAGACGATCGGCAGGCCGCGCGATTCCTTCGCCGGCAGCACGCTGCCCTGCGAGGCGAAGCCGACCACCGGGTCGAGCTCGCCGGTGAACACCTTGCGTTCGACATCGGCGCCCAGCGTGTCGCCGCCCGCCGAGGCCAGCTTGCCGGACAGGCGCACGGTGTAGTCGCGGTTCGCCTCGACGTGCGGGAAGCGCAGGATCCTGCCGTCGCCGTCGAGCGTCCAACTGCCCTCGCGGGCAGCGCCATCGGCGAAGGTCACCAGCGCGTCGAAATCCTGGGTGCCGACCAGGGGTTCGGAGAACTCCAGCGCCAGCGCCAGTGCACCGTCGCGCTGGTCGGGGAACGCCCGCACCAGGCCGAAGCCTTCGATCGTCTCGCGATCGGTCCGGATCGCCTCGCCGCTGATGCCGGGCGTCTGGCCGGCCGTATCGCGCTTGCAGGCTGCCAATCCGAACGCGAGGAGCAGGACCGTCAGGCCTGCCAGCAGATGACGCATGCACTGCGACGCGCGTTCGGTTCCGAAGGACATCCGCTGTGCTCCGCTGGGCGTTGGCCGCGAGTATAGGCCGCGGACTCTCCCTCCTGTGGGAGCGCGCTTGCGCGCGATGGGGCTTTTCCCGGGAATGCCCATCGCGCGCGAGCGCGCTCCCACAGGCAGGATCTCGAGACCGCAGGGTGGGTAAAGCGTCACATCTTCCGTGACGTTCTTTCCGGCGGGCCTGCGCGCGGTTTCGACAATCGTGACCGCGAGCGCGCATGGCGGTGATGGGTTTCGCTGACGCCCTACCCATTCTTCGTCGGTGCTACAAAGAAAAGGGCCGGCAATGCCGGCCCTCTCCATCAATCGAAACGCATCAGGCGTCAGGCGTCAGGCGATGCCGTCGGTGCGTCCACCGTCGGCGTCTCGCCGGGCGGCAGTGCATCGATGTCGTCCTCGCTGCTGTCGACGATCGAGCCGTCGACGCGCTCGATGCCCTGCAGGCGCTCGTCCTTGGACACGCGCATCAGGGTGACGCCCTGGGTGTTGCGGCCGACGCGTGCGATCTCCGATGCGCGGGTGCGCACCAGGGTGCCGCCGTTCGAGATCAGCAGCACTTCGTCGTGGTTGCGCAGCAGCACCGCGCCGACCAGCGGACCGTTGCGCTCGGTGGTCTGGATGCCGATGACGCCCTGCGTGCCACGCCCCTTGCGCGGGTACTCCGACAGCGGCGTGCGCTTGCCGTAGCCGTTCTCGGTCGCGGTGAGGATGTAAGGGATGTCGTCGCCCGCACCGGTTTCGACCGCGGCTTCGCCGGCCGTCTCGATGCTGGTGTCTTCGACGGTGTCGTCGGACTCGTCCTCGATGCCGCCCGCGCGCTCGGACACGATCAGGCTCACCACATGCTCGCCCTGCGCCAGCCGGATGCCGCGCACGCCACCGGCGGTGCGGCCCATCGAACGCACGCGGTCCTCGCCGAAGCGCACGGTCTTGCCGTTGGAGGCGAACAGCAGCACGTCCTTGTCGCCGTCGGTCAGCGCCACACCGATCAGCGCGTCACCCTCGTCGAGTCGGATCGCGATCTTGCCGCGCGCCAACCGATAGGCGAACTCGGTCAGCGGCGTCTTCTTGACCGTGCCCGCACGCGTGGCGAAGAACACGTACTGGCTTTCGAGGTACTCGCGCACCGGCACGACGGCCTGCACTTTCTCGTTCGCTTCCAGCGGAATCCAGTTGATGATCGGACGGCCGCGCGCATTCGGGCCGGCGTCGGGCAACTGGTGCACCGGCAGCCAGAACACGCGGCCGGCGCTGGTGAAGGTCAGCAGCGTATCGTGCGTGTTGACCAGCCACAGCTGCTCGATGAAATCCTCGTCCTTCGTCGCTGCCGCGTTGCGGCCGCGGCCGCCGCGCTTCTGCGCGCGATAGGCGCTGACCGGCTGGCGCTTGGCGTAACCGGAATGCGACAGCGTGACCACCACGTCCTCAGGCGCGATCAGGTCGAGGATGTCGAGATCCTCTTCGCTGGCGCGGATTTCGCTGCGACGCGCGTCGCCGAATTCTTCCTTGACGTTGCGCAGTTCGGTGCGGATCACGTCCAGCAGCACGTCCGGGTTCTCGAGGATCTCGATCAGGCCGCGGATCGTTTCCAGCAGCAGCTTGTACTCGTCGGTGAGGCGGTCCTGCTCCAGCCCGGTCAGGCGGTGCAGGCGCATCTCGAGGATCTGCTGGGCCTGGACGTCGGTCAGCTGGTAGAAGCCGTCGATCAGCCCGACGCCGTCGGGCAGGTCTTCCGGGCGCGAGGCCTCGGCACCGGCCGCGCCGAGCAGCGCGCCCACCAGGCCCGCTTCCCAGCGCCGGGCGAGCATGCGCTCCTTGGCGACCTGCGGATTCTCGGACGTCTTGATCAGCTCGATCATCTCGTCGATGTTCGCGAGCGCGACCGTCAGGCCTTCGAGGATGTGCGCGCGGTTGCGCGCCTTGCGCAGTTCGAAGATCGTCCGGCGCGTGACCACTTCGCGGCGGTGACGGACGAAGGCTTCGAGGATCTGCTTGAGATTCAGCAGTTGCGGGCGGCCGTCGACCAGCGCGACCATGTTGATGCCGAACACCGACTCCATCTGCGTCTGCGAGTAGAGGTTGTTGAGCACCACATCCGCCGAATCGCCGCGCTTGACCTCGATGTAGATGCGCATGCCGTCCTTGTCGGACTCGTCGCGCAGCTCGCTGATGCCTTCGAGCTTCTTTTCCTTCACCAGCTCGGCGATCTTCTCGATCAGCCGCGCCTTGTTGACCTGGTACGGAATCTCGGTGACCGCGATCGCCTCGCGACCGTTGTCCGCGACTTCGATGTCGGCACGTGCGCGCATGCGCACGCGGCCACGACCGGTGCGATACGCCAGATGGATGCCGCCGACGCCGTTGATGATGCCCGCGGTCGGGAAATCGGGACCGGGGATGTACGCCATCAACCCATCGATATCGATGTCCGGATTGTCGATCAACGCCACCAGCGCATCGATGACCTCGCCGAGATTGTGCGGCGGGATGTTGGTCGCCATGCCGACCGCGATACCGGCCGAACCGTTGACCAGCAGGTTCGGGAACCGGGTCGGCATGACCGTCGGCTCGCTTTCCTTCTCGTCGTAATTGGGCTGGAAATTGACCGTTTCCTTGTCGATGTCGGCCATCAGCTCGTGGCTGAGGCGCGCCATGCGCGACTCGGTGTAACGCATCGCCGCCGCGGAGTCGCCGTCGACCGAACCGAAGTTGCCCTGGCCGTCGACCAGCATGTAGCGCAGCGAGAACGGCTGGGCCATGCGCACCAGCGTGTCGTACACCGACTGGTCGCCATGCGGGTGGTACTTGCCGATGACGTCGCCGACGATACGCGCCGACTTGAAGTAGGCCTTGTTGCTGTGCGCGCCGAGTTCGTGCATCGCGAACAGCACGCGACGGTGGACCGGCTTGAGGCCATCGCGGACGTCGGGAAGCGCGCGTCCCACGATCACGCTCATCGCGTAATCGAGGTAGCTGCGGCGCATCTCGTCTTCGAGGTTGACGGGGATGATTTCTTTCGCGGAATCGACCATCTAGAGGGTTTGCATCCTGTCTACGCGGTCCGGATTTCCGGCGCTGGGCGCAAGGCACCCGCGCGGCGCGTACCGGCCGCCGGCAACGCGATCAAAACGACAGGAAACTCTAGCACAAAAGCGGCCCTCGCAGGCCGCCTTTCCGACGCAAAAACAATCACTTGCGCTATTTTCGGGCTGCGATTTCCGGCGAACGCCGCGCAGGCAGCGGGCGACGCGCGTGCACGCCCGCCACCGTCCGCGTGCATCAGGCCTTGAACAGCGCCTGCATCGACGCGGTGGACGGCCGTTCGACGACGCCCTGTTCGGTCACGATCGCATCGATCAGCGCACCCGGCGTCACGTCGAATACCGGATTCCAGGCCTGGATGCCTTCGGCCACGGTGCGCGTGCCGCCGATGCCGAACAGTTCGCCCGGATCGCGCTGCTCGATCTCGATCAGATCGCCCGAGGCGGTGTCCATGTCGACGGTCGACGACGGCGCGACGACCATGAACCTGACGCCGTGGTGGCGCGCGGCGATCGCCAGCTGGTAGGTGCCGATCTTGTTCGCGGTATCGCCGTTCGCGCAGATGCGGTCGGCGCCGACCACGATCCATTGCACCGCGCCGGTCTTCATCAGATGCGCGGCCGCGGAATCGGCGATCAGCGTCGCGTCGATGCCGTCCTGCTGCAGTTCCCACACCGTCAACCGCGCGCCCTGCAGCCACGGCCGCGTTTCGCCCGCGAACACCTTGCCGATGCGGCCCTGCGCCATGCCCGCACGGATCACGCCGAGCGCGGTGCCGAAGCCCGCTGTCGCCAGCGAGCCGGTGTTGCAGTGGGTCAGCACGCCGCTGCCGGGCGCGATCAGTTCAGCGCCGAGCGCGCCCATGTGGCGATTCGCCGCGAGATCTTCTTCCGCGATCGCCTGCGCCTCACGCGCCAGCATCTCGCGCCAGTCGGCGCCCGAGGTCGCCAGCACACGCCGCATCCGCGCCAGAGCCCACGCCAGATTCACCGCCGTCGGCCGCGCCGCATTGAGCCGCTGCAATGCCGGCTCGAGCTTCGCCAACGCCGCCGTGCCGTCCCCGGCCTCGATGTCCCGCGCACCCAGCACCGCACCCCACGCCGCCGCAATCCCGATCGCCGGCGCCCCGCGCACGGTCAGCTCATGGATCGCCTGGGCGACCTCGTCGCTGGTGCTGCAGGACACATGCTCGACCACGAACGGCAGCTTGCGCTGGTCCAGCAGATCGAGCGTGTCGCCGGTCCACAGGATCGGACGGATGTGGTCGTAGCGGTCGAAATCGAGGGGGGATGCGTTCATGGCGATAGTGTAGATCGGGGATGCTGGATTGCTGTTGGCGGAAGTGGGTGCCGAGTTCTCGCTGCGATTGCCGCTCCCCCGCGCCCTGCCCGTCAGCACAGTCAGCACGAAGTGCGGCGAGTTCGCGAGCCCCGTCATTCCCGCGAAAGCGGGAATCCATTTTGATTTTGGCTCCCGCTTTGGCTTTGGCTTTGGCTTCGGCTTCGGCTTTGGCTTTGGCTCCCGCTCCGCTTTGGCTTTGGCTTTGAATCGAGCCGTAGAGCGAGCCGAGCAACGGAGCCTGGCGCGGCCGAAGAGCAGCCCATGTCGGAGCGCAGCGAGTTTGGGCTGCGGAACCGTGAAGGTCCCAATGGGCCGCGTCAGGCGAGGCGCACAGGGCACCGATGCGGCTGTATCGCATCGGATTGCCTCCGGCGGAGGGGGCCTTGGGGTTCCCTTTTTCGGCCCGTCAAACCGGCAGAGACGCGAAAACGCGTTGCTCCTGCGTCATGTCGCTGCCGGACGCGGAACCTCTACGGGCAGTCGACCACGGTTCGACCCTACCGGGGTGTCAGCCACGCCTCAGCGAAGCAATGCCACCGCCGCGCACGCCGCCACGATTGCCAGTGATGGCCACTGCATCGGCAAAAAGAAAAAGTGGTGGCGCGCAGCACGCTCACCGACGGGGAGTGCGCCACGATTGAGCAGAAAACCCAACACGACGTTGATGGCCGCACCGATGCCACAGCCCAACAGGAACCACGACAAGGTGATGTTGCCTTTCGCGGCGCTCGGGTCGGGCCACAACCACATCAGCAGCAGCAGCGTGGCGATGGGTGTCAGCAGGGTCAGAATCCCTGCGCCTCGGTAGATGATCATGGGGTGTCCTGCGGTGCTGCGCCGAACGGCGGGCCGGCATCGTACAGCGCTCGAGGGGCCGACGGCGATCAGCGTGGTGCGCTGGTGTTCGTTGCGACAGGCGGCGGGCCGCTGCGCGCTTCTCGGTCGACTGAAGTCGAAAGCGTGGAGCCAGAACCAAAGCGAAGCCGAAGCCAGATCGAGATGGATATCCGCCTTACCGCATGCGTCTATCGAAAGCCGCAGGCATAACCGCACGAGGTCTCGGAACTCGCCGGATCCGCGCGTGCGCCCACGCGCCTAGTGTCGCGTCACGTATCAGATGTCGCAGGCTGCGCGCCGCGATCGGCGTGCAGCGCAAGGCGCCTGGCGCAGCCAATACCGACCGTCTTGGCAAGCCAGGCAACGCAGCGATGCGCGCCGAGGGCAAGTGCAGACCGGCATCTGATGCGTGACGCGACACTAGGCCCGCGCGAAATCGAACGCGATCACATCGGCGATGCGCCCCGTCCCGAGCATCGCCATCATCAGCCGATCGACCCCCAAGGCCACACCCGCACAATCCGGAAATCCGGAATCCAGCGCCCCCAGCAAGGCCTCATCGATCGCCGGCAAGGCATCGCCGCGCGACCCGCGCACCGCGTGATCCCGCTCGAAGCGCGCGCGTTGTTCCGCGCCGTCGGCCAGCTCGTGATAGCCGTTCGCGAGTTCCAGCGCGCCGAGATACAGCTCGAAGCGCTCGGCGACCTGCACGCCATCGCGATCGGCGATGCGCGCGAGCATGCATTGCGAGGCCGGGTAGTCGTGGACGACGAGAATCCGGTCGGCCGGATTCGCGGGCTGGATGCGATGCGTCATCAGCAGGTCCAGCCAGTCGTCGCGGGTCAGGCCTTCCGGGTCGAGCTGCACGTCGCCGAGCGCGGCCTGCAGCTCGTTGTCCGCTGCGGTCGTCGGATCGAGGCCAAGCGCATCGAGATACAGGGCGCGATAGGTCGTCTGCACCACCTCGGCACGGCGGTCCACGAGCGCAAGTGCGCCCTGCACCAGGGCGACGGTTTCGTCGGCCAGTTGATGCGGGTCCCAGCCGACGCGGTACCACTCCAGCATCGTGAACTCGGGATTGTGGCGGCCGCCGGCTTCGCCGTCGCGGAACACGCGGCCGAATTCGTAGCAGTCGCCGAAGCCGGCGGCGAGCAGGCGCTTGAGCGGAAACTCGGGGGACGTGCGCAGCCAGCGCATGCGCGGACCGGCCGACACGTGGCCGCCGAATTCGGTGCGGAAGCTGGCGACGTTCGGGTCGGTGTTGCCGGCCTGCGAGAGCATCGGCGTCTCGACTTCGGGCACGCCGCGCTTGGCGAAGAAGGCACGCAGCGTTGTGTTGAGGCGCGCGCGCAGGCGCAGGGTGTCGAAGCGTGCCGAGGGCAGCATCGACATACTCACGCCTGCGATCCGAGGAATGCGAGCAGCGCCGCCTCATCCCAGATCTCGATGCCGAGGTCCTGCGCCTTCGTCAGCTTCGAGCCCGCCGCCTCGCCCGCGACGACCAGCGAGGTCTTCTTCGACACGCTGCCGGCGATCTTGGCGCCCAGTGCTTCGAGCCTCTCGCCGGCCTTGTCGCGGGTCATCGCCTCCAGGCTGCCGGTCAGCACGACGGTCTTGCCGTCGAGTGGGCCGGTCGCCTCGACGACCTTCGCCGGCGCCGCATCGAGCAGGCGGCGCATCGCGGCGTCACTCGCACGCAGCGCGGCGAGTGCGTCCGCATCGGCGAGGAATGCCGACAGATTGTCCGCGCCTGCGGAGGAGAGGCCGGCGCCGGTCCAGCCGCTCGCGTTCGCACGCAGCAGCGCATCGAGCGTGCCGTAGGTGTCGGCCAGTCGCTCGGCGCTCTTGCCGCCGAGCTTGTCGACCGGCAGCGTCGAGAGCAGATGGGCGAGCCCCAGGCGTTCGCGCAACGCGGCCGACGGCGCGGCTTCGTCGGTGAACGTGATGCCCGCTGCGAGCAGCGCATCGACGACCGCGACGTTGCCGGGCTGTTCGAAGAACGTCGCGATCGAGCGCGCGACCTCGCCACCGATGTCCGGCAGCGCCTGCAACAGCACGGCCGGTGTCGTGCGCACGAACTCGAGCGTGCCCAGCCACTGCGCGAGCGACCTGGCCGTGGTCTCTCCCAGATGCGGAATGCCGAGCCCGAACAGGAAGCGCGGCAGCGTGGTGTGCCGGCTGGCGGCGATGCCGGCGACCAGGTTCTCCGCCCATTTCGTCGCGAGCTTGCCGCCAGTTTCGACCGCCAGATGCGTGCGCAGGAACGTGGCGTCCTTCCACACCGGCGTCTCCTGCGCGAGTACGGCTTCGCCCTCGGCATCGAGCGCCAGCGCGCCCTTGCTGTCGGCGATCGCCTGGGCGAGGTCCGCCGCGGTCGCGGCGTCGAGGGCAGTCTTCATCCGCACCAGATCCTTGACCGTCAACGCGAACAGGTCGGCCGGCGAATGCACGAAGCCGAACTCGACCAGCGCTTCGGCCTGCTTGTCGCCGAGGCCTTCGATATCCATCGCGCGACGCGACGCGAAGTGGCGCACGGCTTGCTTGCGCTGCGCGGAACAGGTCAGCCCGCCGGTACAGCGCCAGGCCGCGGCGCCTTCCTCGCGCACGAGTTCCGAACCGCAGACCGGGCACGTGGCCGGCATCGTCCATTCGACGGTGCCCGCGGGACGCCGCTCTTCGATCACGCGCACGATCTCGGGAATCACGTCGCCGGCGCGGCGCACGATCACCGTGTCGCCCTCACGCACGTCCAAGCGGCGGATCTGGTCTTCGTTGTGCAGGGTCGCGTTGGTGACGGTGACGCCCGCGACCTGCACCGGTTCCAGTCGCGCGACCGGCGTGATCGCGCCGGTACGGCCGACCTGCACTTCGATCGCGCGCAGCACCGTCGACTGTTCCTGCGCCGGGAACTTGTGCGCCAGCGCCCAGCGCGGCGCCCGCGACACGAAGCCCATCGTCGCCTGCTGGTCGTAGTCGTCGAGCTTGTAGACTACCCCGTCGATGTCGTACGGCAGCGCGTCGCGCATCTGGCCGATGCGCCGGAAATAGGCGATCAGGCCGTCGAAGCCGGTCGCGATGTCGGCTTCGGGCGCAACGGGAAAACCGAAGTCGCGCAGCAGCGCGAGCGTCTCGGAATGCGTTTCCGGCAACTCCAGTCCGCGCACCTCGCCGATCGAATAGGCGAAGAACGCCAAGGGGCGCCGGCGCGTGACCGCGGGATCGAGCTGGCGCAGCGAACCGGCCGCGCCATTGCGCGGATTGGCCAGCAGCTTCTCGTGGGTGTCGAGCGCCTTCGCATTCCAGGCTTCGAAGGCCTTGCGCGGCATGTAGATCTCGCCACGCACCTCCAGCACCGCCGGCGGTAGCGCGCCCGTGTCGCGCAGTTTCAGCGGTATCGCGCGTACCTGGCGCAGGTTCGCGGTGACGTTCTCGCCGGTGCTGCCGTCGCCGCGCGTGGCACCCTGCACGAGCACGCCGTCCTCGTAGCGCAGGCTGATCGCCAGGCCGTCGAGCTTGGGCTCGACCGAGAATACCGGCGCCTCGATATCGAGTTTCTGCTCGATGCGGCGCTCGAAATCGGCGACCTCGGCGTAGCGCGCCCGGTCGTCGGCGGCGGCGTCGACACCCGGAGTCTCGAAGGCGTTGGCCAGCGAGAGCATCGGAATCGCATGGGCGACTTCGGGGAAGCCGCCGTCCGGCCGCGCGCCGACAGTGCGCGTCGGCGAGTCGTCGCTGGCGAGTTCGGGATGTGCGGTTTCCAGCGCTTCGAGTGCGCGCAGCAGCGTGTCGTAATCGGCGTCCGGAATCGACGGATCGTCGAGCACGTAGTAGCGGTGATTGGCGTCTTCGATCAGCGCGCGCAACTCGGCGACGCGCTCGGCGGGAGATGGTCTCGACATGGGGGAATTGTAGGGCGAGGGCCCGCCCTCACCCAGCGCGATAGACCTGCAAGCGCGCATCCAGCGTTCCGGCGTGGAGCTCGAACAGGTGGTTGTCGAAATCGTGGAAATACAGCGATTCGCCCTCCCCTTCGATTCGCGGCCGTGGCGGGCGGATGCCCGCGCCCAGCGCGCCCAGCCGCGCGCGATACATCGGCAGGTCGCCGGCCTCGACCGCGAAGGCGACATGCCGGTACGAGCGTTGCGGCAGCGGTTCGCCTTTCATCACCGCGATCCACACGCCGCCGAGCAGGAAGAACTTCTCGCGCGACAGCGAATGCGTTCGATCGCCGCTGTCGTACACCTCGCGCGCGCCTAACCCCTCGACCAGCAGGCGAGCTGTGCGGTCGAGGTCGTGGACGACGAAGGTCAGATGGCTGATGCCGGAAATCGACATGGGCCGGGCTTACCAGCGCGGGCTGCGCGTGACCGGCGGGACTTCGTGTTCGCGATCCCAGCTGCGCAGTTCGTCGCGCAGGCCGGCGATGCGCTGGCGGCCCAGCGCGTTGCGCTGTTCGTCGAGCAGCACGCCGTCGAGCAGTTCGGCCATGCGCTCGGCGGTCGGCAGCATCGCGTCCCACGCATCGAGCGCGCGGACCGGCGCCGGCAGGGTCAGGAAGAACGCGACCGCCGGGGTTTCGAGGCCCTGGATCTCGCTCATGTCGAAGCTGCCGGGGCTGCGGATGTTGGCGACGCTGAAGATCGGGCCGCGCTCGGGGTGGCCGTCGACCAGGCGGTGGAACACGTTCATGTGGCCGTAGGTCAGCCCGGTCTTCTCGGCGGCGACCACGATGTCCGGGCCGCGCAGCACGTTGCCGGCGCGCGCGGCGATGTAGAGGGTCACGATCTTGTCGAAGTCGTCGCTGGTGCGCTTGCCCAGTTCGCTGTTGGGCGAGACGGCGCCGACGGTCTGGTCGAGCAGGTCCATTTCCGCCTGCACCGCATCGGTGTCGCCTTCGGCACGCGGCACGCCGGCTTCGCCGAGATCCTGTTCCAGCTGCGCGCCGAGCGTGGGCTCCAGGCGCTGCTCGCGATCGTCGGTGCTGGCGACACGGCGACCCTGTCCGCTGCGCGGGCGAGTGCCGAAATACCACATGGCGCCCATCAGCAGCAGGCCTGCGACCAGGATTCCGATACGCATCATCCAGTCGTCGGTCATTCGCGGTGTTCTCCTTCGGGGTCGTTCATTATGCGCAGGCGCCGGGTACGTTGGGCATGACAACCGTCGCCGGGCAAGTCGTGCCAACGGTCGCGCCACATGATGACAGGGCCTATGCCGCCCCGGCCAGTCGCGCGGCTTCGGCCAGATCGACCGAGACCAGCCGGCTCACGCCCGGCTCGCGCATGGTCACGCCGCTGAGCTGGGACGCCGCTTCCATCGTCGCCTTGTTGTGGCTGACGAACAGGAACTGCACCTGCTCGCTCATCTCCTTGACCATCGCGGTGAAGCGGCCGACGTTGGCCTCGTCCAGTGGCGCGTCCACCTCGTCGAGCAGGCAGAACGGCGCGGGATTGAGCTGGAAGATCGAGAACACCAGCGCGACCGCGGTCATCGCCTTCTCGCCGCCGGACAGCAGCGAGATGTTGGACACGCGCTTGCCGGGCGGCCGCGCCATGATCGCGACGCCGGTATCGAGCAGGTCTTCCCCGGTCAGTTCCAGATACGCATGCCCGCCACCGAACAGGCGCGGATAGAGCGCCTGCACGCCGGCGTTGACCTTGTCGAAGGTGTCCTTGAAGCGGCCGCGGGTCTCGCGGTCGATCTTGCGGATCGCCTCTTCCAGCGTCTCCAGCGCCGAGTTGAGATCGGCGTCCTGCGCGTCGAGGTATTCCTTGCGCTGCGCGGCTTCGGCATGCTCGGCGATCGCGGCGAGGTTGACCGGCTCCAGCCGGCGCAGGCGCGCGTCGAAGTCGGTGACGATCTTTTCCCAGTCCCTGGCATTGGCCGCGTCTTCGAGACCGTTCAACACCTCGTCGACGACGAAGCCGGCTTCGACCACCTGCGCGGCCAGCTGGTCGGCGGCGATCACCAGCGCCTGCTGGTCGAGGCGGCGCTGAGAGATCGCTTCGCGCTGGGTCAGTGCCTGCGCGTCGCGCTGCTGGCGGACCTGCTCGAAGCTGCGCAGTTCGTTGTCCACGCCTTCCAGGGCGGACCGTGCCTGCGCCAGCGCGCGCTCGGTGCGCACGCGTTCTTCCAGCGCGACCTGGCGCTGCTGCTCCAGCGTATCGACCGGCGAATCGCCCGTCGCCAGCTGCGCCGACAGTTCGCCGAGGCGGCTGTCGATCTGGCCGCGCTGGCCGCCCATGCGCGCGAGCGCCTGGGTCAGCGAGGTGATCTGGGCGCGCTGGGATTCGATCGTCAGCGCAAGCGCGTGCGCGGTATCGCGCGATTCGCGCGCGGCCGATCGCAGCTGGTCGCGGGCCTCGACCAGGCCGCGCCGCTCGGCTTCGAGCGCGGCGCGTGCGGCCTCGAACTCGCCCATGCGCTCGACCGCGTCTTCCAGCCGCCCCCGCGCGTCGCGTGCCTGCTGGGCGGCGGTGTCGAGGGTTTCGTGCAACTGGGCGAGATCGGCGTCGATGCGCTCGATGCGATTGCGCGCCGCCTCCACCCGGCCCTGCTGGCTCTGCACCTGGCCGGCGAGTTCGGAGACGCCGCGATGCGCGACATACAGAGCGCGCTGCGCGTCCTCGCGCTGCTGTTCCACGCCGAGCAGTTGCTCGCGGCCCTGGGCAATGCGCGCCTCCAGCGCCTGTTCCTGATCCTGCAGGGTCGCGATCGTCTCGCGCAGCGACTGGATCTCGCGTTCGCGCAACAGCGCGCCCTGCTTCGCCGCGCCCGAGCGCGACACCCGCACCCAGCCGGCGCCGAGGCGTTCGCCGCTGCGGGTGATCACCGAATCGCCATCGCCCAGGCCCGCCTGCAGCGCGCGCGCCTCGGCCAGGGTCTCAGCCACGTGCAGGCGTGCGAGCAGCCGGCGGATCGCCAGCGGGCCCTGCACCTTGGCCGCCAGCGAGGTCGGCGTGAAGGCTTCATCGCCGGTCTCACTCGAGACCAGCGCCAGCCGGCTTTCGCCGAGTTCGCCGAGCGCGTCGACCAGTTCGGCGGGCACACCGTCGCCTTCGACCAGCACGCCTTCGATCAGCTGCCCGAGCGCGCTTTCGACTGCGAACTCCCAACCCGATTCCACCCGCAGCCGCTCGCCGACGCGCGCAGAGGAATCCAGCCCGCGCTGGCGCAGCCATTCGACCGCCGCGCCCTGCTCCTGGCCGAGTGCCGCGTTCTGCAGGGTTTCCAGCGACGACAAGCGGCCGCGCGCTTCCTGCGCCTGCTTGCGGACGACGGAGAGTTCTTCCTGCGCGCCGCGCTGTGCGTCCTGCAGATCGACCGCCGCGGCCTTGCGCGTTTCCAGGTCGTCGCCGAGCGTGTCCAGCGCGGCCTTCTGTTCGTCGTGGCGGATCTGCAGATCGGCGAAGGCCTCGCTCAGCGCCTCGAGATCGAGCCCGCCGCGTTCGGCCTGCAACTGCTCGCGGCGGCGATCGGCTTCGAGCGACTGCCTGTCCAGATAGTCGACGCGGGTGCGCTCGACGTCGCCTTCGCGGGCCGCCTCGCCCTGCTCGCGGTTGTGGGTTTCCCAGCGCGTCTGCCAGTCGGCGAGCGCGGTCTCGGCCTCGCGCAGCATGTCCTGGCGTACGGCGTCGTCGTCCTGCAGCTGCGCGAGCTGCGGTTCGGCGTCGGCGATGCTCTCGTGCAGGGTATCGAGCCGCAGCTGGTCCTGGTCGATGTGTTCGCCGATCTCGGCCAGCTGCGCCTGCGCTTCGTCCCGGGCCTTGAGCAGGCGCGCCGACAATTCGCGCTGATGCTGGATCTGCTGCTCGACGCGGGCCAGCGCGCCGCTGACTTCGTAGCTTTCGGCCTGCGCGCGGCTGAGGCCTTCGCTGGCTTCGTGGCGACGCTCGCGGCCGGTTTCCAGTTCGCGCTCGGCTTCGCGCTGCTCGGCGATGATCTGCTCGAGTTTGGTTTCTTCCTGGGCCAGACCCTCGCGCAGCGCGCGCAGACGCGAATCGAGCGTGCGCCATTCCAGCGCCTTCCACTGCGCGTCGCGGATCCGGCGCTCGGCCTGGATCGCGGTGTACTGCTCGGCCTGCTTCGCCTGCCGCGCGAGATGCTGCAGCTGCTTGCCCACTTCCTCGCGCAGGTCGCTGAGGCGGTCGAGGTTCTCGCGAGTGTGGCGGATGCGGGTCTCGGTTTCCTTGCGGCGCTCCTTGTACTTGGAGATGCCCGCCGCTTCCTCCAGATAGACGCGCAGCTCCTCGGGCTTGGCGTCGATGATCTGGCTGATCATGCCCTGCTCGATGATCGAGTAGCTGCGCGGACCCAGGCCGGTGCCGAGGAACAGATCGGTGATGTCGCGGCGGCGGCACTTGGTGCCGTTGAGGTAGTAGCCGCTCTGGCCGTCGCGGCTGACGGTGCGCTTGACCGAGATCTCGTTGAACGCGGCGAATTCGCCGGCGATCGTGTGATCGGAGTTGTCGAACACCAGTTCGACCATCGCCTGCGACACCGGCTTGCGCGCGGTGGAGCCGGCGAAGATCACGTCGGTCAGCGAGTCGCCGCGCAGCCGGCTGGCCGAGGACTCGCCCATGACCCAGCGCACCGCATCGATGATGTTCGACTTGCCGCAGCCGTTGGGGCCCACCACGCCGGTCATGTTGGTCGGCAGGTGCAGCGTGGTCGGATCGACGAAGGATTTGAAACCGGCGAGCTTGATCGTGGACAGGCGCATGCGGGCTTTGGTGGCCTCTTGGCGCCCGTCAGGGCGCGATGGAAGATGGATAGCGTGTCATGCGATACGCGAAATTTCCATCGCAAGCGGTTGATTCCACAAGAATGGGGCGCCGCTCGCGCGCGCAAGCGGTCAGTATAGCGAGCCCGCGCCGCCTCGGCAGAAGGCGGATATCCCACGCGCCCCGCGACTAGGCAGCCCTCCCCCGCGCCGCGGGGGAGGAAGCAAAAGGCTCAACCCGCCCGCTGCACCAGCCGCTCGCCGGTCTCGACATCGAATGCATGCACGCGGCCGACGGGAATGGTCAGCGCCAGCGTCTCCCCCGGCACCGGCACGCGGTCGGGCGGCAGGCGCGCGATCAGGGCATGCGTGCCCAGGCGCAGGTTGACGAAGACTTCGCTGCCGACCGGCTCCACCACCTCGACCACCGGCGACAGCGACGCGTCGGCGTTACTGGCCGGCAGCAGGTGTTCGGGCCGGATGCCCAGATCGACGGTGCGGCCATTCCACCCGTCCGGGAAGCCTGCATCGCCAAGCGCGAGCGTGACGCGCTCGCCTGCATCGAAGATCCAGCCGTCCGCGCCCTGCGCCAGCGATCCGCGCAGCACGTTCATCGCAGGACTGCCGAGGAAGGTCGCGACGAACAGGTTCGCCGGCCGCTCGTACAGCGCCATCGGCGTGTCGATCTGCTGGATGTGGCCGTCCTTGAGCACGACGATGCGCTGGCCCAGCGTCATCGCCTCGATCTGGTCGTGGGTGACGTAGATCATCGTCGTGCCCAGCTTGCGATGCAGCCGCGCGATTTCGACGCGCATGCCGCTGCGCAGCTTGGCGTCGAGGTTGGACAGCGGCTCGTCGAGCAGGAACACCTGCGGCTGGCGGACCAGCGCGCGGCCCAGCGCGACACGCTGGCGCTGGCCGCCCGAGAGCTGGCCGGGCTTGCGGTCGAGCACCTTGTCGAGCTCCAGCACCTGCGCGGCTTCGTCCACGCGTGCGGCGATCCCGGCCTTCGACTGGCCGCGGAGCTTGAGACCGAACGCGAGGTTCTCGGCCACGCTCATGTGCGGATACAGCGCATAGCTTTGGAACACCATCGCGATGTCGCGGTCCTTCGGCGCCACCTCGTTGACCACGCGCGCGCCGATGGTCAGCGTGCCGTCGCTGATCGCCTCCAGTCCCGCAACCATGCGCAGCAGCGTGGACTTGCCGCAGCCCGAGGGGCCCACCAGCACCAGCAGCTCGCCATCGGCGACCTCGAAACTCGCGCCGGCCACACCGACGAAACCGTTGGGGTAGACCTTCCGTACCGCGTCGAACCGCACCTGTGCCATGCACGCTCCCGTGTGTCGCCAACCCGTCGTGGATCGCATCCTGTCGCCGGCTGCGTGAACCGCGCGCCGCGATGCAATTGCGCTATTCTGGCATGTAATCGTTTCCAATCCAGCCGGCGCCCGTGCGGGAGGCACAGCGTGGTGCAACGAACGACAGGCTCCATCCGCGTACGCGCCGCATCGCGTGCGTCGGGTGACAGCGCTGGACATGTCCGGCCCGATGCCTTGCTGGCGTGGACGTTGCGATCTGCACGCCTCCGGCGACACACTCCGTGACTACCCCTCCCGAACCCGAGACGGTCCCGGCGCCCATGCACGATTCCCTGCTGTTGTTCGGCGCCACCGGCGATCTGGCGCAACGCTATCTGTTCCCGTCCCTGCTGCATCTGCTGCGCGACCGGCTGCTGCCGGACGCATTCCGCTTGATCGCGATCGCGCGCAGCGAGCACGACGACACCAGCTTCCGCGACTGGCTGCGCGGGCGTCTGGACGACGAGTACGACACGTCCCTGGTCGACGAGCTGCTGCGTCGCATCCAGTACGTACCGGTCGATCTCGGCGATGCCGATGCGATGGCGGCTTCGCTGTCGCGCTTCGCCGACCGTCCGGCGGTCAGTTATCTGTCGACGCCGCCGAACCTGTTCGCATCCGCATGCCGTGGGCTCAAGGCCGCCGGCCTGCTGGAAGCGCCGTCGCGGCTGGTGCTGGAGAAGCCGATCGGCCACGACCTGGCCAGCGCGCAGGAAATCGACGCGACGCTCAAGTCCGCGCTCGACGAGTCGCGGATCTTCCGTATCGACCATTACCTGGGCAAGGCGCCGGTGCAGAACCTGCTCGCGCTGCGTCTGGGCAACACGCTGCTGGAAGCGACGTGGGAGCGGCGCTGGATCGAGTCGGTCGACATCATCGTCGCCGAGACTGCCGGCGTGGACGGCCGTGAGGGTTACTACGCCGATTACGGCGCGCTGCGCGACATGGTGCAGAACCACATGCTGCAGCTGCTGGCGCTGATCGCGATGGAGCCGCCGGCGGCGATGGACACCGACAGCATCCGCGACGAGAAGCGCAAGGTACTGCGCGCACTGCGGCCGATGACGGCCGCCGATGCAGCAGCCGACAGCGTGCGTGGTCGCTACGGCCCCGGCGTGGTCGACGGCCAGGCCGTGCAGGGCTTCAAGCACGGTGGACGCGAGGACGTGGAAACCTTCGTCGGCCTGCGCGCGTGGATCGACAACTGGCGCTGGGCCGGCGTGCCGTTCCGGCTGGTCACCGGCAAGCGCATGCCCTCGCGCACCACCGAAGTCGTGGTGACCTTCAAACCGGTCACCCATTGGCTGTTCGGGCCGGGCGAGCGCAAGCGCGCGCGCGCCAACCAGTTGCGCGTGCGCCTGCAGCCGGAGGAAACGATCGAGCTTGGCCTGATGGGCAGTCTCGCCGCCTCCGAATGGGCCGCCAACGAACTGCAGCCGATGTCGCTGGATCTGGCGATGCTGCCGCCCAAGCGGCGCATCGCCTACGAGCGGCTGATGATCGATGCGCTCAAGGGCGACCAGACGCTGTTCGTGCGCGACGACGAGGTCGAGGCCGCCTGGCGCTGGATCGACAGTGTCAGCGCCGCATGGCGCGAGGCGGGCACGCCGGTGCGCGACTACCCGGCTGGCAGTTGGGGACCGGCCGAGGCGCAGCCGTTCCTGCCGCGCACCCTGACCAGCCCCAACGGCCGCAAATCGTGACGGCTGCGCTCGCCCTGCTCGCCGACATCGGCGGCACCAATGCGCGCTTCGCGCTGGCCGACACCGCCAGCCCGACGCCGCTGCAGCTGGACACGGTCCGGATCTTTCCGGTCGCCGACTTCCCGTCGCTGGCCGATGCGGCCCTGCATTACCTCCAGGAAACCGGCCACGACGGCAAGGGCGCATTGCCGCGCGCGGTGCTCGCAGTCGCCGGCCGCGTCGATGGCGACGATGCACGCATCACCAACCATCCCTGGGTGATCTCGCGCACGCGCACGCAGCAGCGGCTCGGCATCGAAGACGTCGTGCTGACCAACGATTTCGCCGCGCAGGCGATGGCGATTCCACTGCTGCAGCCGAACGACTACGCCGCCATCGGCGGGGTTGCGTGGTCGGTGCCGAAGGAACCCGCCGGCCCGCTCACCTATGCGGTGATCGGTCCGGGCACCGGCCTGGGTGTGGGCGGCCTGGTGATCCGGGACGGCAGGCACTACCCGCTCGAAACCGAAGGCGGCCACGTCAGTTTCCCGCCCGGCACGCCGGAGGAGACCGCGATCCTCGAACGCCTGTCGGCGCAGTTCGGCCGCGTCTCCAACGAGCGCCTGATCTGCGGTCCCGGCCTGGTCAACATCCACCGCGCATTGAGCGAGATCGCCGGTGTCGATCCTGGCCCGGTGCAGCCGGCCGACATCACCGCACGCGCTTCGGCCGGCGATGTCCTGTGCGGCCGGGCGGTCGACGTGTTCTGCGCGGTGTTCGGTGCGATTGCCGGCGATCTGGTACTCACGCTCGGTGCCTGGGACGGCGTGTTCCTGACCGGCGGCCTGGTGCCGAAGATGCTCGATTCGATCCGCCATTCCGGTTTCCGCCAGCGCTTCGAACACAAGGGCCGGTTCTCGCCGAACATGGGCCGCGTGCCGAGCGTTGCGGTGCTGCACCCGCATGCGGGCCTGCTCGGCGCGGCCGCGATCGCCACCCGCAGGGCCATGACATGACGCCGCAGCGCGGCGCCGCCTTTGGCATCGCCGGCGGAATCGGCGACGATGGGCGCATGCAGCTGCACGCCTACGAATCGGCGACCCAGTGGACCTGGGGCGCCGCGATCGCAATTTCGTCCGCCGTTGCCCGCGACCTGGAGCAGAGGCCGCGTGCGCGCCTGTTGCTGTCGGGTGGCAAGACGCCGGGGCCGGTGTACGCGGCACTGTCGAAGGCGCCGCTCGCCTGGGAGCGCGTCGACGTGGCGCTGGTCGACGAGCGCTGGCTGCTGCCCGACGATCCCGACAGCAACGCCCGCCTGCTGCGCGAGACGCTGATCCAGAACAAGGCGCAGAAGGCGCGGCTGGAAACGATCACCCGCGCCGGACGTCCGTTCGACGAGGCCGTCGCCACCGCCAACCTGCACGCACGCCAGCCCGCGGGCGTGGTCGTGCTGGGCATGGGCGACGACGGCCATACCGCCTCGCTGTTTCCCGGCATGGTCGATCTCGACTCGGCGCTGGCGTCCACGTCGCCCTACGTCGGCGTCGATGCCGGCGGCAGTCCCGGCGCCGGCCCATGGCAGCGTCGCATCAGCCTGACGCCGGCCGGTCTCGAACCCGCGCACACGCGCATCCTGCTGATCCGCGGCGAGAAGAAGCGCGCCCTGCTCGACCGCCTGCTGCAGAGCGACGACGCCACTGAATTCCCCGCGCGTATCGCCTTCACCACGCCGGGCGCGAAGCTGCACGTCCACTGGTGCCCGTGACGCGCACCCTGTTCGACCGCTGCGCGCATCGCGGTCCGCGCGCCCCCGCCCGTCCCCCGGGCCCCCGTTCCTCTCATCGCCGCCGCCAATGAGCCTGCACCCCGTCGTCCAGTCCGTCACCGAACGCATCCGCAAGCGCAGCGCGCCGTCGCGGCAGGCGTATCTCGAAGGCATCGCGCGCATGCGCGACGAAGGCCCGCTGCGCGGACACCTGAGTTGCGCCAACCTCGCGCACGGCTTCGCCGCCTGCGGGCCGGTCGACAAGTCGCGCCTGCGCAACGGCCCGACCGCCAACCTCGGCATCGTCACCGCGTACAACGACATGCTCTCGGCGCACCAGCCCTACGAGGTCTATCCGGAATTCATCCGCGAGACCGCGCGTGCGCTCGGCCATACCGCGCAGGTCGCGGGTGGCGTGCCGGCGATGTGCGACGGGGTGACCCAGGGCCGCGCCGGCATGGAGCTGTCGCTGTTCTCGCGCGACGTCATCGCCCAGGCCACCGCGATCGCGCTGTCGCACGACATGTTCGACAGCAGCGTCTATCTGGGCATCTGCGACAAGATCGTGCCCGGCCTGCTGATCGGCGCCCTCGCCTACGGCCATCTGCCGGCGATCTTCATCCCCGGCGGGCCGATGACGCCCGGCGTGCCGAACAAGACCAAGGCCGAAGTGCGCGAGCGCTACGCCGCCGGCGAGGCCACGCGCGAGGAACTGCTGCAGGTCGAGTCCGATTCCTACCACGGCCCCGGCACCTGCACCTTCTACGGCACCGCGAACTCCAACCAGACCCTGCTCGAAGCGATGGGCGTGCAGCTGCCGAGCGCGGCCTTCATCAATCCGGGCACGCCGCTGCGCGAAGCCTTCACCCGCGAAGCGGTCGAACGGGCGCTGTCGATCACCGCGCTCGGCGACGACTACCGCCCCTTGGGCCAGCTGATCGACGAACGCGCGATCGTCAACGCGGTCGCGATGCTGATGGCCACCGGCGGCTCGACCAACCACACCATCCACTGGATCGCAGTCGCGCGCGCGGCCGGCATCGTGCTGACCTGGGACGACATGGACCGGCTCTCGCAGGCCGTGCCGCTGCTGGCGCGCGTGTATCCGAACGGCGAAGCCGACGTGAACCGCTATCACGCGGCCGGCGGCAACGCCTACGTGTTCCGCGAACTGCTCGACGCCGGCCTGATGCACGGCGACCTGCCGACGATCGTCGACGGCGGCATGGCGCGCTACGGCGAGGAGCCCAAGCTCGACGGCGACCGCATCCGCTACGAACCCGGCCCGACGGTCAGCGGCGACGATGGCGTGCTGCGCCCCGTGTCCGCACCGTTCGAAGCGCACGGCGGCCTGCGCCTACTGCGCGGCAACCTCGGCCGCTCGCTGATCAAGCTGTCGGCGGTGAAGCCGGAGTTCCGCACCATCGAAGCGCCGGCCGTGGTCGTCGACACACCGCAGGCACTGAACCGCCTGCACGCGGCCGGCGCACTGCCGCGCGATTTCGTCGCCGTCGTCCGCTACCAGGGCCCGAAGGCCAACGGCATGCCGGAACTGCATTCGCTGGCGCCGCTGCTGGGCATGCTGCAGAACCAGGGCCGGCGCGTGGCGCTGGTCACCGACGGCCGCCTGTCGGGCGCGTCGGGCAAGATTCCGGCCGCGATCCACATGACCCCGGAAGCCGCGCGCGGCGGGCCGCTGGCGCATCTGCGCGAAGGCGACATCATCCGCCTCGATGGCGAGGCCGGCACGCTCGAAGCGCTGGTCGACCCGGCCGACTGGCAGGCCCGCAGCGCCGCGCCGGACACCGCGCCCGCGCCGACCGACCACGGCCGCAACCTGTTCGGCTTCAACCGTGCCAACGTGTCGCCGGCCGACCAGGGTGCGCTGTCGATCTCCTGCGGCCCGGCCACGAGCGACGGCAGCGCGTGGCACTACGATGCCGAATACGACCTGGGCGCCGATGCAGCAGCGCTCGATGCGCCACACGATTCCAAGGACGCCTGACACGATGCCCAACGTTTCCACCATGTCCGAGCGCCAGCAGCGCGCCGCCGGATTCCTGCGCAATGCCGGCGTGCTGCCGGTGATCACCGTGCACACCCTCGACGAGGCGCGCGCGATCGCCGATGCGCTGCTCGAAGGCGGCTTGAACACACTCGAACTCACGCTGCGCACGCCGGTCGCGATCGACGCGCTGGCGATGCTCAAGCACGAGCGCCCGGGCATCGTCATCGGCGCCGGCACCATCCTCGATGCCGACAACATCCGCGCGTCGATCGAAGCCGGCGCGGATTTCCTGGTCACGCCCGGCACGCCGCCGGCGCTCGCCGATGCCCTTGCCGAAGCCGACATCCCCGTCGTGCCCGGCGCGGCGACGCCGACCGAGTTCATGGCGCTGCGCGAGCGCGGCTTCCGCAACTGCAAGCTGTTCCCGGCCAGCGCGGTCGGCGGCCTGGCGATGCTCAAGGGCCTCGCCGGCCCGCTGCACGACCTGCGCTTCTGCCCGACCGGCGGCATCTCCGAATCCAACGCCGCCGAGTTCCTGTCGCAGCCGAACGTGCTGTGCATCGGCGGCTCTTGGATGCTCGACAAGGGCTGGCTGGAAGTCGGTGACTACGGCCGCGTGCGCGAGACCGCGGCACGTGCGGCGCAGATCGTGCGCGAGGTTCGCGGCGCGGATTGATCGCCCACGCGCGGTCGCCGGGCAGATCGGCCGCGCTTTCCATCGTTGTACGGGCCCCCGTCATTCCCGCAGCCTGCGACAGACGACTGTCTGGTCAGGCGGGCATGACGGCCTGCGGGCCGTGCACGGATGCGGATAAAGCCGGGATGGAATTCGGCCCCCCCGTCAGCCCGCGCCGTCGATCCGCACCCGAGCGCCCGCCCGCGTGATCCGCAGTTCGTTGCCGTCCCACTGCGCCGCCTCGCCCTCGACCGTCGTCGCACCCGGCACGCTGGCGTACGGCCACTGCAGTACCAGACCGCCTTCGGGCAAGCCGCTGCCGGCCGCAATGTCGAGCAGCAGCGCATCGCCGTCGCGGCGCAGCGAATAGCCGACCGTGCCCTGCGGCGTGCGCATGCCGCGCAGCGCAACGCCCTCGTCCAGCCAGTCGGCCGGCACGCCGGCCGCCAGCACCAGGCTGTCGTCGACCTCGCGCACATAGGCGAACATGTCCAGCGCCGAACGCACGAAGTCCGAGCCCACCCAGGCATGCGGCAGGTCGCCGAGGAAGAACGGCGTGCGCGGCGTCGGCGTGACCACCTCGCCCCACTGGTTCCACGCCAGCGGCGCACGATGCTCGAAGAACCACTCGCGGACCTCGTTCGCGCGCTCGCGCCAGCCCAGGCGCACGAAGGCGGCGACGTTGCGCCATTCGTAGGGCGTGTAGTCCTTCCACTGCTCGCGGCCGTCGCGGCGGTCGCTGAACTTGGTCCAGTAGCGCTCGAAGGTATTGGTCAGCAGCGGCTCGGGCAGTCGGCCCTGCTCCCCACCGGGGGCGAGCGCGATCGTCGTCGAGGTGGCGTCGAAATCGCCGAGCTCGGCGGCGCCCGGCAGGAAGTCGATGCCGTGCTGCTCGGCCGCGTTGCGCAGCGAGGCGTCGAGATCGACCCGGAACTCGTCGCGCGCCGCGGCCATGCGCCTGGCGTCGTCGGGCTTGCCCAGCGCTTCGGCGATCTCCACCGCATCCTTGTAGCCGCGCAGCGCCCAGAAGTTGTCCCAGTACGAATGCATCGGCTTGGCCGAGTAGCCTTCGTGGCTGATCGAGGCCGGCATCATCCCGTAGAAGGCCGCGTTGCGTTTGCGGTTCTCTTCGGTGCGCTCGCTGGCGCGCAGTTCTTCCATGTAGGTGTAGGCGCCCAGCACGTGCGGCCACATCGACTGCAGGAAGGCGTCGTCGCCGGTGTAGCGCCAGTACTCGGCGATGTTGAAGATCAGCTCGCCATGGCTGTCGTTCTCCGGTACCGGATCGCTGCCGCGATCATCGACGCAGCACGGCACCATGCCGTTGTCGAACTGGTAGGGCGCGTACCACTCCACGTATGCCTTGACCACTTCCGGCCGGCCCATGCGCAGCAGGCCCTCGGAGATCATCGCGCCGTCGCGGATCCAGCTGCGCGCGTACGAACGCGTACCCGGCTGCAGACGCGGCCCGATGCGCGAGATCAGCATGTGCGCCAGCGACGTGCGCAGCGTGTCGGCCAGATCCTTGCCCGCGGCGGGCACGTCGAAGCCCACTTCATCGAGCTTGCCGCGCCACTCGCGCGCCATCGCGTCCTGCATCGACTGCGCGTTCCAGTCCGCCGGTGCGCTCGCCATCCCGCCGGTCATCGGAATCAGCAGATCGAAGTCGCGCGACTCGCCCGGTGCCAGGCGCACGGTGTAGACCAGCGCGCCGGAGGCCATGGCCTGCGGGTCTTCGACTTCGGTCGTCGCCGGCCAGCTGCCGGTCGCCAGATGCTCGACGTCCATGCCGGCATCGAACGTGGTCGCGAACGCGGCCTGCGCGGGCTGCCGCGCGAACACGCGCGGCTTGCCGTCGACGCGCACGCCGTCGGTGCTGACGCCGAGCTGGCGCAGCGGGCTGACACCGCCGGTGATGTTGAGGAACTGGGTCGGCGGATTGACCTGCATCGGCCGCACCGCGAGCGCCAGCTGGTAATCGCGCGCCTCGCCGCCCGGATTGCTGAGCCGGTAACGCGCGACCAGCTGCGAATCCTCCGGCGTGCCACGGGCGAACCCGGTCACGCGCAGTCCCAGCGCTTCGTGGGTCCAGTCGACGCTCGGGATCGGCAGGTAATCGTCCTGCAGGGTCTGCGCGATCTGCGCATCGGCCCAGGTGACCAGCGTGTCGCCGACGCGCACGAAGGGTTCGATCGAGAAGCCACCGGCGGCGACCTCGATCGCGCCGTCCTCGCCGATCAGTCCCTGCTGCAGGCCGCCGTCGAGGCCGAGGATCGTCCAGTACGCCTGTTCGCCGCTGAAACCGCGCGGGAACTGGCCCCTGGGCCGGTCGGCGGCAACGGCTTCGAGCACGTCGTTCGGATGTTCGGACATCGCCAGCGGCTGCACTGCGACTTCCGCCAGCGCGAAGCCGTCTGCCGGCCCCTCGCGCAGATCGAGGCCGATGTAGCGCGCCTCGGCTTCCGGCACCGCCAGCCAGTCGATCTCGCCATTGCCTTCGGTCACCTTACGCACCTGCGTCCACTGCTCGCCATCGGCGGACAGCGACACGGCGTAGCTGGACGCGTGACGACCGGGCTGCCACTGCAGGCGCAGGCCGCCGAACTCGCGCAGCGCGCCGAGATCGAGCACCACGTTCTGTGGCGCCGCGGCGGTGGTCCACGCGCTCTGCGCATTGCCGTCGACGACGTTGTCGACGCCGTCTGGCGTCGTCGTCGACGCGGCGCTGGCGGTCAGCGGCGAGGTGTCGTCGGGCGGCAGCGTTTCGAACGTGAGCCGGTCGAAACAGACCGTGCCCTTGCCGCCCGCGTTGTTGTAGATCGTGAACTCGAGCTTCTCGGTCGCGCGCAGCGTCCTGTCCGGCTCCGGCCCCCAGGCCTTGTCGATGTGGCGCTTGCGGTAGCGGATATCGGTCCACTCGGTCGGGAAGTCGTACTTCGGCCGGTTGACCCACCACACGTTGTCGCCGCTGGCGTCGATGACCTTGAACTGCAGATCGTTGGCCGGCGATTCGCCGCGCATGCGGAATGCGAACCGGTAGTTCTCCGGGTACGTCATCTTCAGCTCGCGCTGGATACCGACATGCCCGGACACGCCGTTGTAGTCGTAGTCCAGACACAGCGCCTTGCCGCCATCGACATCGACCTGGCGCAGCGTGCCGGTGACCTGGTTGGAGGTCACGACGGTCCACGTCGACGGATCGTCGAAGTCGTCGAGGATACGGACGCCCTCGCCCGCTGCAGGCGCGGCGGTGTCGCCGGTCGGCGTCGGCGAGACGTTGCAGGCCGCCAGTGCGGTGGTCAGCACGGCGATGCCGGCGACGCGCGCGATGCGGGAACGGTCGGACGACGCGATGGCGTCGTCAGCCAGCGTCATGTCGGTGTCGGCAGGCGCGCGCGTGGCGCGGGTGTCGAGGGTCTTCATGCGGTGCGGTGGCTCCGTGGTTCGAATCGACGTTTCACAGTGATGCGGATGCGCTTGTGGGAGCGGGCTTGCGCGCGATGGGGCATTCCCGGGACAGCTTGTTCGCGCGCAAGCGCGCTCCCACAGTCGGGCTTTCCGGAGCCATCCGTGGCGCGACACCAAAGCCCCGGAAAGACCCCCCCCCCCCCCCCCCCCCCCGCCGGAGCCCAACTGTGGGTTTTCACGCCCCCAGGTGTGGCCCGAAATGAGGGCCCGGCAACCCCCCGCCCGGCCCTCCCTGGCCGGGCGTTCGCCGACACGCGAACCCGTGGTTCGCAAGCGCGTCGGCTCACCCCTTGACGCTGCCCAGCAGCAGTCCCTGGATGTAGTAGCGCTGCAGCGCGAGGAACAGCAGCAGCACCGGAATCACGGTGACGACGGCGCCGGCCATCATCATCTCCACGTCCTGGATGTGCTCGCGCGACAACGCGGCCAGCGCGACCGGCAGGGTGTAGTTGCTCTGGTCGGTGAGCACGATCAGCGGCCACATGAAGTCGTTCCACGCGGCCATGAACGTGAAAATCGTCAGCGTGACCAGCACCGGCTTGAGCATCGGCAGCACGATCTGGAAGAAGATCCGCAGCTCGCCGGCACCATCGATGCGCGCGGCTTCGAGCAGTTCGTCGGGGATCGAACGCGCGTACTGGCGCACGAGGAAGATGCCGAACACCGTCGCCAGGCCCGGGATCACCACCGCGCCGAAACTGTTGACCAGGCCGAGGCCCTTCATCATCAGGAACAGCGGCAGCATCGCCACCTGCGCCGGAATCACCAGCGCCGCGAGCAGGATCTGGAACAACCGCTCCCGGCCCTTGAAACGCAGCTTGGCGAAGGCGTAGCCGGCCATGGTGTTGATCAACAGCGCGCCGAACGTGATCGCCGCCGAGATCATCAGACTGTTGGCGAAGTAGCGGCCCATGCCGGCGCGCGCGAACAGCGCGTGGTAGTTGTCGAAGGTGAGCGCCGACGGCAGCAGCGGCGGCGGAAATCCGCTGGCCTCGCCGGTCGGCATGAACGACACCGACAGCATCCACGCCAGCGGCGCGAGCGCGACGACCGCCAGCGCGACCAGCGCGCCGTTGACCGCCCAGGCCGACCAGCGCGTCGCGCCGACTTCCTTGTATGCCGCGATCCGGCTCATACCAGCTCCCGCCTGCGGCCGAAGCGCAGCAGCAATGTCGTGACGCCGAGGATGATCAAAAACAGCAGGAACGCCACCGCCGACGCACGGCCGAGGTTCCACCACATGAAGCCTTCCTCGTACATGAAATACAGCACGCTGACCGTGCTCTGCAGCGGATCGCCGCGCGTCATGACATAGGGCTCGGCGAACAGCTGGAAATAGCCCGACACCGTGATCACCGCGACCACCAGCAGCACCGGCCCGAGCATCGGCAGCGTGACGTGCACGAACTGCTGCCAGCGCGAGGCGCCGTCGATGCGCGCGGCCTCGTAGAGGTCTTCGGGAATCGCCGCGAGGCCGGCGATGAAGATCACCATGTTGTAGCCGAAGTTCTTCCACACGGCGAACAGGATGATCGTGGGCATGGCCCAGGCCGGATCGCCCAGCCAGTCGACCGGCGCGATGCCGATACGGCCCAGCGCCCAGTTCACCAGGCCGTAGCTGGTGTGGAACAGATAGCGCCAGATCACCGCGACCGCGACCAGCGTGGTCACCACCGGCGCGAACAGCGCGGTGCGGAACAGGCCCTTGAAGCGTGCGGCTTTTGCGTTGAGCAGCAGCGCGGCGCCCAGCGACACCGCGATCGACAGCGGCACGCCGATGACGACGAAGTACGCGGTGTTGCCCAGCGACTTCCAGAACAGCGGCGTCTGCAGCAGATCGACATAATTGCCGAGCGCGACGAAGCGCAGGTTCGACATGTCCGAGAGCGCGTACAGATCGAAATCGGTCAGGCTCAGCAGCAGCGCCGAGACGACCGGAATGCCGAAGAAGATGCCGAGCACGATCAGCGCCGGCCCGGCGAAGATCCAGCCTGCGGTGCTAGCGCGCATCGACGATCCCTTGTAGGAGCGGCGCTTGTGCTTGCATCCCCTTTTCGGGGACGCGCGATGGAGCATTTCCGGTCGAGCTGTCCGCACGCGATGAGGCGTTCCCGGCAGAGCCATTCGCGCGCGAGCGCGCTCCCACAGGGGTTGCCTCTTCCGCTTCGCGCTCACGCACCCAGCGCCGTTTCTCCAGCAGCGTGTCCACGCGCGCATCGAGCGCACGCAGCGCCTGGTCCTGGGCCATGCCACCGCGCACCACGCGTTCGCTCATCAGGCGCATCTCCTGCACGATCCGCTCCCACTCCAGCACCTTCGGCGTCGGCTCGACGCGTTCGAGCTGGTCGCGGAACGCCTGCGCGTAGGGATCCTCTCGGAGCTGCGGAAATTCCCAGGTGCTGCGACGCGGCGGCAGGTTGCCGATCATCGCGTGGAAGCGCTGCTGGATCTCGGGACGCGACAGGAACTCCATCAGCTGCCAGCTCGCGTCCTTGCTCGGCGAATCTCGGAACATCACCAGCGAGGTGCCACCCGCGATGCCCGCGCCCGGACCGTCGGGGCCGGGCAACGGCGCGGTGCCCCACTGGTCCTGCAGGTCCGCCGGCATGCGATTGCGGAACTCGCGGATGTTCCAGGGGCCGGACACGTAGAACGCGAAGAAGCCGCGGCCGAACTCGTCCCAGACGTTGGAGATCTGGGTTTCCGACATCCGCGGCGCCCAGCCCTGCTCGAACATGTTGGCGTAGAACCCCAGCGCGCGACTGAAGCCCGGGCTGGTGAAGTTGCCGCGGCTGTCGTCGTCGCGCAGCAGCGGATCATTCTGCTGCAGTCCGAACGACAGCAGCTGTTCGAACTCGTTGAGCGGCAGCATCACCGCGTAGCGGTCCGGGCCGACGTGCGCCTTGACCGCCGCCATCGCGGTTTCCCACGCCTGCCACGTCTGCGGCAAGGTCTCGACCCCGGCGGCAGCGAGGATGTCCCTGCGATAGAAGACCAGGCGCGTGTCGACGTACCACGGCACGCCGAGCAGCGTGTCGTCGACGACATTGGTGTGCCAGATGCCGGGAAAGTAATCGGATTCTTCGATGACATCGGACGCATCGACGCGCGACTGCAGCGGCTCCAGCGCACCGAGCACCGCGAACTCCGGCACCCAGGTGTTGCCGAGCTGGCAGATATCGGGCAAGGCATCGGCCGCGAATGCGGTCAGCAGTTTTTCGTGCGCGGAGGTCCATGGGATCTGCTGGATCTCGACCCGGATGTCCGGATGCTCGCGCTCGAAATCGCGCACCAGTTCCGACACGACCTCGGCCTCGCGGCCCATCGCCCAGAAGCGGACGACGGTCCGCTCGTCGCGCCGCGCGCAGGCTGCGAGCAGCACGAGCGCGAGCAACAGGCACACGAGGCGCGCCGCCGCAGGCATGCGGCGGGCAGCAGGATCGCGTCGGAATGCGCGCAAGGTCCTACTCCGCCGGAACCGGGTCGGACGCGCGCGACGGTGCCGGTGCCGGCGTGCGGCCATCACGGTCGGGCTGCTGGTTCGCGGCGCGCGACTCGGCGATGCCCATCGAGCGCGCCATCGCCGCGTCGGCATCCGGTGGACCGGAATCCTGCGGCCCGTCCTCGCCGGCCAGCCAGCCGCCGGTGAAGCCCGCGCGTTCCAGACCGGCGCGGATGTAGGGGTTCTTCTTCATCACGTTCCAGACGAAGTCGTTCCGGTAGTTCGCGATCATCGCCAGGATCGGGCCCTGGTCGATCGCGATGTAGTCGCTCGCCACCCAGCCCTTGCCCGGCACGATGCGGCCCGTCTTCAGCGGCACGTCATCGAAGGTGAAGCTCGGATTGAACGAGTCGAGGAAGCCGTAGCTCGAGTACAGATAGTCGCCGTAACGACGATGCAGTTCCTCGGTCGCCGGAATCACGATCTCGGGGGCGAACGCGATGGACGCGACAGCCGCGGTCGGCGCGATCGTGCCGTCGTCGAACGCGACGTCCAGACCCGCGCCGCGTGCGCTGTAGTGGCGGAACTCGCGCTGCTCGCCGTTGAAGTCCTGGTCGGTACGCTGCGGACCGTCGCTGGCGGTCAGGCCCCAGACGTTCTCGCCGTAATCCTTCCAGCCCATCGGATTGTCGATCGCGTACTGCCGCTGCGCATACGTGGCGCGGCGGCTGTTCTCGAAGTAGTCGATGCCGCGGCGCTGCATGTAGTCGTCGCGGATGCCGCGGAAATCGACCCACACATGCGTGTACTGGTGGCCGAAGTGCGGCGCGAAACTCAGGTATTCCTGGCCGCGGAACACGCCCCACAGCTTGTCGTAGGTGCGCGTCCAGACTTCCCAGGCCTCCGGGCCGACCGGATGCGTCGGCGAACCCAGCGCGAGAATGTAGACCAGCATCGCCTCGTCGTAGCCGGTCCAGTCGTGCTGGATGAAGCCGCTCTCCGGATACCAGCCCATCGAGATCAGCGGTGCACGTTGCTGCAGGAACGGCCAGCGTACGTTGCGGTAGAGCTGGTCGGCGAGCTTGCGGATCTCCGCCTCGCGCGGATCGTCGCGGTCGTAGTAGGACTGCGCGAACAGCACGCCCATCATCATCAGGCCGGTATCGACGCTCGACAGTTCCACCCACGGCTCATAGCGATGGCCGTTGTCCATGTCGATGAAATGATAGAAGAAGCCCTGGTAGCCTCCGGTGCCGGTGGCCTGCGGCCCCATGCGCACGTCGCGGAAGAAGCGCAGCGTGGTCAATGTGCGATCCACCGCCTGGGTGCGGCTGACCCAACCGCGCTCGATGCCGATCGGATACGCGGTCAGCGCATAGCCGACCGCCGCGACGCTGGAGAACGGACGTGAGGGAAAGCGGTCGGGCGTGAGGCCGTTGACCTCATTGGTCGTGTCCCAGAAGAACTGGAAGGTACGACGCTCGATATCGGCGAACAGAGGCGGCAGCTCCGGCGGGCCGGTTTCTTCAGGCTCGGGTTCGGGCTCCGGCACCTGCGCGATGGGTCCCGGCTTGGGCGCCGGCACGGTGGGTTCGGCCGGCTCCTGCCTGCCGCAGCCGGCCAGCAAGAGCACGCCCAGCAGGGTGAAGACGAGGCACTGGAGGGAACGCAGACGGGATTGCATCGTGAAGGAAACCTCGCGCTGAAATCGTTTACAGAGGGCAGTATAAAACTGCCGGTCACCCGAAGGGGACCGGCAGCGGGGTTTGCTTACCAGTCGATACCGAAGGAGAGCTTGAAGGTGCGCGTCGGAAGCTGGATGCCCAGCTGACGCTGACCCAGATTCGCGTTCGGCGTACCGTCGCCGCCCCAGTAGTCGTCGTAGGCGTTGTAATTGAAGCGGTTGGTGACGTTGAGCACGTCGGCGCGTACACGGAAGCTGATGTCTTCAGAGGCCTGCCACACCTTCTGCGCCGCCAGATCCAGCTGCAGATGACCGAAGGTACCCTCCGGACGGTACGAGGCGAAGAAGCACTCTTCGATACAGTTGGTGCTGACGCGATCCTTCATGCTCTCGAGCGTAAGCTTGCCCGAGTACGTGATGCCCCACGGACCGTCCCAGATTCCCGTACCGACGAAGCGGTGCCGTGCAATCTGCGCAACCGGCAGATAGCCGTAGTAGCCGGCATAGGGCCAGTCGAAGATGCCCGCGCCGTCCTCGTTCGAGTTCCGCTCCGCATCGGTGTAGGTGTACGCCATCGTGACGCCCCATCCCGACGAATTCGTATAGGGCTTGTCCATCTTCGCGAGCAGCGAATTGGTGCGCGTCTCAAGACCGTTGTCGACCAGTACAAGGCGACCGAACGGTGCGTCGAAATCCCACGGCGTACCAAAGTTGGCACCCGGCGGAAAGAAGCTTCCGTCCGGACGACGGTTGCCGAGACGCACTGCAAGTCCTTCATGGCTGCGGATGTGCGCGATCGCCACTTCACTGTTCCAAGTGGTCTCACCGAAGTCCCAGAGATTGCGAATGCCGAGACTGAACTGGTCGGAGTACGGCACCTTCAGATCGTTGTTGATCAGGTAGAACTCGCGCGATACCTGCCCAGACGCCACCAGTGCATCAAGACCGGCATCGGTGAAGTAGATCGGATCGAAATCGACGCAGCCGTTGTTGTTGCGGCACTCGCCATCGGCATCGGCGAACCAGACGCGATAGGGCGATGCATACGACGTGGTCTGCTGTTCCTTCTGCAGATTGGTGAAGAGGTTGCGATCGTACGAACGGCCCGCGCCGCCGAAGATCACGCTGCGCTGGTCGGCGCCGATGTCGTAGGAGAAACCGATGCGCGGCTGCCATGCACCCTTGTCGGCACTGCGGTTGTTGCCATTGCTGATGTAGTTCTCCACATCGATGTCCGAGTTCTGCAGATTCGGCCACGCACGCAGATTCGCGGCGAGCTCGTCCGGCGTGACGTGATCTTCGTACGCGGGCGTTGTCTCGTAGTCGTAACGGACGCCGAGATTCAACGTCAGATGCTCGTTGACCTCCCAGTCATCCTGGATGTAGATGCCGAACTGCTTGTTCTCCGAGGACGTGAAACCGCCGGTGGTGCCGGGGATTCCACGACCGAACTCCACGCGATAGGGCAGATCAACGTCCTGCAGGACGTCGTAGTAGAACTGCGGATTGCTGAAGTTGCGCTCGGTCGAGAGCAGGTCGACCTGCTTGAACTTCACGCCCATCTTGACCGTGTGGCTGTCCCAGCCGCTGAAGGTCAGGTCGTTCTGGAACGACCAGCCCTTCTGCCCCTTGTCCTGGTTGCCAGACCCTGGGCCGGAGGCCACGACGTTCTGGGTGTTCTCGCGGAAATCGGTGTCGTCGTTGTAGTCCGACACCGTCAGGATGTAGCCGTTGCCGCCAACCAGCGGCGACTGCACCCAACCCGAATCCTCGTAGCCGAGGTGCATGTCGTTGAGCCAGCGCTCCCCGCTGTACTGCCAGCGCAGGTCGTAACGGCTGACGTCGTTGTCGATGAAACTCGCACGATCGACAGTGAACGCACCATCGTTTCGGATCGTCTCTTCCTCGCGGCGGATCTGCGCAGACAGCTCGACGAGGTTGTAATCGTCGACCGACCAGCTCAGCTTGCCGAAATACATGTCCTGCTTGAACGGCGAGTTGGCGGGTCCGATGCCGGCGATCAGGTCCTCTGGAACGAGGCCGACGTCGTAACGCCCGCGCTGGCCGAGTTCGAGCGTCTTGGGCGTGGTGTATTCCTTGGCTTCGTACGAGACGAAGAAATGCAGGCGATCTTGGAGAATCGGTCCGCCGAACGAGGCGCCGTACTGCTCTTCCTTCGAATCGACCTTGTTGCCGCTGTTCAACTCCGCGGGCGTGCGTGCGCGCCATTCGGTCGCGGTCCGGTCCCAGAAGAAGCTGCCGTCGAACTCGTTCGTGCCGCTGCGCGTCGCGGCGACGATCGCAGCGCTGCTGATCTGGTCGAACTCGGCCTTGTAGTTCGATGTGATCACCTTGTACTCGCCGATCGCCGACTGCGGGAACGGATTGCCGCGGCTCGAATCCTGGCCTGGCACGCCGCCCGGCATCGTGTAGCTCTTCTGGCCCACACCGTCGATGAAGACGTTGATGTTGTTGGCCGACTGGCCACCGGACCGGAGCTTCGCGTTCCCGTTGCCGTCCTGCTGGAACACCATGCCGGGCACGGTGTCCGCGAACGCCAGGAAGTTGCGCGTCCCCTGCGGCAGCGACTCGATCTGCTTCTGCGACACGTAGGTGGCGACTTCCGAGGTCCTGGTTTCGACCAGCGAGGCGGCGGTCACCTGCACCGCCGCCATGTCCGTCGCCTCGCCCGCCGGCGCGGTTTCGGCGACGCCACCGACGCCGAGGTTCAGCGTCGCGGTCTGTCCGACGGCCACCGTCACGTTCTGCGAAGAGCTCTGCCCGTTGGCCTCGACCTGCAGACGATACGTGCCCGGCGGCAGACCGGCGAGGTTGTAGTTGCCGTTGCCGGTCACCTGCACGCTGCGCGTCAGGCCGGTTGCGGTATTGACGGCAGACACGCGTGCATCGGTGGCCGGTGCCGAGTCCACCATCACCTGGCCGCGGATCGTCGCTGCGGTGGACTGGGCCAGCACCGCGGGCGCCGCCAGCGCCAGGCAACCGCCCAGCGCGATACTGAGAAGGGAGCGCGGGAAGGCGCGCGGACGGGCGTGTGTTCGGGTCATGTCGTCGGTCTCTGATCTTCAGGGGATAGGTGTGCGGACGGCATCCCGCCATCCTGTGCGCCGCAGTGCGGCTTCTTCATCTCGAACGCCGGCCGGAAAGACCTACGACACATTCGCCCACATGCGACGACCGCCACGCGCCCCTGCACGCACGGTGGTTCATCGGTATCGGACTTGATGTCATGCGACCCCTCCCAAGGCGCTGACGTCGACCGGTCACGTCCGGGTCGACGGCTCTCCACTGGACAACGATGCGGCAGTGCCGCTCGAATCCCGGATCACGAGGACGGGCTCGAGCAAGGCGACATCCGTCCCGATGCCTGCGGCCGTTGAATCCTCGATTTCCAGCAACGCTTTCAATGCGCGTGCGCCCAGTTCAGCGATGTCGACGCGCATCGTCGTGAGCGATGGGTGAACGTAGCGTGCAAGCGGAATATCGTCGAAGCCCACAATGGCGATATCCGCAGGCGTACGCACGCCGCCGCGACCGAGGGCGTACAGGCAGCCGATCGCCATCATGTCGTTGGCCGCGAACACCGCATCGGGACGCGTATCGAGTGCGAGCAAGGCCAGCCCTGCCCGATGCCCGGAGTCCTCGTCGAACTGGCCCGGCAGTTCCCACGGTGTGTAACCGTCGCCGGCGGCGGCCAGTGCATCGCGATAGCCGCGCTTGCGTTCGCGCGCGTCGTCGTTGCCTTCCGGCCCGTCGATGAAGGCGATGCGCCGGTGACCGGCAGCCACCAGATGCGCGACCATCGCACGCGCGCCGCCGTAATTGTCGATGCCGACCGACCGCTGCGGGCGGCCCTGCGCGGCATTGATCAGCACCAGAGGCAGGCTTGCGTCGACGTTGCGCTCGAGAAAGTCCGCGTCGTGCACATACGGCGACATCAGCAGCAGGCCATCGACGCGACCGCGCATTGCCCGCAGTGCGGCGCCCTGCTCTTCCGGATTGCCGTGGTAGCTCGACACCAGCAGGTGCTGGCCGCGGGTGCGCGCCACCTGGTCGATGCCGCGCATCAGTTCGGAGAAGAACTCGCCATGCAGATCCGGCAGCACCACGCCGACGGTCTGGGTGCGCCGGCTGCTGAGGCTACGGGCCGCGTGGTGCGGGCTGTAACGGAGTTCGGCGGCGACGGCGAGCACCCGCTCGCGCACCGCTTCGGCGACGTTCTGGTGGCCGTTGAGGGCGCGCGACACCGTCGCCACCGACACGCTGGCTGCCTTGGCCACATCCTTGATCGTCACGCTCAAACCGCACCCTCCCGCGCTCGCGATGGGCCGGACTGTAAGCGTTTCCACAATGTGGTGTAAACCGGATGCAACCAACAATCGATGCTGCACTGCACTATAAATGCAGCGATCTGCGTCCTATTTCGCCGATCGTGCGGTGGTTCTTACGGCAGCACCTGGCGGAAAGGCCGCACGTCGACGCGCGCATAGACGCCGGCCTCCATGTACGGATCGGCATCCGCCCAGGCCCGTGCATCGGCCAGTGAATCGAATTCGGCGATGACGATGCTGCCGCTGAAACCCGCCGGGCCCGGATCCTCGGCATCGATCGCCGGACACGGGCCGGCCAGCAGCAGCCGCCCCGCATCGCGCAGCGCGAGCAGGCGCGCGAGGTGCGCCGGGCGTGCCTCGGCTCGGTGCGCGAGCACGTCCTCGCCGTCGTAGCCTTCGATCGCGTACCACATGGCCGTCCCCGTCCGTTCGTGAGGCGCAAAGTGTAGCGAGCGCACCCGCTGGACAGGTCCGGCAGGCAACGCGTACTCTGTGCACCAGCATCCGGCCAGTTCGCCGCCCGTCACGTCTCCAGACGCTGCCGCACGCGGTCGCCCCACCGGCCCGGTCCAACGCCCTTCCGATCTCCGCGCCTGCCCTGCATGCAGACGCGCTTCGCGCTTGGCGACGACCGACCCAGCGAAGATGTTCCGCAGCACCGTTGTTCCCGCGCCGGCCCGAGCCGCGCAACCGACCGGATCCGCTTCCCGCGGCCCAGCCGAGCCGTCGTCCCGCCCTGCCAGCGATCCACTGCCCGTGATCCATTTTCCGCGCCCGAGCGCCCCGCCGCTGTTGCCTATCGAATGACACAGCCCGCATCCGACGCCAGGGCGTCCGCCAATGCCGCCCAGCCGCAGCAGCAGGAATTCCCGCTGGCGCTGGTGCACGGCCAGCCGGTGCTGCAGATCCCGCAGGATCTGTACATTCCGCCGGATGCGCTGGAAGTCATCCTCGACGCGTTCGAGGGACCGCTCGACCTGTTGCTGTACCTGATCCGCCGCCAGAACCTCGACATCCTCGACATCCCGGTCGCCGATATCACCAGGCAGTACGTCGCCTACATCGGCGTGATGCAGGAGCTGCGCTTCGAACTCGCCGCCGAATATCTGGTGATGGCCGCGATCCTGGCCGAGATCAAATCGCGGATGCTGCTGCCGCGGCCGCCGGTGGAAGAAGGCGAGGAAGGCGACCCGCGCGCCGAGCTGGTGCGCCGGCTGCAGGAGTACGAACGTTTCAAGCAGGCGGCCGAAGACATCGACCGGCTGCCGCGCCAGGATCGCGACACCGCGCCGGCGCAGGCCGCGCTGCCCGAGCGCACGATCCACCGCGATCCGCCGCCGGTCGATCTGCGCGAGATGCTGCTGGCGCTGCACGATGTGCTCAAGCGCGCCGAGCTGTTCACCGGCCACGCGATCCGTCGCGATGCGCTGAGCGTGCGCCAGCGCATGGGCGAAGTGCTGACCCGGCTCACCGGCGGTCATTTCCACCGCTTCGAGTCGCTGTTCGAACCCGAGGAAGGCCGGCTGGGCGTCGTGGTGACGTTCCTGTCGATCCTCGAGCTCACCAAGGAACGCCTGCTCGACATCGTGCAGGAGGCGCCGCTGGCGCCGATCTACATCAAGTCGCTCGCCGATGCCGACGGCGCCGCGCCGCCGACCACGTTCTCCAGCGAGTTCGACGATGACGTTCCCGAACCCGCCCAGTCCTGACCCCCGACCGGATCTCCATAACGTCCCGATGGACCAGACCTTCATCAACCGCATCGTCGAGGCGGCCCTGCTCGCCTCCTCGCAGCCGCTGACCGTGGCGCAGCTGGAAACGCTGTTCACGCTCGACGAACCCGCGCCCGAGGGCAGCCTCGAGCAGGCGCTCGCGGACCTGCAGGCCGCCTGCGCCGACCGCGGCGTGGAACTGGTGGAGCTGGCCTCGGGCTGGCGCTACCAGGTGCGCGGCGACGTGCATGGCTGGGTGTCCCGGCTGTGGACCGAACGCCAGACCAAGTACACGCGCGCCACGCTGGAAACCCTGGCGCTGATCGCCTATCGCCAGCCGATCACCCGCGGCGAGATCGAGCAGGTGCGCGGGGTCGCGACCAACAGCAACATCATCAAGGCGCTCGAGGAGCGCGAGTGGATCCGCGTCGTCGGCCACCGCGACATGCCCGGCCGGCCGGAACTGCTCGGTACGACCAAGGGTTTTCTCGATTACTTCGGCCTGCGTCGTCTCGACGACCTGCCGCCGCTGTCGGAACTCAAGGATTTCGCCGAGCTCGATCCGCAGATGCGCTTCGCCGGCACCGACGCCGCGGACCGCTCGGTCGGCGGCATCGCGTCCGCCAACGATGACGCCACGGCTGACGATGGCGACATCGATCCCGACGACGCAGACGACACCACACACGATGCGGACACCGGCAGCGACACTGCCTCCGCCGACGACGATGTCCCGCACGACGATGTGCAGGACGCCGAAGCAGCCCCCGGAGACGACGACGGCGACAGTGCCGGCGACGCCTCCGATGACGACACCCAGACCCCGTCGGACATCCCGTCCGACGACGACACCGCAACACCCAACGCACAAGACGCCCTCGCCGCGGACGGCGACAGCGACCGGAGCCATTCATGACGCAACAACGCAATACCGACAAACCCGCCCGTTCCCCGCTGTCGCTCAAGCGCGGCGAAGCCCCGGCCGCGGATGCCGCGCCCAGGCTCGAAGAGCGCCTGCACAAGGTGCTGGCCCAGGCCGGCCTCGGCTCCCGCCGCGCGCTCGAGCAGCGCATCGCCGACGGCCTGGTGAAGGTCAACGGTGAAGTCGCCCAGACCGGCATGTCGATCAAGGGCAGCGACCGCATCGAGCTCGACGGCAAGGTGTTCGTCGCCAGCGCGCTGACCGAACCGGCGCGCGTGCTGATCTACAACAAGCCCGAAGGCGAAGTCACCACGCGCGAGGATCCCGAAGGTCGTCCGACGATCTTCGAGGCCCTGCCCGCGCTCAAGGGTGCGCGCTGGATCGCGATCGGCCGCCTCGACATCAACACCACCGGCCTGCTGCTGCTGACCACCGACGGCGAACTCGCGAACGCGATGATGCATCCGTCGTACGAGGTCGAACGCGAGTACGTGTGCCGCGTGCGCGCGCCGGAAGGCGAAGAGACCGTGTCGGACAAGCTCGTCGATCGCCTCAAACGCGGCGTCGCGCTGGAGGACGGTCCGGCCAAGTTCGACGAGATCGAACGCATCGGCGGCACCGATTCGCACGACTGGTTCCAGGTGCTGCTCAAGGAAGGCCGCAACCGCGAAGTACGCCGCCTGTGGGAATCGCAGGGCTGCCAGGTCAGCCGCCTCAAGCGCGTGCGCTACGGCCAGGTCACGCTGCCGCAGCCGCTGCTGCGCGGCCAGTCGCAGGAACTGCCCGATGCGCAGGTCGAAGCGCTGCGCAAGGAACTCAAGCTCGAGGAAGGCCCGCCGCCGGCGTTGACGCTGCAGCCGGTGATCGGCCAGCGCAAGGCCGCCAAGGCGACCGTGCACCTGGGCAAGGGCGGCGCCGGCAAGGCCTACGTCAACGGCCAGAACAGTGGCGCCGACGAAGGGCGCGAGCTGCGTCGCTTCGACCATGTGCGCGAAGACCGCGGTCGTGGCCGCGGCGGCCCCCGCAAGCCGCACGGCGGCCTGACGGTCAGCGGCGACGCCGCGGCCAAGCAGTCGCAGAAGCCGTTCAAGCAGCGCGCCGACAAGGGCGCGCGCGCGCTGCCCGAGGGCAATCCCGCCGCATTCCGCACCTGGTACGTGCCGGACGGCGTGGAAACCGGCCCGACCGGTCACCGCAATGCCGACGGCCGCGGCCCGAAGAAGCCCTACGGCGGCGCGGGCGGTCCGGGCGGCGCGAAGAAGCGCGGTCCCGGCGGCGGTGGACAGGGTCCGCGCGGTGCAGGCGGCGGTGGCGGCGGACAGGGTCCGTGGGCCTCGCGTCCGGCCGGTGGCGGCGGTGGTCCGGGTCGACCGCGTGCGCCCTACGGCCATCCCGACAGCGCACCGAGCTTCCCGTCCGACCACGCCAATCCGGGCAGCTTCAATCCGAACGCCGGCCCACGCGGGCCGCGTCCAGGCGGCAACCGCGGCCCGAAGGGTCCGGGCGGCCGTGGCCCCGGTGGCCCTGGCGGCGGCAACCGGAGCCCGGGCGGACGTCCGCCGGGCGGCGGCAACCGCGGCCCGCGTGGTGGTGGCGGCAGTCGCTGATCGCACTCGCAAGGATGCAAGACGCACGGGGCCTTCGGGCCCCGTGTTCCATTGCGACTGTGGGAGCGCGCTTGCGCGCGATATGGCCTTCCCGGTCGAGCCACATCGCGCGCAGGCGCGCTCCCACATTTATTCACCGCGAACTGCAGCGTTCGTGTCTTCGGAAACGTCCGTGCATTTCCATCAGCAGCGCTGTGCCCCGCATGCGCTACCCGCAGCCGGCCACACGGATGCGGTCGCCACTCCGTTGGTCCAATCCGTAGACCGAAACCAGCCGGACGGCGGCAATCGCCGCTCTTCGGCGCCCGTGTCGTATCTGCGCACCGCATTCCCTGTGGGAGCGCGCTTGCGCGCGATATGACGCTCCCGATGGAGCCCCTCGCGCGCAAGCGCGCTCCTACAAGGGTGCGACGCGGCTGGCAGCCTGCGCGTATCGCGTCGTCGGAGTCCTGAGCGGTCGGACGTAGGCCTGTGTGGGAGCGCGCTTGCGCGCGATGGGGATTTCATGGGACAGCGCCATCGCGCGCGAGCGCGCTCCCACATTTCCACCATCAGGACGGCATGGCGTTCGTGTCGGGCCAGGCGACGCAACAGAGCGTGCTGCGGCGCAGCGCCTGAGACTTCATATCCGCTTCACCGCGGCGCCATCGGCGCCCCATCGCTGCCGTGGAAACTGGTCTCTCTCGTGGATGGAGACCGCTCGTTTGGATGGATATGCACGGTTCGATTTCGATGTCGTCGTGGGGCGCGAGTTTCGCCGGCGCCGCATGTGCGCTCGCTGCGCGCGAAGCGGGCCTGCGGGTCTGCGTGCTCGAGCGCAAGCACGATCCCGGCATCCGCCTGCACACGACCGGCATCATCGTCGCCGAAGCGTTTTCGCAGACGCGGCTCGGCCGCATGCCGTCGGCGCTCCGTCGCAAGGTGCCGCGCGTCCGACTGTACGCACCGCGCCTGGACAGCCTGCAACTGCAGGCCGACGACCATGCGTTCCTGACCACCGACACGCCGAACGTCCTGCGCTGGCTGGCCGAGGAGATGCGCGAGGCCGGTGCCGATCTGCGACTGATGCAGTCGTTCACCGATGCGCAACGCAACGGCATGGGATGGCAGATCGCAGGGCTTGGCAGCACACGCTGGCTGATCGGCGCCGACGGTGCGAAATCACGCGTGGCGCAGCGCAGCGGGCTCGGGCTGGTCGATGCGTTTCTCTACGGCGTCGAGCACGAATTCCACGGCGCGACGCTGGCCGAACCCGACGCCCTGCACTGCTTCATCAGCCGCACGCTCGCACCCGGCTACATCGGATGGGCAGCGCAGTCGCCGACGGGCGTCCAGCTTGGACTCGCCTTCCGGCATCGCGCGGATCGTCATGGGGTGCCGGATATCGAAGGCTTCCGCGCGCGCGTCGGGACACGCCTGGGACTGGTCTCGACGCTGCAGCCCGATGCGACGCGCGCAGGCCTGATTCCCTGTGGCGGACCGGTCGATCGCCTCGCCGCACCGGGCGTGATCCTGACCGGCGATGCGGCCGGCATCGTGTCGCCGTTGACCGCCGGCGGCATCCATTCGGCCTGGGCGCATGGCGAGGCGATCGGCCGCGCGATCGCGCAGCACCGGCTCGGCGCCGATATCGCGCCGGAACAGATTGCCGAGAGTGCCGCGCCCCGCTTCCGTGCGAAGCGCTGCCTGCGCTGGGCCTTCGATCATCTGCAGATGGACTGGCCGGTGGACCTGCTGCTGCATTCGCCGCTGCTGCGTCGCGCGGCCGAGCAGGTCTATTTCCATCGCCGTGGCCGGCGCCGCGCATCCGCATGAATCTGGAAACACACATACGACAACGCGCCCGCCGGAGCGGACGCGTTTCGGGTGCTTCGCATGCGGCGGGTAACGCGCCGCTGGCTCAGGCGGTCTGCAGCTTGCGCGAGCCGGCCGCGCGACGCGGGCGGCTGGGGAACGCATGCCGCAGGATGCGCCAGGACACTTCGCCGAACTGGCGCGGCAGCGAACCGGTGTTGTAGGGCTGGCCGTAGCGCCGGCAGATCTCGCGCACTTCGACGGCGAGCGCGGCATAGCGATGCGCCGGCACGTCGGGAAAGAAGTGATGCTCGATCTGGTGGCTCAGGTTGCCGGTCAGCAGGTTCATGACCTTGCCGCCGCCGATGTTCGACGACCCGCGCAGCTGGCGCATGTACCAGTGGCCGCGCGATTCGTTGCGGATGCTCTCCTTCGGGAAGGTTTCGACATCGGCGGTGAAGTGGCCGCAGAAGATCACCACGTAGGTCCACACGTTGCGGATGCCGTTGGCGACCAGGTTGCCCAGCAGCACCGGCAGGAAGAACGGACCGGCCAGCAGCGGGAAGATCAGGTAGTCCTTGATCAGCTGGCGGCCCATCTTGCGGCCCACCGGCGCGAAATCGCGCGCCAGCTTGCCCTTGGGCATCTTGCCGGCGAAGAAACGGCCGAGCTTGAGCTCCTGGATCGCCACGCCCCACTGGAAGTACAGCGCGAACACCACCGCGATCACCGGCTGCATCAGGTAGAACGGGCGCCAGCGCTGCTCGGGGAAGATGCGCAGCAGGCCGTAACCGATGTCATCGTCCATGCCGCGGACATTGGTGTAGGTGTGATGGCGGAAGTTGTGCGAATGGCGCCAGTTGTCGCCGGTCGCGACGATGTCCCACTCGTACTTGTTGCTGTCGAGTTCGGGATCGTGCATCCAGTCGTACTGGCCGTGCATGACGTTGTGGCCGACCTCCATGTTCTCGAGGATCTTGGCCAGCGCCAGGAAGACCACGCCGGCGATGCAGGCCGGCCACAGCAGCCAAGGCACGAACGCGCCGCCGATCGCACCGACGAACAGCAGACCGCGACCGAGCACCGCGCAATAGCGCACCCAGCGCACGACGCGGCGGATGTAGGCGGCGTCGACCTTGCCGACCTGGGCCATCGTGCGCGTATGCAACGCATCGAGCTCGGCGCCGAAGGCATCGAGTTCCTGTGGGGAGAGGCGGCGCGTGGCGGTGAGCTTGGACATGACGGCTCCGGATTTCAAAGCAAAGCAGAGTGTTTCGACGCGGGTGTTTCAGAGATCGAGGACGAGATCGGACACGGCGCTGCTGATGCACAGCTTCAGCGCGGTCGTGGCCTCGGTATTCGCGGTGCCGGTGCGCAGATCGCGCGTGGCGCCGGCGGCCTTGCCGCAGGCGCAGGTATTGCAGATGCCCATGCGGCAGCCGGACTTCGGCTTCAGGCCTTCGGCTTCCAGCGCCTGCAGCAGCGGCACGCCGCGCGGCAGTTGCAGCGCGCGACCGCTGCGCGCCAGACGCACTTCGACCATGCCGCTGTCGTCGGTCTGCGGACGCGGCGCCGGGGTGAAGGCTTCGGTGCGCAGCAACGGGACGCGATCCTCAAGCAGCGCGGTCGCCGCGGCGACGAAACCACCGGGGCCGCAGGCGAACACCCGGCGCGTGGCGATATCCGGCACCAGCGCGTCGAGCATCGTCGCATCGATGCGGCCAGCAGCCTCGTCGATCGCGCCGGGCGCTTCACGCGTCAATGCGAAATGCACGTTGAAACCGGCATGGCGCGCGGTCAGCGCGCGCAGTTCATCGGCGAAACACAGCTCGGCGCGCGTGCGCGCCCAGTACACCAGCGTCACCGGCACCGGCATGCCCTGTCCGGCCAACTGGCGCACCAGTGCCATCAGCGGCGTGATGCCACTGCCGCCGGCGAGGAACAACCAGGGTCCGGTCGTCGTCTCCGGCAGCACCAGATCGCCGAACGCCGGGCCGATGTCGAGCACGTCGCCACGGCGCGCGGCATCGAGCAGGTGCCGGCTCATGCGGCCCCCGTCGACGCCCTTGATCGTGATCGTGATGCGGCCATCGTCACCGACCGGCGCATCGAGGCTGTAGCTGCGGGTAATCCGCACCCCGTCGATGTCGGCCGTCAAGTTCACGTGCTGGCCCGGCAGCGCGCCGGCCCAGTGCCGGTTCGGCTTGAGTGCCAGCGTCACCGCATTGGCCGCCGCCGGCGTATGGCCGACCACGCGTGCGAGCGGGCGCTCCCAGCTCCAGGTCGGATGCAGGCGCTGTACCCAGAAATCGAATACCGGCGGCGCGACGAAGCGGCCGGCGAGTCGGCGCAGGCGGCTGCGCCGCGGCTTCGAGAGAGGATGTACGGTCGACATGCAAGCGACTATACGCCCATCCGCACATTCGTGTATACACTTGTGCATTAATGATGCGCAGCAGCATCCATCCGTTCATGCCGGCGCCCGCACCGGGATGCGATCGTCGCCCTGTACATCCGGCGTCATGCGATCCAGCCGATTCCCCGCGCGGAATGAAGACCCTCATGTCCGGGCGCGCGTCACGGGGATGAGGTCGGCGCGTCGATCGGGACGCGCGCGAGGCCGTCATGGCCGCACCGGCCCTGCGGCGACGCACTGCTATGCTGGCGCCTCACCGTTCCGATGAACCGCCTCTTGCCCGTCAGCAGCCCCGCGCCCGCCAGCGACGACACCCCGAATCACGATGGCCCCGGCCGCAAGCCCACGATCGTCCGCGAGGATCTGATCGCCGCTGCGCTGCGCCTGATCGGTCCGCACCGCAGCGTGTCGACGCTGAGCCTGCGCGAGGTCGCGCGCGAGGCCGGCATCGCACCGAACAGTTTCTACCGCCAGTTCCACGACATGGACGAACTGGCGGTCGCGCTGATCGACCTGGCCGGCGAATCGCTGCGCCGGATCGTCGGCGATGCGCGCAAGCGCGCGGTGTCGGGCCGCAGCATCGTCCGCGGCTCGCTCGAGACGTTCATGGAACGGCTGCGCGCCGACGACAAGCTGCTGCACGTGATGCTGCGCGAAGGGACCGTCGGCTCGGACGCGTTCAAGCGCGCCGTCGACCGCCAGCTGCTGTTCTTCGAGGAAGAGCTGCGCGCCGACCTCGTGCGCATCGCCGCCGCCCAGGGCATCGCCTTCCACGAGCCGGGCCTGGTCGCGCGCGCGATCACCCGGCTGGTGTTCGCGATGGGCGGCACCGCGCTGGACCTGCCGCCCGAACGCGACGCGGCGCTGGTCGACGACCTCTCGCACATGATCCGCATGCTGCTGCGCGGCGCCCACGCGATGGGCCGCAAGCACGCGCGCGACGCCTGACGCCCGGCGCCGCACGCCGGGGATCGTCAACGGCTTCTCACGCCACAGGCGACGTCTTCGCGGCGTTGCGGAAGTCCAGCGTAAACACGGCCCCGCCGCCTTCGGCGTTCTCCGCACGCAGCCCGGCGCCATGTGCCGTCGCCACCGCCCTGACGATCGCCAGGCCCAGTCCATGGCCGTTGCGGCTGGGCGGGAACCTGACGAACGGCTCGAACAACACATCCAGCCTGGATTCCGGGATGCCGGGGCCGTGGTCGCGCACCGACAGCACGCCATCGGCATCCAGCGATACCGCGACCTGCCCGCCGGCTTCGGAGAACGACAAGGCGTTGTCCACCAGATTGGCGATCGCGACCGCAACCAGGTCCGCGTCGCCGACGATCCCGCACCATGCGGCATCGCTGTCGAAGACCAGCTCCACCTGCCTGTCCTCGGCCAGCGGCCGGCGCTCTCCGACCACCGTCTTGCAGGCCGCGACCAGGTCGACCCCGGCATCGGGCTCCGCGCGCCCTCCGATGCTCATCAGCCGCAGCAACTGGTTGACCAGGCTGGTCAATCGCCTCACATCGCCGATCAGCTTGGCCTTGACCGGGCTTTCGTCGAGCATTTCCAGCCGGGTACGCAGCACGGTCAACGGCGTGCGCATCTCGTGCGCCGCGGCGGACAGGAAGAACCGCTGCTTGCGCTGCACCTCGTCGACCTTGGCGATCATGTGGTTGACCGCCTGCACCAGCGGCACGACCTCGTTGGGCAGGCCCTTCTCCGGCAGTTGTCGATCGAGTTTCTCCGGATCGAAGGACTTGGCCAGCGTCGTGACCCGGCGGATCAGCACCATGTTGACCAGCAGGATCGAGGCGAAGATGAAGAACAGGCTGCCGACGATCAGCAACAGGTTGCCGCTGTAGGACCACAGCTTCCGGTAGCGCTGGACGGTGCCCGCCGTTTTCGCTTCGATGGGGTGCGACACCCCGGCGTATTCGTAGTACCTGAGCGCGCCGTTGCAGTAGGTATAGCTGACGTGGCCGTGGCCGTCGTCGGCGAGCGGATGCGTCGTCTGGGTGCACAGGCGCGGATCGGCCATGTCCTCGTTCAATGCGGTCAGCCGGTCGAGCTTCAGTTCGGCGAAATGGCGGGCCCCGCCCCGGTTGCCGAACGCCCTGTCGCCTGCCCTGACGTAGTAGCGGAAATCCGGATTGCGTGCCGCGACTTCCCGGATGACCGGGTTGGACGCCAGTTCCGTCAGCTCGGTCGAGGACTCCCTGCTCAGGCGGATGGATTCGCTCAGGACCTGGTTGATCTCGTTCGCGGTGACCTGGATCGGATCCGGGCTGATGAACGCGGACACGTCGCTGACCGAGCGGATCACGAACCAGTAGACGGCCCAGCCGATGAACAGGATGGTCAGGGCCACCATCTGTCCGAACATGGATTTGTACAGGGACTTCAGTCTCATCGTCGTCCTTCACCCGGGCCGGGCGCCGCGCGGATCGTGCCAACTTACTCTGCCGCTCCGCCAGTCCCGGGGCGGCGATCGGGCCGGCGGGACCGGATGGGAGGCGTCTATGGATTTTCCGGAAACGGCGGCAGTTGCGCCGACCGCAGGGCCGGGTTCGAGGCGGCGATCCTTTCGGCGCCGATGCGCTCGACGATCGCCGCATGGACCCGACGGGCGGCATCCCGATCGCGCCAGCGCCCGAGGTCGCTGACGATGTCGGCCAGCGACGGCGGCACGGCCATGTCGCGCACGTACCGCGCACCGCGCAGGTCTTCCTGCTCGGGATACAGCACCTGCATCGTCGCCGCCTGCAGCAGAGCGCCGGCGCTCGCATGGTCCTGCCCCGCCGCGAACAGGCGTGCCAGCAGGATGCGCTGGTTCGCCGCCAGCACCGGCATCTGCCGCAGGCGCGCCGCCAGCGCCTGCAACTGGCCCGGGTCGAGGACCCGCGGCAGGCGGTCGGCCAGGGTCGCCAGCAACTGCAGTTCGTGTCCACCGATATCGCCTTCGTGCAACCGGCGCAGCAGGCCCTGCAGGCGCGCATCCGCCGTCCCCTGGGCGACCAGCCCCTGCGCCAGCAGATCGTAGAGGCGCTGCTGGCGCTGCCGCGCCTGCGGTTCCAGGCCACGCAGGTAGCGCTCGTACTCGTCGCTGATCTGCGGCAGCGCCGCCATCGACGCCAGCAGGTCCGGGCCGCCACCGCCCGGGGACTGTATGCGCTGCGTCACCGCATCGTCCGCGCCGTCCGGCCCGCTCCGGGCAGGCCGCCCTTCCAGGTCGAAGCGGACATCGATCAGGATCTGCCGCGGCAGCGCACCGGCACTGGACATGCCCGCGCCGGGGATGCCTTCGCGCCACAGCCCGCGCAGGATGCCCGGCGTCGAGTCCGGCGCATCGGCGAAGGCCTCGGCCAACGGGCGCAGGCCGGCGTCCGCATCGCCCGATCGGCCCGGACCGTTTCCGCTGCGCCGTTTCACCTCGACGACGGCGGCATCGTCCGGGTTCGCGGCCTCGTAGGCCGCATACACCTGCGTGAACAACGGCCCGAAATCCGGCTCGAGCGTGCCCGGCTGCGAGGCCCTTGCCTTGTTGATCGACTGGGCCAGCCATTCGGCATCGCCGACGTCCACGCCGCTGGCACGGGCCACGGCCTGCGCCTGCTGCGGCTGGCGCAGCAGGCGGTAGGCCAGTTGCAGTATCGTCGCCGCGTCGGCGTCGTCGGGATGCGCATCGACATGGCCGCGCAGCAGATCGGCGAAGGCCTGGTGCTCGCCCTGCCGCCAGTGCACGCCCAGCAGCCCGGCCAGATAGACGGTATTGCCGCCGTCCACCGACAGCAGCTTGCGATACAGACGGACCGCTTCGGCGGCGTCCCCCTGCCCGCGCGCGTCGTCCTGGTCGAACACGAAATCGCGGTAGAAGCGCGCGGCCGCCTCTGCGGACGGCGCGCCGGCGGCGAGGAAGGCATCCACCCGCCTGCGTCTTTCGTCCGCGAAGTAGCGCCCGACCAGATCGGCGGTGCCGCTGCGTCCCGGACCCGTGGACCGCCCGTCGTCGCGCAGCGCCAGCAGCGACTCGAACGCCTCGGACGCGTCGCCGGCGAACCAGGCCTCGAGAAACGCCGGCAGGTGCCTGGCGTCCGGATGGTGCGCCGCGGCGCGATGCGCGGCCTCCAGCAGCAGCGGACGATTCGCCTCGGCGGTCTCCGGCAGCAGCAGTTTCTGCACGACGGGCAGAAGACGTGCCCGCGCCCCGGCGGGCCGGTATCCGATGTCCCGCTCCAGCGCAGCGGACAGCCTGGCCTGCTGCGCGGGGTCCATCGGCTGGCGGAAGACATGCTCGACGAGCCTGGCCTGCAGCGCCGATTCGTTCCCGCCCGCCTGCATGCGCTCGACCAGCCCTGCGTACAGATCGAGCAGCCGGTCCAGCGGAAAGGACGCGATCACCGCGTCCGCCAGGTCCGCGGCCCGGCCATGCGGACCGGCCGCGCGCTGCGGGAGCGGGTCGTCGCCGTGGGCAACGAGCATGCGCAGCAGCGTTTCGTCGTCCAGCGGCGGCCGGCCGGTCATCGCCGCCAGCCTGCGGTAGCGATCGGGCGAGGTGCGGAACAGGTCGAACAGCATCGCATCGTGCGACGGCGATCGCTGCAGCGGGGCCAGGACCCGTTCGGCGAACATCTCCGGCGGCAGCCGGTCCAGTGTTTCCACCAGCAGGCGGTAGAGCTGTTCCGGGCGCGAGCGGACGGGGGGATCGCCCGCGGTCGCCTGCCAGGCCGCCTCGGCGGCCAGCGCCGTTTCCGTCAGCCGGGCAAGGGCCGCGCGGTCGCCATCGGCGATGGCCAGCGCGAGGGAGAGGTCGAAATTGCCGGTGTCTCCGGCCTGTACCCGCAGGCCCTGCGCGACCCAGTCCCCGTGTCCGGATCGGGCCGCCTGGCCGGTCTGCAGGCCGGCCAGGCGACGCTGGTAGTCGCGCGCTGCGCGCGCGTCCGGATCGCCGGCGAAGTGGCGGTCCAGCGCGCTTTCCAGAGGATCGAGCCAGGCAGGATCGCCCAGGTACTCGGCGATGCGCCGCTGCAGGCCGACGATCAGTTCAAGGCGCGGCCATGTGGCGAGCGCGCCGGGTCCGGCGGCGTCCACCTGCGCCAGCGCGTCGTCCGACAACCGTCGCAGGTCGGCCAGGATCCGCTGCTGCCCGTCGGCCTGCGCCGGCCAGGTCAGCAGCAGGCCTTCGACCAGGCTCGGATAGTGGCGCAGCGAATCCCAGTCCGCGTCGCCCGTCCGGCCAGCGTCGTTGCCGCGCAGGGGCTGGCGCAGGATCGCGGTGCGCAGTGCCTTCCAGTACCCATGGTTCGCCAGCGCCTCCTGGCCGCGCTGCTCGCGCAGCACCGCGGTCTTCACCGCCAGCTCGAGGTCGTCCTGGTCGCGCAGCAGGGCACGGGCGTAGTTCGCCAGCGCCTTGTCGGCATGGCCGGCGCCGGCATAGGTCTCGGCCTTGATCCGGTCCACGTTCACCAGCCCGCCGATGTCGCCCATCATCGCGAACGCGCGCTCGGCGCCGGTCACGTCGCCTTCGGCCAGCAGCGACCCGGCCAGGTCGGCGTACAGCTCCGGCGGATACTCGCGCTTGAGCGCCAGCAGCCGCCGCCCGTAGGCGGCCTTCCTGCGGTTGTCGCCGAGCGCCGGCCCGCTCCCGTCGCCGGCGGGGCCGGCACCGGACGACAACGCCACCAGCTGCCGCAGCATCTCGGGGCGCTGCGCGTCAGACAGCGCCAGCGATTCTTCGTAGGCGCGCAGTTGCAGGCCGAAGTCGGCCTGTTCCTGCGCCAGGTCGGCCAGCAGCGAATACAGGCGCAGGTCGTCGCCATCGCGGGCGATGCGCTCCAGCACCCGTCGCTGCGCCCACGGCAGGATGTCTGCGGCCAGTTGCGCCTGTCCGCTCTGGCGCACGCGGGCGTTCCCGTCGGCGGCGAACAGGTCGATCAGGCCGTCGATCGCGGCGATGAAGCCATCGGCCTCGACGGGGTGCTCGGCAGCGTGCTGCAGCAGCGCCGCCGCTTCCGCATGCCGCTGCTGCCGTTTCAGCAGCGCGACCAGCTGCAACAGGTGATCGGCATCGCCTGGCGCCTGCGCCAGCGCGTCGCGGTAGCGATCGATGGCCTGCTCGTCCAGCCCGGCCATCGCGTAGACACCGGCCGCGAACGGGGCCGATGGCGCCCCGCCGGGACCGGACACCGCGTTCAGTTCGCGCAGCAGGCCATCGACCTTGCGCAGGCGCGCGTCCGCCGTTTCGTCCTCGTCGCCGTTGCGCAGGGCGTTGAGGGTCAGCCGGCGCAGGTAGAGGTCGGCGTTGTCCGGGTCGACCTGCGACAGCCGGCGCAGGCTGCGGTCGACGTTGTCGTAGTCCTCCAGGCGCGCGTAGACCGTGCCCAGCTGCGCCAGCTTCTCCGCCTCGCCCAGGCCGCCGCGTTCGGCGTACGTCTCCACCGCTGCCTCGGCCGCCTGACGGTCCTTCGCCGCCAGGTGGAGGCCGACCAGCAGGTTGACCTCGCTCTGCGAGACCGGGCCGGACGCCAGCCGCGTTTCGATGTCGGCGGCGAGCTGCTCCAGCCTGCCCAGCCGGGTGGCGACCTTGACGATCTGCCGTTCCAGATAGCTCCTGCGCGCCGGCAGCTGCGTCTGCGCCCACAGCCTTCGCCAGCGCGACAGCGATTCGTCCAGCCTGCCGGTGGCGAAGGCCAGGTTCGCGATGTGCACCTGCCGGTCGTAGTCCAGCCCGCCCCTGCGCGCTTCCAGCCCGACGAGCACCGCCAGCGCCTGGTCCGGCTGGCGCAGGCGTTCGTAGCCCTCGGCGACATCCACCAGCAGCGCGCTGTCGGCAGGAACCAGCGCCTGCAAACGCGCCAGTACCTGCCGCGCCTCGGCGTCCTGGCCCTGCTTCAGGCGGGTCTCGAACAGGAAGAAACCGACCGGTACGGCGAAGGCCGGATCGTTCGCCGCCTCCCCCATCATCTCCAGCGCCGGCGCTTCCAGTCCCATCGCGATCATCTGCCGGGCGGCCGCGATCAGCGCATCGATGCGTCCCCTGTTGGCGGCGAACGCCTCCGCGTAGACCGCCAGCGCCTGCGCGTCCTCGCCGCGGCGCATGTACAGCGCGGCCAGCCCGTCGTACCACTCGGCGCGATGCGGCTGCCGCGCGATCAGCCGGCGATACTCCGCCTCCACCTCCGAGTCGCGTCCGGCGATGTCGAGGATGCCGAGCAGGCGCTGGCGCAGATCCGCATCCCCGGAACGCCGGACGATGGCGATGGCCTCGTCGTAGCGGCCCAGTTCCAGCAGCGCGTCGACCCGGGCCTGCGCCACTTCCGGGAGCTGCGGACGCGCGGCGAGGAACGCGGCTGCGCCGGCCAGATCGTCCGCATCGCGGTAGGACTCGGCGAGCAGCGCCAATGCGTAGCGCTGCCCGGCCGCGTCGCCGGCCGCGGCGAAGGCGCTCCAGGCGTGTTCCCGCGCCACGGCGTGCTCGCCCGCGGCGCGTGCCCAGTCCGCGACGCGGACATGCTGCCGGTATGCGTCCTCGCCCCGGCCGTCCACCCGCTGGATGCCGACCGCCTGCCCGCGCTGGCCGAGCAGCGCCACGACCGGCGCGAGCCGGTTGGCGGACGCCTGCGGCCATTGCCGCGCCAGTTCGGCCAGCGCTCCGGGCCGGTCCTGCGCCCCGGCGATCGCCAGGCGCAGTTGCAGGAAGGCCTGTTCGTCGGGCGCGTGGCTGGCGTCGCAGGCCTTCGCGTACCACGCCGCGGCGGCCCCGACATCGCCCTGCGCATCGAGCAACCGTGCCTTCAGCAGCCAGGCATCCGCGCTTGGCGACAGCGACAGCGCCCGGTCCACGTCGGCCAGTGCCTGCGCGGCCAGGCCCTGCCGCCATTGCATGTCGGCCTTGGCCAGCAGTGCCATCGCCCGTTGCCCGGCCGGTCCGGCGGACTGCGCCATCGCATCCAGCCGCCGGTACAGCGCATCGACGCCGTCGCCATCCAGCACGGCCTGCCGGTACAGGCGGCCGGTTTCGGCGATGTCCAGGCGTTGCCCCCCGACCAAGCGCTGCAATGCCGCGTTTTCCGCCGACGCCGAGGCCGGGACCGGCGCGATGGCGCCAGCCAGGGCCAGGGCCAGCGCCAGGGCCAGCAAGCCAGGTCTGTGCATCATCGAATCGCATCCTGTCGCGGGACACCGCGGCCGGACGGCCAGCGGCGGTACAAGAGTTCGGCCAGGTACAGCAGCAGCGCCAGCAGCGACAGCCAGGGCCACAGATCGGCCGCGGCGCGCGTGCGGTTGCGCGGCCCGGCGCTCGTGGCGGCGGGCATGTCCGCCGAATCGAACGCATGCGTGCCGCCGGTCGCCCGCGACAGCGCGGCCAGCGGCAACGTGTTGCGGGCGGGCATCCGGCCGGCCGGGGCCAGGTCCGAATGCGCGCGGTCGGCGGCACGGATCAGGCCCGCCCCCCCGTGCAGTTCCAGCAGCGCCGGCTGCGCGCGGTCCCAGTCCAGTTCCGCAACGAACAGGCCCGGCGCCTTTTCTTCCACCGGCACCTGCTCGACCACGACATCGCCCTGCGCGTCGACCAGCCGCAGCTCCGGCGCGGGCGCCGGACCGGCCTTCAGCCGCTGCGCCTCGATCCGCAGCCGGTCGAAGCGGCGCACCAGGCGCAGGTCGAATTCCGCCTGCCGGCTCGCGGTGCGGGCCAGCACGCGCGCCAGCCATTGCCCGTAGTCGGGCCAGCCGCGCCAGTCGCCGGTGCCCTGGCCCAGCGGCTCGGTCGCCAGTGCGGTGGTCCGGCCTGCGCCGTAGTGCCAGCTCGCCAGCAGCGGCTCGCCGTCGCCGGCGGTCATCAGGATGTCGGCATGCGCGCGCTTGCCGAGCCGGGCGTAGCCGCGCAGCGCCGGCAGCGCCGCCATGTCCATGTCCGGCCACCAGTGGCGGCCGGCCTGCGCATCCACCGGGAACCGGCCCTCGCGGTAGCCCGACGCCGGCTTGATCTGCGGCTGCTTGAGGTCCAGTTCGACCAGGCTGAACTCGTCGGCGACCGCGTAGAAGCGGCCGCGCCCCCAGTTCGCCAGTTCCGCCATCCGCGCCTCGCCTTCGCCGCTGCCGCCGACCAGCGCGGTGGAGACGTTGATCCGGTCCCGGGCGATGTGGCGCAGCAGCTGCTGGTAGCTGCCCTGCTCGACGCCCGCGTCGCTGATGACCAGGATGTGCTTGAACCGCGCATCCACGCTCTTGAGCCCGTAGTAGGCCTCCTGGATCGCCGGGAACAGCATGGTCGCGCCCTTCGCCTGCATGCGCCCGATGGCGCGCTCGACCTCGGCGACGCTGCGCACCGGCTGCATCGGCACCGCCCATTGCCGGGTGCCGTAGAACTCGACGATGCCCACGCTGTCGGCCGGGGTGAGCTTGCGCACGCTCAACCGCGCGATCTGCTTGGCCAGCTCCAGCGGCGCACCGGCCATCGAGCCGGAGGTGTCGATGATGATCGCCAGCGCCACGCTGGGTTCCTGCACCTGCTCGTCCTGCCTGGCCTCGACCGGCAGCGCCGCCGCCAGCGGCGCATCGGCCCAGCCGCCCATGCCGAACGCGGCCTCGCCGCCGGAATGCAGCAGGCCCACGCCATCGTCGGCGATGGCCGCGAGCAGCCGCCGCTGCGCCGCGTCGGCCAGGCGCGCGCGCGGCAGGTCGTCGATGAACACCGCCCGGTAGCGCGAGAAGTCGAACCCGCCGTCCAGGCGATCGGCCGGCTGCTGCTCCAGCGCGAAACCGTCGCCGAGCAAGCGCTGCAGATGCGGCAGCGCGCCGGCCTGGCGCTCGCCCAGGTACAGCACCGGCAACGGATCCTGGACCGCCGCCACGGTCTCGAACGCGGCATCCCGTGCCGCGCCCTCGCCGGTCAGCTCCGCGCGCAGCGGCAGGAAGCCGGCGCGTTCGGCGGGGAACGCCAGTTCGACCCGCGCCGCGCCATCCACGCGCAGGACCGGTTCCGAGGCCAACAGGCGCTCCCCGCTGTACAGCGACAGCGAGAGCGCCTCGCCCTGTCCCTCGATCCCGACGACGACCCGGACCGCCTCGCCGACGTGCGCCGGGGCCACGCTCGCCTCGGCAATGAAGGCATCGCCAGGCGGCGCGTCCAGTTCGACGGTGTTCACGGCGATGCCGCGGCTGGCGAAGGCCGCGACCGCGCGGTCCCAGTGCCGGTCGCCGGACCGGCCGTCGCCGATCAGGGTGACCGATGCCTGCGTGCCCAGCGCGATCGCATGCAGCGCCTGGGTCAATGCGCTCGACAGCGAGGCCGCGCCGCGCGCATCGTCCAGCCGGAGGTACCGGTCCACCCGCGCATCGACCGGTTCACCGCCCAACTGGACCAGGTGGGTCCGGCTGCCGCGTTCCAGCTTTTGCAGGCGTTCGCGCAACAGCGCCTGCGCCCGTTGCCTCTGCGCATCCGACAGCCCGGCGCCCTGGTCGAGCACGAACACCTGCGTCCGCTGGCCGCTGTCGTGCAGCAGGCTCGGCTGCATCAGCGCGGCGATGAGCGCGACGAAGATCGCCGTGCGCAGCACCCTGTGCCCGATGCCGCCATCGCGGCCGGCCGTGCGCCACAGCAGCGGCAGCAGCAGCAACAGCCACGCGGCATGGGGATACAGGACGCTCAGCGCCATCGGGTCGCTCCTCAAGGCATCCGCCCGCGCTGGAACAGGACCCACTCCAGCGCCAGCAGCAGTCCGGCGGCGAGCAGCAGCCATGTGACGAAACGGCCGGAGGCCCGCGCGCCGGGCGCGGCGGCCGTCTCCATGCCCGGGATGGCTTCGGCGGCGGCCAGCGTCGCCTGGCGGTCGACCAGCGACACCGCCAGCGGGCGCTCGCCCAGTCGCTGCGCGCCGGCCTCGCCCAGGTACACGCCGCTGCCGCCGAGCCGGCGCTCGAGCAGGACGGTGTCTTCCACCTGGCCATGCAGCGCGGACTGGTCCGGCAACGGCCGGCCGGCCTGCGCATACGGAATCCACGCCGGTTGCCCGGCCAGCCAGCGCAGGCTCTGCGAGACGAACAGCGGCATCGCGGCGGATCCGGCGAAACCGGCGTCCTCGGCGAACAGTTCGCCCCAGACAGACACCGACCTGCGCGCCGCCGGCTGCAGGTCGATCGCGATCTCCCGGCCCAGCCGGTCCGCCAGCGCGGTCGCATCCATCCGTGCCAGGCCGAGGCGGCCAGCGCCGGGTCGCGCCAGGTCGTCGGCCAGTGCCGCCCGCTCGGCATCGCCGCGATAGGCGAACACGAAGGCGGCCGCCTGCGACGCCGGCCCGGTGAGCACCAGCGCCGGCCTGTCCTGCACATCCGGCTCGCTATCGAGGCGGACCAGCACCTCGGCGTCGCCGGCCTCGCCCAGGCGCAACGCCGGATCGACTGCGAGCACATCGCGCACGACCGGGGGCACGCCCGCCGTCGCCGCCACCGCGATCCGGCGGCGCTGCGGCAGCCGCAGCGCGGCGCTGTCGTCTGCGGCGAACCCATCGCCCTCGCGCAGGTCCACGGCGAGTTCGCCGCCGTCCGCATCGAGGTCCTGCAGCAGGAACCTGCCCGGTTTCAGCGCCACCGCAGCGGCGGGGTCGATCTCCTTCCCGTCCAGCGAAATGCGCAAGGCCTCCACACCCACCGGCCGGGTCCCGCTGGCCGCGGTCTCCAGCAGCACGTCCACCCTGTCCCACGCGCCGGAAGCGGCCGGCGCCGCGCCCAGGTTGACGATGCCGCGATTGTCCGCGACCGCGCCGGCTAGAGGGCCGTGGACGAGGGTGAAGTGCTCCGGCAGCTTCGCTCCGGCATCGCGGGCGACGCTCGCGGCGCCGTAGTAATGGACCGTCGCTTCGGCGCCGGCGCCCGCGCGCGCCGCCATCTCCGCCAGCCACGGCGCGAAGGCCGACGGATGCGCGCCGGCCTCGATTCCGTCCAGCCGTCCGGACAACAGCGCGGACCGTTCGTCGGCATCCAGCAGCTTGCTGTTCCAGGCATCGCCCAGATAGACCTCGCGGCGGCCGGCCGGTACGGTTGCGACGTCGGCGAGCAGGGCGCGCCGCGCCCGCGCGAACGCCTCGCCGTCCATCATCCGCGCCGAGGCGTCCAGATAGAACAGGTGCGCTCGTCCGTCCTGCGGCGCGGCCGCTTCAGGACCGGCGGCGGCCAGCCACAGCAGCAGCGCGATCAGCAGCGCCAGCAGGTAGGCCATCCAGTTGCGGAAGCGCTGGCGCAGCACGCGCGGCGGCATCTCCCCCGCGGCCTGGCGCCACAGCGCGGCAGCGGGCAGGCGCAGCACCCGCGGCCGCACCCGCAACTGCTGCAGGAGATACAGCGCCGCGGCGATCAGCAGGCCACCGAGGACGACCACGGCGGCAGGGAAGGTGGCGAAGATCACAGCACCAGTTCCCCGCCATCGAACAGCGCCGAGAGCTGTTCCAGCACATCGCCGTCGGCGTCCATCCGCAGCAGGCCGGACCCGCGCTCGCGGGCGAAGGCCCGCAGCGTTTCGTTGAACGCACGGTAGCCGCGCTTGTAGCGCTCGACCAGCTCCGGGGTCACGCGCACCTCGATGCGCGCCGGCGATTCGCCGTTCTCGATCGCCAGGTCGCCATGCAACGCCGGGTCCCGTTCCGGCTCGGCGTCGAGGATCCTGGTCATCTGGACCAGCAGCACCTTGTGCGGCAGCCGGCGCATGCCGGCGACGACCGCCTCGATGCCGGCGTCGTCGAAGAAATCGGACACGATCACCACCAGTCCGCGACGCAGCTTCAGGCTGGCCAGGCGCGCGACCGCCGACACCAGGTCCGTGTTGCCCAGCGGCGCGTACTCGGACAGGTGCCGGGCGACCCGGATCACGTTGTTGCGGCCGGAGATCGACCGCGCCTGCACGGTCATCTCGCCGGAGAACGGAAACAGCCCGACCGAATCGTGCTGGCCCAGCGCGATCGCCGCCAGCGCAAGCGTGGTCCTGAGCGCGGCGTCGATGCGCGGCGGGCTTTCCAGGAACATGCTGCGCGACACGTCCACCAGGAAATGGACCGGCATGTCCTGCCGCTCCTCGAACACGCGCACGAACACGCGGCCCAGACGCCGGTAGATGTTCCAGTCGATCGCGCGCAGATCGTCGCCGGCCACGTAGGGCTTGAAGTCGGCGAAATCCGCGCCCTGTCCGCGTGCGGCCGTCGTCTGCTCGGCCAGCCGCCCGCCCTTCTGCGCCCGGGTCAGCCGCAGCGAGAACTGCTGCAGCCGCGCCAGGAAATCCGGATCGAACAGGCGTTCGAACGCGGGGTTCTCGACCATCGGCACGCCAGTCAGGTTCATTCGCCGTCGCCCCCGCCGCCGCGCTGCCTGGCGAAGAAATCCCGCAGCAACCGGTTGTCGGCGGCGGTGGCCGGAGGCTGCCCGATGGCGCCGGCATCGCCACGACGGTCGCCGCGCGCCTCGGCGCGGGTCGGTACCGCATCCATCGGCGTCGGCGCAGCCGGACGTCCGATGCTGCTCACCCGTCCCGCGTTGCTCGTCCCGGCCAACCGGTCTTCCATCGGCACCGCCAGCAGCAGGCCGGAAATGCCGCGGCTCTTCTTCACGCCGTCGCTGCCCATGTTCTGGCCGTTTTGTCCCTCGCCGCTGTTGCCCTGGCCGTCCTGTCCCTGCCCCTGCCCCCGATCGCCCCGCTGGCTGCGGCTGGAAGGCTGCTCGCCGCGCCGGCTGTCCTGCGAAGCGCCGTTTCCCGGTGCCTCGCCCATCGGCGGCTGGCCGGCCGCGTCCTGCGGACTGCCGCTGCTGTCCCCGCTCCCGTCCAGCGGCGGCCGGTCCTCGCCGACGCCGTCATCGGACGCCACGCCGCCATCGGCCCTGGCGTCGCGGCCGGCCTGCGAGCCGGCACCGCCCGATTCGGCGGACGCGCCCGACCGACGCGACACCTCGCCGGACGTGCCGGCGCGCGCGTCGACATCTGCCAGCGCCGGCGCGAACGACGGCAACCATGGCTGCTGCGCGGAACCCGGCCGGCCCGGTGCGGCCTCCGGCCGTTGCCCGGGCTCGGAGGCCGCGCCGGCCGACGCTTGCGCACCCGCCGCGCCGGCCGGCGTCGACACCGGTGCTGGCGAGATCGAGCCGGTTTCCGCCGCTTCGCCGCTGCCGGCGTCGCGCCGGACCGTCGCCGCATCCGCCAGTGTGGCCGTCTGCCCGTCCGCCAGGCGCCGGGCCTGTCCGGTGGTCGTCGATGCCTGCTCCGCCATCGCCGCGACCGCTGGGACCTCGACACCCCCAGCGCCGGTGTCCGCCGCCGCCGCGGGCCACCTCGCCTGCTGCAGCACGAACGCCAGTCCCATCACCAGCAGCGCCGCGAGCGCGAACGGCCAGCGGCCGTGGTCCAGCACCACCGGCGCCGGGTCGCGCCGGTCCGCCGACACCGCCAGCGCCCGCTCCAGCCAGGGGCGCGCCTCGTGCAGCGCAGCGGTCTCGAAACCGCTGCGCGCGCGCGCGCCGAGGAACTGGTCGGCGGTTTCCAGCCGGTCCTTCAGATCGAGCCGATGGTCGAGGAAGGCCAGCGCCGCGCGCCGGTCCGGTTTTTCCCCCGCGCGCAGCACCCGGTACGCCAGCAGCATGCACGCCGCCGGGAACATCAGCGCGGCGGCCAGTGCCGGCGCGACGTCCAGCTTCGCGAACCACCCGAAGGGCAGGCATGCCAGCGGCACGACCAGGGTCGCCGGCCACATCCAGGTCCAGGCCTTTTCCAGCGCGGCGCGCCGCGCCAGCCGCGACAAGTGTTGCCGCCCGCGTGCTTCCAGCCCTTGCAGCTGCCGTTCGATCTCCTGCTCGAAGCCCTGCGCCATCACCTTCGTCTTGCCTTCGACCCTTCCGCCAAATCGACGCTCCCCGCACTGTGCAACGCGAGTCTTGCACCAACCTGACCCATGCCCGCGCCCGGCACGCTGCCATGGCGCCGATGCAAGCCTGCTGCAAGCTTGGCGTGTCCCAATGGCTCCGGACCGAACGCCACAACAGGAACGCCATCTTGATTCCAGTGAAGAAAGCCGCCATCGCCGCACTGCTGGCGGGCGCGATGCTCGCAGCACCCGCCGTGCTCGCGGCAGATACGAAAGGGGCCGGCACCGGCATCGAACAGCCGAAGATCGACTACGACCTGTTCACCCTGCCCAACGGTCTGACCACCCTGGTCCACACCAACCGCTCGGTGCCGACCGTCTTCGTCGGCGTATGGTATCGCGTCGGTTCCAGGGACGAACCGCAGGGCAGGACCGGCTTCGCCCACCTGTTCGAGCACCTGATGTTCCAGCCGACCGCGAACCGCCAGGGCGAGTACTTCCTGCCGCTGGACAAGGTCGGCGCGACCGGCATGAACGGCACCACCAACATGGACCGGACCAGCTACTACCAGACCGTGCCCAGCAACGCGCTGGACCTGGCGCTGTGGCTGGAATCGGACCGCATGGCCCACCTGCCGGGCGGCATCACCCAGGCGGTGCTCGACGAGCAGCGCGAGGTGGTCAAGAACGAGAAGCGGCAGGAGCAGCTGCAGCCCGGCGCCAAGGTGCAGGAACGCCACCAGCGCAACTACTACCCGGCCGGCCACCCGTATGCGCATACGGTGATCGGCTCGATGGAGGACCTCGACAACGCCACCCTGGACGACGTCAGGCACTGGTTCGAGGAACACTACGGCGCATCCAACGCCGTGCTGGTGCTCTCGGGCGATATCGACCTGGACACGGCGAAGGAGAAGGTCGCCCATTATTTCGGCGACGTGCCCGCCGGCAAGCCGATCGACCGGCTGGACCAGTGGATACCCGAATTCGCCAGGATCAAGCGCGACGTGATCCACGACAACGTCAGCGCGGCGAGCCTCTCCCGCACCTGGCCGCTGCCGAACGACGATCCGCGCCAGGCCACGCTGCTGCAGCTGGCCGCACGCACCCTGGCCGGGTCCAGGAACACGCTGCTGCACCGGTCGCTGGTGGACGAGCAGCGACTGGCACTGAACGTGACCGCCGGCGTGTCCAGCAACCAGCTCGACAGCAGCTTCGGGATCTCGATGGCCCTGCGCCCGGGCGTGACCCCCGAGCAGGCCGGGCTGGCGCTGGACGAGGCGCTGCGCAACTACTTCGCGCAGGGCCCGGACCAGGAGCGCCTGGACGCGATCATCCTCGGCAGCAACATCGCGCTGTTGCGCTCGCTGGAGAACAACGAATCGATCGGCATGCGCCTGGTCGGCGGCTATATCGACCACGGCGATCCGCTGTTCTTCAGCAGGCAGCTGCAATGGATCTCCGCAGCCGGCGCCGATGAACTGAAGGCACTGGCCAGGACGTGGCTCGACCGCCCCTACTACGAATCGCGGCTGCTGCCGCAACCGGCCACCGGCACCGGCACCGGTATGGTCGACCGCAGCCGCCTCCCCGAGGCGGACGGATTCGAGGGCAGGGTCGAGTTTCCGGACATCGCCGAGGCCACGCTGGCCAACGGCATGAAGCTGGTCGTCGCCGAACGCCGCAACCTGCCCATCGTCGATGCCAGCCTGCAGTTCGACACCGGCAGCCTGGCCGAGCAGGGCTATGCCCCCGGCGTGGCCCAGCAGGCCTTCGGCCTGCTGCTGACCGGCACCGGCCAGTACGATGTCGCCGCGCTGGCGCGCCGGATCGACCGGACCGGCGTCGCCATCAACAGTTCGGCCGGCAGCCGCCAGAGCGGCGTCAACTGGAGCGCGCTCGGCAACCGCCTCGACGAGGCCTTCGCCCTGGCCGCCGAAGTCGTGCGCAATCCGGCCTATCCGCAGGTGGAAATCGACAGGCTGCTGGACAACGTCGATGTGTCCTTCGATGGCTACGAGCGCACGCCGATCAACTCGGCCGGCGCGCTCTACGCCCACGCCATCTGGGGTCCGGACCACCCCCTGGGCAGGATCGGCAGCCGGGAGGACGCCAGGAAGATCTCGCGCGAGGCCATCGTCCGCTTCCACCGCAACGAGGTCGGCCCGAACAACGCCACCCTCTATCTGATCGGCGATATCGACCTGGCCCAGGCCAAAGCGCTGGCCGACAAACACTTCGGCGACTGGACGCCGGTCGCGCCCACGTCCTTCGACGACCTGCCGCCTGCCGGCGGAATCGAAGGCCGGATCATCCTGGTCGATGCGCCCGGCGCGGCGCAGAGCAGCATCGTGGCCGGCCACGTGGTCGCGCCCTTCGACAAGGACGCCGCCGCGACCGAGTCGCTGATGAACGCCGCGCTCGGCGCGGGCTTCCACAGCCGCCTGAACATGAACCTGCGCGAGGACAAGGGCTGGGCGTACGGGTTCAGCGGCGGCATCGGCAACGTCCCGGCAGGCCAGCGCGTGTTCACCGCCAGCGGCACCGTCCAGGCGGACATGACCGCACGGAGCATGGCCGAGATCCGCCGGGAGATCGTCGACTACGTCGCGACCCGGCCGATCGACGCGGCCGAACTGGAACGCGACCGCAGCGCCGCGATCCACGCCATCCCGTCCGGCTTCACCAGCAACGGCGCGTTCCTGTCCTCGATCGTGGGATCCGCGTCCTACGGCCTGCCCTACGACCGCGCCGAGGGCGCGATGGAACGCCTGTCCCGGGTGACCCTCGAGCAGGTCCGGCAGCGCGCCCGCGACACCTTCAGGCCAGAGGCACTGACCTGGATCGTCGCCGGCGACCTGAAACTGATCGAACGGGACATCCGCGCACTGGACTTCGGCCCGGTCGAAGTCTGGGACGTCTACGGCAACAGGCTGCGCTGAGCACCTGTTCTGACCGCCGCCACCGGCCGTTCCGGGCGCTCCCCCGGAACGCCCGGCGCCCGGCCGACGCGATGGGATCGGCGGATCGCCCGCCCATGCCTGCGAAAAAAGCACGCATGCCTGCACCGCCCTGCCGGGGCCCGCTGCCTGCAGCCCGGACCGGGCCGCGGTCCCGCAAGCCGGGCGCGCCCGCCTGCCCCGGCGCCGCGCCACGCAAGACAGCCGCGCAAGCGCGGCTCGGCTCTACGCCCCTGCGCGCGGGCGCCTCAACCCACCTCGTGGGGCCGTTTCACCGCCGCCAGCACCTCGGCGACCAGCGCATCGGCGCCCACGTTGTCCGCCTGCGCGTGGAAGTTGGTCACGATGCGGTGGCGCAGGACCGGCAGCGCCACCGCGCGGATGTCGTCGCAGCTGACCGCGAAGCGGTCGTTGCGCAGCGCCTGCACCTTGGCCGCCAGCATCAGGCCCTGGATGCCGCGCGGCGACGCGCCCAGCGCAACGTTGCGGTTCACCGCATCGGGCGCGTACTCGCTGCCGGGCTGGGTGCCCATCACCAGGCGGATGGCATAGGTCTTGGCCACATCGGGCACCGGCACCTGGCGCACCACGTCGCGCAGGCGGCACAGGGTCGCCGCATCGGTCACCGGCGAGACCACCACCGCCTCGCCGCTGGTCGTGCGATCGATGATGAGGTGGTAGTCGCGCTCGCTCGGATAGCCGACGACCAGCTTGAACAGGAAACGGTCCAGCTGCGCTTCCGGCAGCGGATAGGTGCCTTCCTGGTCCACCGGGTTCTGCGTGGCCATCACGCAGAACGGCTCCGGCATCCTGATCGTCCGCCGGCCCACCGTCACCTGCTTTTCCTGCATCACTTCCAGCAGCGCCGACTGGGTCTTCGGCGTGGCGCGGTTGATCTCGTCGGCCAGCACCAGGCTGGACACGATCGGCCCCTGCTGGAACACCAGCTCGTGGCCGCCGCGCTCGTTGTCGGTCAGCACCGTGGTGCCGACGATGTCGGCCGGCATCATGTCCGGCGTGAACTGGATGCGCGAGAACGGCAGGTCCACTGCACGGCTGATCGAGCCGACCAGCATGGTCTTGCCCAGACCGGGCACGCCTTCCAGCAGCACGTGTCCGCCGGCCATCAGTGCGGTCAGCACGCCGTCGATGACCTCGACCTGGCCGACGATCATCCGCCCGACCTCGGTCCTGATCCGGAGGAAAGTCTCCTTGAACTCGAGCGCGCTGCCGCGCGCGGCCCCGATGTCATCCTCGTTCAGCAGCATGTCGCTCCGATCATCGTTGAATGCGTTTCCATCGCAATCTCGCATGGCAGCCTTGCACCAATCTTGCACCGCCGCCGCAGGGCGCTCATTCCTCGATCAGGCGATAGCCCACGCCACGGATGGACTGGATCCTGACCTGTCCGGTCTTCTCCGCGAGATTCTTGCGCAGCCGCGACACCTGCGATTCCAGGGAATTGGAACTGACGAACTTGTCGTAGCCGTAGACGCGCGCTTCCAGCGATTCGCGCGACACCGGCGCGCCGGGACGGCTCATCAGCGCCTCCAGCACCAGCGCCTCGGTCCGCCGCAGCGTCAACGGTTCGCCATCGACGAAGAAGACGCCGCTGTCGACGTCATGGACCAGCGCGCCCAGGCGCTTGACCTCGCGCGGCGCGTCGATGCGGTGGCGCAGCGCGTTCCTGATCCGCGCCAGCAGTTCGCGCGGCTCGAACGGCTTGATGACGTAATCGTGGGCGCCCGACTCCAGCCCCGCCAGCTTGTCGTCGATATCGGCCAGCGCGGTCAGCAGGACGAAGCGCTGCGGCCGGCTGCGTGCGGCGGCGAACGCGATCAGCGAGACGCCGTCCCCGTCCGGCAGCAGGCGGTCGAGCAGCACCAGGTCGAAATCGTTGCCGAGCACCGCGGCCCGCGCGATCGCCAGCGACGGGGCCAGGTCCACGACGAAGCCCTGCCGTTCCAGGAAAGCGACCAGCGTTTCGGCGATGTCGCCATCGTCTTCGACCAGCAGCAACCGCATCGCACTCCTCCCGTCCGACGCCCCCGGACGTTCCCGACGATTATGGCCGGGCGCCCGTCCCCGTGTGGGCAGGGCGCCCGGCCTCCGGCTCAGAACTCGTACTGCAGTTCCAGAGACAGGGTGCGTCCCGCCGCGTTGTAGCGCGCCGTGTCGTAGGGCCGGGTCTGGACGACCACGAAGGGCGGCGCCTTGTCGAGGATGTTGCGCCCGGCGAAGTTCAGGCGCAGATCGTCGCGCATCTGCCAGGACAGCGACAGGTCCCAGGTCAGGTAGGAATCGACGGTCTTGGCATAGTCCGGATTGGCGATGATGCCCGCGTACATGTCCAGCTCGTAGTCGTTGAGGTACTCGGGGGTGTAGTAGGCCCACAGCGTCGCGGACAGGTTCCTGTGGAACCAGCGCAGCGAGCCGACCACCTTGTAGTCGTCCACGCCCTGGAGATGGCCCAGCGTCGAGACCGGAGCGAGGTCGGCACGCACCCTGCGCTCGGCCTTCAGGTTGTCCAGGTAGGTCAGCTTCGGCTCGAAGTCGCCCCAGGACGTGGAGAAGCGGTAACCCAGCTCGTAGGTCACCGACTCGTACTCGGAACCGAGGATGTTGAAGATCATGTTCTGCTGGGCGAGGATCCTGCCGTTCTCGTCGCGCGGATAGAACGCCTCGATCGCGTAGATCTCGGCCTGGGTCATGAAGGTTCCAAGCACGCTGCGCGTGGCGTACTCGTCGCGGATCCGGGTGTGGTGCCAGGTCACGTCCAGGCTCAGCCCCTCCAGCACGTCCCGCGGGTACCAGGACAGGCTCAGCGAACGCTGGATCGAGGTCTGCGGCTGCAGGTCCGGGTTCGGCGCAGTGATGTTGGGCGCGTAGTAGGCATTCGGGCTCCAGGGGTAGTCGCAGTCGGGATTGCAGTCGTACAGGGGGTCGTTGTAGATGATGGTGCGGTAGGTCGAACTGCCGGTCACGTTGAACAGATTGGTGTACGGCGGCGCCTGGAAGCCGCGCGTCCAGCGGCCGCGCAGCGCCAGCCCGTCGAGCATTTCCCAGCGGAAGCCGAAGCTGGGCGTGGTCTTGGCGAACGTGTTCTTGCCGTAGACGAGTTCGCCGCCCTGGTCGATCGGAGTGCCGTCGACGGTGCCGATCGCGCCCTCGGTGTCGTAGCTGTCGCGGCGCGCGGCGAGGTTCACGGTCAGCGACCGCACCCCGGGCAGGACGAAATCCCTGCCGAACACCGGGATGGTCATTTCGGCGAACCAGGCTTGGCGGTCGCGGCTGACCTGCTCGCCGGTGAAGACGCGCACTTCGTTGCTGTCCACGCCGTCCTCGTAGTATTCGCCGCCGAGCACGTAGTAGATGTCGCCCGCGGGCAGTTCGTACAGGCTGCCGTTGAGGCGCAGTTCCCAGTTCTCGCTGCGCGAGCTGCGCTGCTCGTCCTCGAACAGGTAGTAGAAGTCCTGGATGCTGGAGCCGCTGCCGTCGGCCGACGATTTCCACGGGTTGAACGCCAGGTCCGGGTCGCTGCTGGTCAGCGCCAGGCATTGGCGGTCGAAGGCCTCCTGCAGCCGCGCCTGCTGCGCGCCGCCGTAGCGATTGTTGGCGAGCTGGAAGTTGTAGCAGGACACACCGTTGGGCGAATCGGGATCGGCGATGAAATCGACGAGATTGCCGAAGGTGCGCGAGTCGCCCTCGGTCTTCGATGCAGATGTGGTGTAGAGCAGGTCCAGCCGGGTCTTCGGGGTGAACTGGTAGCTCAGGCCCAGGTTGGCGTTCCAGGACGTGGAGGTGTTGGACAGCAGGCCCGGCTCCAGTTCGCCGCTTTCGATTTCCGCTTCCGGGTAGTAATAGACCCGGGTGCCGATCGTGTATGCGTTGAAGTAGCGGGCCGGGAAGGGGTTGTAGTACTGGCCCGGCGCCAGCATCAGGCCCAGGGTACCGTTGTTGAACGTCTGTTCCTGGGTGTTCGTGGTCCGGCTGTAGAGGCCGTTGGCGGTGAAGCGCAGCCTGTCGGTGATCTGCTGCTCGAAGTTGAGGGTCACGCTGTTGGATTCGGAGTCCGGGCCGGCCAGCTCCGGGACGACGTCGCGCAGGGCTTCCCGGCCGAGCACGATGAAGTCGTCGATCGTCGGCTGCCCGGTGAAGCCGGACGGCAGGCTCAGGCCCTGGATGACGCTGGTGAACGCCCAGGTCTCCGGGTCGTAGACGCCGTACGAGGTGTCGATCACGCCCGGCTGCAGGCCGCGGGCGAAGCTGCGCTTGTCGTAGACGGGATCGCCGTTGAAGTAGCCGGAATAGTCCTCGGTGACGTAGCCGGACTTCCAGTTGTTGATCGGCTTGCGCCGGCTGTGGTCGAGCGTGGCGGACAGGCTGCCGCTGCCCCAGGCGTAGCCGGAATACAGGCTGGCCCGGCTGCTGTCGGCATCGTTGCTGGAATACTCGTGCTGCACGCTCAGGGTGCTGCCGATGTAGTCCTTCTTCAGGATGAAATTGATGACGCCGCCGATGGCGTCCGAGCCGTACACCGCCGAGGAGCCGTCGGTGCTGATCTCCACCCGCTCGACCGCGCTCAGCGGAATGCCGTTAAGGTTGGCGAAGCCGTCCTCGATGCCGGCGGCGCCGGCGACGCGGCGACCGTTGACCAGGATCAGGGTATTGCCCGCGCCCATGCCGCCGAGGTTGGCCGCGGACACGCCGAGCGTGCCGATCGCCGAGGGCGCTGCATTGCCGCGGGCCCTGTTGCTCAACGGCCCGCGCGCACGCTCGTTGGTGATGTCGCCGATCGTCGCCAGGTTCTGCGGCAGGGTGCGGATCAGCTCGGTGACGCTGGTGACGCCGCGGGACTTGATGTCCTCGGCATCGAGGACGATCAGGCGCGAGGTGATGTCGCCGTGCTGCAGGCGGGTGCCGGTCACCTCGATGCGTTCGAACGAACGATCGACCTCGGCATGCTGCCCGTCGGTGTCCGCGTTCTCGGCCGTCGCCGCCTGTCCGGCCGCGTCGGGCTCGGTCCCGACAGCCTGCGCGGCGCCTGCCGCCACGGCGTCGCCGGCGAGCACGCCCCACACCGCGACGGTCAACAGAGATAATGACCACGACTTTGCGTTCAATTGTTGTTTCCCCCTGGGACTTGATGGCACGGCTTTCCAACGGAACCACTCCCCGGTCCAGCCAGTTCCAACCCTCCCCGCAGCGCCTTCCTCATCGGGAAAGTGGCTGCTATCGGCTGAAAATCGGCGCCATTCGGTCCTGCACGGGGGCGTCAATCCCTTGACGTCCCGATCAGAATTAAGTGAAGAAGCTTGCACGAACCTTGCACACCGCTGCGCCGGATTCACCGGTGCGCAGCGCAGGCCGGGAGCACCGGCGCAACCTGGATCCCGGACGCCCTGGTGTCGATTCGACGGGCGCGATCGACAGCCGCGAGCGTGCGGACCGGCCCGCGCTTGAGCGCGCCGATGGCACTGGTGGTGATGCCCGACGAATGCCAGTCCCTGCCCATCCCCGCGCCGAACGACTGGAACCGGAACGGATGCGCCAGCCGCCGCAGCAGATCGGCGCTGCCGGTGCGTCGGGACATCGCGACCGCATGCGAACCACGCCTCTCAAACGCTGAGATCGTCTCCGTCCGATCGAGCCGACCCGGCGATCGAGCCCGTCAAGATCCCTCCCCCAGCAACCACGCCCCGAACACCGGACCGGCGGAATAGCCGGCGTCGGGCTCGATCCGGACCCGCCAGCCGTCCGACGGCGGCGCGCGCCGCGCATCGGGCAGCGGGTAATCGACATCGACGAAGGCATCGCCGCGACCGCCCTCGAGCACTTCGTGCGCGACCGGCATGCCGTCGATGGAAATCGCGAACCGGCGGCGGTGTTCCTCGCCCCAGTAGCGCAGTCGCAGTGCCGCGGCCGGGCGGTCGCCGCGCAGGGTGAACGCGAACGCGCCGCCGGTGCGCGCGTCGCGTCCCGGCACGCGCCGGTAGACCACGGCGTGCGAGGCGCCGTCGACGACCAGCGCATGCGCCCGTTCGCTGGCCTCGTCGCCGAGCGCGATGCGGTCGAGGCTGCGCCGGTCCAGCGCCTCGGCCGCGTCGCGCTGTGCGGCCCGCGCCGCGTCCAGGGCGCGGCGCGCGTCGGCATCGACATGGCGGAAGTAGATCCCATGGCGGCGGTCGTGCAAGGCGTGGAACGGTGCGAATTCGAGGCCGTCCGGATGCGTGGGCAGGCTGAGCGACAGCCGCCCGCCGTCGCGCACCGGGCCGAAGGCCTGTTCGACGCCCACCGGCAGCCAGGGCTCGACACCGTCCCACGGCGCGTCGGCCGGACCAAGGTCGGCGGCCAGCACGCAGGGGCCGCGCCGCAGCGTCACCAGCGTCGGATCGTCGGCGCCGGGTTCGATCCGCACCGGCAGCGCGAACTCGATCGCGATGCGGTCGCCGGCGCGCCAGGCGTGGTCGAGCAGCGCATGGCCGTCGCGGCGCGGCGGGTCCACGGCGCCGCCGTTGAGCGCGATCCGCGCCGCGCCCGCCCAGGCCGGGATGCGCAGCCGCAGCGTCCCCAATGCGTCCGGCGCGGCCGCCACGATCTCCAGTTCGACACGTCCGGCCTCGGGCAGCGTCGAGGTCATCCGCAGCGACAGGCCACGCCCGGGGTCGTCGAGCGTCGAGGGGATGTACAGGTCGACGCGCAGGTCGCGGCCCTCGAAGCCGTAGATGGCGTCGGAGAACTGCGCATGGCTCTCCATTCCGGTGCCGACGCAGCACCAGAACGCGCCTTCGGGCTCGGAATACCTGCGCGCCTCGCCGGTCTGCATCGGCGTCATGTAGGTGTAGCGGCCGCCGTCGGGATGCTGCTGCGACAGGATGTGGTTGTAGAGCGCGCGCTCGTGGAACTCGACGTAGCGCGCATCGCCCGACCAGCGGTGCAGGTAGCGCCCGAGCCGCAGCATGTTCAGCGTGTTGCAGTGCTCGCAGGTCTGCTCGGTGACGTAGCGCGACAGCGTGCCGGGCGCCTGGAAGTACTCGCGGTCGGAATTGCCGCCGATCGCGTAGCTGTGGTGGTCGACCACGCGCTGCCAGAAGAACAGCGCCGCGGCCGCATCGGCGCGGTCGCCGTCGATCTCGTACTGGCGCGCGGCGCCGAGCAGCTTCGGGATCTGGGTGTTGGCGTGCAGCCGGGCGAGCCGGTCCTGGCCCGCGACCAGCGGATCGAGCACGCGGTCGTGGCGGAAACGGCGCGCCAGCGCCCGCCAGCGCGCATCGCCGGTGCGTGCCGACAGCTCGGCCAGGCTCTCGGGCATGCCGCCGAACTCGCAGTCGAGCACCTGCTGCATCTGCGCGTGGTCCAGCGGCGCCAGCTTGCGCTCGACGTAGCCGGCCAGCCCGGTCGCGACCTCGAGCGCGTCCGCGTTGCCGCAGTGGCGGTGCGCGTCGAGCAGGCCCGCGAACAGCTTGTGCCAGGTGTAGAACGGCGCCCAACTGCCGTTGAGGGCGAATGGCAGCGCGCGGATCTCGCCGCGCGACACCTCGTCGAACACCACCCGCCCGCCGTCGACGGTGCCGTCGTCGCGCTTGCGGGTGAAGCCGGCGACGTAGCCGTCGCCGCCGGCGCGCTGGCAGCGCGCGAGCTCGGCGACGAGCGCATCGGCGCGCGCCCGGCAACCGGCATCGCCGTTGCCGCCATGCATCTGCGCCAGTGCGCTGAGGTAATGCCCCAGCGTGTGCCCGGCGATGGTGTCGCTCTCCCAGCCGCCGTAGACCTCGCCCTGCGGCGGCAGTCCGGCCTGCACGTGGAAATTGTGCAGCAGGCGGCCGGGGTCGAGCCGCATCAGATACCCGCGGTTGGCGGCCACCGCATCGGCGAACACCGACGGCAGCAGCCGCACGCTGCCCGGCGCCGGCGGCTCGATGCGCCCGGGCGCGAACGCCCGGACCCGTGAAGGGAATCCCGTCCAGCCGACGGCCAGCGCCGCCGCGCTCCAGGCCAGGAACCGCCGCCGTCCGGCGTCGGCGCCCCCGCCTGCGTCCACCGCAGCCATCAGAACTTCAGCCGCGCGCCGAAGAAGTAGCGGCGCCCGAGCACGTCGTAGACGCCGACGTCGGTGTTCGCGTCGCCGGCCAGCGCGGTGCCGAGGATCGGCGGCTGGCGGTCGAACACGTTGTCGATGCCGGCGAACAGTTGCAGGCGGTCGGTGAAGTCGTAGCTGACGTTGGTGTCGAAGTACCACTGCCGCGGCGACTCGGCGACCGCGGCGGTGATGCCCGGGCGCAGGTCGAACTTGTCGATCATCCGGCCCTGCAGCCGCAGCGACAGCGGGCCGCTGCGGTAGCCGGCCGAGAAGTTCAGCTTCAGGTCCGGAATCAGGATGTTGCCGGTGCCGCCGCCGCAGCCGCCGCCCATGTACCCGGCGCAGTCGATCTCGCCCTGGTCGGCGACGACCTGCATCGAGCGCTCGAACAACCAACTGGTCAGCAGCGCCAGCGAGACCTCGCCTTCGTCGCCGCCGATGCCCGGCGCGCCGAAGCGGTAGTCGACCTGGAAGTCCAGGCCGCGGGCCCTGAGCAGGCCGATGTTCTGCAGGGTCGAGCGCACGTCGTCGATCTGGCCGTTGGGCAGGCGCACGATCGCCTGGCAGCTGGCCGCGGCCGGATCGAGCCGGCTGAAGCAGTCGGCGAGCATCTGGTTGGCGGTGATGCTGGTGATCGCATCCTCCACCTCGACCTCGAAGTAGTCGACCGCGAAGTGCAGGCCCTCGATCGACGGGATCGAGAACACCGCGCCGATGGTGAAGGTTTCCGAGGTCTCCTCGATCAGGTTGGGATTGCCGCCGGTGGTGCGCTCGAAGCCGACCGAGCCCTGGGTGAAGGTCGGCAGGTCGGCCGCCGGCACGCCCTGCTGGATGCACAGTTGCTGCTGCGCCGCGGTCGGGTTGGCGGCCGCGGTGCAGGGGTCGACGCCGGCGGTGAAGCCGCGGGTCTGCGGCGCGTACAGCTCGTTGAGGCTCGGCGCGCGGATCGCGACGTTGAACGCGCTGCGCAGGCGCAGCCAGTCGGTGGGCGCCCATTCGGCGCCGAGCTTCCAGGTATTGACGCCGCCGATGGTCGAATAGTCCGAGTAGCGCGCTGCGCCTTCGATCGCCAGGTCGTGGGCGAAGCGCGCGCCGCTGAGCAGCGGCACGCGGAACTCGCCGAACAGTTCCTTGACGCTGTACTCGCCCGCCATCGGCGATTGCGACACCGCGCCGTAGTCGCCCGAGACGTCCATCGCGCTCGGCTGGAAGCGGTATTCGTCCTTGCGGTACTCGGCGCCGAACGCCAGCGACACCGCACCGGCCGGCAGGTCGAACAGGGTGCCGCTGAGCGAGGCGCCGCCGACGGTGCGGTCGAAGGTCTCGTAGCTGGTGCGGATCGGGGTCAGGAACGCCGCGGCGTCGGCGCTGATCGAGCCGAGGCCGAAGATGCTCGCCGGCACGCAGCCGCTGGCCTGGTTGACGCAGACCAGGTTGCCGGCCGCGTCCACGGTGGCGTCGAGCGCCTGCGACAGGCGCGCCTGGTTGATCTGGTTGTTGTTGGTGATGTCGGTGCGGGTGCGCTGCTCCTGCAGGAACGCGTCCCACTGCCACCAGTGGCCGCCGCCGACCTCGAAACTGCCGCGCAGCCCGCCGATGAGGTTGTAGCTGGCGCGCTCGTAGGTATAGAAGCGCGGGCCGAGTTCGTCCGCGCGACGGCCCGAGCCGACGATCGCGGCAACGCCGTCGCCATCGGGGTCGAAGATGTGCGCGTTGTCGGACAGGAACTGCCGCACCGCCGGCAGCAGCACCGGGTTGGAGACATAGTTGGGCACCAGCAGCGTCGACGACGGCGCGCCCGGCGTGACGGGCGTGAACGAGTCCGGCGCCTGCTGGTAGCTGTTGCGGCTGTTGGCGTAGTAGCCCTCGCCGTAGGCCTCGACCGCGTCGTTGATGGTGAAATGCGCCAGCCCGCTGATCTGCGTGCGCTCGAGCGGCCGCTGCAGGTAGTTCAGGTCGGCGTAGTTGTAGGCGTCCTGCGGGCTGCAGTAGGGCAGCGGCGTACCGCCCTCGCCGAAGCGGATGCCGGTGATCGCGCTGCAATCGCCCGCCGGCGTCAGGTCCACGCCGACCAGCGAGCCGAGCTGCGCGCCGCTCAGGCCGATGCGCGTGCCGGGAATCGACCCGGAGCCGCCGGGGACGAGTTCGCCCGCGACGGTATCCAGCGGCACGCGCGAGAAATCGCGATCGGCCTGCAGCACCGCGTCGCGCTCGGTGCGGCTGATCGACAGCACCGCGTTGCCGCGGTCGTCGGCGAAGTTGCCGCCGATGGTCAGGTCGAACTTGTCGTAGGCGCCGTCGCCCTCGGCCGTCGCGCCATGGGTATAGGTCGCTTCCAGGCCTTCGAAGTCCTTGCGCAGGATGAAGTTGACCGCGCCGGCGATAGCGTCGGACCCGTAGACCGCCGATGCGCCGCCGGTGATGATCTCGACGTTCTCCACCAGCGCGTCGGGAATGCTGGCCAGGTCGACGACGCCGTCCGAGTTGGCCGGCATGAAGCGGCGGCCGTTGACCAGGGTCAGCGTGCGCGTCGCGCCGAGGCCGCGCAGGTTCGCGGTCAATACGCCCGAGCCGCCGCCGTTGTTGACGCTGGAGGTGTTGCCGGCCGCGAGCTGCGGGAACTCGTTGAGCACGGTCTCGATCGTCGCGCTGCCGGACATCGCGATCTCCTCGCGGGCGATGATCGTCGTCGGGCTCGGCGCGCTCAGATCGCTGCGGATCAGGCGCGAGCCGGTGACGGTCACCGCGTCGAGGCTGGTGACCTGCGCGGCGGACCCGCCCTCTTCGCTCTCCTGGGCCATCGCGTGCTGGGTGCCCAGCGCGGTACCCGCCAGGGCGATCGCGAGGCTGGCGGCGAGTCGTGCGATACGGGGACGCATCGCGCGCTGCTGGCATGTGGTGCTGGCCCGATCGCGGCCGGTACGGATACACGGAATCGCTGTCATGGAAAACCCCCGGAGCAGGAAAAAGGATGTCGCTTGCATACCGCTGCGTGCCGTTCGGATTCCCCCGCTCCCGAAGCCCGCGCGGAGCGCGGATCACGGGAGCCACTCGCCCCTTTGCCGGTGAAATCCGATGGATGACGCTTCGATGACTTGCAGTCTCCGCGCCGCGGACCGGCCGGGTCTTGCATCGATTGCCCCGAGACGATGCGGAAATTCGCATGATCGGGACGGGCGCCCGCTTCGCCCGCCGGGAAACGAGATCCTCGTGCCCGCATCGCCGGTTCCGCGAAAGCCGGACGCCGCGTCCGGTGGCGGTTCGGAAATCCGCGGGATCCAGTTTCGCCCGGGATATGAAGAATCCTGCGCCGGACCATGGAAATTTGCGGGTAATGCGGAGTCCGCCGGAGTTTCCGAGTGCGTCCGCGCGAACGTCCCGGCATCGGATCGCTTCGACGTGTTCTGGACTCTCCGCCGGACTCGCGCGATGATCGACTGCGTGCGATTGCAGCACCGGACCATCCCATTTTTGGCCGGAATTCCCGAAATAGGATGCGCAAATCGGCACAAACGAGAATCACGTCCTTCCAGGAGCCGACCATGCCTTCATTCCGCCTGCTCGCACGCCCGCTCGCCGGCGTGCTGCTGCCCGCCCTGTTCGCCGTCGCGCATGCCGCGCCGGACACGACACCCGCATACGAGGCGGTCGAAGCGGACGCCATGCTGGACGCGGTCGCCTTCGCCAGCGGCGAAACGCTGCCCGAGGCCCGCATCCATTACCGCACCATCGGCCAGCCGCGCCGGGACGCGCAGGGGCGCATCGACAACGCGGTCCTGCTGCTGCACGGCACCGGCGGCAGCGGCGCGCAGTTCCTGCAGCCGCGCTTCGCCGACGCGCTGTTCGGCCCCGGCCAGCCGCTCGACGCCGGGCGCTACTTCATCCTGCTGCCCGACAACATCGGGCACGGCGGCTCGTCCAAGCCCAGCGACGGCCTGCGTACGGCGTTTCCCCGCTACGGCTATGCCGACATGGTCGCGATCCAGCACCGCTGGCTGACCGAATCGCTGGGCATCGATTCGCTGCGCCTGATCCTCGGCACCTCGATGGGCTGCATGCACATCTTCGACTGGGGGCAGCGCCATCCCGGCTTCGCCCGCGCGCTGATGCCGCTGGCCTGCCAGCCGGTGGAGATCGGCGACCGCAACCGGGTCTGGCGCAAGGCCGCGATGGACGCGATCCGCAGCGATCCCGCCTGGCAGGACGGCCACTACACCACGCAGCCGCTGCTCGGGCTGCGCACCGCCTCGTCGCTGTCGGTCCTGGTCGGCATCGCCCCGCTGAACCTGCACGCGAGCCACCCGGGACGCGACGCCGCCGACGCGTGGTGGGAAGAACGCTTCGCCGCCGACATCGGCGCGCGCGACGCCAACGACTGGCTCTACCAGCTCGACGCCTCGCGCGACTACGACCCGTCGCCCGAACTGGAGAAGATCGTCGACCCGGTGGTCTGGGTGAACTTCGCCGACGACTTCATCAACCCACCGGAATTCGGCATCGCCGAGCGCCTGCAGCCGCGCATGCGCACGACCCGTCACGTGCTGGTGCCGGCCTCGGCCCGGACCCGCGGCCACGGCACGCACACCTCGGCCGCGATCTGGAAGGACGCGCTGGTGGAGCTGCTGGAACGCAGCGAACGATGAGCGCGCCGCCGCAGAGCGAAGCTTGCTTCGCTGACTGCAGACGATATGGTTGCCGCGCGATGATCGGGCTGCATTTAACGCCACGCGTTATTATCCTTCAGGCGTGATCCAGTCCTTCCGCTGCTCCGATACGCAGAAGCTGTTCAACACGGGCAGAAGCGCCCGGTTCTCCGGGATTGCCCGGGTGGCGACGCGCAAGCTGGCGCAACTGCATGCCGCGGTGACGCTGGAGTTCCTGCGTTCTCCGCCGGGCAACCGGCTGGAAGCGCTGAAGGGCAATCGCGCCGGGCAGCACAGCATCCGCATCAACGACCAGTGGCGGCTGTGCTTCGTCTGGACGGACGCCGGCCCGGGCAATGTGGAAATCGCGGACGACCACTGAGGTGACGAAAATGGTCAACAACGGTATGCGCCCCATCCATCCTGGCGAGATCCTGCGCGAGGATTTCCTGGTCCCGCTGGGCATGAGCGCCAGCGCACTGGCGACCGCCCTGCGCGTGCCTGCGCCGCGCGTCAACGACATCGTCCGCGAACGCCGCGCCGTCACCCCGGATACCGCGCTGCGCCTGGCCCGGTACTTCGGCGGCGATGCGCAGAGCTGGATGCACCTGCAGGTGGCCTACGACCTGCGCCTGGCCGAGATCGCCGCGGCCAAGCAGATCCGGAAGGAAATCCTGCCGCGCGCGGCCTGAATCAGCCGTTCCCCCGTCCGCGACCGTCACCGGTGGCGTGGACCGCTCCGTCCCCGTAGGAGCGCCCCATGGGCGCGATAGGCGACTCGCAAGGCCCATCGCGCCCAGGGGGCGCGCCTACGGCCGGCAGTCGGAGGCCAGCAGGCGGTCGCCGGGGTCCGGTGTCGCCACCGACGACACGTGATTGAGCGCGATCACCCAGCGTCCGTCGACCTTGCGCATCAGCCGCGTGTTGATGCCGTACTGCGGCTCGGATTCGCGCGCCAGGTGGTAGCGGCTGACCAGTTGCGCCGCGTCGTCGGCCAGGCGCTCGATGCGCAGGTCGTAGAAGCACAGCGTGCCGCGCGTGCCCGGCGCGCTACCGTAGTCGGCGACGTAATGGTCGAGCGTGCCCTGCCAGTCGCGCTGGAAGCGGCCGCGCGACACGAAGGTCACGCCCGGATTCATGAAACCGGCCATGTAGCCGCGGAAATCGCCGCGGTTCCAGGCCGCCTGCATGTCGGCGACGACGCTGCGGATCGCATGGTCCTCGGCTGGCCAGCCCGACGCGTCGGCGGTCCCGGCCGCTGCCAGCGCGGCGGCCAGGATCGATCCGGCGATGCGGCAGCGATGCGTCATCGTCCTGCCGCCTGCGCGGCCTTCTGTTCGGCGATGAACGTGCGGATTTCCTCTTCCAGCACCGGCAGCGGCACCGAGCCCAGGTTCAGCAGGGTGTCGTGGAACGGGCGCTGGTCGAAGCCGGCGCCCAGTTCGCGCTCCGCTTCCGCGCGCAGGTCGAGGATGGTCTTGTAGCCGATGTAGTAGGCCAGGGCCTGGCCCGGCCAGGCGATGTAGCGGTCGACCTCGTTGACGATGTCCTGGTGCGCCAGCGCGGTGTGGCTGGCGAGATAGTCGATCGCCTGCTGGCGGCTCCAGCCGTACTCGTGCAGGCCGGTGTCGATGACCAGCCGCGCGGCGCGCCACATCTCGAAGGTCAGCCGGCCGAAGTCCTCGTACGGCGTCTCGTAGATGCCCATCCGCGTGCCGAGCCATTCGGTGTACAAGCCCCAGCCTTCGCCGTAGCCGGAGAAGTAGGCCTGCTGGCGGAAGTCCGGGCGTGCCGGTGCTTCGAGCGCGAGCGCGGCCTGCAGGCTGTGGCCCGGCGCGCACTCGTGCGCCACCAGCGCCGGGAGGTTGTACAGCGGCCGCGACGGCAGGTCGTAGGTATTGAACAGGCACGATTCCAGCCCGCCGCGGCCGGAGGTGTAGATGGGTGCGACATCGTCGGGCACCGGCAGGATCGTGAAGCGGTAGCGCGGCAGGACACCGAGCGTGTGCCTGAGTTCGCCGTCGATCTTCTTGGCGATCCACGCGGTGTGCGCCAGCAGCTCGTGCGGCGTCTTCGCGTAGAACTGCGGATCGGTACGCAGGAAGGTCAGGAATTCCTCGAACGTGCCCTCGAAGCCGGCGCGCACCATCACCTCGCGCATCTCCGCGGCGATGCGCTCGACCTCGGCCAGGCCCAGGTCGTGGATCTCGCGCGCGCTCATGTCGCGGGTCACGTACTCGCGGATCTGGGTCCGGTAGAACGCGCGACCGTCCGGCAGGTCGCTGGCCGCGGTGGTCGTGCGCGCGCGCGGCAGGTACTGCTCGCGCATGAACGCCAGCAGCCCGGTGTAGGCCGGCACCGCCTGTTCCAGCACCACGCGCCGGCCTTCCTCGCGCAATTGCGTGCGCACCGGTTCGGGGATCGAGGCCGGAATGCGATCGAAGGTGGCCAGGAACGGATTGCCTTCATCGGTCAGCGTGTACGGGGCGATCGTGGCGTCGCGTCCTTCGACCGACGATCTCGGCACGCTCCACCCGCGCGCCAGGCCCCGCGTCATGTTGGCGATGTGCTCGTCGAAGTAGCGCGGCACGTCGGAGAGCCGGCCGATGAAGCGGCGCCAGTCGGCCTCGGTCTGATAGGGCTGGCGCGGATTCAGTCCACCCCAGAAGAAGGTGTCGCTGTTGAACGGCGCCTCGTAGGTGCGCCAGTGCGCGTTGTTGTGCAGGGCTTCGACCGAGGTGCGGAACACCGCGGCATTGACCCGCTCCTCGCGGCCGAGCTCGGCGACGGGAATCGCGTCCAGTGCCGCGAGGGTGCGCTTCCAGTAGTCCGCGCGCCGTTCCCAGGCCTGGGCCGTCACCGACGGAAACCGGTCGCCGGCCTGCCAGCGGCCGTCGATCTTCTCGCGGACGTATTCGCGCTGCCGCCAGTCCCATTCCCCGGTGTAGAGCGCGCGGAGTTTCGCCTCGGTGGCGTTCGCAGGCGCGGCCAGCGGCGCCGGCGTCTCCTCCGCCAGCGCAGGCGACACGGCGCCGAGTGCAAGCGACAGCGACAGAGCGAGGACGGAGCAGGTCGGACGGAGCATCGAGCGGAAACGGCGGCGTGCGTCTGGCATCAGGAATCTCCTGCGGTGCGGGTGCGGATCACTGGGCGGCGCCTGCCATCCCGTTCCAGCGCGGGGGTGCCGCGCCGAGCAGGTGGCGGACGAAGAAGTCGGACTGGCGGCGGTGCGCATAGGCGATCGGCCCGTCCGAGCGGCCGACCGAATGCCCGCCGCCGGGAATGGCGAGCAGCTCGAAATCCTTGCCGGCGCGGACCAGGGCATCGGCCACCTGCATCGTCGACGCCGGATCGACGTTGCTGTCCTGCTCGCCGAGGATCAGCAGCAGTTCGCCCTGCAACCGGTGGGCGTTGTCCACGCCCGAGGCGCGCGCGTAATGGTCGTCTTCGCCGTCACCCTCACTCTTGGGCAGGCCCATCCACTGCTCGTTCCAGCTGATCTTGTCCATGCGGTTGTCGTAGCAGCCGTTCCAGGCCACGCCGACCTTGTAGAAGTCCGGGTGGAACAGCAGCGCGCCGAGCGTGCTCTGGCCGCCGGCCGAGGCACCGTAGATGCCGACCCGCGAGATGTCGTAGGACGGGTCGCGCGCGGCCAGCGCGCGGTGCCAGGCGATGCGGTCGGGGAAGCCGGAATCGCCGAGGTTCTTCCAGGCCACGTCGTGGAAGGCCTTGCCGCGGTGCGCGGTGCCCATGCCGTCGATCTGCACGACGATGAAGCCCAGGTCCGCCAGCGCCTGCATGCCGATCTGCTTGTCGCCGCCGCTGTGGTAGCCGAACGGCCAGAAGGTCTTGGGCACGAAGGCGTCGTGCGGGCCGGCGTAGATGTTCTCGATCACCGGGTAGCGCTTGCCCGGATCGAAGTCGCGCGGACGCACGACCAGGCCCCAGATGTCGGTGACGCCGTCGCGGCCCTCGGCGACGAACGGCTCGGGCGCGCGCCAGCCGGCCGCCTGCAGCGCCGAGATGTCGCCGCGCTCGATCTCGGCGAGCAGCGTGCCGTCGGCGCGGCGAAGCTCCATGACCGGCGGCAGGTCCACGCGCGAGTAGACATCGACGTAGTGCGCGCCTTCGGGCGCGATCGCGATGTCGTGGTCGGCGTCGAAATCGGTCAGGCGCACGAGGTTGCCGCCATCGAAGTCCACCCGGAACAGATGCCGGAAATACGGATCGCGCCCGGCATCCATGCCGCTGGCGGTGAACCAGACCTGGCGCGCGGCATCGTCGACGCGCAGCACCTCGCGCACCACCCAATCGCCCTGCGTGATCCGGTGCTTCACCTGTCCGCTGCGCCCGTCGAACAGGTACAGGTGCCGCCAGCCGTCGCGCTCGGATAGCCAGACGATCTCCTCGCCCAGGCCACCGACGTCGTGGCGGAAGCCGCGCCAGGTGTCGACGAAGGTCGTGCCCGGCTCGGCCACCGCGATCCGCGCGGTCGCCGCCTCGCCCTCGCCGGGCACGTCCACCGCGACCAGGTCCACGCGCTGGTGGCCGCGGTGGACGACTTCGAACGCGAAGCTGCCGCTGCCCTGCCGCCACTGGATCGGCGACAGGCGGTACGGGTTGGCGAACAGCGCGGCGTCGATCTCGAAGCCGCGACCGCGTTCGACGTCGAACAGCAGCGGCCGTTCGATATCCACCGCATCGCCCGGCTTGGGATAGAGCTGGGTGTGCACGCGCGGCTGCAGCCGGTCGCGCGGCGCGGTCTCCATCCGCACCACTTCGCGGCGGTCGCCCGGCAGCACGCGGTAGACCGCCAGCCAGCGCGAGTCCGGCGACCAGGCCAGGGTTTCGGGATCGTCGAAGTCCGCCGCGTGACCGCCCTCGCCGCGCAGCATCACGCGACCGTCGGCGACCCGGCGCACGACTACGTTGTGGTCCTCGACCGATGCCGCGAAGCGCCCGTCGGGCGACGGCCGCGGGGTATCGTCCGCCGGCACCGACAGGTCGCGGACCACGCCGAACGCGCGCGGGCGCCCGGGTGCCGGCGCCGCGCGTTCGCAGTCCGCCGGCGCTAGCGTGCAGCGCCAGCGGGTCTCTCCGACATGGAACGCGATGGCGCGGTCCTCGTCCTCGAACGCGAACGTCTCGAACGGCAGCCGCAGCGGATCGTGGCGCATACCGTCCGCCTGCCCGAGCGCCGCGGCGATCGCGGCCTGGTCGAAGGCCGGCCGCCCGCGCCCGCCGGCCGGGTCGTCGCGCACGAAGGCGAAGCCGCCGGCGACGGTCTTGCGGTAGTGGAAGCGCCCGTCGGGCGACCATTGCGCCGGCCAGGCCACGTCGCGGGTCAGGCCGATCCAGTCCTCGCGCAGCGACAGCGCGCGCGCGTAGTCGGCGGCATCGGGCGCGGCCGACGCGGGCATCGCCGCCAGCAGCGCCAGCCACAGCAGCAGCCTGCCGACCCGTCCCGTCATGCCTGCATGCCCGTCATCCGGCCCGTAGCGCTCACGCGTCCCGTCCCTCCAGCCGGCTGTGGCGGATGCCATAGGCGAAATACACCACGCAGCCCACCGCCATCCACAGCAGGAAGCGCTCGTAGGTCACGAACGGCAGCCCGTAGATCAGCCAGGCCGAGAAGCCGATGCCGAGCAGCGGCACGAACGGCACCCACGGGGTGCGGAACGGGCGATGCAGCTCCGGCTGGCGCACGCGCAGCACCAGGATCGCGCTGCAGATCACGATGAACGCGCTGAGCACGCCGATGTTGACCAGCATCGCCAGTTCGTCGAGCGGCAGCAGGCCGGCGGCGATCGCGGTGACGAGGCCGATCAGCACCGTGGTGCGGAACGGCGTGCCGAACTTCGGATGCACTGCCGAGAACCACTTCGGCAGCAGGCCGTCGCGCGACAGCGCGAACCAGATCCGCGCGCCGGCCAGCAGGTTGGCGAAGATCACGCTGGTGATGCCGCAGATCGACGCCAGCGAGATCGCGATCATCACCTTCGGCTGCCCGATCGCGGTGAACGCGTGCGCGACCGGCGCGTCGTTGTCGAGCGTGGTGTAGGGCACGATGCCGGTCAGCACCAGGCAGATGCCCACGTACAGCGCCATCGCGATGCTCAGCGACAGCACCACCGCGCGCGGTACATCGCGCTGCGGGTCCACCGCCTCCTCGGCGGCGGTGGTCATCATCTCGTAGCCGAACACGGCGAAGAACACGATCGCCGCGCCGGTCACCACGCCCTCGAAGCCGAACGGCATGAACGGCGTCCAGTTGCCCGGGTCGATGTAGGCCACGCCGGCCGCGATGATCAGGATCGCGGCGCCGATCTTCAGCGCGACGATGACGTTGTTGAAGCGTGCGCCCCACTCCATCCGCACCGCGAGCAGCGCTGCGATCAACAAGGTGATCACGACCGCGGGCAGATTGACCATGTGCCCGTCCCCGGTCCCGGGCCCGCCGCGCGCCCATACCGGCAGCGGCCATCCCATCGCATCCAGCAGCGCCTGCACGTAGCCCGACCAGCCCACCGCCACCACCGCCGCGATCAGCGAGAACTCCAGCAGCAGGTCCCAGCCGATCAGCCAGCCGGCGAACTCGCCGAGCACCGCATAGCCATAGACGTAGGCGCTGCCGCTGACCGGGATCAGCCCGGCGAACTCGGCATAGCACAGCGCCGCGGCCGCGCTGGCCATGCCGGCGAGCATGAACGACAGCACCACCGCCGGCCCGGCGTGGTTGGCCGCAACCGTGCCGGTCAGCACGAAGATGCCCACGCCGATGATGCCGCCCAGGCCGATCGCGGTCAGGTGCCACAGGCCCAGTACGCGGCGCAGGCCACTGCGCGATCGCGCCTCGGCCTGCAGCATTTCCACGGATTTCCTGCGTATCAGTCGCTCAACGATGCTCATCGGGTGGCTCTCTGGCGGGCCGGTCGGCGACCGGCGATGGCGGGAACACCGTGCGCCCCTCCTGGCCGCGCGGAATGCAGTGGGGATTTGGAACGTCAATGCGTCGGCGAGGTCCTCACGCGAACGGCCGGTCGATCGCCGGCGACGGCGGCGTGAACCAGCGCGCGCCGTCGTCGGTCACGTGGAAGTGATCCTCGAGGCGAACGCCGAAGCGACCCGGCACCACGATCATCGGTTCGTCGCTGGCGCACATGCCCGGCGCCAGCGGCGTGCGGTCGCCACGCACGAGATACGGCGCCTCGTGGATCGCCAGTCCGCAGCCGTGGCCGGTGCGGTGCGGCAGTCCGGGCAGGCGGTAGCCGGGACCGAGGCCGGCCGCTTCCAGCACGCGGCGCGCGGCCGCGTCGACATCCTCGCAGGCCACGCCCGGGCGCACCGCGGCGAACGCGGCCGCCTGCGCGGCCTGCTCCAGGTCCCAGATATGGCGCGCCGCATCGCCGGCGCGGCCGAAGCTCCAGGTCCGGGTGATGTCGGAGTGGTAGCCCTGCACCGTGCAGCCGGTGTCGATCAGCACCAGGTCGCCCTCGCGCAGCCGTTGCACGCCGGGAATGCCGTGCGGATACGCGGTCGCGTGGCCGAACTGGACCATGCAGAAGGTCGACCCGTCGTCGGCGCCGAGCGCGCGGTGGGCCTCGTCGATGAAGCGGACGAGCGTGTCGGTGCCGATGCCCTCTTCGGCGATGCCGGCGGCCAGCCGCTGCACCAGCAGGGTCATGTCGCAGGCCTGCTGGATCAGCGCCAGCTCGGCCGGCGATTTGGCGCTGCGGCAGGCGTCGACGATCGGCGCGGCATCGACGATGGCGCGCGCGTCCAGGTGCGCGCGCAGCCCGGTGTGCACCGCGAACGCCGCGCCCGGGTCCAGCGCCAGCGTGCGTGCGCCGCGCTCGGCCATGGCCTGGGCGACCCGCGCATGCGGATCCTCGTGTTCCTCCCACAGCCGCTTGGCCGCGGGAATCCCCAGCACCGCATCGAGCGAGCCTTCCTCGAACGCGGGACACACCAGCAGCGGATCGCCCGCGCCGGTCAGCAGCAGCGCGACCAGCCGCTCGCTGGCGCGCCACGGTACCCCGGCGAAATAGCGCAGCGACGGTCCGGCGCCGACCAGCAGCGCGTCCACGTTCTGCGCGCGCATCAGCGCGCGGGCGCGTTCGATGCGCTGCTGGTACTCCGCCCCGGCGATCGCCGGCGCGCACTGCGTCCACGGCCGCAATTGCGCCCGCGCCTCGGCCAGGCCCAGGTGGCCGATCTGCGTGCTCATGTGCCCGCGCCCACGTCGTCGGTGCGCCACTGCCCGTCGACCAGGCGCCAGACGCCGCCCGGATTGCGGTCGCGCAGCACGTCCGGCAGCAGCGCGTCGGGCACGTTGTCGTAGCTGTGCAGCGCGGCGAAGCGGCGGATCGCACCGGGCATGCCGACCGAGGTGAAGCCCGGATGGCTCGTCGCCGGATACGGCCCGCCGTGGTTCTGCGCCGGACTGACCGCCACACCGGTCGGCATCCGGTCCACGATCAGCCGGCCCACGCGCGGGCGCAGCAGCGGGATCAGCGCCGCGGCCTGGGCATCGTCGCGACCGTCGCCGGCGCGGTACAGCGTCGCGGTCAGGTTGCCTTCGAACGCGCGTGCGATCGCCTGCGTCTGCGCGGCGTCGTCGCTGCGCACGACCAGGCTGGCCGGGCCGAAGGCTTCGCCCTGCAGACGCTGCGGGTCGGCGAGAAAACGTTCGCCGTCGACCGACAACAGACTGGGCTGCACCCACCAGCCCGAGCGGTCCGGATCCGCCGCGCCCGCCACCCGTTCGGCGCCCGCCGCCAGCAGCGCATCGAGCGCATCGCCCAGGTGCCGCCTGCCGTCGTCGGAGAACAGCGCCTGCGCCGGCGCGGCATCGAACCGCGCCGCGGCCGCGGCGACGAAGGCATCGCCGGCCTCGCTGCGCGGCACCACCAGCACGCCCGGATTGGTACAGAACTGCCCGCTGCCCATCGTGCACGAGGCGAAGAATTCCTGCGCCAGCGCCGCGCCGCGCTCGGCCAGCGCGCCGTCGAGCAGGAACACCGGATTGATGCTCGACATCTCGGCGTAGAACGGCACGCCGGCCGCGTCGGCCAGGGCCTTGAGCGCCAGCCCGCCGGCGCGGCTGCCGGTGAAGCCGACCCCGCCGATCGCGGCGTTGCCGACCAGCAGCGGCGTCGCGGACGGTTCGACGTGGTACAGCAACTGGATCGCCCCGGCCGGCAGGCCGGCCGCCAGCAGCGCGGCATGCGCGATCCGCCCCAGCGCCTGGCTGGTGCCCGGATGCAGCGGATGCACCTTGGCGATCACCGGGTTGCGCGCGGCGATCGCCGAGGCGAAATCGCTGCCGGCGATGGCGTTGAACGCGAACGGGAAATTGTTCGGACCGAACACGACGACCGGCTTGCCGAGCGGGCCGAATGTCGCGCGCAACCCGGTGGCGGTATCGACCACCGGATGCGCCCAGCTCCAGTCGCGCACCGCGCGCGCGGCCTGGCGCAGCTGGCCGGTGGTGCGCGGCAGTTCGACATCGCGCAGCCGCGGCGATGCCGGCAGTCCGGTTTCGGCATGCGCCAGCGCCACCAGCGCCTCGGCCCCTGCTTCGATGCCGTCGGCGTAGCCGTCGAGGAAGGCGGCGATGCGCGCGGGATCGGCGGCGGAGAACGCCTCCGCCACCGCGGTCGCCGCGGCCACCGCCGCCTCGACCTCGCCGTGGCCGCTGACCGGGAACGCGCCGCCGATCGCCTCGCCGCTGGACGGGTCGCGCGCGCGGAATTCCCCGGCCGGCGCGACCGCGTCGCGCCAGCCGCCGGCGACCAGGACCTGCTGCAGCCCGGCCATCGTCACAGTCCCGGGTGGGTCTTGATCGCGTGCGCGATGACCTGCAGGGCCTCGTCGCGTTCGGCGCCTTCGACCACCAGGCGCGGCGCGCGTACACGCTCGTTGCCCCAGCCGACGGCCTGCTGGGTCAGCTTGATGAGCTGCACGAACTTCGGCACGGTGTCGAGCCGCAGCAGCGGCAGGAACCAGTCGTAGAGTTCCTTCACCGCCTCGTAGCCACCGGCGCGCGCGCGTTCGAACAGCGCCACCGACTCGTGCGGATAGGCGTTGACCTGGCCGGCGATCCAGCCGGTCGCGCCCATCGCGATGCCTTCGACGATCGCATCGTCGATGCCGGTCATCAGCACCAGGCGGTCGCCCGACAGCGCCTGGATCGAGGCGAAGCGGCGCAGGTCGCCCGAGGATTCCTTGACCGCCTCGATCTGCGGGAACTCGTTGGCGAGATCGACGATCTGCTCGGCGGTGAAATCGGTCTTGTAGGCGATCGGATTGTTGTACAGCAGCACCGGCAGTCCGGTCGCGGCCACGACCGCGCGCACGTGCTCGCCCATCTCGCGGCGGTCGGTGGAGTACGCGTACGGCGGCAACACCATCAGCCCGCGCGCGCCCTCGGCCTCGCAGGCCTGCGCCAGTCGCACCGCCTCGTCGGTCGCCAGCGCGGCGATGCCGGGAATGACCGGCGCGCGGTCGCCCACGGCCTCGACCAGGGTACGCACGATCGCGACCTTCTCCTCGAACGACAGCGTCGCGCTCTCGCCGAGCGACCCGATCGGCACGATGCCGATGCAGCCCGCGTCGATCTGCCAGGCCGCATGCCTGGCGAGGAAATCGTGATCGACCTGTCCGTCCTCGGTGAAGGGGGTGGTGATCGCGGGGATGACGCCCTGCCACATCGACTTGCTCATTTCATGACTCCTGGGGATGGATCCGCGGGGCGTCGTCGAAGCACGACAGCACGTCCAGCGAAACGGGGAAAATCGGGACACGGAAACCGGTGCGGGCGACGCCGCGGATCTCCGCCAGCGCGGTGCCGCAGATGCGCCCCTGGCAGGGGCCCATGCCGAACCGCGTCATCAATTTGGTCTCGCGCGCGCCGTCGCAGCCGGCCAGTGCGTCGAGACGGACGTCCTCGCAGCGGCAGATGAGGGTCGAACCGTCGGCCAGTGCGCGGATGTCGTCATGCAATGCGAAGGTCTTGCGCAGCGCCGCCGCGAAGCGCCGGGCACGGGCCCGTCGCGACAGCAGCGCACGCGCGGCCCGTGCCTGGCCGACCGCGGCATGGCCGGCGATCCCACCTTCGATGCGGGCGCAGTCCACGCCGCCGATGCCGCAGGCCTCGCCGGCCGCGTACACGTGGGCGATGCTGCTTCGCTGCACGTCGTCGACGATGACGCGCGGATGCGGCGTGCCGTCGTCGAGCGCGCACCCCAGCGACAGCGCGAGTTCGACGTTGGGCACCAGACCGAAACCACAGCCGAGCATGTCGCACTCGAGTTCGATGCTGCGGCCGCCGACCCGCAGCTCGACCGCGCGCAGCCGGTCGTCGCCGATCGCGCGCAACACGTGGCTGCCGGTGCGGTAGGGCACCGCGGCCAGCGACGCGCGCAGTTGCAGCGCCTGCGCCAGCTTGCCCGGCCAGCGCCACAGCCCGGCCGCGAATCCGGCGACCGCGGGTAGCGCGGCCTGTTCGTGGATGCCGAGCACGTCCGCGCCATGCCGGCGCAGCGTCGCCGCCGCCGCCAGCAGCAGCGGCCCGCTGCCGGCCAGCACGACGCGCTGCCCGCGCACCGGCCAGCCCTGCTTGGCCAGCGCCTGCGCACCGCCGGCACCGGTCACGCCCGGCAGCGTCCAGCCCGGGAACGGCAGCAGCAGTTCGCGCGCGCCGGTCGCCAGCACCAGCGCCTCGTGATCGATGGTCGCGCCGTCATTGCCGATGCGGACGAACAGCCGGCGACCCGCGCTGCCGACGACTTCCGACTGCGGCAGCAGCGTGACGCCGGCGGCCGCCAGCGCCGCCTGCAGCGTCGATGACGGCGGCGGCGCGCCGTCGCGCACGTCGTGGCGCCAGATCTGGCCGCCGGGCTGCGGCTGCGCGTCGACCACGATCACGCTCGCGCCATGCGAGGCGGCCGCCTGCGCGGCCGACATCCCGGCGGGACCGGCGCCGACCACGACGACATCGCAGCGCAGCCGACGCTCAGACATGCGTGCGCACCTCCATGCCCTCGGCCGCCGGCACCAGGCAGGCGCGCTGCTGCGCGCGCCCGTCGACCGTCACCCGGCATTCGAAACAGATGCCCATGCCGCACAGCGGCGCGCGCGGCTCGCCGCCGCGCGAGGTGCGCGTGGTGCCGCCGGCCAGCGCGACCGCCCCGGCCACGCTGCTGCCGGCCAGCACCGCGATCTCGTGGCCGTCGACGCGCAGCCGCAGCATCGGACGCGCATCGGCATGGCCGCTCATGCGAGCACCCGCGCGGGATCGTAGGGCGTGGGATCGATGGCCGGCACCCGCCCATGGATGAGGTCCAGCAACAGCTGCGCCGTGCCCGGCGCCGTGGTGACGCCGAGACCCTCGTGCCCGGTCGCCACCCACACCCCGGGCCGGCCCGGCACCGCGCCGATGTAGGGCTGCCCGTCCGGCGTGCAGGGCCGGAACCCGGTCCAGACCCGGATCGCCTGCAGGCCGCGCAGCGCCGGCAGATAGTCGAACGCGCGCTCGAGCATCCGCCGCAGCACCGGCGGATGGACGTCGCGTGCGGTCTCGCCCAGTTCGCGCGACGAACCCACCAGCAGCTGTCCGCCCGGACGCGGCTGGACGTTGAACGCGACGCTGGTGGACGCATCGCCGTGCGCGCTCGCCGCGTAGCCGAGTTCCAGCACCTGGTGCCGCAGCACGCCCGGGTGCCGATCGGTGATCGCCAGATGGCCGCGTCGCACGTGCATCGGCAGTTCCGGCACCAGCACCGGCGTCGCCTCGCCGGTGGCCAGCAGGACCGGGCCGTGCAGCGTGCTGCCATCGTCGAGGCGCATGCCGTCGCGCAGCAACGCCATCGCGCGCCGGCCGCGCAGCAGCGTCGCGCCTGCGGCCACCGCGCGCCCGACCCGCCAGGCGGCGATCCGCGGCGGATAGACCACCGCTTCGCGGGCGACCCGCATGCCGCCGGCCAGGCGATGCGCCAGGCCCGGTTCCAGCGCGCGCAGCTGCACGGCGTCGATCGCCTCGGCCTCGATGCCCACCGCGGCGAGCCGGGCGATCTTCTCCGCGACCATCGCGAGCTCGGTGTCGTCGGCCGCGACCCACAACGTGCCGCAGCGTTGGAATTCGGCCCCGGGCTGGTGCTCGACGGCGTCCCACAACAGCTGCGAATAGCGCGCGAGCGCCAGTTCCGCCGGATCGTCGTCCATCGCCACCAGGTGTCCCATCGATGCGGCGGTGGCGCCGCCGCCGATCACGTCGGCCTCGACGATCGCCACCCGCATTCCCGCCGCCGCGGCCAGGTCGGCGCAGTTCGCGCCGACGATGCCCGCACCCACGACGATGAGGTCGTAACCGGTCATGGCCGCAGCGCGACCCCGCGGATGCCCCAGACGAAGGGATCGTCGGGCTCGAGCAGGATCTCGGCGCTGCCGGTCAGCCAGGCCTGGCCGGTGATCCGCGGCAGCACGCCGCGATCGCCTTTGCGGTAGGTGCCCTCGAACGCGCTGCCGAGGATGCCCTGCTGCACCCAGCGCTCGCCCTCGCCCAGCATGCCGTCGGCCGCCAGGCACGCCAGCTTCGCGCTGGTGCCGGTGCCGCAGGGCGAGCGGTCGTAGGCGCCGCCGGGACACAGCACGAAGTTGCGCGCCTGCCCGGCGCCGTCCGGCGCCGCGCCGTTGATCTCGATATGGTCGATGACGCCGCCGTCGTCGCCGCCGATCCCGGCCGCGTCGATCGCGCGCTGGATCGCCTTCGTATACGCGGTCAGCGCCGGCTCGTGCGCGAGCGACAGCGGCACCGGCGACTGGCTGGTGATGAAGAACCAGTTGCCGCCCCAGGCGACGTCGCCGACGACGGTGCCGTAGTCCGGCACCTCGACCGCGACACCGGTTCGCGCGCGGTGGCTCTCGACGTTGTCGATCGACACCCGGCCGTCGGCATGCAGTTCGACGCCGACCACGCCGACGGGGGTTTCGATCAGGTGCTCACCCGGAACGATGCGCCCCAGGTGCGCCAGCGTGCGCGTCATCCCGATCATGCCGTGGCCGCACATGCCCAGGTAGCCGACGTTGTTGAAGAAGATCACCCCGGCCGCGCACGCGGGATCGACCGGCGCCTGCAGCAGCGCGCCGACCATCGTGTCCGAGCCGCGCGGCTCGCAGGCGATCGCGCTGCGCCATGGGTCGAAGTCTTCGCGGAAGCGTTCGCGGCGCTGCGCGAGGCTGCCGCCGCCGAGATCGGGAAAGCCGTCGAGCACCACGCGCGTGGGCTCGCCGGCGGTATGGGAATCGATGACGGTCAGACGATGCATGGCCTCATCTTCGGCCTCCGGCGCCTGCGCGGGCTAGGACTGCCTCCCCGCACCCGATGCGGAAATATGCATAATGATTTCCGGCCGGATTGCCGCATCGCCTTGTTTGCCAGCACGGAATCGACGCATCGACGGGGCAAGGACAACGCAACGCAGCACAACGCCGGGAGCCGCCGCCATCGACCTACAGCTTGCGCCGGAAGAAATGCAGTGCCTGTTCGACGTCCTGCCCGACGTCGTGTTCTTCATCAAGGACCACGAAGGCAGGTACACGCACGTCAACCTGACCCTGGTGCGCCGGCTCGGTGCGAGGACCCGCGACGACCTCGTCGGCAAGACGCCCCTGCAGCTGTTCCCGTCCCGGCTCGGCGGCAGCTACATCGCCCAGGACCAGCGCACGCTGGCCGGCGAGATCATCGAGAACCAGCTCGAGCTGCACCTCTACGCCAATCGCGCACCCGGCTGGTGCCTGACCTTCAAGCGCCCGGTGCGCGACGGCAGGCGCGTGACCGGCCTGGTCGGCATCTCGCGCGATCTCGGCGCGCCGGACCGGCGCCATTCCTCGTTCGGCCGCCTGCAGCGCGCGGTCGATTACATGCAGGCGCACTACAGCGCGCCGCTGCGCGTGCAGACGCTGGCCGACAACGCCGAGGTCTCGGTGGCGCAGCTCGAACGGCTGTTCAAGCGGGTCTTCCAGCTGACGCCGCAGCAGATGCTCAGCAAGCTGCGCATCGAGGAAGCCATGCACCTGCTGCTGCATACCGACACCAGCATCGCCGAGATCGGCCAGGCCTGCGGCTTTTCCGACCAGAGCGCCTTCGCACGCCAGTTCAAGTCCATCGTCGGCATGCCGCCGCGCGAATACCGTGCGCTGATGCGCTGACGCCCGCTCAACGGATCTCGAAGCGGTCCTGGTCCAGCATCGCCGGGAAGTGTTCGCGATGCGAGGACAGCAAGTCCGCCTGCAACGTCGTCGTCGAGACGACTTCGGCATCGCGGCATTCGCTGACCGGCTGGCCGAGGAAATCCAGTACCGCGCTGTCGCCCGAGTACGGCAGCCCATTGCCGTCGGTGCCCACGCGATTGACGCCGACCACGTAGCACAGGTTCTCGATCGCCCGCGCGCGCAACAGGGTCTTCCACGCGTAGGCGCGCGCGGCAGGCCAGTTGGCGACGAACAGTTGCAGGTCGAAGTCCATCCCGCCCGGGCGCTCGACATCGAAGCGATTGCGGCAGAACACCGGAAAGCGCAGGTCGTAACAGACCTGCGGATTGATCCGCCAGCCCCTCCATTCGACGGTCAGACGCTCGCGACCCGCGGCATAGCGCTTGTGCTCGTTCGCATAGCGGAACAGGTGGCGCTTGTCGTAATGCCGCAGTGCGCCGTCGGGCGTCGCCCACAGCATGCGGTTGTAGACGCGGTCGCCGTCGCGCAACTGCACGCTGCCGGTCACCGCGGCATCGAGGGCGACGGCCTGTTCGCGGATCCAGGCGACAGTCGGGCCGTCCATGTCTTCGGCGAGGTCGATCGCATCGTTGCTGAAGCCGCTGGTGAAGGTCTCCGGCAGCACGACCAGATCGGTCAGCCCGTGCAGCGGAGCGATCAGATCGCCGTAGTAGCGACGGTTGGCCGCCGGGTCGTGCCACACGGTGGCGCCCTGGACGGTGGAAACGCGAAGGTTCTGCATGGGGAAATCCTGTGGTCCGCGTCTGCGCAGCCGGTGTCCCGATTCTCGGCGTTGCCGCGGGCGCGCTCAAGCGCACGTGTGGAATGCCGCGTCAACGCCGGCTCCCCCGCCCCGCATCGCGTGTCCAGCCAGTCGAGCAGCACAGGTACCTGCCGGTTCGCGACAGGCGCACGCCCGAGCGGATCCGCAAGCAACGGCGGCCGGAACTGAAGGAAGGCCTCATCCGGCCCTTGCCGCGCCCGCCTTCTGCTCCGCAATGAAGCGCCGCACCTCGTCTTCCAGCACCGGCAGCGGCACCGGGCCCAGATCGAGGATCGTATCGTGGAAGGCGCGCTGGTCGAACGCCGGGCCGAGCTCGCGCTCGGCCTCGGCGCGCAGGTCGAGGATGGTGCGATAGCCGATGTAGTACGACAGCGCCTGGCCCGGCCAGGAGATGTAGCGGTCGATTTCGGTGACCACGTCATGGCGTGCGAGCGCGGTGCGGCTGGCGAGGTAGTCGATCGCCTGATCCCGCGTCCAGCCGTACTCGTGCAGCCCGGTGTCGATGACCAGCCGCGCGGCGCGCCACGTCTCGAAGGTCAGCCGGCCGAAGTCCTCGTACGGCGTTTCGTAGATGCCCATGCGCGTGCCGAGCCATTCGGTGTACAGGCCCCAGCCTTCGCCGTAGCCGGAGAAGTAGGTCTGCTGGCGGAAGTCCGGGCGCGCCGGTGCCTCGAGCGCAAGCGCGGCCTGGAAGCTGTGGCCCGGCGCGCACTCGTGCAGCACCAGCGCCGGCAGGTTGTACAGCGGGCGCGACGGCAGGTCGTAGGTGTTGAAGAAGCAGGCCTCCAGCCCGCCGCGGCCCGAGGTGTAGACCGGTGCGATGTCGTCGGCGACCGGCAGGATCGTGAAGCGGTAGCGCGGCAGCGTGCCGACGACATACTGCAGCTGGCCGTCGATCTTCTTGGCGATCAGCGAGGCCTCGCCCAGCAGTTCGCGCGGCGTCCTGGCGTAGAACTGCGGATCGGTGCGCAGGTATTCGATGAAGGCCGGCAGGTCGCCTTCGAAGCCGGCGCGGCCCATGACCTCGCGCATCTCCGCGGTGATGCGCTCGACTTCGGCCAGGCCCAGGTCGTGGATTTCGCGCGCGCTCATGTCGCGGGTGACGTACGCGCGGATCTGGGTCTGGTAGAACGCGCGGCCGTCGGGCAGATCGCTGGCGGCGATCGTCGTGCGCGTGCGCGGCAGGTACTCGCCGCGGATGAAGGACAGCAGCTTCGCGTACGCGGGAACCGCCTGTTCCAGCACGACGCGCCGGCCTTCCTCGCGCAGCTGCGTGCGCACGGGCTCGGGAATCGTATGGGGAATGCGATCGAAGGTGACCAGCAGCGGATTCGTCTCGCCGGTCAGCACATAGGGATCGAGCGTCCTGTCGCGGCCTGCCAGCGTCGCGCGCGGCACGCTCCAGCCGCGCGCCAGACCGGTCTGCATGTTCGCGATCTGCTCGTCGAAATAGCGCGGCACGTCGGACAGGCGGCCGATGAACCGGCGCCAGTCGGCTTCGGTCTGGAACGGCTGACGCGGATTGATGCCGCCCCAGAAAAAGCTGTCGCTGTTGAACGGCGCTTCAAAGGTGCGCCAGCGCGCGCTGGCTTCGCTCGCTTCGATCGAAGTGCGGAAGACCGCGGCGTTGATCCGCTCTTCGCGGCCCAACTGGTCGAGCGGGATGTTGTCGAGCGCATCGAGCGCCGCCTTCCAGTAGTCCGCACGCCGCGCCCAGGCCTCCGGCGTCACCGACGGCAGCCGGTCGTCGTTCTGCCAGCGTCCATCGACCTTCACCCGCACGAACTCGGCCTGCCGCCATTCCCATTCGCGCGTGTAGAGAGCGCGCAGCGCGGTCTCGGCGGCGTTGGCCGGCGGCGCGAGCACCGGCGCGGACGAATCCTGCGCGAGGACGGGCGATGCCATGCCGAGGGCGAGCGAGAAAGAGAGCACGAAGCGGGAAAGCGTCACGGGGCGACGCGCGGCGAAGAACATCGACGACTCCTGGAAAGCGCGGGTGTGCGGCACGCATATGCGCGGCTGACGCTGCAAGGATGCCGCGTATGGAAGATGGATGCATGGCTTCGGACGGCGCGCGCCAGTCCAGTCCACACGACACTCACGACCCACCGGACACTCTCTCGCCGAACCGTCCGGACCCTCCGATGGCCAGCCCCACGCCAGCCACGCCCGCGCCTTCCGCAATCAACGCCACTGCGCGCGGCACCTTCTGATGGCGGCTGCCACGCCTGCCGTCGCCGCGAACCCTGGGCCGCACATCCCCGGCCCGGGGTTCGCCGAAGGCAATCCAGGCGCCGTCCTGCGGGCCGCGTTCGACGCGCTGTCTGCGGGCCGCGCACCGGTGCTTGCGCTCGTCGTCGACACCGAAGGCTCCACCTACGCCTCGACCGGCGCGCTCGCGCTGTTCGGCGATGGGCCGCATGTCGGCTGGATCAGCGGCGGTTGTCTGGAGCCGGAGATCGAGCGGGTCGCGCTGGTTGCCGGCGATGCCGGCCGCATCGAATGGCTGGAGATCGACACCACGGACGACGGCGCCCTGTTCTCGGGCAGCGCGGTCGGCTGCCGGGGCCGGCAATTGCTGGCGCTGTTGCCGCTGGCCGCATTGCCGCAGGTGGCGGATGCGATCTGGGCCTGGCTTGCCGGCGGCCAGGCGCTGAAGATCACGCTCGATCGCGATGGCCGTATCGCCTGCCGTCTCGACGGTCGCGCCTGGTCCTGGATGTTGCCGGTCGGCGAGGCGCCGCAGTCCGGCGCCCGGGACTGGACACTGACCCTGCATCGCGCGCCCGAGGCGCTGATCCTCGGCGCAGGCCCCGAAACGCCGACGCTGATCCCCATGCTGCGGTCGCTGGGCTGGCGCGTGAGCGTTGCGGAACGGCGCGCACGTTGGCGCGATGCCGCGGGCGCGGAATCCGATCTGCTCGACCTGCCTCCCGACGACGCCGTCGCCGCATGTCCGCATGCCGATGTCGCGCTGGTCATGCACCACGGTTTCGAATCCGACCGCGATGCGCTGGCCGCGCTCGCCGGTTCGAGGATTCCCTTCATCGGCCTGCTGGGTCCCGAGCGCCGCCGCGACGATCTCTTCAAGCTGTTGCGCCGCGCCGAACGTGACGCGCTGTCCACCCGCCTGCATGCGCCGGTCGGCATTCCGCACTGCGGACGCGGACCCGAGGCGATCGCCTTGAGCATCGCCACCCAGCTGCAGCAATGGCGGGGCGCGCAGGCCCCATGACCGCGCTCCTGTGGGAGCGCGCTCGCGCGCGATGGGCATTTCGCACTGCGGACGCGGACCCGAGGCGATCGCCTCGAGCATCGCCACCCAGCTGCAGCAATGGCGCGGCGCGCAGGCCCCATGCCCGGTCTCCTGTGGGAGCGCGCTCGCGCGCGATGGCTTCATCTGGAGAGCCCATCGCGCGCAAGCGCGCTCCCACATTGACCGCATCGCAACATGCTGCCGCGCATGCTGATCTGCAAGCGTCCGCGTACCCCCTCACCCAGCCAGCCCATCGAGCCAGCCAGAGGAATGCCCATGTCTCCCCTCACCCGCCGGGACCTGCTGAAGGCCGGCGCCGCGTCGGCCGGCGCAGTCGCCATGCCCGCCGTCGCGCAGGCCGCCAACGCCGCGACCACGCCCACGCCGTTGCGTCCACCGGTGCGCCAGCGCGTCTCGCTGGAGGTCAACGGCGAACGCGTCGAGCGCGAGGTCGATACCCGCACCACGCTGCTCGATTTCCTGCGCGAGGAACTCCACCTCACCGGCACCAAGAAGGGCTGCGACCACGGCCAGTGCGGCGCCTGCACGGCGATCGTCGACGGCCGCCGCATCAATACCTGCCTGAGCCTGGCGGTGATGCACGCAGGCGGGAAGGTCACGACCATCGAAGGCCTCGGCACGCCCGACAGGCTGCACCCGATGCAGGCGGCGTTCGTGAAGCACGATGGCTTCCAGTGCGGCTACTGCACGCCCGGGCAGATCTGTTCCGCGGTCGCCGTGCTCGGCGAAATCCGCGATGGCATTCCCAGCCACGTGACCGCCGACCTCACCGCCCGCCCTGCGATCAACGGCAGCGAGATCCGCGAGCGCATGAGCGGCAACCTGTGCCGCTGCGGCGCCTACGCCAACATCCTCGATGCGATCGAAGACGTCGCCGGGACTTCGGGAGCACGCGCATGAAGGCCTTCGGATTCGAACGCGCGGAATCGCCCGCGGCGGCGGCCACCGCCGCCGCGCGCACGCCCGGCACGAAGTTCATCGGCGGCGGCACCAACCTGCTCGACCTGATGAAGCTGGAGATCGAAACGCCGGCGCATCTGGTCGATGTCAACGGGCTCTCGCTCGACACGATCGAGAAGCGCGACGACGGTGGCCTGCGCATCAGCGCCGGCGTGCGCAATACCGATCTCGCGGCCAATGATCGCGTGCGCAGGGACTATCCGCTGCTGTCGCGCGCCCTGCTCGCCGGTGCGTCCGGCCAGCTGCGCAACCGCGCGACGACGGCCGGCAACCTGCTGCAGCGCACGCGTTGCCCCTACTTCTACGACACCGACCAGGCCTGCAACAAGCGCCTGCCGGGCAGCGGCTGCGGCGCGATCGAAGGCTACAGCCGCCAGCTTGCGGTGATCGGTGGCAGCAAGGACTGCATCGCCACGCATCCCAGCGACATGGCGGTGGCGATGCGCGCGCTCGACGCGGTGGTCGAGACCGTCAAGGCCGATGGCCGAACGCGTCGCATCCCACTCGATGATTTATACCTCGCGCCCGGCAATACGCCGCAGCGCGAAACGGTGCTTGAAGCCGGCGAACTGATCACGGCAGTCGTGCTGCCACCGCCGGTCGGCGGTCGCCAGATCTATCGCAAGGTCCGAGATCGCGCCTCGTATGCGTTCGCGCTGGTCTCGGTCGCCGCGATCGTGCAGCGCGACGGCAGCGGACGCGTGGTCGTCGGCGGTGTCGCGCACAAGCCCTGGCACCGCGATGCGGCCGATGCCGAATTGCCGCGTGGCGCCAGGGCGGTCGCAGCGCGTCTGTTCGAAGGCGCCGCGCCGACCGACGACAACCGGTTCAAGCTGATGCTCGCCGAGCGCAGCATCGCTGCGGCCCTGGCCGAAGCCCAGGAGGCCATGTCATGAAGTTCGACACGCCCGCAGGCCCGAACCCGATCGACGCGATGCGCGTCGTCGGCCAGCCGCTCGACCGCATCGACGGCCCGCACAAGGTCGCCGGCACCGCGCATTACGCCTACGAGTGGCACGACGTCACCGCACGCGCGGCCTACGGCCACGTCATCGGCGCCGGCATCGCGAAGGGCCGCATCGCCTCGATCGACATCAGCGCCGCCGAACGTGCGCCCGGCGTGCTGGCGGTCGTCACCGCGCACAATGCCGGCAAGCTCGGCAAGGGCCGCATGAACACCGCGACCCTGCTCGGCGGACCGGAGATCCAGCACTACCACCAGGCGATCGCACTGGTCGTCGCCGAGACCTTCGAACAGGCGCGCGCCGCCGCGTCTCTGGTGCGCGTGGCCTATACGCGCAGCCGCGGGCGTTTCTCGCTCGAACGCGAGAAGGACAACGCGGTGAAGCCGCAGGGCGGCGACACGCCGGCCGATACCGCGGTCGGCGAGTTCGAAGCCGCATTCGCATCGGCCGAGGTCACGCTGGACGAGACCTACACCACGCCCGACCAGTCGCACGCGATGATGGAGCCGATGGCATCGCTCGCCGAATGGGATGGCGACAAGGTCACGATCTGGACCTCGAACCAGATGATCGCCTGGGGCAAGAGCGACGTTGCCCGCACGCTCGGCATCGCGCCGGACAAGGTGCGGCTGGTGTCGCCGTACATCGGTGGCGGTTTCGGCGGAAAACTGTTCGTGCGTGCCGACGCGGTGCTCGCAGCGCTCGGCGCGAAGGCCGCCAGGCGGCCGGTCAAGGTCGCGCTGCATCGCCCGCTGATCGCCAACAACACCACGCACCGCCCGGCCACGCTGCAGCGCATCCGCATCGGTGCGAACCGCGACGGCCGCATCACCGCGATGGGGCATGAAAGCTGGTCGGGCGACCTGGAAGGCGGTGGACCCGAGGTCGCCGTGCAGCAGACCCGTCTGCTCTACGCCGGCGAACATCGCATGACGAAGATGCGCCTGGCGACGCTGGATCTTCCCGAAGGCAACGCGATGCGCGCGCCCGGAGAGACGCCCGGCATGATGGCGCTGGAAATCGCGATCGACGAGATCGCCGACAAGCTGGGCATGGATCCGGTCGAGTTCCGCATCCGCAACGACACCCAGGTCGATCCCGAAAAGCCCGAGCGTCCGTTCTCGCAGCGCCAGCTGGTCGAGTGCCTGCGCCAGGGCGCGGAGAGATTCGGCTGGGACGCACGCAAGGCGCACGGCAGCGTGCGCGACGGCCGTTGGCTGGTCGGCATGGGCGTGGCCGCGGGCTTCCGCGGCGCGCCGGTGATGAAGTCCGGCGCGCGCGTGCGCCTCGATGGCGATGGCCGCGTCACCGTCGAAACCGACATGACCGACATCGGCACCGGCAGCTACACGATCATCGCGCAGACCGCGGCCGAGACGCTGGGCCTGCCGATCGGATCGATCGACGTGAAACTCGGCGATTCCGACTTCCCCGCATCTGCCGGTTCCGGCGGCCAGTGGGGCGCGAACAGCGCGACCGCCGGCGTCTACGCCGCCTGCATGAAGCTGCGCGAAGTCGTGGCGACGAAGCTCGAGCTCGATCCCGCAACGGCGGCATTCGCAGACGGCAAGGTCAGCGCCGGCGGCAAGTCGGTCGCGCTTGCGGATGCCGCGGGCGACGGACAGATCGTCGTCGAGGATGCGATCGAGTTCGGCGATCTCGACAAGCGGAAGCAGCTCAGCACCTTCGCCGCGCACTTCGCCGAAGTCGGCGTCGACATGTACACCGGCGAGACCCGCGTACGCCGCATGCTGTCGGTGGCCGCGGCTGGCCGCATCCTCAATCCGAAGCAGGCCCGCAGCCAGATGATCGGCGCGATGACGATGGGCGTCGGCGCCGCGCTGAGCGAGGAACTTGCGGTCGATACGACCATGGGCTTCTTCGTCAACCACGATCTCGCCGGCTACGAGGTGCCCGTGCACGCCGACATCCCGGCGCAGGCGGTCGTGTTCCTCGATGAAGCCGACGCCGACAGTTCGCCGATGAAGGCCAAGGGCGTGGGTGAGCTGGGCCTGTGCGGCGTGCCGGCGGCGATCGCCAATGCGATCCACAACGCCACCGGCGTGCGCGTGCGCGCGTATCCGATCACGCTGGAGAAGGTGATCGGCGGCCTGTCCGATGTCGCCTGACATACCTCGAACCCGCCCCCGCCCGCGGGGGCGGGCTTGAGCAAAGCGCATTGGTCACTGCCGCTGCAGCACCGGCGCGTGTGTATCCATCAGTTCGACGATCCAGTCGATGAACACCCGCAGCTTCGCGCTGACGTGCCGGTTGGGCGGAAACGCGATGTACATCGGCATGGGATCGAGCGTCCAGTCCTCGAACAGCGTCACCAGCTCGCCGCTCGCCACGTGCGGCCTGGCCATGTAGGCCGGCAGCCACAGCACGCCCATCCCCGCGAGACCGGCGGCGAGGTAGGCGTTGCCGTCGTCCAGCGCCACCACGTAGCGCCCCTGCGCCTGCACGTGCTCGTCGCCGCGGCGCATCGCGTACGGCAACGGCTTGCCGGTGCGCGCCCACAGGAAGCCGACGATGCGGTGATGCGAGTCCTCCAGCTCGCGCGGATGCACCGGCGTGCCCATGCGCTGCAGATACGCGGGCGCTGCATGCACGCCCAGCTGCAGATCGCCGACATGCCGCGCGACCAGCGACTGGTCGGTGATCGTGCCGCCGCGCACCACGCAGTCCACGTTCTCGCCGATCAGGTCCACGCGCCGGTCGCTGACGCCCAGATCCAGTTGGATCTCCGGATAGCGCGCGTGGAAGTCCGGCAACGCCGGCACCAGGATCATCCGCGCGAACGGACTGGGCACATCGACACGCAGGCGCCCGCGCGGTGCAGCGGACGCATTCGACAGGCTGGTCTCGGCATCGTCCATGTCGGCCAGCAGACGCACCACACGCTCGTAATACGCCGCGCCATCGGCGGTCACGTTGACCTGCCGCGTCGTACGATTGAGCAGTTTGACCCGCAGCCGCGCCTCCAGCTGCTGCACCAGCTGCGTCACCGTGGTCCGGCTCATGTGCAGTGTGTCCGCAGCTCTGGTGAAGCTGCCCGCCTCCACCACGCGCACGAACGCCTGCATCGCATCGAAACGGTCCATTGGCGGTCCAGCTGCGGAGGTTGTTTGGATTCTACGAACAGTGCTGGCGAGCGCTGCGTATTTATCGCGCAGGCCCGCATCCCCAGACTGGGTCATCGCAATCACAGGAGATCCCCATGGCAACTCGCGACGCTGTATTCCCCGCCGGCCGCCATGCGCTGTACGAGACGCACCGCTATTCGCCGGCCATCCGTTCCGACGGCTTCCTGTTCGTCGCCGGCCAGGTCGGCAGCCGCGAAGACGGCTCCCCCGAACCGGAATTCGAGCAGCAGGTGCGACGCGCCTTCGAGAACCTCAACGCCGTACTCGCTGCAGCCGGCGCCACGTTCGACGACGTGGTCGACGTGACGTTCTTCATCGTCGACCCCGCGAACCGCTTCGAACGCGCGTGGGCAATCGTGCCGGAGTACTGGGGCGAGGCGCCGTTCCCGACTGCGACGGTGGTAGGCGTGACCTGGCTGGCCGGGTTCGACTTCGAGATCAAGGTGGTGGCGAAGTTGCCGGAAGGTGTGGCTGGCTGAGCGTGCGTGACACGCGCCATTGGCCAAGTGGCGCGCAGCGCGCCAAACGCGGTGCAGGCAGACACGACCCGCCCCGTCATCCCGGCGCAGGCCGGGACCCAGTGACTTGCGCGCAGGCATGCAAGGCGATTTAGAGTCGCGCGATCAACCTGCGCAGCTGAAGACACTGGATCCCGGCCTGCGCCGGGATGACGAGCGAAAAGGACTCGCTGGCGGATTCCGGAGAACTGGACAAGAACAAAGGGCCCGAAAGGGCCCTCTGTTCTTCACGCCATCACCTGCGTCATCAACCTGCAGGCGGCGGCGTTCCCGGTGCAGCCGCCGGCGCAGCCTCCGTCGGCGCCGGTGCAGCAGGCGCACCCGGCGCGCCCCCCGTCGGCGTGATCCGCCAGATGGTGTTGGCCAAGTCGTCCGCCACCAGCAACGCACCGCGCGGGTCGACGGTCACGCCCACCGGACGGCCACGCGCCTTGCCGTCTTCGCCGAGGAAACCGGTCGCGAAATCGATCGCTTCGCCCGACGGCTTCCCATCGCGGAACGGCACGAACGAGACCTTGTAGCCCACCGGCGGATTGCGGTTCCAGCTGCCGTGCTGGCCGACGAACACGCCGTTGGCGAACTGCGCGCCCATCGACGGCGTGGAGAACGCGACGCCCAGTGCGGCCACGTGCGAACCCAGCGCGAAATCCGGTGTGATCGCCGATGCGACCTTTTCCGGATTCAGCGGACGCACGCGCTCGTCGACGTTCTGGCCCCAGTAGCTGTAGGGCCAGCCGTAGAACCCGCCCGGACGCACGCTGGTCAGGTAATCGGGCACCAGTTCGTCGCCGATCTCGTCGCGTTCGTTGACCACGGCCCACAGCTGGTCCATGCCCGGCTGCATCGCCAGCGCGGTGGGATTGCGCAGGCCGGTCGCGAACACGCGATGGAAGCCTGTCGCGGCTTCCACCTGCCAGACCATCGCGCGGCTCTCTTCCACTGCCAGGCCGCGCTCGGTGATGTTGCTGTCCGAGCCGATACCGACGAACAGGTAACGACCGTCGGCACTGATCGTCAGCGCCTTGGTCCAATGGTGGTTGATCGCCGCCGGCAGCCTGGTGATCTCTTCCGGCGCACCGGCCGCGTTGACCGCGCCGGCCGTGTACGGGAAGCGCAGCAGCGCGTCCTGCGTGGCGACGTAGATCGAATCGTTGCCGAAGGCAAGACCGTAGGGCGCGTCGAGATTGTCGGCGAACACCGACCGGTTCTCGTAGGTGCCGTCGCCATCGGTGTCGCGCAGCAGGGTCAGACGGTTGCCGCTGTCGACCTGCGTATTGCCGCGGGCCTTGATCATGCCGGCGATGATGTCCTTCGGCGTGAGCTTCGGCGCGCGTCCGCCGCGGCCTTCGGCCACGAGGATGTCGCCGTTGGGCAGCACCAGCATCTGGCGCGGGATCAGCAGGTTGTCGGCGATCGGCGCGATCTCGTACCCCTCCGGCACCGTCGGCAACTGATCGCCCCACTCGGCCGGCAGCGAGATCTTCAGCGTCGGGAACAGACCGCGCTGCGGCTTCGGCAGGTCCGGCGACGGCCCCACATAGGTTTCATCCGGCGTACCGCCGCAGGCGACGAGTGCGAGCGCCAGCGCAGGCACCAGGGCGCGCGTCGGCAATGCGCACTTCGGACGCTTCGCATGGAGACGGTTCATGGCAGCACCTCCCGGCGACGCAAGGTGCCGCCAAGCGCGAACCACAGGCTCGCCCCGATCGACAGCACGCACAGCACCGACCACACCAGCGCCTGCGGCATCTTCTGCCAGGCGTCCATGGCGTGGATCAGCGAATTGAGGAAGCCGAGCACGCAGGTCAGCGCCAGCAGACCGACATAGATGAAGCGGGTGCGCGTGCGCGCCGTCGGGGTGATCAGCGAGACCAGCGCCCAGACCAGCGCAATGACCGCGAACACCATCGCGCCGACCAGCAGCCAGGACGCGAAGTTGGTCCACTGGACCTCGTAGGACCGCGCGTACGCGATATCGGCGAGCAAGGCGCCCAGGAAAAGAGGGAATGCACTGCTGGCCAGCAACAGGTGCAACGGGTTCAGCGGCCGGTACGGCTGCGTCACGAGTACGGGAGGTGTCTGCATGGGGAAGTCTCATCGGCGGCGGGGCCGCGTCACGCCAGGCGATCCGCGGTGCGCCGGAGACATTCGTACATTCGGACGCAAGGCGTAGTGAATGCGTCTTGTTGCACGCATCGCAATCGCCTGAGGCGATGTCACACATCGCGACATCACCAACCCGAACCCGCGCCGTGGCCGCCTGCTTCACCGCCGCCTGCGTATAGCTGGACGCTCTCCCGAACGGACGCGCCCACATGGCCGACGCCGCTCCCGCCACCACACCGCCCGAAGACGTCGCGAGCACGATCTCCGACACCTGCGTCGAAAAGGCCACGCTGCCCGTCGGCAGGATGATCGGCCTCGGCATGCTGGCCGGCGCCTACATCGGCTTCGGCAGCCTCGTCGCCGTGCTGATCGGTGCAGGCGCCAGCGACCTGCCCTACGGCCTGACGCAGATCGCCGCCGGTGCCGGCTTTGCCCTCGGCCTGATCCTCGTGCTGCTCGCCGGCGCCGAACTGTTCACCGGCAACACGCTGATGACCCTGCCGCTCGCGCAACAGCGCATCGGCCCCGGCCAACTGCTGCGCGCATGGAGCCTCGTGTGGATCGCCAACCTCGTCGGCGCCCTGCTGCTGGTGCTGCTCGCCATCGGTGCAGGCCTGCACCTCGCAGGCGACGGCGCATTCGCCACGTCCGCCATCGAACTCGCCACCGGGAAGGCGTCCAAATCCGCCGGCAGCATCGTCGCCAGCGGCATCCTCGCCAACGTGCTGGTGTGCCTGGCCGTGTGGATGGCCGCCGGCACGCAATCCGCCGTCGACAAGGTCGCCGTCATCGTGCCGCCCGTCGCGGCCTTCGTCGCACTGGGCCTGGAGCACTCGGTCGCGAACATGTCGCTGCTGCCGCTGGGCCTGCTGGCGCAGGCGGCGACGGGTGCGGAATTGCCGGCTGGACTGTCGTGGGGCGCGGCAGGCGCCAACCTGCTGTGGTCGACGCTGGGGAACATCCTGGGCGGTGGTGGGATCGGGCTCGCGTACTGGGCGATCTACCTGCGCAAGAAGGCGTAGCGCCCACTCCGCAGCGCGAAGCGCTGGCGCCACCCAAGCAGCCTGTCGCATCGTCGCGCGCACGTGCGTTCGCCGAGATCGAAAGCCTCTCGCCCGCGATATCTGCTTTCGGCCAGAAGCGAACGCGGGCACGTGTGTTTCCGCTAGAATTCCGGCGTCGCAGGACACGCACGCAAGAATCAGGGCTCGCCCCCCGGGGTCGAAGACCGCCGACCTATAGACAGGGCCATCATGCCTCCTATTTCCAGACCTGACGTCCCTGGGCCTCAGGCGACATTGCCGTTCCATTCCGCGCCCCTTTCGTGACATCTGCGCAGAATAGTCTCGCGGCAGGAGATCTGGCGTTTTCGTCGGCGATCGACCTGGCGCAACTGATCCAGCGCAAACACGTCAGCTCGCTCGAACTCACCCGCTACTACATCGAGCGCATCCAGCATTTCGACAACGCGTTGAATGCTGTCGTGGTGCGGGATTTCGACCGCGCGCTGGAAGCGGCGAAGTCGGCTGACGCGGCGCTTGCGCGGGGGCACTGGCTGGGACCTCTGCACGGCGTCCCGACGACGGTCAAGGAAACCTTCGACGTCGCTGGATTGCGCACGACGTGGGGCGTGCCGGAACAACGGAACAATGTCGCCCGGAACGACGCAACGATCGTCGAACGCCTGAAGGCAGCCGGCGCCCATGTCATGGGCAAGACGAACGTTCCGCTGCGACTCGGGGACTGGCAGAGCTACAACGACATCTACGGGACCACACGCAATCCGTGGGATGCGACGCGCTCACCGGGTGGCTCCTCCGGCGGATCGGCCGCCGCGCTGGCTGCCGGCTTGACCGGCCTGGAGTTCGCCTCCGACATCGGCGGGTCGATCCGGAATCCCTCGCACTTCTGCGGTGTCTACGGGCACAAGCCCACGTACGGCATCGTTCCGACGCTGGGCCACACCCCTCTGGGCGTCGCATCCGCACCGGATCTGAATGTCGTCGGGCCCATGGCGCGAAGCGCGGAAGATCTGGCGCTGGCGCTGGACATCGTCGCGGGGCCTGACCGGTTCCGGTCACCGGGCTGGGCGCTGGCGCTGCCACCGCCGAGGGCAAGTACGTTACGTGGCTTGCGCGTTGCGATCTGGCCGCAGGAGGAAGACGTTCCCACCTCGATCGATATCTCGGATCGCGTGCAGGCCATCGGCGAAGTGCTCGCCCGCGCCGGCGCGGTCGTATCGGATCTGGCGCGCCCTGCACTTTCGCCAAGGGAATCGCACGCCACCTATCTGAGCCTGTTGGGATCCACAGGACTGGTCAACCTGCCCGACGCCTACTACGCCGCGACCCAGGCTGCGGCTGCAGCGCTCGACGCGAACGATGCATCGCCGCTGGCGATCCTGACGCGCGCCCGCGTCCTGGATCATCGAAGCTGGTGCGATCACGACGAAAGGCGTAGCCGGCACCGACTGCGGTGGCGCGACTTCTTCGACGGGTGGGACGTGGTGATCTGCCCGATCTCCGCCACGACGGCGTTCCCGCATGATCATCGACCCAAGCTCGAGCGGTTGCTTGCGGTCGACGCGCTGGAGACCCTGCATTACGAGCAGTACTTCTGGGTCGGTCTGGCGAGCGTCGCGTACTTGCCGAGCACCGCTTTCCCCAGCGGGTCGTCACGTGACGGGCTTCCGATCGGGCTCCAGATCATCGGCCCGGAGTACGGCGATCGGACCACGATTGAAGTCGCCCGGCTGATCGCACAGGAGCTTGGCGGCTTTCAGGCGCCGCCGGGTTTCGGGGTATAGCGTCCACGGCCGGGCACATTGGACGCAGCCCTGGAAAAATTCAGAAGTCGGACCTGTGTACGGATCTTTCGCGATGGTGGGAAGGTGGGCTGCGCGAGTTCCGGGAAGGTAGACGTCCGCTACCCCGTCGCTCGCCTCTACAGCCCTCCAAGCGCCGCGCAGTCCGCCCTACTCCAGCGGGATGCGCAAAATGCTCTCTACGCCACTTGCGGTATAGGTTTTGGTGAACGGCGTCTTGACCGTGACGTAGAGCGCCGTGCCGTCTGCCGAGAGCGCAAGGCTGTTCGGATTGGGGCCTGCGCGCACAGTGCGCTTGGTCTCATGCGTGTCCGCGTCGACGATGGTCACGGTGCCCTGGTCGCGGTGCGTGATATAGAGCTCGCGGCGGGCGGCATTGAACAGGATGCCCATCGAGTCGCCGGCATCGGCGATCTCGCCGACCTTGCGGCCGGTCTCCGGGTCGACGATCAGCGTGGTCTTGAGCTGCGAATGGTCGGTGACGTAGAGCAGGTTCTTCTCCGCGTCGAGCGCCATGTTCAACAGCAACGCCGGGGTGTCGCCGGCCGGCTTGAAGCGATGCGTGATGCGAAGGCGCTCGGGATCGATGCGCAGAATCTCGCCACTGCCGTTGGCTGCATAGAGATCGCCATTGCCCGGATGCAACATCAGGCCGGTGAGCCATTTGCCGGCGTTGCTGATCGTATGGCGCAGTTCGAGCGTACGTGCGTCGACGACCCAGATCACCGCCGGATCACCGACCGCGCCGACGTACAGCAGGTCGCGACCGCGGTCATAGATGACCTGCCGCGGCCCATAGCGGTGCCCCTGGCTGTCCTTCTCGTCGTCGAAGCGCAGGCGTGCGACGACGGTGTTCGACTCCAGGTCGATCGCGGTGAGTGCGTGGTCGAGGCTGTTGGTGGCGAACAGCCGCTTGCCGTCCGGCGAGAGCGTCAGGCCGAGGTTGCGCATGTCGGTGTGGATCGCGCCGATGGGCTGCAGCGTGGCCGGGTCGAGCCTGTAGACGACGCCGCCGGTCACGTTGGGAATCGACAGAGCCGAGGCCACATAGACCGCACCATCGTGCGGGTTGCTGACGACTTCGTAGATGCCGCGGGTGAGTTCGCGGTAGATCACGCCGTCGTCGATCACGGTGCCGGTGGCCGGCTCGACGGGGAGCGCAGGCGTGAAAGCCGGTGCAGCCGCGGTGGGCTCGGCTGCGCCGGCAATCGTCGCCAGACCCAGGGCACACACGGTGGCCAGGGCGCGGATGCGCGGGTGGCGTGGCGCAGGGGTACGAAGGATGTTCGAGCGCATGGGAAGTCCTCGGATGAGAAGGGCCGCGGCCGGCAGGCGCCGGCCGGACGGACTCAGAAGGTGTAGGTGAAAGTCAGCTGGCCATTGCGCTTCTCGCCGTACGCGCCGTAGCCGTTGATCTGCGCGAGGTATTCCTTGTCGAGCAGGTTATTGGCGTTCAACTGCACCGCGAACTGCGGCGCCAGCTGGTAACGCACGAACGCGTTGACCAGTGCGTAGCTCGACTGCTCGAAGCGACCGTAGGCCGGTACCGGGTAATGGATTCCGTTCTGCCAGTTCACGCCGCCGCCGAAAGTCAGTTCTGTTGCGCTGCGCGGGGTGTAGCTGGTGAACGCCTTGAGCGTGGACTGCGGCAGGCGCGGATTGACGTCCGCACCGTCGGCGTCCTTGGCCACGTAGCGCGAGGCGCCGAAGGTCGCGTTCCAGCCCGGCGCCAGTTCGCCGTTGAGCTCGAACTCGAAGCCGCGGCTCACGGTGCCCCGCGCCGCGGTGTAGGCGAACTCGTCCGGTCGCGACGGGATCGGCTCGCCAGTGAGCTGCGCCACGTTGTCCTGCTCGATGCGGAACACCGCCAGCGAGGCGTTGAGGCGGTCGTCGAACCAGGCGCCCTTGACGCCCACCTCGTAGCTCTTGCCGTCGACCGGATCGAGATAACTGCCGTCGCGGCCGCGCGCGACCTGCGGCTGGAAGATCTCGGTGTAGCTGGCGTAGGTCGACCAGGTGTCGTCGATGTCGAACACCAGACCCGCGTACGGGGTGACGGCGTCGTGCGAGCGGTCTTCGCCTTCGCTCTCGCTCTCCCACTCGGTGTAGCGCGCGCCGACGATGAGCTTCAGCGGGTCGGCCAGCGACAGGCGGGTGGCGACATATCCAGCCTTCTGGGTGATCGTGCCTTCGCTCGACAGTGCCAGCGGATTCCACGCGGGCTGCGCGATCTTGCCGGTCCAGCCGAGGTAGCTGTCGAAGGGATCCCAGGCGAGGTCCGGTCCGCCGATCTGGTAGTCGCCGTAGTTGGCGTACTCGCGCCTGTTGTAGCTCGCACCGGCCATCAACTGGTGCTCGCGGCCGAAGGCCTGGAACGGCCCTTCGACGTAGCCGTCGAGTGCGTCCACTTCGCGCTGGGTGTTGTAGAAGCCCGCGGACGGCGAGATCCCTGTGCCGGTGACTGGATCGAAGAACGACTCGCCGGTGCTCCAGTCGTTGTAGGCCGGGTAGAAGAGCTTGTCGTCGGCACTGGTCTTGTCGTGGGTTGCGCCGAGCTTGATCGACCAGCCGTTGGCGAAGGCGTGCTGCAGCGTCGCGAAGGCGCGCTTGCTGGTGGTGTCCCAGTAGGTCCAGTCGGGCGAGGGATTGAACGAGACGGGATAGCCGGTCGAGCTGCCATCGGAGAACACCATCGGGAACCCACCCCAGGTCGCCCCGTTCGCGCGCTTGTGCTGGTAGTCGTAGCCCACGCTGAGCTGGGTGTCGGGCGTCAGGTCGGCATCGATCACGACGTAGCCCAGCTGCTTGCGCTGGCTGTAGCGCTCCATCTGCGCATCGGTCTCGAGATAGCTGCCGATCGCGCGGGCGCGCACCGTGCCGCTGGCGTTGAGCGGCGTGGTCACGTCCACGGTCGTACGGGTGCGTCCCCACTCGCCGACGTTGAGCGACACGCTGCCGGTGAGTTCCGCGCTGTCGGCGTGCTTGCGGATCAGGTTGACCGAGGCCGACGGATTGCCCGCCCCGCTCAGCAGGCCGGTCGCGCCGCGCACGATTTCCACGCGGTCGTACAGCGCCAGGTCGAGCCCGGAGTCGCCATAGCTCCAGTTCTGCACCATTTGCGTGGGCAGGCCGTCGAACTGGTAGCTGTCGATGTAGAAGCCGCGCGCGTAGAACTCGGTGCGCTCGCTGTCGGATTGCGTGCTGCTGACGCCGGTGGTGTTGGCCAGCACGTCGATGATGTCGTCGAGGTTCTGGTCCTGGATGCGCTCGTGGCTGATGATGCTGACCGATTGCGGAATCTCGCGCGGCGCGAGGTTGAAGCGGGTGCCGGCCGTGGTCCTGCGCACGCTGTAGCCTTCGGCACGCTCGCCTTTGACGACCAGCCGGTCGAGCGTCGTTACGTCCTCCCCGCTGCTCGCCGTGTCCTTCGCCAAAGCGGAGGCGGAGAGCATTGCGCATGAGGCGATCAGCAGCGCCTGCGAGAGACGGTGGCGGCGGAAACGGCGCATGCAGGCATCAAAGGGGCGATTCATTCAGAGCTCCGGAAAAAATACATCCCGCCTCGTGCGGCCGCGGAAGCAGCCCGGCACGGGCGGTAGAACGCAATGGTGTTCCTGGTGGACTGCTGGCTATCGGACAGCACGCGCGGCAGGTGCAGACCACTGCGCAGGTGCATCCGTGGCTGACGATTGAACGACGCTTGAGCGCCGTCGGTCGGCAGCGAGACGCGCGCAGCCGGTGACCGACCGCCATCTTAACTGATAACTATTCTCGATTGCGGAATCAGCGGCAAGCGGAAGCGGCGGACTGCGGCATCGAGGACAACACAACGCGTGACCGGGGTACTGAACCGAGAAAGCGGGACGTCGGTACCCCTGTCCCGCTTCGCCACGATTTCTGCGCACTTCGAATGCAGCGCCGGACAGCACCGCTCTGTCGGGATCGGCACCCGGTCAGACCATGTCTCCACGCGGCCATGTAAAGAAGCCCCGCCAAGGCGGGGCTTCTTTCTCATCTCCGGTGACGATTCGCTTGATGACCCATCAGGCGAACGGATCCTGCAATACCATCGTGTGCGCCCGGTCCGGGCCGGTGCTGACGATGCTGATCGGACACCCGGCCAGTTCTTCCAGCGCCCGCAGGTAGGCGCGTGCGGCGGCGGGCAGCCTGTCCCACTCGGTGATGCCGTGGGTGGTCTCTTCCCAGCCCGGGAACTCGAGATACACGGGCGTGCACTCGTCCCAGCCGGCGGCGTCGAGCGGGGCGTATTCGGTGCGCTTGCCGCGGTACTCGTACGCGATGCAGATCTTCAGCGTCTTCATGCCGTCGAGCACGTCGAGCTTGGTGATGCACAGTCCGGAGATGCCGTTGATGGCGACGGCGCGCTTGAGCGCGACGATGTCCATCCAGCCGCAGCGACGCGGACGGCCGGTCGAGGCGCCGTACTCCTGGCCACGGTCGCGGATGCCCTGCCCGATCTCGTCGTCGAGTTCGGTCGGAAACGGGCCACCGCCCACGCGCGTCGCATACGCTTTGGCAATGCCGAGCACGTAGTCGATCGCGTCCGCGCCCACGCCCGCACCGGCCAGCGCACCGCCGACGGTGGTGTTGGAACTGGTGACGTAGGGATAGGTGCCGTGGTCGATGTCGAGCAGCGCGCCCTGCGCGCCTTCGAACAGCACGCGCTTGCCCTGCTTGCGCAGGTCGTGAAGGATGCCGGCGACATCGGACTTCATCGGCTCGACGTATTCGCCGAACGCCAGCGCCTCGTCGTAGGTCTTCTGGAAGTCGATCGCATCGCCGCCGAGGTATTTGGTCAGCACGAAGTTGTGATAGTCGAGCGCGGTGCGCAGCAGTTCTTCGAGCTGCTGGGGATAATGCAGGTCGGCGACGCGGATGCCGCGACGCGCCACCTTGTCTTCATACGCCGGGCCGATGCCGCGGCCGGTGGTGCCGATGGCCTTGCCGCCGGCGGCCTTCTCGCGGGCCTGATCGAGGGCGATGTGGTAGGGCATGATCAGCGGCGTGGCCGGGCTGATCTTCAGGCGCGAACGCACCTCGACGCCGGCGGCTTCGAGTTCGCCGATCTCCTTGATCAGCGCGGCCGGGCTGAGCACGACGCCGTTGCCGATCAGGCACAGCGCGTCGTCGCGCAGGATGCCGGAGGGAATGAGGTGGAGGACGGTCTTCTTGCCGCCGATCACCAGCGTATGGCCGGCGTTGTGGCCGCCCTGGAAGCGCACGACGGCGCCGATGTCCTGCGTGAGGAGGTCGACGATCTTGCCCTTGCCCTCGTCGCCCCACTGGGCGCCGATCACCACCACTGACTGACCCATCTTGATGACTCCTGTATTGCGTTGCGGCCATCGGGGCCGCAGGGAGGGACCGGCCGGCCTTGCCCGGCGATTGGCCGCTCCATCGGGGAGACGACCACCGCACAGGGCCGGACACGGAAAAAGCCGGCAGTCCACTCATGCGAGATGGCCCGTCCGGCTTTTCCGCATTATCCGGATAAGGGGTGGCGGGGGCCACCTTTTCCGGAGGCGGTTCAGGGGCGGGAGGCGGGGATCTGGAACTGCCAACTGACAGCGTTTCGGCCGTCATCCCGGCGAAGGCCGGGATCCAGAGACTTGGGCGCGAGGAACAGACTCGGGTCAGAGCCTGTCGTGAAGGACAGCGAAAGGCGCTGGACGATCAGCGCTATGCGCCGTTGAAGCGTTTCCGGCTTGGCCGGGATAGCGGCTTGAAGCGCACCTGTGCTCTCAGGGGCGTCCGGATTCCGTCGCCCAAGCGGCTCTCAACAGAGGGGGGCCGGTCACGCTGGGACCAATCTTGATCTTGCGAAGCGATCGCGGACAAACAGCGCAACGTCAAAATGGGTCCCAGCGTGCGCTGGGACGACGAGCAGGGGCAGCTAGACAACTTGGGCCGAACGCGGCGCTCAGACCCTCACCCCCGTCAACCCCGCACGAAATACAAGGCGATCAACCCCGCCGCCAGAACCCCTGCGCCGATGCGGCGCAGGGTGGAGATGGGCATCGCGAGCATCTGTTCGACGTTGCGCTTCCAGAAGCCGGGGGCGGCGAACAGGATCAGACCTTCGATCACGCACACCAGGCACAAGGCCGCCCACAGATCCGACATCAGGCGCAGGCCATCAACGGTCGCTGCGCATGTACTGCAGGAACGGGTCGTTGCGCTCGAGCACGATCACGCTGTCGCCCTTCTCGAACGCAGCGCGGTAGGCCTCGAGGCTGCGCTGGAACGCATAGAACGCCGGGTCGCGGTTCGCGGCGTTGCCGTAGATGCGCGCAGCTTCGGCGTCGCCTTCACCGCGCAGGGTCTGCGCGTCGCGCTCGGCTTCGGCGAGGATCACGGTCTGTTCGCGATCGGCCTGGCCGCGGATCGCGCGGGCGCGTTCCTCACCTTCGGCGCGCAGTCGCGTGGCCACTTCCTGGCGCTCGGCGCGCATGCGGTTGTAGACCTGCTGGATCACCTGGCTGTCGGTCGGCAGATCGATCTGCTTCAGACGGATGTCGATGATGCGCATGCCCAGCGACTTGGCCGCTTCGTTGATGCCCGGCAGCTGGCGCTCCACGAATTCCGAACGATTGCCCGAAACCAGCTCGGTCAGGGTGCTGGCGTTGATCTCGTTGCGCAGCGAGTTCTTGATGATCGGCTCGAGGCGCAGGTTGGCATCGGATTCGTTGCCGGACGTGGCGCGGTAGAACGCGGCGACGTCGCTGATGGCGACGATGGCCACGAAGTCCACGCTGACGTCCTTGCGCTCGGAGGTCAGCGAGCGCTCGGGCGAGAACGCGCTGGCGTTGAAGCGGCGGTCGAACACGCGTGCCGATTCGATCAGCGGCACCTTGAAGTGCAGGCCCGGGCCGATGTCGGTCCGGGCGACGCGGCCGAGGTTGAGCACCATGGCCACCTGGCCCTCGCGGACCACGTATACCGAGCCCATCAGGCCCAGCAGCAGCACGATGATCAGCGGAATGACGAAGTTCAGTCTCATCGGGTCGCTCCTTCACGCGACGGGCGCGGCAGGGTGCGCGCAGCCGGGGCCGGCGTGGCGGTGTTGCCGGTGCCGCGCGTCGCTTCGACGGCCGGCGACAGCACCTCGGGCGGAATCAGCGAGGGGGCCTGTCCACCAGCGCCCTGCCCGGCCATGGGTACGTAGATCAGCTGGCGGCCATCGCCGCCGACGACGACACGGTTCTCGGCCAGCACGCTCTGCACGGTTTCCAGCCACAGACGCTTGCGGGTCACGTCCTGCGCACCGGCATAGGCATCGACCAGCAGCGAGAAGCGGGTCGCGTCACCGGTGGCGCGTGCGATCTCGGCGGTCTTGTAGCCTTCTGCCTGCGAGCGGACACGCTCGGATTCACCGCGCGCCTCGGGCACGATCTTCGCCGCGTAGGCGCCGGCCTCCTTGACCAGTTGCTCGTTCATCTGCTGCGCGCTGTTGACGGCGTCGAACGCGTCCTTGACCTCTTCCGGCGGACGCGCGTCCTGCAGGTTGAGTTCGTTGACGAACAGGCCGGTGCGGTAGCTGTCGAGCGAAGCCTGCAGCGAGGTCTGCGCGGCGGTCGAGATCGGGCCACGCGCGTTGAGCGCGGCATCGAGGTTGACGCGGCCGATCTGCTCGCGCACGGCACTGAGCGCGGTCTGTTCGAGCATCTCGCGCGCGTTGCGCGTGCCGAACAGGTACTGCACGGCATCGCCAACGCGGTACTGCACGTTGAACGAGACGATGACGATGTTCTCGTCGCGGGTCAGCACCGGCACGGTGTTGCTGAAGGACTGCACGGTGGTCGCGTCGACCTTGGTCACGCGCTCGACCGGCCACGGCAGCTTGAAGTTCGGACCCGGTTGCATGACGCGCGCGACCTGGCCGAAGCGCAGCACCACGCCGCGCTGGGTTTCACCCACCAGCACGAAGCAGTTGAGCAGCAGCACGACCACCACCACGACCGCGATCCAGCGCAGCGGATTGCCGCCACCGAATCCACCACCGAAGAGCCCTCGGAACTGGTCGAGGATGCGGTCGAAACCACCGCCGCCGCCGCCGCGCCCTCCACGACCACCGCCGCCGGTACGGCGTGGCGGCCACGGGTTGCGTTCGCCCTTGTCTCCGGAATCCTTGCGGTCCGGAGACTCGTTGTCCTTCTTGTTGCCGGGAATGTTCCAGGCCATGCCTGCTCCAGTTCTGGGCGCGCAGCCTGCGTCGGCGGCGGCGCGGGGGTCGCATAGTCTAACCGGCTCGCGCCTGTCGCAGGCCACGCATGCCGAAGGTCATGCCGGGAGTACCTGCGGAAGCGCCCCTGGTCGCGATCGGGCTTTCCCGGGAAAGCCTCTTCGCGCGCAAGCGCGCTCCCACATGGGCAATCAGATGGTGTCGTCCTCGTCCGGAGGCAAGAGCGCACGCAACGGTCCGCCATCGGGCTGCGAGGCCAGACGCGCGGCATCGGCATGGGCGAGGTCCACCTGCAGCAGCCAGCCGGACTCGTCGAGCGTTTCCGCGCGTACGCCTTCGAGCGCATGCAGGCGTGCATGCAGGCGACCCGATTCGGGTGGCAGGCGTATTTCGCCGGTCACCCGACGGATGCCGAGCCGGCGCGCGAGCGCCTGCGACAGCAGATCGAGACCCAGACCGTCGCGCGCCGATATCCACACGCTCTCGCGCACGGCGTCGTCGGCCAGCGCGTTCGGGTCCTGGTCGTAGCGCGGCGTCGCGCCTTCGATGCGGTCGATCTTGTTGAACACCAGCAGTTGCGGCAGATCGCCGGCGCCGATCTCGCCGAGCACGGCGTCGACCTGGGCGATGCGCTCGTTCCGCAGCGGATCGGCGGCGTCGATGATGTGCAGCAGCAGATCGGCCTCGCGCGCTTCGCTCAGCGTGGAGCGGAATGCGGCGACGAGCTCATGCGGCAGATCGCGGACGAAGCCGACGGTATCGGCGAGCACGATGCTGCCGCCGGACAGATCGACGCGGCGCACGGTCGGGTCGAGCGTGGCGAACAGCTGGTCGGCGGCGTAGGCATCGGCGCCGGTCAGCGTGTTGAACAGCGTGGACTTGCCGGCATTGGTGTAGCCGACCAGCGCCACGCGCGGCAGCTCGCTGCGCACGCGCGCACGGCGCATCTGGGTGCGCTGCACGTCCACCTTGTCCAGGCGCGCCTGCAACTGTTCGAGACGCTTCTGCAGCAGGCGGCGGTCGGTTTCGAGCTGGGTTTCGCCCGGGCCACGCAGGCCGATCGAACCACCGCGCTGCCGTTCCAGATGGGTCCAGCCGCGGACCAGGCGCGTGGCCATGTGCCGTAGCTGCGCCAGTTCGACCTGCAGCTTGCCTTCGTGGCTGCGGGCGCGCTGGGCGAAGATGTCGAGGATCAGGCCGGTGCGGTCGACGACGCGGCGCTCGAGGAACTTCTCGAGGTTGCGTTCCTGGCCCGGCGTGAGCCGATGATTGACCAGCACCAGATCGGCGCCGGTCGCATCGGCCGCGGCCCTGACCTCGTCGAGCTTGCCGCTGCCGAACAGCGTGGCGGCGTTGGGCTTGTCGATACGGGCCGGGATGACCGCGGCGACGCGGGCACCGGCCGAACGGGCGAGTTCCGAAAATTCTTCCAGCGCGCCTTCGTCGGCCGGGCCATGCGAATGCGGCTGGATCAGCAGCGCGTTTTCACCCTTGCGGGAGCGTTCGAACAAAGTGGTCTACTACCTCGGGTCAGTCGTGGGTCTCGTCCGCTTCGTCGCCCTCGCCGTCACCGTCGGACGGCTGGACGAGCCCACCGCCGGGCACCACGCGCACATTGCGGGCCGGTACCACGGTGGAGATGGCGTGCTTGTAGACCATCTGGCTCACGGTGTTGCGCAGCAACACCACGAACTGATCGAAGGATTCGATCGTGCCCTGCAGTTTGATGCCGTTGACGAGGTAAATCGAGACGGGCACGCGCTCGCGGCGCAGTGCGTTCAGGAAAGGATCCTGCAAGGATTGCCCCTTGGACATGGTGTTTCCCCAGCGTAGTTGTTGTTCTGATGACCTGTTGGCCGGGCCGCCACCCGCTCCCCGGATGGCGACCGGCCGATGTTACACAACCGCGATGCCGTCCGTGCGGGCTGGTGCAACGGGCTCATCCCAGAAACGCCGCCACTTCCGCATCCAGCGCATCACGCTGCGTCGCCGGATCGAACCAGCGCGCCCCGCCCCGCCCGCGCAGCCAGGTGAACTGCCGCTTGGCCAACTGCCGCGTCGCGGCAATCCCGCGCTCACGGAAGTCTTCGGCCGTGCCCTGCCCGTCCAGGAATTCCCAGGCCTGGCGATAGCCAACGGCGCGGATCGCCGGCAGTTCGAGGGGGGCCGGATGCGCCTGCAGTTGCGGTAATGCGCGCAGCGCCCGCACCTCGTCGAGGAAGCCGGCGGCGAGCATCGCGTCGAAGCGCGTGGCGATGCGCGCATGCAGGGCCGCGCGTTCCGGCGGCGCGATCGCGATCGCCAGCACCTGCGCAGGGAACGGCGGCGACTTGGACGGGCGCTTCTGCCATTCGCTGATCGGAATGCCGGTCAGGCGATGCACCTCGAGCGCCCGCTGGATGCGTTGCGGATCGCCGGGCTTGATGCGCGCGGCCGCGTCGGGATCGAGCGTCGTTAGGCGCGCGTGCAGTGCGGGCCAGCCGAGGTCTGCGGCTTCGGCGGCGATCGCGGCGCGCGTATCGGCATCGGCTTCCGGCATCGGCGACAGGCCATCGAGCAGCGCGGCGAAATACAGACCGGTGCCGCCGGCGAGAATCGGCACGCGACCGCGACGCAGGATGTCCTCGACCGCGGCGCGCGCATCGGTCGCGAACTCGGCCGCGGAATACGTCTGCCACGGATCGCGCAGATCGAGCATGTGATGCGGCACCCGCGCACGCTCCGCAGCATCGGGCTTGGCCGCGCCGATTTCGAGCCCGCGATACACCAGCGCCGAATCGACACTGACGATCTCGCCCTCGAACCGCGCCGCCCAGTCGAGCGCGAGCGCAGTCTTGCCGGAGGCCGTCGGGCCCATCAGGGCGATGGCGCGCGGATAGCCGTCCGTGTGCGCCCTCACTGCGGCCGACATCTCTCTACCCCGTCATCCCGGCGAACGCCGGGATCCAGTGTCTTCAGTTCTGCTGCGACTGGACAGTAAGTCGCTGGTTCCCGGCGTTCGCCGGGATGACGGGGCGACGTGGGAAACGGATGGCGCAACTCCCACCGCATCCTCAATACCCCGTCTCCCTCAGCGACAGCCGCACCTGCTCGTGCGTGGCCTGCACATCCGCCGGCGGCGCGCGGCCCAGCAGGCTGACGACGATGATCGCCGCCGAGGCCGACAGGAAGCCGGGAATCATTTCGTACAGCGCCGAGCCCATCCGGTTGACGGCGATTTCCTTCCAGAAGATCACCATGACCGCGCCGGCGACCATGCCGGCGATCGCGCCGTTGCGGGTCATGCGCTTCCAGAACAGCGCCAGCAGCAGCACGGGGCCGAAGGCCGAACCGAAGCCCGCCCACGCATACGACACCAGGCCGAGCACGCGGCTGTCGGGATCGCGTGCCATCCAGATCGCGATCACCGACACCAGCAGCACACTCGCGCGGCCCACCCAGACCAGTTCGCCCTGCGAGGCCTGCTTGCGGAAGAAGCCGCGGTAGAAATCCTCGGACAACACGCTGGAACACACCAGCAACTGGCTCGACAGCGTGCTCATGACCGCAGCGAGAATCGCGGCCAGGATCATGCCGGCCACCCACGGGTTGAACAGCAGTTCGACCAGCGTGATGAAGATCCGCTCGTTGTTGGCGATGACGGGCGCGGCCTGGTCGGCATGCGCCTCGAAATAGGCGATGCCGAAGAAACCGACGGCCAGTGCGCCGCCCAGGCACAGGATCATCCAGCTCATGCCGATGCGGCGCGCGGCCGGAATCGACTTCACGCTGTCGGCCGCCATGAACCGCACCAGGATGTGCGGCTGGCCGAAGTAGCCCAGCGCCCAGGCGAGCAGCGAGATGATGCCGACGAAGCCGAGGCTTCCCCCGCGGAACCAGTCGAGCTGCAGCGGGTCGTTGGCGCGAATCAGATCGATGCTGGCGTCGAAGCCACCGGTATGCATGAACACCAGGATCGGCGCGAGCAGCAGCGCGAACAGCATCATCATGCCCTGCGCCACGTCGGTCCAGCTGACCGCGAGGAAGCCGCCGACCAGCGTGTAGAGCACGGTGACCGAGGCACCCAGCCAGATCGCCTGGCCGTAGGTCAGGCCGAACACGCTCTCGAACAGGCGCGCGCCGGCGACGACGCCGGAGGCGCAGTAGATGGCGAAGAACACCAGGATCACCAGTGCGGCAAAAATGCGCAGGATGCGGCTGCGGTCGTCGAACCGGTTGGTGAAGAAGTCAGGCAGCGTCAGCGCATTGCCGGTGCGCTCGGTGTAGACGCGCAAGGGACCTGCGACGAAGCGCCAGTTGAGATACGCGCCCAGGATCAGGCCGACCGCGATCCACGCTTCCGATACGCCGCTGAGAAAGATCGCGCCCGGCAGCCCCATCATCAGCCAGCCGCTCATGTCCGAGGCACCGGCCGACAGCGCGGTCACGCCCGGGCCGAGACTGCGTCCCCCGATGATGTACGTCGAAACTCCTGGTCCGCCGCCATGCCGCGATGCCGATCGCGACCATCGCCGCCAGGTACACGAGGAACATGACGATGGTCGGCGTATTGGATCTCAGCACAGGGCCTCCTCGGGTGTCGCGCGACACGGAAAAACGCCACGGCGACTGCCGCGGCGGTGCGACAGCCTAACGCAGACCCGAATCGGGGACCGCTGTGCGCGCCGATGCCGCCCTTCCAGGCACGTGTAAAACACCGCGGCAAGCGCGCGTGATGGCATCGAGAGCCGCGTATGCGCGCAAAGGATCGACCGGACGCTGTTATCCGGGCTTCCCGAACGAAGCGCCGTCGGATCAACCGGCACGAAGATGCGCAACGAACGCCGTGCATCCGGCGAGCAGCGCGTTCGCTCAGGCGTCGTCGGGCCAGCTGATCGCGGGCTTCGGCGTCGCCGCGCGCGGCGTCGGCACCGCATCCACCGCGAGCCGGATCTTCAAGGCATCGACGGTGTCCGCGACATCATGCACGCGCAGGATGCGCGCGCCGTTCTGCGCGGCGATCAGGTGCGCGGCCACGGAACCGGCAACGCGTTCGGCCGGTACAGCGCGCCCCGTCAGCTCGCCGATGCTGCGCTTGCGCGACAGGCCGGCGAGCACCGGCACACCGAGTTCGACAAAACGCGCGAGCTGCGCCAGCAGCGTCATGTTGTGCGCGGTGGTCTTGCCGAAGCCGAAGCCCGGATCGACCACGATGTGCCTGCGCGCGATGCCGGCCATCTCGGCGGAGAAGATGCGCTCGGCGAGGAAGCGGTGCACCTCGCCGACGACGTCGTCGTAGTCCGGCGCCGCCTGCATGCCGCGTGGCTCGCCGAGCATGTGCATCAACACCACCGGCACACCGAGCGATGCCGCCGCTTCGAGTGCGCCCTCACGTCGCAGGCCGTAGACGTCGTTGATCAGGCCCGCGCCTGCCGCGACGGCGGCGCGCATGACCTCCGGCTTGGACGTGTCGATGCTGATCGGCAGCGTCGTGCGCGCGATCAGCCCTTCGATCACCGGCACCACGCGTCGCAGTTCTTCTTCGACCGACACCTCGTCCGCACCGGGCCGCGTGGATTCGCCGCCGATGTCGAGGATGTCGGCGCCCGCCTCCGCCAGCCGCACGCCATGCGCGACCGCGGCGTCGGTGGTGTCGTGCGCACCGCCATCGGAGAACGAATCCGGCGTGACGTTGACGATGCCCATCACGCGCGGACGGTCGAGCCGCAGCACGCGGCCGTTGCAGTCGAGCTGCGGCGCGGTATCGAACATCAGCGCTCGCCCCTGCGATCGTCTCGCCCGATCGTCACCACGCGGCGGCTCATGCGACCACCACGCCCAGCGCGACACCGATCGCCACGCCCAAGCTGAGGTTGTCGAACGCCGAGCCGATGGGCAGCAGGGGATAGCGGGTTTCCGGTTTCGGATCGGGCATCGTCTGCTCCAGGTGGCGATACGTCAGCGCAGACTCTGGCGACTCGTCACGTGCATCGCAAGCGTGGCTGCGTCATTGGTCCTGCGCGTTCGCGCGATGGAACGCCACCAGCGCATTCGCATGCCCGTGCCCGATGCCGTGTCCGGCCTTGAGGCGCGCGACCTGCGCCATGTGCCTGCGGTCCGCCACGCCGTCGGGCAGCGCGAGCCAATGCGCGACCGGCTTGCCGCGCAGGTCTTCCCGATCGACGGGAAGCAGGACGCCGGGTCTTTCACCTTTGTCGTCTGTCGCCATCAGGGCCTCCTGATTGCCGCCAGTTCGATCCGCTACATGCCGGGCGATGCGTCGTCCCCGCGCAGGCGCGGACGACGCGCCTGCGCCAGCAGCCAGACGACGCGTCCGCACCGCGCTTTCGATCAATCAAACCTCAAAGGCCGGGATCGCTCCCGGCCTTCTGGTCAAACCTGCGCTGCGATCAGGCCTGTTCGGCCGGACCACCGATCGGCGGCTGCAGCGGGCGGTTGCCGCCCTTGTCGCCGCTGTCGTCGTTCTTGTTCGCGTTCGACTTGGCCCAGCCCATCGGAGGCGGCGGATCGCGGCCTTCCATGATGGCGTCGATCTGCGGCACGTCGATGGTCTCGTACTCGAGCAGCAGCTTCGACATCGCGTGCAGCTTGTCGATGTTCGCCGTCAGCAGCTCGGTCGTACGCTCGTAGGCCTTGTCGAGGATCGTCCGCACCACCTCGTCGATACGACGCGCGGTGTCGTCGGAGACCGACTTGTGCTGCGTGACCGAACGGCCGAGGAACACCTCGTCGTCCTCTTCGCCGTAGGCGATGGGACCGAGTTCATCGGACAGGCCCCATTTGGTGACCATGTTGCGGGCCATCTTGGTCGCGCGCTCGATGTCGTTCGACGCACCAGTGGTGACCTTGTCGCCGCCGAAGATCAGTTCCTCGGCGACGCGGCCGCCGTACAGCGAGCACAGCTGCGATTCGATCGCCACGCGGTTCATCGAGTAGCGGTCGCCTTCCGGCAGGTACATCGTCACGCCGAGGGCGCGGCCGCGCGGAATGATCGTGACCTTGTAGACCGGGTCGTGCTCGGGCACGAGACGACCGACGATGGCGTGGCCGGCCTCGTGGTAGGCGGTCAGCGTCTTCTCGTCCTCGCTCATCGCCATCGAGCGGCGCTCGGCGCCCATCAGGATCTTGTCGCGGGCGCGGTCGAAGTGGTCCATGCGGACCTCCTTGCCGTTCTCGCGCGCGGCGAACAGCGCCGCCTCGTTGACGAGGTTCGCGAGATCCGCACCCGAGAAACCGGGCGTCCCACGGGCGACGACGAGCGGCTGCACGTCTTCGTCCAGCGGCACCTTGCGCATGTGCACTTTCAGGATCTGCTCGCGGCCCTTGACGTCCGGCAGGCCCACGACGACCTGGCGGTCGAAACGGCCCGGACGCAGCAACGCGGGATCGAGCACGTCGGGGCGGTTGGTCGCGGCGACGACGATCACGCCCTCGCCCCCCTCGAAGCCGTCCATCTCGACCAGCAACTGGTTGAGCGTCTGCTCGCGCTCGTCATGTCCGCCGCCGAGACCGGCGCCACGATGACGGCCGACCGCATCGATCTCGTCGATGAAGATGATGCACGGCGCCTGCTTCTTGGCCTGCTCGAACATGTCGCGCACGCGGCTGGCGCCGACGCCGACGAACATCTCGACGAAATCCGAACCGGAAATCGAGAAGAACGGCACCTTGGCCTCGCCGGCGATCGCCTTGGCGAGCAGCGTCTTGCCGGTACCCGGCGGGCCGACCATCAGCACGCCGCGCGGGATCTTGCCGCCGAGCTTCTGGAAGCGCGAGGGATCGCGCAGGAACTCGACCAGTTCCGACACTTCTTCCTTGGCTTCGTCGCAACCGGCGACGTCGGCGAAGGTGATCTTGGTCTGTTCCTCGTTGAGCAGCTTCGCGCGGGACTTGCCGAAGGACATCGCGCCCTTGCCGCCGCCCTGCTGCATCTGCCGCATCATGAAGAACCAGAAACCGATGATCAGCGCGACCGGCAGCAGCTGGATGAGGATGTAACCCAGCGAAATGCCGCTCGACGGTGGTGCCTGGTCGATCGCGACGTTGTGGTTCATCAGGTCGTCGATCATGCGATCGTCGCGACGCGGGGCGATGACCGTTCCGCTCTGGCCGCCCTTGGTCTGGAACGTGATGGTGCGTTCGTCTTCGGCGATCTTCACCGAGCCGATCTGGTCGCGACGGACCTGCTCCATGAACTGCGAATACTGGACGTCCTGCCCGCCTGCGCCGGTTCTGGGGCTGAAGCTCTGGAAGATCACCATCAGTACGACGGCGACGACCACCCAGAGCAGCAGATTCTTGACCAGATCGTTCATGTTTCGGGGTTCTCGTGAAGAGTTCGGTGGAGCGTTCGCATCGGGCTCATGCTACTTCATCGTCGCCAGCTTGCCCTGCGCCAGCGCATAGACTTCCGGCGAACGCTGCCGCGATGCAGCCGGCTTGCGGATCGACAGCTTCGTGTAACGCCGCCGCAGATTGCGCACGTAATCGTCGAATTCGGTGCCCTGGAACAGTTTGATCAGGAACGTGCCGCCGGTGCGCAGGTGGTTGTCCGCGAAATCCATCGCCAGTTCCGCCAGATGCATCGCGCGGGGCTGATCGACAGCATCGATGCCACTCTTGTTGGGGGCCATGTCGGACAACACAAGGTCCACCTGCTGCCCGCCCAGCGTGGATTCGAGCGACGCGAGGACCGCATCCTCGCGAAAATCCCCGTGAAGGAACTCCACGCCGGCCAGGGTCGGCATGTCCAGGATGTCGAGCGCGATCACCCGGCCGGAGTCGCCCAGCGCCTGGCGCACCCACTGCGACCAGCCGCCGGGCGCGGCGCCCAGATCGACCACGACCATGCCCGGCTTGAGCAGGCGGTCGCGCTCGACCAGCTCTTCGAGCTTGTAGGCGGCGCGCGAACGCAGGCCGTCCTTCCGGGCTTTCTTCACGAAGGGATCGGAGAAATGTTCTTTCAGCCAGCGCTGGCTGCTTTTGCTGCGGGAGGCCATCAAGGGCTCGAGTGCGGGACAGGTGCGTCCGGTGGCCATGATATCCTGCCGGTCGCCTTCATTTCCCCGATCGGTTCATCCATGAGTAATGCCCTGACCGCTGCCCAGACCCGTTTTCTGCGCGGCCAGGCCCATGGCATCAAGGCCATGTTGCAGGTCGGCGGCAAAGGCATCACCGATGCCCTGATCGCCGAAATCGATGCCGCGCTCGAGCATCACGAACTGATCAAGGTCAAGGTGGGCGCGTCGGACCGCGACGAACGCGACGCGATGATCGCCGACCTCGCCGGACGCACCGGCTCGGCGCTGGTGCAGCGCATCGGCCACGTGGCCATCCTGTACCGCCAGAGCAAGGACCGCCGCCAGATCGTCCTGCCGCGGTCCTGACCGCACGACGGGCGCGATATGCAGCTCAATCTCGAATCGCCCGATTTCGATTACGTCCTGCGCGGCGCCGACGGGCGCCTGGCGCTGGTCAACGACCGCCGCCTGACCCGCAGTTTCATCGTGTCCCCGCGCAGCCTCGTCGAAGACTGGCCGGTGACCGATGTCCGCAAGCTCGACATCGACGCCCTCGGCCCGGTACTTGCGTTGGAGCCTGAAGTGGTGTTGCTGGGCACGGGTGGGACCCAGGGCTTCCCGCCGCCGGCGACGATGGCCGCATGCCTGTCGCGCGGCATCGGACTCGAAGCGATGACCAACGCCGCCGCCGCGCGCACGTTCAATGTGCTGGCCGGTGAAGGGAGACGGGTGGTGGCTGCGTTCGTGCTGGGTGATTCGTGATTGGAAGAGCGGAGCATCGCGTTCTGCTCTTCCAATCAAGAATTACGAATCACCAATCACGCCGGCCCGCTCAGCGGGCTGGCAGATACGTCAGCGGATCGACCGGCTTGCCGTTGTAGCGGGTGAGGCGATGCCGCTTGCGGTCCGCCGGACCGCGGCATCGACGAACGACCGGCGCGCTGCGCCGGGCCGGGGATCCGCTCGGCACGGCCGCGGCAGGGACGATCAACGCGCTGGCAGATACGTCAGCGGATCGACCGGCTTGCCGTTGTAGCGGATCTCGAAATGCAGCATGTCGCGCGCCGCGCCGGTACGGCCGAGTTCGGCGATCTGCTGGCCTGCGCGGACGCGCTCGCCTTCGTTGACCTTGCGCGTGCGGTTGTGGCCGTAGGCGGTCAGCCACTGCTCGTCATGCTTGACGATGATCAGTTCGCCATAACCGACCAGGCCCGCGCCGGAATAGACGACCACGCCATCGGCGGCCGCGTTGACGGCCTGGCCCGGGGTACCGGCGATGTCGATGCCCTGCTTGGTCGGATCGTTGCCGACGTAGCGGCCGACGATCTGGCCCTGCGTCGGCCACTGCCAGCGGAACGGGCTGCGCACGGGGACGGCGGCGGCCGGCTGTGGCACGGTCTGCGTGGGCCGCACGGCCGGACGTTGCGCGGTAGCGCTGCCCGAACCCGCAGGACGCGCAGGAGCGGCGCTGCCGCCGCCGGGATACAGACGCAGGCGCTGGCCGGGATAGATCGTGTACGGGGCGCGGATGTTGTTCCAGGTCGCCAGATCCAGCGCGCTGATGCCGTTGTTCGTCGCAAGCCGGTAGAGGGTGTCGCCCCGCTGCACGGTGACCGCCTGGCCGGGCCGGGGTGTGGAGGTCGGCGCACTGCTGCCGCCCTCCCGGACCACCGTACTGGTGCCGCAGGCCGACAACAGTCCCACTGCGAGCAACACCGCCAGCTTCCTCATCCACGCATCTCCAACCAGACCAGTCCAATGATCACCAGACCCACCCTCAACTTGCCGCGCCATCCGGTGCAGCGCCTGAGCGCCGCTTCGAATTCCGGGCCTTCCCTCGCCATCGGGTGGCGACACGGGGGAACCGCGCGCCCCGTTCCAGCAGTGAACCGATGACGCACGGTAGCAGGCCGGCACCGGAGGAACCCGACGCGATCGTGAACACTCCTGTGCCGAATCGGGGGCCGGCACGCCGAACGCCGCGCCCGGCGCTCGCAGTGGCATACAGCGCAGCCGGGCTTGAAGGTGCCAATGGCGCCGGCGCGCGCATCGCGGCGGAGCGGAATCGGGAAGACCAGCGTCCCGGCGCCCCGCGCGCCGTGGTACGTCCCTGCAACCCCCGCATCAGTCCACGTATCCAGACAACAGCGGGACGAACGCGACGGCAGCGACGTCCCGCTGTTCGACCTGCCCGTCGGCATGCTTGCGCAGCACCAGCAACCGTTGCGAACCAGGCGCGCCGACCGGCGCGACCAGGGTGCCGCCAGGAGCGAGCTGCTCGGTGAGCGCTTCGACCAGCGCGGGGCCGGCCGCGGTGACGATGATGCCGTCGAAGGGGCCGTTCTCCGGCCAGCCGATGCGGCCGTCGTCGTGCTTGCTGCGCACGTTGAGGCCCAGCGAGCGGAACCGCTTGCGTGCCACGCGCAGGAGCTCGCCGATGCGCTCGACGGTGTGCACCTCGATGCCGAGCGCGGCGAGGATCGTCGCCTGATAGCCCGACCCGGTGCCGACTTCGAGCACCCTGCCCGGCATGCCGTTCGCGAGCAGCGCTTCGGTCATGCGCGCGACCACCCACGGCTGCGAGATCGTCTGGCCATGGCCGATCGGCAGTGCGGTGTCTTCGTAGGCGCGCGTGGCCAGCGCCTCGTCGACGAACAGATGACGCGGCACGGTGCGGATCGCATTGAGCACGCGCTCGTCGGTGATGCCGCCGCCCGGATGCGCGCCGTCGCGCAGGCGCTCGATCAGGCGGTCACGCACGCGCTGCGAGGTCATGCCGACGCCGATCGCCTCGGGCTGCAGGCGCAGACGCGCCATCACGCCTGGCTCGCCTTGAGGTCCGCTTCGAGTCCGCCCACCCAACTGGCGACGTGTTCGAGCGCCTGGTAGCGGGTGAGATCGACGTGGATCGGCGTGATCGCGATGTGCTGCGTACGGACCGCATGAAAATCGGTGCCGGGGCCGGCGTCCTGTTCGGGACCGGCCGCGCCGATCCACCACCAGGTCCGGCCGCGCGGATCGTCGATCGAGGTGCACGGCTCGGCGCGATGGCGGTTGCCCAGGCGGGTGACCTCGAAACCCGCCAGATCGTCCCACGACACGTCGGGCACGTTGACGTTGAGGATGGTGTCGGCGGGCAGCGGATCGGCCTTCAGGCGCGCGACGATCTCGACCGCGGCGCGCGCGGCAGTCTCGTAATGCCTGCCGTCGTGGTTGCGCGTGACCAGCGACATCGCGACTGCGGGCAGGCCGAGGAAGCGTCCTTCCATCGCCGCGGCGACGGTACCCGAATAGATCACGTCGTCGCCGAGGTTGGCGGTGTTGTTGATGCCCGAGACCACGATGTCCGGTTCGAGTTCGAGCAGGCCGGTGATCGCGACATGCACGCAGTCAGTCGGCGTGCCATGCACGCGCCAGGTGCAGGGATCGACCTGCACGGTGCGCAGCGGCATGTCGAGCGTGAGCGAATTGCTCGCGCCGGAACGGTCGCGATCGGGTGCGACGACCAGCACCTCGTGGCCGGCATCACGCAGACCCTGGGCGAGAATCCGGATGCCGGGGGCGTCGACGCCATCGTCGTTGCTGACCAGTACGCGCATGGATCGTTCTAGAGGCCTCCGAGCCGTCACACAGAACGGCCATGATAGCGGAAGCATCCGCCCCACCCCACCTCCGCCATGCGGTTTCGCGCTGCACGCGTGCACGAAAGCCCGCTACGCTTGGATCATGCAACGTGGACCCAAGCGCCCAGTACCGCCTGCCGCCGCCCCCGACGAGGACGATGCGGCGCTGTTCCGTGCGGCGATAGGACCGGTCCGTGAGTTGCCTGCGGCTTCGCCGCCTCCACAGGCGCCGAAGCCACGTCCGAGCACGCGCATGGCCGAGCGCGACGATGCCGAAGCACGCAACGAATTCAGGCAGCTGCTCGACGGCCCGCTGCTGGCGGCCGGCGACACCATGCAGTACCGCCGCGACGAGATCCCGCCGCGCGTATTGCGGCGGCTCGGTCGCGGCGAGTACGCCGCACAGGAAGAACTCGACCTGCACCACAGTGATGCGAACCAGGCGAGCGCGCTGCTGCGCCTGTTCCTGCGCGACGCCATCGATGCGGGCGTGGGCTGCGTGCGCGTGATCCACGGCAAGGGCCTGAACTCCTCGCCCGAAGCGCCGATCCTGAAGAACCTGGTCGACCGTCTGCTGCGCCAGCGTGCCGACGTGCTCGCCTTCCACAGCGCGCCAGGCGGCCAGGGCGGCGCCGGCGCGGTGCTGGTGCTGCTGCGGCCACGCCGCTGAAGGAACAATTGCCCGTGGGAGCGCTTGCGCGCGATGCGGTGCCCCGGGGAACGCCCTTCGCGCGCGAGCGCGCCCACAGTTGGCACCCCCGATCACACACCTGTGGGAGCGGCCTTGGCCGCGACAGGCGTTACCGGCCAACACCTGTCGCGACGCCCGCAACGCGGAAGGGCTGCAGTCGCCTGCAGCCCTTCCGTTCCACGTGACGCCGTCGCGCGTCAGTGCTTGATCCGCGCCCGCTTGGTCCCGTCCACACCCGGTACGACCTTGCGCGTTGCCTTGCGGCGGTCGGCTTTCTGGCCGGGCGGCGGTGGCAGCGGGCGCTCCAGCGCCAGATCCAGCACCTCGTCGATGTACTTCACCGGCATGATCTGCATGCCGTCGGTGACGTTCTTCGGGATGTCGGCCAGATCCTTGCGGTTCTCCTCGGGGATGATCACGGTCTTGATGCCGCCGCGCAGCGCGGCCAGCAGCTTTTCCTTGAGTCCACCGATCGCGGTGACGCGGCCCCGCAGCGTGATCTCGCCGGTCATCGCCACGTCCGCGCGCACCGGAATCTTCGTCAGCAGCGACACCAGCGTCGTCGCCATCGCGATACCCGCGCTCGGGCCGTCCTTCGGCGTCGCACCGTCCGGCACGTGCACGTGGATGTCGTGCTTCTGCAGCACTTCGAGCTCGACGCCCAGACGCTCGGCGCGCGAACGCACGACCGACATCGCCGCAGATGCCGACTCCTTCATCACGTCGCCCAACTGGCCGGTGAGGATGAGCTGACCCTTGCCCGGCACCTGCGTGGCTTCGATCTGCAGCAGATCGCCGCCGACTTCCGTCCACGCCAGACCGGTGACCAGACCGACCTCGTTGTCCTGCTCGGCGCGACCGAAATCGAAGCGCTGCACGCCCAGGTACCTGTCGAGATTCTTCTCGGTGACCTTGATCGTCTTGATGCCCTTGGCCTTGCCCTTGCCAAGGGCGACCGGACCGGCCAGCGCGATTTCCTTGACCACCTTGCGGCAGATCTTGGCGATCTCGCGCTCGAGATTGCGCACGCCCGATTCGCGCGTGTAGTAGCGCACGATGTCGCGCACCGCGCCCTCGGAGACGGTCAGTTCCTCGGCCTTGAGCCCGTTCGCCTTCAACTGCTTGGGCAGCAGATAACGCGTGGCGATATTGAGCTTCTCTTCCTCGGTGTAACCCGGGATCCGGATCACTTCCATGCGGTCGAGCAGCGGACCGGGAATATTGAGCGAATTGGACGTCGCGACGAACATCACTTCCGACAGGTCGAGATCGACCTCGAGGTAATGATCGTTGAAGGTGTGGTTCTGCTCGGGATCGAGCACTTCCAGCAGCGCCGATGCAGGATCGCCACGGAAGTCCATCGACATCTTGTCGATCTCGTCGAGCAGGAACAGCGGGTTCTTGGTGCCGACCTTGTTCATGCTCTGCACGATGCGGCCCGGCATCGAGCCGACGTAGGTCCGGCGATGGCCGCGGATCTCGGCCTCGTCGCGCACGCCGCCCAGCGCCATGCGGGTGAACTTGCGGTTCGTCGCCTTCGCGATCGACTGGCCGAGCGAGGTCTTGCCCACGCCGGGCGGACCGACCAGGCACAGGATCGCGCCCTTCATCTGCTTCACGCGCGTCTGCACCGCGAGGTATTCGAGGATGCGTTCCTTGACCTTCTCCAGCCCATAGTGATCGGCGTCGAGCACGTCCTGCGCGGACTTCAGGTCCTTGCGCACCTTGCTGCGCTTCTTCCACGGCACGCCGAGCAGCCAGTCGAGGTAGTTGCGCACGACCGACGCTTCCGCCGACATCGGCGGCATCTGCTTGAGCTTGTTGAACTCGGCCTTGGCCTTGGCTTCGACCGCCTTCGGCATGCCGGCCTCGGCGATCTTGCGCGCGATCTCGTCGATGTCGCTCGGCGCGTCGTCGATCTCGCCCAGCTCCTTCTGGATCGCCTTCATCTGCTCGTTGAGGTAGTACTCGCGCTGCGACTTCTCCATCTGCGACTTCACCCGGCCGCGGATGCGCTTCTCCATCTGCTGCACGTCGATCTCGCCGTCGACGAAACCGACCAGCAGTTCCAGACGGCCTGCGGTGTCGGTCGCCTCGAGCAGGCGCTGCTTGTCGGCCAGGCGCACGCCCAGGTGCGCGGCGATGGTGTCGGCCAGGCGCGCGGAATCGTCGATGCCGGCCAGCGTCTGCAACAGTTCGGGCGGCAGCTTGCGATTGGTCTTGACGTACTGCTCGAACAGGCTCATCAGCGAACGCGCGATGGCCTCGACTTCGCGCGGCTCGCGCGATTCGAGCGGTGGGATCCCCACGCCGCTGCCGGCCAGTGCACCCTCGTTGTCGCGGATGTCGCGCAGCTTGACGCGTTCGGTACCTTCGACCAGCACCTTGATCGTGCCGTCGGGCAGCTTGAGCAGCTGGAGCACCGTCGCCAGCGTGCCGATCTCGTAGAGATCGTCGGCGGTCGGATCGTCGGTTTCGGCGGACTTCTGCGCCACCAGCAGGATGCGCTTGTCGGCCTCCATCGCCAGATCGAGCGCACGGATCGACTTGTCGCGACCGACGAACAGCGGGATGACCATGTGCGGGAACACCACGACGTCGCGCAGCGGCAGGACCGGCAGTTCGTGGGTTTCGGGAGTACTGCGTGGGGGCATCGTGGTTCCTCGGTGTGGCGCCGTCCGGCGGGACGGCCCTGGCGGCCGTGCGGTCGCCCTGCCCCCGTTTATGGGGCGCGCCCGCCCGGGATGCAAGCGCGTTTGAATCGCCAGATACCAAAACGCCGCGGACCCGGAGGCTCGCGGCGCGGCCTGCGTCGGAAAAGCGCGGCCTGGCGTGTCGCCGGAACGTTTCGTTCCGGCGGTCGACTCAGTCGCCGGACGCGACCTTCTGCTCGGCGGCAGGGGTCTCGTAGATCAGGTACGGCTCGGATTTGTGCTCGATGACCGACTCGTCGACGACCACCTTGCTGACGTTCTCCAGCGACGGCAGGTCGTACATCGTGTCGAGCAGCACCGATTCGACGATCGTGCGCAGGCCGCGTGCGCCGGTCTTGCGCTTGATCGCCTTCTTGGCGATCGCAGACAACGCGTCCTGACGGAACTCCAGTTCTACGCCCTCCATCTCGAACAGCTTCTTGAACTGCTTGCTGATCGCGTTCTTGGGCTCGGTGAGGATCTGGACCAGCGCAGCCTCGTCCAGTTCCTCGAGCGTCGCCACCACCGGCAGGCGGCCGACGAACTCGGGGATCAGGCCGAACTTGATCAGGTCTTCCGGCTCGACATCCGCCAGCACCTTGCCGACTTCCGCCTTGCGCTCGGCGCTCTTGAGCTTCGCCCCGAAGCCGATGCCGCTGGCGTCCGTGCTGCGCGCCTGGATCACCTTGTCGAGGCCCGCGAACGCGCCGCCGACGATGAACAGGATGTTCTTGGTGTCGACCTGCAGGAATTCCTGCTGCGGGTGCTTGCGCCCGCCCTGCGGCGGCACGCTGGCGACGGTGCCTTCGATGAGCTTGAGCAGCGCCTGCTGCACGCCTTCGCCGGACACGTCGCGGGTGATCGACGGGTTCTCGCTCTTGCGCGAGATCTTGTCGATCTCGTCGATGTAGACGATGCCCTGCTGCGCCTTCTCGGCGTCGTAGTCGCACTTCTGCAGCAGCTTCTGGATGATGTTCTCGACGTCCTCGCCGACGTAGCCGGCTTCGGTCAGCGTCGTCGCGTCGGCCATCGTGAACGGCACGTTGAGCAGGCGCGCCAGCGTTTCGGCCAGCAGCGTCTTGCCCGACCCGGTCGGCCCGATCAGCAGGATGTTCGACTTCGCAAGCTCGACCTCGTCGTTCTTGCTGCGGCTCTCGATGCGCTTGTAGTGGTTGTAGACCGCCACTGCCAGCGTCTTCTTGGCCCGTCGCTGGCCAATGACGTACTGGTCGAGCACCTCGAGGATCTCGCGCGGCTTGGGCAGCGAACTGCGCGCCGACTGCGCCTTCTCCTCGAGTTCCTCGCGGATGATGTCGTTGCACAGTTCGACGCACTCATCGCAGATGAACACGCTGGGGCCCGCAATCAGCTTGCGCACCTCATGCTGGCTCTTTCCGCAGAAGGAGCAGTAGAGGATCTTGTTGCTGTCGCCGGAACGACCCTGACGGTCTTCGCTCATGCCTTGGCCAAATCTGTATTGCGGTTTCGTTTCGAGAGTAGCACAGCGTCCGGCGCCTCCCATGGGAGCGCGCCATCACACGGATGCATGTCGGATCAAGCGCTTGGCGGCGATCAGGCGGCCGTGATCGAGTCGTCGGGACGACGCTCGAGCACCTGGTCGACCAGACCGTACTCGCGCGCGGCCTGCGCGCTCTTGAAGTTGTCGCGTTCGGTGTCGCGGGCGATCGTCTCGAGCGGCTGGCCGGTGTGATGGGCCATGATCTCGTTCAGACGCTGCTTCATCGACAGGATTTCACGGGCGTGGATGTCGATATCCGTCGCCTGGCCCTGGAAGCCACCCAGCGGCTGGTGGATCATCACGCGCGAATTCGGCAGCGCATAACGCTTGCCCGCCGCGCCCGCCGACAGCAGTAGCGCGCCCATGCTGGCCGCCTGGCCGATGCAGATCGTGCTCACGTCCGGCTTGATGAACTGCATGGTGTCGTAGATCGCCATGCCCGCAGTGACGATGCCGCCCGGCGAGTTGATGTAGAGGTTGATGTCCTTCTCGGGGTTTTCCGCCTCGAGGAACAGCAACTGGGCGACGATCACGTTCGCCATGTGGTCGTCGATGCCGCCGACGAGGAAGATCACGCGCTCCTTCAACAGGCGCGAATAGATGTCGTACGCGCGCTCGCCGCGGCTGGTCTGCTCGACCACCATCGGCACCAGGTTGAGGGCTTTCGTCTCGATGCTCATCAATCAATTCCCGTCGGTGGAGCGTCCGGCCCACATGGACCGGACGGGGTGCGCGTGGCTCAGCCCTGCGGGCCGATCGCGTCCTGGAAGCTCAGCGACTGCTCCGTGTGCCTGGCGCGCTCGGCAATCCAGTCGATCACCTGCTCTTCCATCACACGGTTCTGCAGACCCGACATCAGCTGGGGGTCGTTGCGGTACATCTCAATGACCTGCTGCGGCTCTTCGTAGGTCGAGGCGATCAGGCGCATCGTTTCGTTCACGCGCTTGGGGTCGAGCTTGAGCTGGTTGCGACGGGCGACTTCGCCGACCAGCAGGCCGACCAGCACGCGCTTGCGCGCCGGCTCGGCGAAGTTGGTATGCGCGTCGTCGCCGTAATCCGGATTCTGGCCATTGCGACGCGCCTGCTCGACGGTCTGGCGCAGCAGCGACTTCGCCTCGGACTCGACCAGCTTGGGCGGCAGTTCGACGTGCGCAAAGGCGGCGACCAGCTGCTCGCCGACTTCACGGCGCAGACGGTTCATCAGCGCGCCCTTGAGCTCGCGCTCCAGGTTGCTGCGGATCTCGGTGCGGAACTGCGCCATCTCGCCGCTCTTGACGCCGAAGCTGCGGATGAAGACCTGGTCGACTTCCGGCAGCTGCTGCTCGGAGACCTGCTCGACCTTGACGTGCACGGTGGCCCGCCTGCCGGCCAGCTGCGGCACGCGCCAGTCGGCCGGGAAGCTGACCTCGATCGCCTTCTCGTCGCCCTTGGCCAGCCCGATCAGCGCGTCCTCGATCTCCGGGTACATCGCGCCCGAACCGAGCACGGTGACGCCACGCTCGGCGCCTTCGGCCGGCAGGCGGTCGTCGCCGATCTGCGACCAGGTCTCGACATCGACCGCGTCGCCCGTCGCGGCGCCACGCGTGACCGCGCTCCAGCTGCGGCGCTGCAGGCGCAGGTTCTCGATCATGCGGTCGATGTCATCTTCCGCCACTTCGGCGGTGTGACGCACGACTTCCAGGTTCTCGAGCTCGATGGAACCGAAGTCCGGCACGATCTCGAACGTCGCGGTGAATGCGAGTTCGCCCTCGCCCGCCTCGCCTTCCGGCGCGATGCGCGGCTGGCCGGCGATCTGCAGCGCGTTCTCGCGGATGGCCTGGTCGAAGCCTTCGCGCAGCAGACGGTCGAGCTCTTCGGCACGGACCTGCTCGCCGAAGCGCTGCTCAACGACCCTGGCCGGCACCTTGCCCGGACGGAACCCCTTGAGACGGGTGGTCCGCGCGATTTCGCGCAGACGGCCACCGACCTGGGTGTCCAGGCGTTCGGACGGCACGCGGAACGTCATCTTGCGTTCCAGGCTACCCAGCGATTCGACCGAAACTTGCATATCCACTCCTGCGCTCGCGGACGGTGCCGCATGACATCTGACTGTTGGGAATTGGTTCTGAACTCTGCCGGCCGCCCATTCCAGGGAGGCGGGCGACGGAACGGACTAGTTTGGCGGATTCGGGGCGTGGCCGCCACCGCCGCGGGCGGCGGAGGGTGACCCGGACCCCTGGACAGGGGGCATTGCGCAGCGCCGCCCTGCGCCCGATGGTGCGAAAGGGGGGACTCGAACCCCCACGCCTTGCGGCACTGGTACCTAAAACCAGGGCGTCTACCAATTCCGCCACTTTCGCTCCGCGCCCGCCGTTGGCGAGCCGCGGCATGTTAATCCATCGCCCTGCCGTTTTGGCAGCGCCGCCCAGGAAAACGCCCGCAGCGCCGGGCGTCGCTGCGCAACTGGCGATCCGTCGCCAAACGCCCGCGGGCGGCCTGCGAGCCATCGGTTCGCGCCCGGGCGAGCGCAGGTTCGAATCCCGCCTGCGAACGCCGGAAACGAAAACGCCTGGCCGAGGCCAGGCGTTTCGTGTAACTGGTGGGCCGTCAAGGATTCGAACCTTGGACCTATTGATTAAGAGTCAACTGCTCTACCAACTGAGCTAACGGCCCGATGAAGCGGGCGCGCATTGTAATGCAACTCTGCGCGCCTGGGCAACACCTGTTGCGTGCTACCCGGTGAAACGATGGGGTGGAAGACGGGATTTGAACCCGCGACCCCCGGAATCACAATCCGGTGCTCTAACCAACTGAGCTACATCCACCATGGAAAACGTGTCTCGTACCTTGGGTCGTGGCGCGCCCGACAGGAATCGAACCTGTAACCCCCGACTTAGAAGGTCGGTGCTCTATCCGGTTGAGCTACGGGCGCCAGTGCGTCGAATGATAAACGCGGCTGGTACCCGTTGGTCGGGGTAGAGGGATTCGAACCCCCGACATCCTGCTCCCAAAGCAGGCGCGCTACCAGACTGCGCTATACCCCGCCGGAACAAGCGGTCGAACCTGACCCCGACACGGCCAGGGCCGTACGAAGGGCGCAATTGTACGACCGCCGCGCGTGCTGTCAATGCAGCGCAGCATACGGATGCAGGTGTATCCTTCCTTCCGATCCGAATCCATGGACAGACAGGGGCCTACACCATGCGCAGCGGCAATCCCGCACTGAAGGAATCCACCTTCCTCGATCTCGCCAGCGGCAGCGTCGTATCACGCGACGGCGAGGCGATGACTCTCAACGGTACCGTCAACAAGACCGGCTTTCTGCTGCTGCTGACGATCCTCACCGCCGCCTTCGCATGGTCGCAGGTCGAGTTCGGCGCCGACGGCCGCCCGCAGCCGGGCTTCGGCATCTACATGTGGGGCGGCCTGATCGGCGGCTTCATCCTGGCGATGGTCACGGTGTTCAAGAAGGAATGGGCGCCGGTCACGGCGCCGGCCTACGCGCTGGTCGAGGGCTTCTTCCTCGGCGCGATCTCGGCGATGTACAACTTCATGTACGACGGCATCGTGCTGCAGGCGGTGATGCTGACCTTCGGTACGCTGTTCGCGCTGCTGTTCGCCTACCGCACCGGCCTGATCAAGGCGACCGAGAACTTCAAGCTCGGCGTCGTGGCGGCGACCGGCGGCATCGCACTGGTGTATCTGGCGACGATCGTGCTGGGCTTCTTCGGCGTGTCGATCCCGCTGATCCACGAATCGGGCCTGGTCGGCATCGGCTTCAGCCTGTTCGTGATCGTCATCGCCGCGCTGAACCTGGTGCTGGACTTCGACTTCATCGAAACCGGCGTCGAGCAGGGCGCGCCGAAGTACATGGAGTGGTACGGCGCCTTCGGCCTGATGGTCACGCTGGTGTGGCTGTACATCGAGTTCCTGCGCCTGCTGTCGAAGCTGCAGCAGCGCTGAGCGGCCACCGCTTCGCACCGGAAAAGGCGCCCACGTCGGGCGCCTTTTTTCAGGTTCTTCGCCCAACTGAGTGGAGAGGCACACGACCGACCGGTCAGACTTGCTGTTCTCTAGGCAACAAACTGAAGGTCGGCCGTGGCCGAGCAGGATTGTATGTCCCGGCTGGGCGGCTGGGAGGGGTACCGGGTCCGGACGTGGCGCCATGAACCGCGCGCAGAGCAGCGCTGGCTGGTGATCGAACTGGAGCCGG
>NZ_JAIWPU010000094.1 GCF_021191705.1 Proluteimonas flavola
TCCTCCATGGAGGCGGCGGTTTCCTCGAGGTTGGCGGCCTGTTGCTCGGTGCGCTGGGAGAGGTCGTTGTTGCCGGAGGCGATTTCGGAGGAGGCGGTGCCGATGGCGGCGGAGGCGTCCTGGATGCGGGCGACGATGCCGGTGAGCTGGGCGACGGTGGCGTTGGCGTCGTCGCGCATGCGTGCGAACACGCCGTGGAAGTCGCCGTCCATGCGCACGGTCAGGTCGCCCGCGGCGATCGCCTGCAGCAGCCCCGACAGCTGGGTCAGGTTGCGGTCGCTGGTGTCCATCATCGCGTTGAGGCTCTGCACCATGCGCCTGAAGTCGTGCTGGAACCGCATCTCGTCCCCGCGCAGGCCGAAGTCGCCTTCGGCCGCGGACGCGGCCAGCCGGTTGATCTCGCCATTGATGGCCATCAGGCTGGCCTTGGCCGCGTCCATGGCCTCGTGCAGGACCGCGCGGCTGGCGGGTAGGCGCCGGGCATCGCGCGAGAGATTGCCGCTGGCGTACTCGTTGAGGACCTCGATCGCGTCGACGATGGCGTCGAGATGCTCGAACATCATCGTGTTGATGCCGCTGGCCAGGGTGCCGTAGACCCCGGGGAAGTCCTCCGGCATCCGGTGGCGCATGTCCTCGGCGGCGTGCAGGCGGATCATGTCCCGGGTCTCGTGCGAGAACCGCTCGAGCATGTGCACCATCTCGTCGGTGGACTTGAGCATCTGGCCGATCTCGTCGCGGCCGTGGTTGCCGGTGCGGATGCCGAGGTCGCCGCGGGAGACGCCCTTGATCGCGGCCAGTGCGCGTCCGAGCGGTTCGAGCACGGAGTGCCCGATCAGCCAGCCGATCGCGGCGTTGAGCAGGACCAGCAGGCCGCCGACCACGGTCATGGTCGCGGTGAACTTCAGGGCCTGTGCCTGGGTGTCGTCGAGGTAGACGCCGGTGGTCACGACCCAGCCCCATGGCGCGTACGGCGCGGAATACGAGGTCTTGCGCACCGGGCTGTCGCTTCCGGGCTTGGCCCAGACGAAATCGACGTTGCCGCCACCGCTCCGGGCCGCTTCGACGAAGGCGGGATAGATCGCCTGTCCGTCCGGATCCAGCACGTCGGCGACGGACTTGCCGACGAGATCCTCGCGGATCGGATGCATCAGCATCCGTGGGCGCTCATCGGTGACGAAGAAGTAGTCGACGCCGTCGTTGGCGCGCATCGATGCCAAAGTCCGCAGCGCCGCTGCCTGTGCCTCGGCGACGGGCATGTCCCCGGTCTCGGCGCGCTGCGCGTAGGCCTCGACGACGCCGAGCGCCATCTGCGTCTGCGCCGCGAGTCCGTCCTTGCGGGTCTGGTTCAGATCCAGGAACTGGAACCGCGCCGCGATGATCGCGAGCACGATGATGCCGATGGCGACGAGTCCCGTCTGGATCAGGAACTTGCGCTGGATCGGGAGATCGGAAAGGGCGCGGAGCAGGGGCGAGAGAAGGGTCATGGGCGTGGCGCCAGGCGGGGCTTGCCCCGGTATCGGCCGTGCCGGGCCGATGTTGAGAGGCCGTCTTCAACGGGGCGATGCACCTGCGCAGGGCGGGTCGAGACCCGCCCTGCGCGATGCTCGGGATCAGAACTCGGCCCAGTCGGTCTCGGCGACGGGGGCGGGGGTCTTTTTCGGGGTGGGGTTCGGGGCGGTCTTCGCCCTCACCCCACCCTCCGCTCCGCGGAGGGTCCCCCCCTCTCCCGCAAGCGGGAGAGGGGCAGCGGTCGGCCTGCGGCCGTTCATTTCGATCTGGAACACCGAGATCGCCGTGGCCAGCGCGCCGGCCTGTTCTTCCATCGCGCGCGCGGCGGCCGAGGCCTCCTCGACGAGGGCGGCGTTCTGCTGGGTGGTCTCGTCCATCTGGGTGATGGTCTGGTTGACCTGCTCGATGCCGGCGGCCTGTTCCTGCGAGGCGGCGGAGATCTCGGCCATGATGTCGGTGACCCGCTGCACGGAGG
>NZ_JAIWPU010000095.1 GCF_021191705.1 Proluteimonas flavola
CTCCCATTGGCTGTGACTTAGACTCTGATACTTGTCCATCTCGGTTTCTCCAATTGTGTGCTTGGCGGCTCACAACTGGAGTCTCCGCGATGGACTCCTGTAAACGTCAAACGGCTACTGCCACCCCAGAAAAGCCGGGGGAATTCCCTTGGGGGTCAAGGAATGGGTATCGCATTGCTCTGGTTTGTGACGGCGCGTTGGCTGCGGAGCGCATGTTCAAGTATGGGGGTGATGTGGATACTGGCGGGGAGCTTGCACTCAATGACTGCGCCATCTAAAAATCCATTCAAGCTTCGCATCGACGGCACGGTTTGGGTCAGGTATCGGACAGGAACCTAGGAGGAAGACACCATGGAATTCGTGACCAACGCCTTTCGCGCTATCGTTGATGAGACGAAAGGCGGTCAATTGGAGCAGTTGCATGTAGAAGGCATCCAGCTCTTGGCGGGCAATGGCTTCTGGATGCATTCAAGTCCTTCGGGGGCGCCTGACGGATCCGGGCTCGGCTACGAGATGAGTCGCAGCGACATCACGGTGGTGGCAGATCATGGCGCTGACAGGCTCACCATCGAAGGCAGGCTCTGTCGGTCAAATGGCTCCGGCGAGTTCTACGGCCATCGTTATCGGCGATCCTACCGGTTCCACGGCTCGACTATAGACGTGGAGCACGACTGCTGGGTATCAGCGGAAGACATGCAGGAGGCACAGTCACGCTGGCAGAACGCCCCCGCGAGCTTCTATGTTTGGGCGATGCCGATCGACGTCGTGGAGAGCCTGGATCACTTCAGATGGAATGCATTGCGTGGCTGGGTGTTCCGTGCTCCGGATGGCACTCCCTGGGCTCACGAATCTCCGCCTCCTGTGTGGGGGCGGATTCCTGCGCCGGCGCCAGACGCCGATCCTCCCAACAACGGATGGACCACGATTCCGGAATTCATGAGCCAACCTCCGTCCTTGCTGATTTATTCCCGGAATGGCATCGGATTGATGCGCGAGCTTGTCGATGTCGGCAATGTCGTCCAGGTCAACTTCTGGCACAACTGGCCGGAAACTCGCGCTCGCACTGCAGAGATCTCGATGATCGGAGGCGACAGGCAGCACATCACTCCCGGCTGGCCGTTCCTGACCCCGTTGAACGGTGGTGAGGTCTTCAAATTCAAAGAACGCATTGTCGTCGGCAGATGCGACGCCGTTGGTAACTTCACGCCATTTTAGTTGTCGCACTCTGGCTAGCGGCATAGGTAACGTAAGGATGTCGCACATGGGCATACGATCCACACTGATCGCTATTCGGCATTGATGTTCGGCATTACATGCGACGGGCCGGCTCTAGTGTTCAGCAGTAATCCGCATTGCCGAGGATAATCACGCTGCAAGAGCCTCACTTCAGCAAGCATCCTCGGCAGTCATTGCCGAGGTGCTCGGTGGCGGATGCGCATACGCTACCGCATAGGGAGCAGCCGATCGAGCAGTTGACAGATGTGCGGATCCGGCTCGAAAGCTGATGGCCAGGCTTCACCCGGCGGGAGTATGTGGACGCACTGATGAGGGCCAATGGCAGTCGGGAGAGCTTACGTAGCCACGGTGTCGCCCTCCCAGTGCCCCAGCTCAGTGCGCGCATCGAGCCGCGTGTGGATCATGGGCTTGTCTCGCAAACGCCCACGTTTCTCAGACCCGAATGTGCGTTTACGTCTCCGTGTTCGCCCTTGCCGGATCCTGATTAGCATGGACTTTCAGTAGAGAACACCGGGACATCGCGCAGAGCCCGCTCTGGCCAGGGCTTGCTGGTCGCGGCGGCCGACAACAGACTCGGCACCAGCGTTGTCGGGTCGAAGCGGCGGTTGAACCGCCACATCGTCTCGGCCAAGTAGCTATTCGCGTACTTGGCGAACTTGAAGGCGTGGTAGGTCCCGTCGAGCGAGCGCTTGAGGTTGGACAGCACCACGTTGACCCAGCG
>NZ_JAIWPU010000096.1 GCF_021191705.1 Proluteimonas flavola
CCGGCTCCAGTTCGATCACCAGCCAGCGCTGCTCTGCGCGCGGTTCATGGCGCCACGTCCGGACCCGGTACCCCTCCCAGCCGCCCAGCCGGGACATACAATCCTGCTCGGCCACGGCCGACCTTCAGTTTGTTGCCTAGAGAACAGCAAGTCTGACCGGTCGGTCGTGTGCCTCTCCACTCAGTTGGGCGAAGAACCGAAAAAAAGGCGGTGCGCCGCACTCGCATCCCGCGAGCCGACGCACCGGACGACATCGTCGAACGGTCAGGCCGACCGCGACTCCGTCATCGACTGCAACTGCGCGATCACGCCGGGCTCGACGAAGACGCAGGCCTGGTCGTCCTTGACCGGCACGTTGAACACGTCGGCGAAGGCCTCGCGCTTCAGGTGCGCCAGACGGCCCGAGCGCCAGGCCTGTTCCGGTTTCAGGCAACCGGCCTCCGGCTTCAGGCCGCTACGCTGCGGATCGCATTCGACCAGCGCGACGTACCCTGCATCGAACAGCCGCCGGTGTTCCTCGCACAGGCCCCAGCCGGTCGTCGTGTGACGTTCCATGCTCGCGCGCAGGCGCTTGTCGAGCAGCAGGTTGCCGGTATCGAAGGTGATACCGCACACTAGGCACACGTGCCGTTCCAGCGAAACGTAGGACTTGTCGTTCATGTCATTCTCCGGTTGCTCGGGCGGAATTGCCCGGCACCGTCGCCGACACGGCGCAGCGCAAGCGGTCAGGGGTCGAAGACGGCCGCGGGCCGCAAGCGCGCAAGGCGCGCGCCGCCCTTGACGGCGAGAACGCCGTGGTACGGTGAAAGGACACAGCAAGACCGCCCACCACCCCTGCAACCCCGCGGCAAGCGGAGCGCGCAGATCCGCCAGGATCGGAGGCGTCAGGGATCAAAGCCGCATGGCCGCGACTGCCCGCAGGCGCGGGGCGTAGCCCGCGAGCCCGACGGCGGTACGCCGGGACGTATCGAAAACCGCAGTCATCGCAAGCGCATCAGATCGTTCCGCTTTGAGTGACCACGCTTGTTTTTCGAGCAATGGCGGGCGCTGGCGACTGCGGCGAGTCAGGTATTTGTGATCGAGAACGGACGGACTACTCTTGCATCATGAATGCCGAAAACACAAAGCGGCCACCTGCACGCGAGTGGCATGGAAAGCATCTGTCGTGGAGTTATCGCCCCCATGCGTTTCGCTGGGACGGCGAGCAGATCGAAGGCATCAATTTCCTACCCCTTGCTCGGGAGATGCGGGCCTGGATGATGCAGCGCGGCCAACTCTCCTATATCTCCAACTCCGACCGCGAGACAAAGGGGCGTTACACGAATCCATACAGCTACAGCGGGGCCGCGCTCTCGTTGGTTCTAGGTCGGGCCATCAACGCCTATCACGATTACGCCACCACACCAACACCGGATCACACCGCGGTGGACGCGGAGGTCGAGCGACTTCGCCTATACAACGAGGTGCTTCTCTATACCGCCAGAATTTGCGAGGTCGCGATCAAGCAGTTGCTCTATTGCACTCAGTTCCCTGAATCGCGATACAAGCGAATGGCGCTCGGCGCACTGCTGGAGTCCCCGTGCCCTGATTGCAAAAAGAAGAACGGGAAAGAACCGCATTTGGTTTCGCTGATAGGCACGCTAGCGCATCCGTTCCATTTGTGCCTTGAATTCGACCATTGCGCGACCTGATTAGCACGATCTTTCAGCGCAGTCGCAGCCCGTGAGAGGGCGGGAGCCGAGGATGGCGCCCTCTTCCTCGGAGTCTGGATGATGGCCATGAATCGCGTGCAGTTCCAGCCGGGCCTGTCGCTGCCGGCGTTCCTCAAGCGCTACGGCAGCGAGCGCCAGTGCGAGCAGGCACTGGAGGCCTCTCGCTGGCCGGATGGCTTCGTCTGTCCTCGCTGCGCCGACACGGCGCACAGCCGC
>NZ_JAIWPU010000097.1 GCF_021191705.1 Proluteimonas flavola
CGCGATCGGCGACAACGCGACCGCGCTCGGCTTCAATGCGTCGGCGACCGCCGACAATGCGCTGGCCGCCGGCGCATTCTCGGAGGCCAGCGGCGAATATGCCGTGGCGCTGGGTGCCGAAAGCGTCGCCAGCGGCGACGGGTCCGTGGCCAGCGGCGCACTGGCCGAGGCCAGTGGTATCGAATCGACCGCGGTGGGCTTCTACGCCGAGGCGTCGGGCGACGCATCGACTGCGGTCGGCGCCGAGAGCCTCGCCAGCGGCGCCGAAGCAGCCGCGTTCGGATTCCTCGCTGACGCGTCGGGCGACTACGCGACCGCGGTCGGTGGCGGTGCGGCGGCGACGGGCTTCAACAGCTCGGCGTTCGGCAATGCCAGTACCGCATCGGGCTCGAGCAGCGTGGCACTGGGCGCGGACAGCGCCGCGTCCGGCAGCTACAGCACGGCAGTGGGCCAGTCGGCGACGGCCAGCGGCTACAACAGTGTGGCGGTCGGCGGCGCGTTCCTCGGCATCCTGCCGGCGGAGGCCTCGGGCGACTATTCGACGGCGGTCGGCGGTGCGGCCTGGGCCGCGGGCACCAACAGCACGGCGCTGGGCAACTTCGCCGAAGCCACGGCGACCAACAGCGTCGCGCTGGGCGCGGATTCGATCGCCGATCGCGCCGACAGCGTGTCGGTCGGCAGCGCGGGCAACGAGCGTCAGATCACCAACGTCGCGGCGGGCACCGAGGCGACGGATGCGGTGAACCTCGGCCAACTGGAAGAAGCCACCGCCGACAGCCACTACTTCCGCGCGACCGGCGAGGGCGAGGCCTACGCACAGGGCGAGGACGCGACCGCGGCAGGTTCGGATGCGTACGCCGAAGGCGACTACAGCACCGCGCTCGGATCGAGCAGCAGCGCCTATGCGCAAGGTGCCACGGCCGTCGGCAGCGGGGCGCTGGCACAGAGCCAGAACGCGACCGCTGTCGGTTTCAACGCGGTCGCATTCGGCCAGAACAGTGCCGCCTTCGGCGCGGGCGCGCAGGCCGACGGTGCGGCGAGCGTGGCGATCGGCGGCAATGCGGTCGACGAGAACGGCGATCCGCTGCTGACCCTCGGCGGTGCACCGGTGGAAACCTCGGCGACCAGTGCCGGCGTCGCGGGGACGGCCGTGGGCGCGAGCGCCGATGCGTCGGGCTTCGCAGGTTCGGCGTTCGGTGTCGGCGCGACCGCCTCCGGAGCGCAGTCCTCGGCATTCGGCGCCGTCGCCAGTGCGGTCGCCGACTACGCCACGGCCGTGGGTACGCAGGCAGCCGCCAGCGGCACCAGCAGCGTCGCGGTCGGCGGGCCGGCGGATCTGCTGCCCGGGCTCGGCTTCTTCGTGTCGACGCAGGCGAGTGGCGAACAGTCGGCCGCCTTCGGCGCCGGAGCCGTGGCCTCCGGCGACCAGAGCCTGGCACTGGGCGCCTTGGCCGCCGCTGAAGGCGACGCCAGTTTCGCGGCGGGCTACTTCGCCTACGCATCGGGCACCAACGCGACGGCGCTCGGCACCGACAGCTGGGCCACCGGTGCCGACAGCGTGGCGCTCGGGTATTACTCCACCGCGACGGCCGCCAACAGCGTCGCGATCGGCGCCAACTCCTGGGCGAGCCGCGCGAATACAGTTGCGGTCGGCGATGTCGGCAACGAACGTCAGATCACGCACGTGGCTGCGGGCACCGAAGCCACCGATGCAGTCAATGTGGCCCAGCTCGAAGCGGTGGCCGACATCGCCGAAAGCACCAACCGCTACTTCAAGGCCAGCGGCGAGGGCGAGGCCTACGCACAGGGCGAGGACGCGACCGCGGCCGGCTCGAACGCCAGCGCCGACGGCGACTACGCGACGGCGCTGGGCGCATCCAGCGATGCCTATGGCGAGGGTGCTTCGGCG
>NZ_JAIWPU010000098.1 GCF_021191705.1 Proluteimonas flavola
GCGGACTGGAGAAGGTGGACCAGATGTTCGTGTTGAACATGGCCGCCTACAACCTGGTGCGAATGCGAACCTTGGCACAGGCGTGCCCGCAATCGGGGAAAGTGGCATGAATCGGGCATCTGGAGAGGAAGATGCCGCGCTGTGCAAGCACTGGAATGTCGAATTCAGTACGAAAAGATCAACATCGGCACTGCCCGCTCACACTGTGGTCGAAGACGGCTTCGTGGCGCTCGGTATTTCAGCGGCCTGCTAACCCCAGTTTCTGGTTTCTGTTTGCCCCCAGTTTTCTGTAAACCTGGAACCGTTGCTTCGTACTATTCCTCGCCACCATAGAAGTCCAACTTCAGCCCGATTGACGCGGACGCTAGCGCAGCAATGGAGTCACCAGGAAAATAGACGAGCATGTTTTCTTCCGTGTAAACACCAGCCAAGAAAAAACACTCCCCTTTCGTCTGAACAAGATCCCTGATCACATTCAGTGGCAGCTGCCCGAACGAATATTGAAGGAGATCTGCTAAAGGAGTCTGCTCAGCTGAAATCACACCATTGGAAATGTCAAAGCTGATCTCAGTAGTAGCGTAGATTCCACCAAGGCTTCTCCCCGCCTTAGTAACCCGCGCTTGTCCAACCGATCTCGCATACCTCACCGGAAGCGCGAAATGCGCAGCGATCGCATCCGCCGGAAGACCAGGATGAGATACATGGAAACTTAAGCGGTAACGGCTCTGTGCAGTCATGGCTTCAACTCGTCGATTGTCCCTTGCGGCGTCCATCTTCCACCCTCGTTTGTGCCCACGGTACGGTCTGGCGCAACACCAACCCACGTCTTGCCGCTTCCAAGCCCTCCCGTTGCTGCATCTTTCACGCCATGCACAGAATCCTTGTCCAGTCCGAATTTCCCTTTTGCCTTATCCAACGGAAGAGTTCCGGGCGGAGCGTCAAGCGGTGCGGTTTCGCCGAGTTCCGACATCATTCCGCAAAGCGGCCCGCCTGGCATTTCACACGAAGAAGCACCCATCGGCGATGGCCAAAACAGTGATGCGGGGCCCACAAGGCGGCTGCCGGCACGACCTGCAACACCTAACCATGGAGTTGGAGTCGAAACTGGCGTCGGCGCTGAACGAATACCGACAACGGTAACTGCGGCCAAATTGGTCGGCTCAGGCTTCTCCTCTTGTGGTGTCGGTTCAGGCGGCCGCTCTTCTTCCTTGCCTCTTGCGAGCCGCCCGTTCGGATCAGTGAACCTGTATGGATTGTTGTTGGCGTATCTGTACCGATGGAACTGCCCCACTGGGTTGCTGTACGCCGTCACCGGATCAACGGAAAGGAACACCCCCAGCATCGGATCGTAATACCGCTGCTGCATGTACACCATCCCCGTCGCCGCATCCTCCACATGGCCCGTGTAGCCCATGCCGTTGCGCGCCGCCCGGTTCGCAGGACGGCCGTAGGGCTCGTATTCCGTGCGCTCCAGCACCGCACGGTTGCTGTCCGTCACCGCCACCGGGCTTCCCAGCGCGTCCGTGTGCTGGTACTTCACCACCGCCGTCCCGCCTCCGGCCGGCATCTCCCGGATCGCCACCAGCCGACCGCCCA
>NZ_JAIWPU010000099.1 GCF_021191705.1 Proluteimonas flavola
ACTTACTTAGCGCCAACCCACTGAAACCAAAAGAGAAGTCGGCTCACGATGCTAAGGTGGAGTTGCGAGACCACACCCAAGCAAAGGAGCCGACCCCATGCATCCTATGCGCAGCCGCGGCGTGCAGCAACGACTGGCCCTGAAGCGCCATCGCCGAACCCTGGATGCCTACGCATTCTTCGACCTGCTCACCGACGCCACGATGCTCGACGAGGTCGAGTCCCATCTTCGCGAGCATCGCGAGCGCCTGTTTCCTCCCACCGAGACCTTGGCCATGTTCCTGGCGCAAGCCCTGAGCGCGGACGGATCGTGCCAGCACGCGGTCGACAGCTTTGTCGCCCGTCGTGCTGCAGGTGGACTGTCCGCCTGCAGCACCGCGACCGGTGCCTATTGCCGCGCCCGGCAACGCCTGCCACAGGCCATGGTGTCGTCGCTGGTTCGGTTCACCGGGCAACGCCTGACGCAGTTGGCGCATCGATCCGGGCACTGGCGTGGGCGTCCAGTGCGGCTGGTCGATGGCACCACTGTGATCATGCTCGACACCACGCCCAACCAGACGGCCTGTCCGCAGCCAGCTACCCAGAAGCCCGGGCTGGGCTTTCCGATCTGCCGACTGGTGGCACTGATGTGCCTGTCCAGCGGTGCGGTGCTGGAAGCGGTATCGGCACCGTATCTGGGCAAGGGCAACGACGAACAGAGCTTGCTGCGCACGTTGCTGGACCACCTGGAGCCTGGAAGCATCCTGGTGGGCGACGCCTTCTTTGCCACCTATTTCCTGCTGGCCGAGCTGCAACGGCGCGGCATTGATGGCGTGTTCGAGCAGTACGGAGCACGCCGACGCAGCACGGACTTTCGTAAAGGCAATCGGCTGGGGACGAGGGATCATGTGATCGAGCTGCGTAAACCCACCAAGCGGCCACCGTGGATGACGCCGGAGGACTATGCCCAGGCGCCGGACATCTTGAAGGTGCGTGAGGTTCAGGCGGGTGGGAAGGTGCTGGTGAGTACGTTGCTGTGCCCGAACCAGACGCCCAAGCACGAACTGAAATCCCTCTATCGCCAGCGTTGGCATGCCGAACTGGACCTGCGCTGCCTGAAGACCACCCTGGGCATGGAGATGCTGCGCTGCCGCAGTCCGGCGATGGCGATGACGGAACTGCGCGTGTACCTGCTGGCCTACAACCTCATCCGTGGCTTGATGTTGCGTGCGGCGATGGACGCGAACACGACGGTCCGGGAATTGAGCTTCAAGCACACCGTACAACTGTGGCTTGGATGGCGGCAAAGCCATCATGGGGATACGGAATGGCCGGACGGCACCGAGTTGCTGGTACTGATCGCGCAACGACGCGTTGGCCGAAGACCGGGGCGAATCGAGCCCAGAGCCGTCAAACGACGGCCCAAACCCTATCGTCTGCTGACGCAACCACGTGCCAAGGCGCGGGAGAAGCTGCGCGCCAACGGCCATCCACGCCGGGCTAAGTAAGTGCCATTCG
>NZ_JAIWPU010000100.1 GCF_021191705.1 Proluteimonas flavola
CGATGCTGCTGCAGGTGTTCTACAGCATCCGTTCGGAGCGGCAATTGATGGAGCAGGTGCAGTACAACCTGCTGTATCGCTGGTTCATCGGGTTGTCGATGGACGATGCGGTGTGGGTGCCGACGGTGTTCAGCAAGAACCGCGAGCGATTGATCGAGCACGACGCGGTGATTGCGCTGTTCAATGAGGTGGTGGCCATTGCCGAGGATCGCGGCTGGCTTTCAGGAGAGCACTTCAGTGTGGATGGGACGCTGATCCAGGCGTGGGCTGGGCACAAGAGCTTCGTGCGCAAGGATGGGGATGACGAGGATGGCAGTGACTTCAAGGGCCGCAAGCGCAGCAATGAGACCCACGCATCGACGACCGATCCCGATGCCCGCCTGTATCGCAAGGGCAACACGGCGAGCGAGCTGCGCTACATCGGGCATACGTTGAGCGACAACCGGCATGGGCTGATCGCCAATGCGCGGGTGACGCGAGCCGATGGTTACGCCGAACGCGAGGCGGCCAAGGCCATGCTCGGCGATGCGCGCCAGGCGGCGGCAGAGGACGCGGAGGTCACGGCGGGCGCGGACAAAGGTTACGACGCGGCCGAGTTCATCGAGGCGTTGCAGGAAATGAAGGTCGTACCGCATGTGGCGCAGAACACCTCGGGTCGCCGCTCTGCGGTTCCGGACGAGATCGCGGCCAGTGATGGCTACGCCATCTCACAACGCAAACGCAAGCTGATCGAGCAGGGGTTCGGCTGGGCCAAGTCGATCGGTCAGGTCCGCCAAGCGATGGTGCGCGGACTGGAGAAGGTGGACCAGATGTTCGTGTTGAACATGGCCGCCTACAACCTGGTGCGAATGCGAACCTTGGCACAGGCGTGCCCGCAATCGGGGAAAGTGGCATGAATCGGGCATCTGGAGAG
>NZ_JAIWPU010000101.1 GCF_021191705.1 Proluteimonas flavola
CTATCACCTGACGGTGGAGATCGCCAGCACCTATGAATCCATGCTCCTGATCCTTCCGGCCGAGCATCTGCCGTGTGCCGACGATGATCCGCAGCGTCTGTTGCAACGGCTGTTGTTGCTGGCCACCCGCCTCAGCCCCAGACAACTGGCCACCAGCAAACGCGGGCCCAAGACCAGCCCAACCAGCGCGGGGTATGTCAGCGGTTCCATCGCCAGATCCCATGTCTCTACCGGGCGCGTACTCAAGGAGGCGGCCCAAAGACGTTGAAAGGCATGCGCCTGAGAACCTGTTCAATCTGCTGCTGCGCTTGCCAGCTGGCGCACGTGCGATGCGCGCCAGGAATCGCAGGATGGCGATTCCTGACAGCGCTTGCCGCTGGCCCGAAGGATGGACGCCATGGATGGCGGACACAATGCTCACGTATCGCCATACCCTGCGCGCCGCCACACGCCACCTGGCGGCGCTCGCGACGGCGTTTGAACGGGTGCCCGGGCGGTTGACGCACGCAGGCGCCGGTGCGATCAATGGCGTGTACATCGCCTGCTCCGGGAGGATGCATGCGCCGCTTCGCCAGCTTCCGCGAGTTCTATCCGTTCTATCTCGGCGAACACGCGCACCCGGTGTCGCGGCGCCTGCACTTCATCGGCAGCTGCGGCGTGCTTGCGCTCGTCGGCGTGGCAATCTGGCAGCGCAACGCGTGGTGGCTGCTGGCCGCGCTGGTCTGCGGTTACGGTTTCGCCTGGGTCGGGCATTTCTTCTTCGAGAAGAACCGCCCGGCCACGTTCAAGCACCCGGTCTATTCCTTCATCGGCGACTGGGTGATGTTCAGGGACATCCTGACCGGCCGGATCCGCTTCTGAAGGACACTCCCCTGTGGGAGCGCGCTCGCGCGCGATAGGGCTTTCC
>NZ_JAIWPU010000102.1 GCF_021191705.1 Proluteimonas flavola
ACCCTCAGGCAGCCACTCCTTCAGCGAGGACGGCAGTAGCAGAAGTTGATCGGGGGCGTAGGGGCGGTAGGTCGTCGGCATGCCGACAATTTTACCGACGCTCGGTTCCTGCCGCCCACGCTCCTAGGTCGTGGGTTGACCTACGCGGGGATTCTGATGCCTGAACGCGCCGCCAAAATCGCGAGGATGCGGGGCATCCTCGCGGATCGCGTCACTCCCGCTGCCAGACCTGCTCCCGGCAGATGAAGGCGACGCAGCCCGAGACACCGATCCGGTTCGCATCGAGCATCTTGGCCTTGGACCTGTAGGTCTTGCCGTTGGCCGGATCGAGGATCGTGCCGCCCGACCATTCGCTGCCGTTCGGCTTGAGATCCCACAGGATCGTCATGCCGGTGATCGGCTGGTTCTGGCGGTTGCCGGTGCACTTGTCGCAGACCGGGTTCGGCCCGCGATCGGATTGCAACACCTGCGCCACGCGCCCGCTGAGCGTGCCGTTCGCCGCCTGGGTGATCTCGACGATCGACTTCACCCGACCGGTCTCGTCATCAATGGTCTTCCAGCGGCCGACCGGCGATTGCGCGGCAGCGACCATGGACGCGAGCATCAACGGCACGCCCACCAAGGCCATCAACCGCATCTTCTTCTTATTCAACATTTCGATCCCTCCCTCGAAGCTGCGACCAGCACAGCGCCTGCGCAGATGGCGGAGTTATAGCCGATAAGCCAAGCCCGGGCCTGATTAGCACGGACTTTCAGTAGAGAACACCGGGACATCGCGCAGAGCCCGCTCTGGCCAGGGCTTGCTGGTAGCGGCGGCCGACAACAGGCTCGGCACCAGCGTTGTCAGGGCGAAGCGTCGGT
>NZ_JAIWPU010000103.1 GCF_021191705.1 Proluteimonas flavola
TGCAGCTACTGCGATAAGCCAGCCACCTTCAGGTGGCACCTACGAAGGGAAGCGCGTTAGCGCCCCGCCAGCCGCTTTGAGCGGCTCACACTACGAATGCCCCCGGCTTTGCCGGGGGATTGTTACCGACTGAATCAAGCCGCGCCGCGAAGCGGCATTAGCTTGAACGAAATTGGCAGAACCCGCCCACGTGAGCTCAGTACTCGCCAGCCATGAAAGTCAGAAAGCGAAATTGTGTCAGTTGAGCGCCGCTATTGCACATCTCTGGACCTATGAAAGAGGGCGCTCCAAGATCAATTCGTAGTACTTGGCAGTACCATACGTTCCGATGCCCGGCGCAAATACTTGAACAAGTCGCCACCCCTTGCCAGCGTATTTTTGAATTGCCTCCTGGTAGCCATCCCGCCCGGATTTTTTCACTCCCGTCATGCCTTCTCCGAGACGCACAAATTTGTACTCGTACTTCTGTGTCACCGTCCTATTCTCCTTCTAGAGGGTGAATCCCGTTCGGCTTGAATTGTCCTGATCAGCACGATCTTTCAGCGCAGTCGCAGCCCGTGAGAGGGCGGGAGCCGCGGATGGCGCCCTCTTCCTCGGAGTCTGGATGATGGCCATGAATCGCGTGCAGTTCCAGCCGGGCCTGTCGCTGCCGGCGTTCCTCAAGCGCTACGGCAGCGAGCGCCAGTGCGAGCAGGCACTGGAGGCCTCTCGCTGGCCGGATGGCTTCGTCTGTCCTCGCTGCGCCGACACGGCGCACAGCCGC
>NZ_JAIWPU010000013.1 GCF_021191705.1 Proluteimonas flavola
GGGGGGGGGGGGGGGGGGGGCGGGGGGGGGCGCCCCCCCCCCCCCCCCCCCCCCCCCCCCCCCCCCCGCTCCCACAGTAATTCGATGCGCGGTTATGCCACGGGCGCCGAAGGGTGGCGATTGCCGCCGACGGATTGGACCAACGGCGTGGCGACCGCATCCGTGTGGCCGGCTGCGGGTATCGCATGCTGGGCACGGCGCCGCTGATGGAAATGCACTGACGTTTCCGAAGACACGAACGCTGCAGCTCGCGGTGAACAAATGTGGGGGCGCGCTTGCGCGCGATGTGGCGTGACCGGGAAAGCCACATCGCGCGCAAGCGCGCCCCCACAACGGCAGCTGTCAGGGCACGAGCATCGCCGCGGCGACGAAACGCCAGATGCCCAAAGCCGCCATCGCGAACAGCGTGGCGAACGTCAGCAACGCGCCGGTGGCGCGGCCGAACGAATAGCCCGCCGAGCCGCCCAGTCCGATCGCATGCAGCACGCGCGCGACCAGCAGCGCGATACCGAACGTCCACAGCAGCGCGGTGTTGACGGCCGACAGTTCCAGCAGCGCGAGCAGCAGCAGTCCGAGCGGGACGTACTCGATGAAGTTCGCATGCACGCGGATCTTGCGGGAAAGATTCTCGTCTCCGCCCGTTCCGATCCCGATCCTGTGCACGTTGCGGTGCAGGACCACGCGGACCGTCAGCACGAGGTACAGCAGCACGTGCAGCGAGGCGATGAGCAGCGAGATGCGTGGCGTCATGGTGTGGTCTCGTGGACGTGCTGCAGGGACACGCGGCAGGCGCCGCGGTGGGATGGGTCGCACGGGAACGGCACGCCGGGGAGCCCGGCCAGCATCATGCCGGACGCGCAGCCGTCGTGGTCGTGCGCACCGCCGTCGAACGTCGGTATCCCGCGATCGCCCCCGGTTCGATGGCGCGCCGCGCCGGACCGGTGGCCATCGCGGGCCGGCGCCTCAGCGCGCGACGGCCTCGACCCGCGCCGAACCGACCGGATTGCGCGGATCGCTGCCGCCGCTCAACGTGCCGTTCGCGCGGTTCCATTCGATCGTCTGCAGATTGCCCCAGACATGGCTGGACCCGCGGCCGCCCGCGACGCGGTCGCCGGGCAGCTCGACGGTGTGACCCATCGCGCGCAACTTCGCCGCGGTGTCGGCCGGGAACGCATCGGACTCGGCCGAGATCGTGTCCGGCATCCACTGGTGGTGGTAGCGCGGCAACGCGGCGACGCCCTGCGCGTCGAGGCCGGCGTCGTAGCCGAGGATGCCCAGCAGCACCATCGTGATGATGCGGCTGCCGCCGGGCGTGCCGAGTACGGCGACGCGGTCGTCGGAGACCAGGAAGGTCGGCGTCATCGAGCTCAGCGGGCGCTTGCCGGGCTTCGGTGCATTGGCCTCGAAGCCCATCACGCCGAACGCGTTCGGCACGCCGGGCTGCAGCGCGAAATCGTCCATCTCGTTGTTGAGCAGCACGCCGGTACCGGGCGCGACGAGGCCGCTGCCGAACAACAGGTTGACCGTCTGCGTGACCGCGGCGCGGTTGCCGGCGGCGTCGACGATCGAGAAGTGCGTGGTCTCCTCGTCTTCCAGCGGCGTGGGATCGCCCGACAGCAGATCGCTGGGCGTCGCCCTGGCCGGGTTGATCGTCGCGCGCAGGCCGGCGGCGTAGTCGCGGCTCAGCAGCGTGCGCTGCGGAATCTTCACGAAGTCCGGATCGCCCAGATAGAAGGTGCGGTCGCGGAACGCGCGGCGCATCGATTCGACGACCAGGTGCGTGCGCGCGGCATCGTCGAGTGCCGTCAGATCCCAGGGCTCGAGGATCTGCAGCATCTGCGCCATCGCGATGCCGCCCGACGACGGCGGCGGCGCGGTGACCACGTCCCAGTCGTGATAGCGGAAACGGATCGGTTCGCGCTCGACGACCGTGTAGGCGGCCAGGTCCGCGGCCGTCCATTCGCCGCCTTCCGCATTGACGCCGGCGACGAGCCTGGCGCCGGTCTCGCCACCGTAGAACCCGTCGAAGCCGCGCTCGGCCAGCAGACGCAAGGTGTTCGCGAGATCGGGCTGGCGGAAGGTGTCGCCCTCCTCCGGCGCCTGGCCGTCGGCGAGGAACACCGCGCGCGTGCCGGGGTAGCGCTCCATCACCGCGCGACGCGACTGGTAGCCGCGCGCGAAGCGGGCGTAGACCGGGAAGCCTTCTTCGGCGATGCGGATCGCCGGTGCCAGCGACTGCGACAGCGGCAGCGCGCCGTACTGCTCGGCGATATGCACGAATGCTGCCGGCAGGCCCGGGATGCCGGCCGACCACGGCCCGTTCTCGGCGCGGTCGCGATCGAAGCTGCCGTCCGCCTTGCGGTAGCGGTCCGGATGCGCGCTGGCCGGCGCGGTCTCGCGCGCGTCGACGAAGATGTCGCGGCCACTCGATGCGTCGTGCAGCAGGAAGAAACCGCCACCGCCCAGGCCGGACGAGATCGGCTCGACCACCGACAGGACCGCCGAGGTCGCGATCGCCGCATCGAAGGCGTTGCCGCCCTCGCGCATGATCTGCAGGCCGGCTTCGGTGGCGAGCGCATGCGCCGAGGCGACGGCGTTGCCGGGCGGCGTGGCGGCACTCTGCGCGGTGCTGGCCGCAGGCGCATCCGGCGTGCGGACCTCGCGTGCGCACGAAGGCGCGACCGCGAGCAGCAGGAACGACAACAGCAGCGCCGGCATGCCGGCGAACGCGAAGCGGGAACGGCTCATGACGCCTCCTGCTGCAGGCGCGCCAGCTTGGCGAGCAACTGCACCTGGGTTTCGGGGATATCGGGATCGGGGTCGATGCATTCGACCGGGCAGACGACCACGCACTGCGGCTCGTCGAAATGGCCCACGCATTCGGTGCAGCGGGCCGGATCGATGACGTAGATCGTCTCGCCCTGCGCGATCGCCTGGTTCGGGCAGGCCGGCTCGCAGACGTCGCAGTTGACGCAGAGCTCATTGATCTTCAGCGACATGTGCGCATTGTAGGGGCTGGGCCGTGGCGCCGGTGTTCCAGCGATGGAACTCGGTCCACCGCACACCTGCCCCGGATACGACAACGCCACCGGGCCTGCGCGCGGTGGCGTTGTCGCAGAACGGCACGCCGGACGTACCGGCCGCCGTCGCAGCGATGGATCAGGCTGCGTTGTCGATGAACACGTACTGCGAACCGGTCGGCTCGACCACGGCCTTGACGCGCTCGCTGTCGGCCGCGCTGCCGATGAACAGCACGCGCACGCCGTTCATCGTGCCGGCGCCGACCTTGGCGAACGAGGCGACGACCAGATCGGCGGTGCGCGCCGAATCCAGGCCCGCGAAGATCAGCAGGTTGCCGCGGGTGATGCCGCGGGAGACGTCCTGCTCGGCCTTCTCGAGCAGACGCTCATAGGCACCGTCGACCGGCGTCGAGAGCGTGGGCCCACCGTCGGCGGTGGTGGCGTCTGCGGGCGGCGCATCGGCTGCGGACGCGACCGCCGGCGGCACCAGATAGACATAGGGCGAATTGTTGACGCCTTCCATGTGGCGGCCCGCCACGTCGTTGAGATAGGCGTTCCACGCCGCCTTGTCCTCTGTGGTGGGCACCGCGACCGGCGCGGCTTCGACCTGCTGCGGCTCTTCCTTCTTGCTACAGGCGATGACCGGCAGGACGAGGCAGGCGATCAGCAGTGCGCGGGTGATGGACTTCATGGCATTCCCTCTTTGTGTTCTCTGGTGTTTGATGGGCAACGTCAGCGTTGCGAGTGTTTGCGCAATGCGCGATCGACTGCGGCGGGCACGAAGCCCGACACGTCACCGCCGAGACGCGAGATCTCGCGCACCAGCGTGGAGGAGATGAAGCCGTACTGCTCGGCCGGCGTGAGGAACAGCGTTTCGACATCGGGAATCAGATGCCGGTTCATGCTGGCGAGCTGGAATTCGTACTCGAAATCCGACACTGCGCGCAGGCCGCGCAGCAGCACCCCGGCGCCGACCTCGTGCACGAAATGCGCGAGCAGCGAATCGAAGCCGATGACCTCGACATTGGCGTGGTGGGCGGTCGCCGCGCGGGCCAGTTCGACGCGCTCGTCGAGCGTCATCGCCGGGCGCTTGGCCGGGCTTTCGGCGATGCCGAGGATCAGCTTTTCGAACAGCGGCGCGGCACGGTCGACGAGGTCGACGTGGCCGTTGGTGATCGGATCGAAGGTCCCGGGATAGACCGCGATGCGGTTGCGGCTCGCACTCATGGCTTGCGTTCGCTGTCGAAGGGATCGGGATGGAACGTGGCGCGGGCGGCAAGTGTAGCAGTGGCGCACGTGGCGATCAGCCGGCGCGCCGGTACAGCGCGCAGTGCGCCTCGCGGGTCTGCAGTTCGCGGTGCAGCTGCCAGCCCGAACCGGGTTGCGCCGGCCGCTGCGCCATCGATTCGACGTACAGCCAGGCGTCCGCCGCCAGCGCCGGCGCGAGCGCGGCGAAGGCCTGCGTCCACAGGTCGACGGCGAACGGGGGATCGACGAAGGCGACATCGATGCTGCCGGCCGGCAGTGCAGACGCCATCGATACCGCATCGCCGCGCTGGACCGAAATCACATCGCCTCCCGACAGCCGCGCCGCGATCGCGGTCAAAGCCGCGGCGAGGCCGGGATCGCGCTCGACCAGCACCGCGCTGGCCGCGCCGCGCGAGACCGCCTCCAGTCCCAACGCACCGGTCCCGGCGAACAGATCGAGCACGCGCGCGCCCGGCAGCACCGGCTGCAACCAGTTGAACAGCGTCTCGCGGACCCGGTCCGAGGTCGGCCTCAGTCCTGCGACATCGGGCACGTCCAGGCGCGTGCCGCGCCAGCGGCCACCGACGATGCGCACGCGGCCGGGGCCCGTGTTGCGGTTCGCGTTCGATGCCGGCGTGCGTGACCCGCCGTTACGAGGCGCGCTGTCGCGTGGCGTGCTGTTGCGTGGCGTGCTGTTGTTGCGTGGCGTGTTCATGCGCGTGCGCCCGCACGGGGCGCCTGAAAGGCGGGTGATACCATGCGCGCCATTCTCCCCCATCCCCGACCCGACCGCCGCATGGTCAGCTGGTTCAAGCGCGACAGATCCCCCGACAAGCCCGAGGCCGACAGCGGCCGACGCCGCCTCAGCGCCGAAGAGATCGCTGCTGCGTTCGCGCCGCCCGCTGCGCCCGCGCGCGCGCCTGCGCTGCCGCCCGTGGTCCCGCCGCCGGCAGCGCCGACGGGTACGACGCCAGACGCGGAGACAGCCGACGCCTTTGCGACGCCGCTCCAGGTGCTCGACACCGATGGGCCGTTCGCTGACGCGGCCCCTGCCGCGCTGGAGATCGCGCCGGCCGCTGTTCCGGCTGTCACCGAAGCGGCCGCACCGCCGCCTCCGCCCGCTTTCGTCGACCCGGCTGCAGCACTGGCCGACTATGTCTTCGCCAGCACCATGCCCGCCGCCGCGCCCGGCAAGTCAGGCTGGCGCGAACGCCTGGGCGGCAGCACGTTCGCCAGGAGCTTCGGCGGCCTGTTCTCGCGCAATCCCAAGCTCGATGACGATCTGCTCGACGAGATCGAGACCGCGCTGCTGACCGCCGATGTCGGCGTTGCCGCCAGCACCGAACTGGTCGAAGGCTTGCGCAAGCGCATGAAGGCGCGCGCGTTCGCCGATGCCGACGCACTGCTGAAAGCATTGCGCGGCGACCTGATCGCGATGCTGGAACCGGTCTCCAGGCCGCTGGTCGTCGACACGAATGCCAGGCCCTTCGTGATCCTGACCGTCGGCGTCAACGGCGTCGGCAAGACCACCACGATCGGCAAGCTCGCCAAGCGCTACAAGGATGAAGGCCACGCGCTGATGCTCGCGGCCGGCGACACCTTCCGCGCGGCGGCGGTCGCCCAGCTCAAGGCCTGGGGCGAGCGCAACGGCGTGCCCGTCGTCGCCCAGGGCCAGGATGCCGATCCTGCCGCGGTGGCATTCGATGCGCTGCAGGCGGCGAAGTCGCGCGGCACCGGCATCCTGATCGCCGACACCGCTGGGCGCCTGCACACGCAGCAGGGCCTGATGGCCGAGCTCGGCAAGATCCGCCGCGTGCTCGGCAAGATCGACGCGGCCGCGCCACACGAAGTGCTGATGGTCATCGATGGCACCACCGGCCAGAACGCGCTGTCGCAGCTGCGCCAGTTCAATGCCGCGGCACAGGTCACCGGCCTGGTCGTGACCAAGCTCGACGGCACCGCCAAGGGCGGCGTGGTGTTCGCGCTGGCCCGCGAGTTCGGCATTCCGATCCGCTTCGCCGGCATCGGCGAGCGCCCCGAAGACCTGCGCGTGTTCGACGCCGAAGCCTTCGTCGACGCGATGCTGCCGGAAACGCTGGGGGCGTGAGCGACGTCGCTCCGGCGCCCGAGCCATCGGCGCCGCGGCGCCTGCGCTGGCTGCGCCTGATCGCGATCGCGCTGGTGCTGGCGATCGCCGCCGCACTGCTGATCCATCTGCTGCTGCCGCCCGAACGCGCCCTGCGCCTGGTGCTGGCGCGGCTCGAACCCACGCTGGGCCTGCGCATCAGCTTCGAAGGCGAGGTCGAATACCGCCTGCGCGGCACGCCGCAACTGGTGGTGCGCGATGTCGGCATCGCCGCGCCCGGATCGGACACGCCGGACGTGCCGATGCTGCAGGCCGAACGCATGCTGCTGTCGCTGCCGTGGAAGACCATCCGCAGCCGCGGCGCCGATCTCGAAATCAGCCGCGTCGAACTCGATGCGCCACGCCTGCACCTGCCGTCGCTGCTGCGCTGGCTCGATGCGCGCCCACCCGGCGATGGCAAGCTGCCGGCGATCACCGGCGGCGTGCACATCGTGGGCGGACGCCTCGACGGCGACGGCTGGCATGTCGACGGACTCGCGCTGGACCTGCCCGCCCTGCATGCCGACCGTGCGATCGCCGCCCAGGTCGCCGGCACCGCGCATCTCGACGCGCTGCAGGCACCGTTCCGGTTGCGGTTGCACGCCGATCGCGCGGTCGATGCCCGCGATCTGCAGGCGCGCGGCACGCTGGCGCTGGTGCACGCATCCGGCCGGCTCGACACCACGCTGCAGGCCGACGCCGCCCGCATCGACGCCGACATGCCCGGCTTCGCGCTGTCGCCGTTGCGCATTGCTCTGGATGCGCGCTGGCAGGGCGCGGACGCTGCCGACCCGCTGCCGTTCGTGCTCGGCCTGTACGGTGCGCTGCATGTCGGCGGCGACGGCAGCGTGTTGGGGTTCGCGCCGATGGGTATCGCCCTGCGCGGCGAAGGCGTGGTGCCGGATCTGATCGCCGGTGGCCGCATCGCGTTGGGCGAACGACTCACCCTCGCGCTCGATGGCCGCATCGCAGAGTGGCCTGATGCATGGCCGGCACTGCCGCCGCCCCTGTCGAACTCGACACAACCGTTGCCGTTCGCGCTGCGCTATGACGGCCCGGCGGACGCGTCGGCGCCGATCGCGCTGCAACTCGAACACGAACACGCGCGCTTCGATGGCGAGGCGCGGATCACCGCGATGCTCGGCTGGTTCGATGCACTCCCCACCGGTTCGCCACTGCCGCCGCTGCGCGGACAGCTGACCGCCGATCGCGTCGAAGTCTCCGGCGCGGTGCTGCAAGGCCTCGAGATCACGTTCGACGACGGCAGCGGAGACACGCCGCCGTGATCGCGCGCACCGATTACGCGACGCGCCTGCTGGCGTGGTTCGACGTGCACGGCCGCCACGATCTGCCGTGGCAGCACCCGCGCACGCCGTACCGGGTGTGGCTGTCGGAAATCATGCTGCAGCAGACCCAGGTGCGGGTCGTGATTCCCTACTTCGAGCGTTTCGTCGCCACGCTGCCCGATGCGCGCGCGCTCGCCGACGCGCCGCCCGACACCGTGTTCGCACTGTGGTCCGGCCTCGGCTACTACGCCCGCGCGCGAAACCTGCACGCCGCTGCGCAGCGCTGCGTCGAACTGCACGACGGCGATCTGCCGCGCGATCCCGATGCCCTGCTCGCCCTGCCCGGCATCGGCCGCAGCACCGCCGGCGCGATCCTGTCGCAGGCCTGGGGCGATCCGTTTCCCATCCTCGACGGCAACGTCAAACGCGTGCTCGCGCGCCGCCACGCGGTCGAAGGCTGGCCTGCGCAGCCGAAGGTCGAGAAGCAGTTGTGGACGATCGCCGAGACGCTGCTGCCGGCGACGCACCTGGCCGACTACACGCAGGCGCAGATGGATTTCGGCGCCACGCTGTGCACGCGCCACAACCCGGCCTGCCTGCTGTGCCCGGTCAACGACGATTGCGCCGCGTTCGCGCAGGGCCGCGTCGACGAACTGCCGACGCCGCGGCCGACCAAGGCCCTGCCCGAGCGCGAAGCCAGCATGCTGCTGCTGGAAGACGCCAAGGGCCGCGTATTGCTCGAGAAGCGGCCGCCGACCGGCATCTGGGCGTCGTTGTGGTCGCTGCCGCAGGCCGACGACGATGCCCGCGCACTCGACTGGCTTCGCGCGCATGCGCCCGGCCTCGTCGATACGGTCGATCTCGACACGCCACGACGTCTGCTGCCGGTACAGCACGGTTTCACGCATTTCAAATTGCGCCTGCAGCCGCTGCACTGGCCGGGCCTCCCTGCCCGCCACCGCGTGGGCGACAATGACCGCCTGCGCTGGGTGGCGCGCGACGAACTCGCGACGCTCGGCATTCCCGCCCCGATCCGCACGCTGCTGCTCGCGCCGCGCATCGCAACCGAGGATTGACCATGAGCCGACGCGTCTACTGCGTCCACGACCAGACCGAAACCGAGGGTCTGGATTTCATTCCCTGGCCCGGCGAGCTCGGCAGGCAGGTCTTCGCCGAAATCGGCAAGCCGGCCTGGGCGCGCTGGCTGGCGCACCAGACCATGCTGATCAACGAGAACCGGCTGTCGCCGCTGGATCCCAGGCACCGTGCCTTCCTCGAAGGCGAGATGCGCAAGTACCTGTTCGAACGCCAGACCGGCAGCGTCGCCGGTTACGTGCCCGCGTCCGACGCCTGATCCATCGAAGGCGCGTCGTCGGGATTGCGCTTCTCGGCGGCGCGGATCGCCTTGATGTCCAGCGGCCGGATCTGCCGGATGTGGCAGGGAATGCTGATCGAGCCGCGATTGCGCACCAGCACCCTGTCGAAGCGTGCGTTGACGCGGTTCATGCTGCTGGTCAGGCCGATCGCCGGTGTGAACGTGAGGTCCTGGCAGGTGCCGGACAGATCCAGCAGCCAGGCTTCACTCGGGCGCGTCCACACCGCGAGCGCCGAATCGCCGAGCGGCGTCCAGCCGTTGATCGAACCGAAGTAGCGGAAATGGTCGACCGCTTCGCCGGCATGCGCGTCGTAACGCGCGTATTTCTCGGCATCGGTGGTGCGCGGCGACGAGACGCAGGCGGCGAGTGCGAGCGCCGCGAGCAATGCGGCGCCGGTGCGAAGACGGCGGCGGACGGTCGAGGCCATGACGGACTCCTGCGGATGCGCGGTTGCGGAGGTGCAGCCGATGATGCGCCCGGCATGCCTCGCGGAACCTGCAACGCGCCTTCGGCGTTCAGCCGCGGGCCGGCTCGCCGCCGTCGCGGCCGACGGTTACGCTGTCGCGCCCGTCCTGCCGGATCCGCCGTGTCGAACACGACCGCACCTGCCCGTCATCGCCAGGCCCTGATCTTCGCCGCGGGCCTGGGCGAACGCATGCGGCCGCTGACCGACACCACGCCCAAGCCGCTGCTGGCGGCTGGCGGAAAACCGCTGCTCGCCTGGCATCTGGAAAAGCTCGCCGCACTCGGTGTGCGCGACGTCGTCATCAACATTTCCTGGCTCGCCGACCGCTTCGAACCGGCGCTCGGCGACGGCAGCCGCTGGGGACTGCGCCTGCATTACTCGCACGAAGGCGCGCCGCCGCTGGAAACCGGTGGTGGCATGCTGCACGCCCTGCGCCTGCTGGACGATGCGCCCTTCATCGCGGTCAATGGCGACATCTGGAGCGACTTCGACTTCGCGCGCCTGCCGGCCGGGCCCGATGGCGATGCGCATCTGGTGCTGGTCGACAATCCCGCGCACAACCCCGCGGGCGATTTCGCGCTCGACGGTGCGGCCGTGCGAAGCGATGGCGCGTCGAAGCTGACGTTCTCGGGGATCGGCGTCTACCGCCCGGCGCTGCTGCACGACTGGCGCGACATCATCGGCAGCGCACCCGGCGTCGACGCGCAACCGCCGCGTTTCAAGCTCGCGCCGCTGCTGCGCGCAGCGATGACGAACGGCCGTGTGACTGGCGCGCATCATTCGGGGCGCTGGACCGATGTCGGCACGCCGGAGCGGTTGGCACAGCTGAATGTGGCGCTGGGTTAAGGCGGCGCTGATCAAGCCCACCTTTGCTCGTCAGTCCCGCGGCTTTCAACAGACGCATGTCTGGTCAAGGGGGAATGACGACTTCTTCAGCTGCACCCTGGATATCTGCGACAGCGACGCGATGGGTTTCGCTGTGCTCTACCCATCCTGCAAAGGCGGCGCCAATCGCGCGCTCAGTCGAGCGCCAGCACCTGCCGCACGAAGGGCACGGTCAGGCGGCGCTGCGACGCCAGCGACGCATGGTCGAGCCGATCCAGCAGCGCGGTGAGCGCAGGGAGATCGCGATCGACGCGGCGCAGCAGCCAGTCGATGGTCGCGGCATCGACCTGCAGGCCGCGGCGTTCGGCGCGCAGACGCAGCAGATCATGACGGCCGGCGTCGTCGAGCACCGGCAGCGGCACGCGGATGCACTGGCCGAGTCGCGAACGCAGATCCGGCAGGCCGAGGGCGAGTGCTTCCGGCGATGCGGAAGCGGTATAGAACACCGCGCGGCCTGCATCGTGCAGGCGGTTGTGCAGGCCGAACAGCGCGACCTCGTCGTCGCGGTCGCCGGCGATGGCATCCACGTCATCGATCGCGACCAGATCGTGGCCATCGAGTGCCTGCGCTGCATCGCGCAGGCGGCCGGCGATGCCACGCAGCGGCAGGTAGACCGCACGCCGGCCGAGCCGGTCGGCTTCCGCGCACAGGGCGATGGCGAGATGGGTCTTGCCGGTGCCCGAGGCGCCTTCGACGTACAACCCGCGGCGCACGCCGGCCAGCGCGAAGTCGCGCAGTTGCGGCAGCAACGCGGGATCGTCGGCGACGAAGGTTTCGAGCCGCTGGTCCGGTGGATACCGGAGCGCCAGCGGCAACTGGGGCGATGGACCGCTCATGCCCAGCTCAACGCTCGCCGTCCGCGCCCTTGGTGTCGGTCACGATGATCACCGGACGCTGGGCCGGCCCCGCACCCGCGATCTCGATTTCGGGCTTGTCGCCGGCGTACAGGCGGCTGTGGGTGTAGCGCTCGTGCGCGAAGCGCAGCAGCACGTTGACGACCGCGGCCATCGGCAGCGCCAGCAGCATGCCGAGGAAGCCGAACAGCTGGCCGCCGGCGAGCACCGCGAAGATCACTGCGACCGGATGCAGGCCGATGCGGTCGCCGACCAGGCGCGGCGTCAGCACGTAGCTCTCGAGCAGCTGGCCGGCGGTGAACACGAGAGTGCCCAGGATCAGCAACTGCCAGTCGAACCCCTGCGCCTGCACCAGCGCCGCGAGCAGCATCAGGATCGCGCCGACGGTCGCGCCCAGGTAGGGAATGAAGCTGATCAGTCCGGCGATCAGGCCGAGCAGGATGCCCAGGCGCAGCCCCACCAGTTGCAGGCCGACGGCATAGAACGCGCCCTGCCCCAGCATCACCAGGAACTGGCCGCGCAGGAAGCCGCCGAGCGATTCGCTGGTCTCGCGCGCCAGCCGGGTCGCGGTGTCGATGTGGTCGCGCGGGATCATCGCCGCGACGCGCTCGACCAGCAGGTCCCAGTCGCGCATGAAATAGAAGGCCAGGATCGGCACCAGCACCAGGTTGATGACCAGCGCCAGGATCGCGAACCCCGAGCGCGACACGTAGGCCAGCACCGTCGCCGCGACGCCGCCGGCCTGCTGCCAGTGCCCGCGGATCAGTTCGATCAGGCGGTCGGTGTCGAGCCAGGACACCACTTCATAGCCGGTGCGCTGCTCGATCCACGGCAGCGCGGTGCCGAGCAGCCAGTCGCGATACTGCGGCAGGCTGTCGATCAGGGTGACGATCTGCCGCTCGATCATCGGCACCACGATGATCAGCACCAGCGCCAGCAGCAACGTCATCAGCAGGAACACCAGCGTCACCGCGACCGCGCGCGAGCGGCCGCGACGCTCGAGGCGGTCGACCAGCGGATCGCCCAGCCAGCCCAGCAGCAGCGCCAGCACGAAGGGCGTGAGGATCGGGCCGAGCAGCCAGATCACGTAGCCGGCGGCGAATGCCACCAGGCCCCATTGCAGGCGCTTGAGGAAACGTGCGATGTCGGCGTTCGCGGGGTCGGTCTGGATCATCGGTGGCGGTCCGTGCGGTACAGCGAGGAAGGGATCAACGCAGATGGAACACGGGCGTGACGCCCTCGATGTTGCCGTCGGCTTCCACGAATACGGTTTCGTCGGCCATGCGGCGGAAGCCGGTCAGACCCGTGAGCAGATCGAGCTGGACCTCCAGCCCCATCGGTGTCGCCCGGACCGGACGGATGCCGCGCACCACCGACATGCGCTGCAGCTGCGCGGACAGCTTCACGTAGTCGGCGCTGCTGTTGATGCCGGAGAACACGATCGCCTGCGTCGACGGCGCGCCGGTCGGGCTGGTGCGGGCATAGCGTTTGGTCAGCGCATCGGCCGCGCCGTCGGCGCCGCTGGCCAGCGTGCGTCGGGCATCGTCACCGGTCTCGCTCCAGCGCGCGAGCACACGGCCGCCGTCGACGAAGATCCAGTCGGCCTTCCAGCCGGCGCCGTCGCGGTAGAGCTTGCCGATCAGCTGCATCGGCGGGTTGTAGCGCGCGGAAATGCGCGCGACCGCGGCGGTGTCGCCACGCCAGATCGCGCCGACGGCGGCCTGTTCGGCGGCATTGCCGGACGGCAGGCCGAGGCGGTAGCCGCGCTCGATGGCGCGCTGCAGCGTCGGGCGGGCCACGTTGTTCTGCTGCAGGGCGACCAGGCGCGGACCGGAACCGTCGTCGATCGCCAGCCACATCACCGGCTTGGGCCGCGGGTCCGGCCACACCGGCAGGCCCAGCGCGCCGGCGACGGCGTCCACGTCGTCCTGGCGGAAGCGCACGACCAGCGTGGTGGTGAAGGTCGGCGAGCCGCGCGAGGACACGCCCTCGTCCTGGCGGTAGTCGTAGCCCTCGACGTACTGGGCGGCGCGGCGGAGCTCCTGCGACACGCCCGGGCGCTGGGCCGCGTTGCGGTCGCCCGACAGCTTGCCGAGCACCTGCGCCAGCGCGCGCGTGAAGCCGGCTTCGCGCTCGGATTCGCTCTGGCTGCGCACCGGAATCTCGGCCGCGTACAGACCCACGGCCGCGGCCCGGTCGCCTTCCACGCGCTGCGCGGAGGCGGTTCCCGACACGGCGAACGTGCCCAGCAGCGCGGCCAGCAGCCACGTCATCATGTTGAACGAGCGCTTCGGGCGGTGCATCCGGCAAATCCTGGATCGGGGCGTCATCGAGGCGCGATGGTGCCATAAACGATGCGGACGGTCCGTGGCGGTGCCGATGCACGGGCCACGACTGCGGGCCGGCCGGCTGCTAAAATCGGCGGTCTTCCCGCCTTGCGACGGCTGCCGTGACCGCTCCCACTCCCCTGACCTACCGCGATGCCGGCGTCGATATCGACGCGGGCAATGAACTCGTCGAACGCATCAAGCCGCTGGTCAAGCGCAGTTTCCGGCCCGAGGTCATGGGTGGCCTGGGCGGTTTCGGCGCGCTGTTCGACCTCTCGGGCAAGTACCGCGAACCGGTGCTGGTGTCCGGCACGGACGGCGTGGGCACCAAGCTCAAGCTCGCCCAGCAGTTCGGCCGCCACGACACGATCGGCATCGATCTGGTCGCGATGTGCGTCAACGACGTGCTGGTGCAGGGCGCCGAGCCGCTGTTCTTCCTCGACTACTTCGCCACCGGCAAGCTCGACATCGACACCACCGCGTCGGTCATCGGCGGCATCGCCCGCGGCTGCGAACTGTCGGGCTGCGCGCTGATCGGCGGCGAAACCGCCGAGATGCCGGACATGTACGGCATCGGCGAATACGACCTGGCCGGCTTCACCGTCGGCGCGGTCGAGAAGTCCGAGCTGCGCGACGGCGGCAAGGTGCAGGCCGGCGATGTGCTGGTCGGCATCGCGTCCAGCGGTCCGCATTCGAACGGTTACTCGCTGATCCGGCGCATCTTCGAGCGCGCCGGTCGTCCGGCCGATGTCGAAGTCGGCGGGGTGAACCTGGTCGACGCGCTGATGGCGCCGACCACGCTCTACGTGAAGCCGGTGCTGGAACTGCTGCGCGGCGAACTCGGCCCGCAGTTGCACGCGATGGCGCACGTCACCGGCGGCGGCCTGACCGAGAACATCATCCGCGTGATTCCGGACGGCCTCGGCCTGACGATCGATGCGAAGGCGTGGCCGCAGCCGCCGGTGTTCGCGTGGCTGCAGCGCGAAGGCGCGGTCGCCGATCACGAGATGTGGCGCACGTTCAACTGCGGCATCGGCTTCGTGCTGGTGGTGCCGGCAGGCAGCGTGGCCGCGTTCGACACCGCGCTCGACGGTCTGGGCCTCGCCCACTGGACGATCGGCGAGGTGGTCGAAGCCGGCGACGGCGACCGCGTGCGCATCGGCTGATTCCGGCGCCGTGTCGGCCGGTCACGAACCCGCGTCTCCGTACGCACCGCCGGCGACCGCATCGCCAGCGGTGCGCGTGCCGGTGTCGCCTGCCGTGGCGTCCGGCCAGCTGCGCATGCTCGGCGTGCTGCATCACATCCTCGGCGGGCTGTCGCTCGCCGGCGCGGTGGGCTTCGGCATCATTCTGGTGTTCGGCTTCACCCAGGAAGCCGCCGACGGTTTCACCGATCCCGTCGGCCTGGCGACGATCGCGGTGTTCGGGGTGCTGACCTTGGGCTCGCTGATCGGTGGCGCGCTGTGCATCTGGTCAGGCCTGCATCTGTTGCGGCACACGCGCCCCGGCCTGTGCACCACGGTCGCGGCCTTGCTCTGCCTCAACGTCCCGCTCGGCACCGCGCTGGGGATCGCCACGCTGGTGGTCCTGCAGCGGCCCGACATCCGCGCCCTGTTCGACGCCACGGGCCCACGCCGATGACGCTGCGCCTGGCGGTGCTGGCCTCGGGCCGCGGCAGCAACCTGCAGGCGATCCTCGATGCGATCGCGGCCGGCACGCTGGATGCCGAGGTCATCGGCGCCTGGTCGGACCGAGCAGACGCGCAGGCGCTCGTGCGTGCCCGCGAAGCGGGTCTGCAGGCCCATGCGATCCGCCCGCGCGATTTCGCCGACCGCGCTGCGCATGACGCCGCGCTGTTCGGCGCGCTCGATGCCGCGGCGCCCGACCTGATCGTCTGCGCCGGCTACATGCGCCTGATCGGCGCCGAAGTACTGGCCGCGCGCGCCGGCAGGATGATCAACATTCACCCCTCGCTGCTGCCCCACTTCAAGGGCCTGCACACGCATCAACGCGCGCTGGATGCCGGCGTCCCGGAGCACGGCGCCAGCGTGCATTACGTGACGGCCGAACTCGACGGCGGCCCGGTCGTCGCGCAGGCGCGGGTTCCGGTATTGCCCGGCGACGATGCCGCGACGCTCTCGGCGCGCGTGCTGGGCCGCGAACACCCGCTGCTGCTGGAGACGCTGCGCTGGATCGCCGCCGACCGCGTGCGGCTGCATGAAGACGGCATTCATGTCGACGGCCGATGCATCGCTGCGCCGCTTCAGCTGGCAGCCACCGACCACTTCGCATGATGCCGCTCTATGCGCCCCCTCCTGTCCCTGTTCGTGACCGCCCTGCTGATCGTCTCGTGGCCCCCGGCTGCGCGCGCTGCTGAAATCGAACCGTTCGTTGCGACCTACGACGCCTGGTACCAGGGCAAGCAGGCCGGCACGGCGACGATGCGGCTGCAACCGCAGGGCGCGCAGTGGCAGGTGGATCTCGGCATCCGCGGCAACCGCGGCTTCGCCGGCATCCTCGGTCTGAACCTCGAACAGGACACGCTGTTCGATGTCGCCGGCACCGTCTACCGCCCGCTGCGCCAGAGCACGACGCGCAAGGCCGCGGTGTTCTTCAACCGCAAGGTCGAGGGCGTCTACGACTGGACCAACAACGTGGCGCGCTGGACCGGCGATCTGAGCAAGCGTCGCCGCGAACCGGTGCCGCTGCAGCCCGGCGACATGAGCGCGCTGCTGATCAACCTGGCAGTGATGCGCGATGCCGCGCCGAACGCCGCATTGCAGTACCGCTTCGTCGACGGCGGCCGCGTGCGCCAGTATGCCTACCAGGCGGCGGCGGAGCCGGAACTCGTGCAGGTCGGCGACATCAGCTACTCGGCGCTGCGCGTTTCACGGACCAACGGCGGCAACGACGAGATGATCATCTGGGTCGCGGACGGCGTACCGACGCCGGTCCGGATCCTGCAACGCGAAGATGGCGAGGACGCGGTGGACCTGCGCCTGGTCGAATACCAAGGAGCACCATGATGAAGACACGAGCCCCCACGACCCGGCTGCTGACCGCAGCCGGCGCCGCGTTGCTGGCCTTCGCTGCGCTGCCCGCGCTGGCGATCGAGCCGTTCACCGCGACCTACCAGGCCAACTACATGGGCATGCGCGCGCAGGCGAACATGAATCTCACGCAGGAAGGCGGCAACCGCTGGAAGTACGATCTGCAGGTCGCCGGCGCCGGCGCGCGTCTGGCGCAGACCACGACCTTCGAAGCCAATGGCGAGCAGTGGCGTCCGGTGTCGAGCAGCGACGCGCAGCGCGGCGAATCCGGCCTCGCGGCGATGCTGATGAAGAACCGCGAACTCAACACGACCTACGACTGGAACGCGGGCGAGGCCCGCTTCACCGGGGACGTGCGCGACGGCCAGAGCGGCCCGGTGAAGCTGCAGGCCGGCGACCTCGACGGCATGCTGATGAACCTCGTCCTGGTGCGCGACGTGCAGGCCGGCAAGTCGCCGCTGCGCTACCGCCTGGTCGAAGACGGCCGCGCCAAGCGCCAGTTGTTCGAACGCCAGGGCACCGAGCAGGTGACCGTCGGCGGTCGTTCGATGGAAGCCACCAAGGTCGTGCGTACCGATGGGCGCCGCGAGATCATCGCGTGGATCGTCGACGACATGCCGGTGCCGGCGCGCCTGCTGCAGCGCCGCGATGGCAAGGACCACATCGACATGCGCCTGCAGTCGGTCAACTGACCCGCGCGCATCGCGTCATGCAAAAGGCCCCGCATCGCGGGGCCTTTTCCGTTGGACGCCTGGCGTCGTGCCGTCTATGGGGCGGTTTCGGTCCTGCACTCCATGCGGATCGATTCGGCCGAGCCGCGCCGGCGGTAGTCGACGCAGCTGCGGTTGCCTTCCTGCGTGCGCACCGCGGTGACGGTGAAGAAGCCCTGCAGCACTTCGCCGCGGGTCAGTTCGCCGTCCTCGTTCCAGTCCATGTCCTTGAACGGCATGCCGCTGAGCGCCGCGGCATTGGTGGAATGCATCCAGCCCAGCGCGAGCAGCACCACCGCGATCGTCGCGAACAGCGCGATGCGGCGGTTCGACAACCGGCCCTTGAACGCCATGGCCTACTTCACCCGCCGGATGCGCGCACCGAGACCGGAGAGCTTGCGCTCGATGTGCTCGTAGCCGCGATCGAGGTGGTAGATGCGGTCGATCGTCGTGTCGCCCTCGGCCACGAGGCCGGCGAGGATCAGCGACGCCGATGCGCGCAGATCGGTCGCCATCACCGGCGCGCCGCTGAGGCGTTCGACGCCGTGCACGCTCGCGCGCGGGCCGTCGATGTCGATCTCCGCGCCCAGGCGCATCAGCTCGCTGACGTGCATGAAGCGGTTCTCGAAGATCGTCTCGTCGATCGTGCCGATACCTTCGGCCACGCAGTTCATCGCCATGAACTGCGCTTGCATGTCGGTCGGAAAACCGGGGTGCGGCGCGGTGACGATGTCGATCGCGCGCGGGCGACGGCCCTGCATGTCGACGGTGATGCGGTCGCCGTCGATCTCGACCGTCGCACCGGCCTGGCGCAGGCGCTCGATCACCGCGCCCAGCGTGTCCGGACGCGCACCGACCGCGGTCACGCGACCGCCGGTCATCGCCGCAGCGACGAGGAAGGTGCCGGTCTCGATGCGGTCGGCGACGACCGCATGCGTGGCGCCATGCAGACGCTCCACGCCGCGCACTTCGATGCGCGAGGTGCCGGCGCCGCGGATATCGGCGCCCATCGCGACCAGGCATTCGGCCAGATCGACGATCTCCGGCTCGCGCGCGGCGTTGTCGATCAGGGTGGTGCCGTCGGCGAGCGTCGCAGCCATCAGCACGTTCTCGGTCGCGCCGACGCTGATCGTCTCGAACACCACGTGGCCGCCGCGCAGGCGTTCGGCCTGCGCGCGGATGAAGCCGTGTTCGACGGTGATCGTCGCGCCCAGCGCTTCGAGCGCCTTGATGTGCAGGTCCACCGGACGCGCGCCGATCGCGCAGCCGCCGGGCAGCGAAACTTCCGTCGCGCCGTGCCTGGCCAGCAGCGGGCCGAGCACGAGGATCGAGGCGCGCATCGTGCGCACCAGTTCGTACGGCGCGACATGGCTGGCCACGCTGCGCGGATCGACGGTCACGCGCCCGCCCTCGACATCGTGTTCGACGCCGGCACCGAGGCCCGACAGCAGCCTGGTGGTGGTCAGCACGTCGTGCAGATGCGGCACGTTGGTGATGTCGACCGGCGCATCGGCGAGCAGGGTTGCGCACAGGATCGGCAGCACGGCGTTCTTGGCGCCGGAAATGCGCACTTCGCCCTGCAGCGTGGCGCCGCCGGTGACGATGATCTTGTCCATCAGCCCTGCCCTGCGCCGGCGGCGTGCTCGTCCGGGGTCTTCGTGTCGAGCGCGAGCGCGTGGATCTCGCGGCCCATCAGCGCGCCGAGCGTCGCGTACACCATGCGGTGACGCGCCAGCGGCAGCTTGCCGGCGAACGCGGGCGAGACGACCAGCGCCTCGAAATGCACGCCGTCGTCGCCCTGCACGTGCACCACGGCGTCGGGCAGCCCCTGCTGGATGAGGTCGGTGATGGTCTGGGTATCCAAGATCGGGTCCTGTGGCCGCGCTGCCGGGCCGTGAACGTCGCCAAGCGCTGCGTGAAGCGCGGATGAGCCGTCATCGCCGACGCCGCCTGTCGCGGGGCATTCACGCCGGAAAGCGCATAAAATGAACGGCTTAGCCTAACGGAAAAGCCCTGTGCCGGATATGGTCGACCACCCCCGTGACGTTGCCGCTGCCGGGTCCGGTTTCGCGGCCAGCGGACGACGTGTCTTCGCGGTCGAGGTCGAAGGCCTGCAGGCGGTCGCGGCGCGGCTGGACGGCGAGTTCTCCGCCGCATGCGCGCGCATCCTCGAATGCCGCGGCCGCGTGGTCTGCATGGGCATGGGCAAGTCCGGCCATGTCGCCCGCAAGATCGCCGCGACACTGGCCTCGACCGGCACGCCGGCGTTCTACGTACACCCGGGCGAAGCCGGCCACGGCGACCTCGGCATGATCACCGATGCCGACGTGGTACTGGCGCTGTCGTACTCGGGCGAGTCCGACGAGATCCTGATGCTGCTGCCGGTGCTCAAGCGCCAGGGCAACGCGCTGATCGCGGTGACCGGCCGCGCCGGCTCGACGCTGGCCGGCGCCGCCGACATCCATCTCGACATCAGCGTGCCGGCCGAGGCCTGCCCGCTGGCGCTGGCGCCGACCGCGAGCACCACGGCGTCGCTGGCGATGGGCGATGCGCTGGCGGTCGCGCTGCTGGAAGCGCGCGGTTTCACCGCCGACGACTTCGCCCGCTCGCATCCGGCCGGCGCGCTCGGCCGCCGCCTGCTGCTGCACATCCGCGACGTCATGCACGGCGGCGGCGAGATTCCGACCGTCGCCGCCGATGCCTCGCTGGCCGATGCGCTGCTGGAAATGAGCCGCAAGCGTCTGGGCATGACCGTGGTCGTCGACGAGGCCCGGCGCCTGATCGGCCTCTACACCGACGGCGACCTGCGCCGCACGCTGACCGACCCGGCCATCGACGTCCGCGATGCACGCATCGCCGACGTGATGACCCGCGATCCGATCGCGATCGCTGCCGATGCCCTCGCAGTCGAGGCGGCCCGGCTGATGGAAACCCGCAAGATCACCATGCTGCCGGTCATCGACGGCGATCGCCGCGTGGTCGGCGCCCTGAACATCCAGGACCTGCTGCGCGCCCGCGTGGTCTGAGCCGGCGCCCATTCATTCGATGCCCGATACTTTCGAAACCATGCCCGACGCCCCCGCCCCCTTCGACGCGGCCCCGTTCGCCGATGTTCCCGACGCGATCCTCGCCCGCGCCGCCCGCGTGCGCCTGGCGTGCTTCGATGTCGACGGCACCCTGACCGACGGCAGCCTCGGCTTCGACAGCGACGGGCGCGAGATCAAGACCTTCCACGTCCACGACGGCCAGGGCCTGGTGCTGCTGCGCAAGGTCGGCATCGCGGTCGCACTGGTGACGGCGCGCAAGGGCGGCATCGTCGAGCGCCGCGCTGCGGATCTCGGCGTGGAGGCGCATGTGCACGTGGCCGACAAGCGCGAGCGCGTCGAATCGCTGTGCGCCTCGCTCGACATCACGCTGGACGACGTCGCCTTCATGGGCGACGACCTGGCCGATGTCGGCGTGATGCGCGCGGTCGGTTTCGCCGTGTCCCCTGCCGATGCGCACGCCTGCGCCGGCGACAGCGCGCACTGGCGCACCCGCGCCAATGGCGGCCGCGGCGCCGGCCGTGAACTGTGCGATCTCATCCTCCATGCGCAGGGTCGCCTGGCCGGCATCCACGCCGATGGGCGGGTCTCGTGAACTGGCGCCTGACCCTGACCGTCGTGCTGCTGCTCGGCGCGCTGATCTCCGGCTGGTCCGCGTGGCGGCAGAAGGACACGATCGTCGCCGAGGATCCGGCCGACGGCCGCACCGACTATCTGCTGCGCGATTTCGACATCGTCGCCCTCGACAGCGAGGGCCGCGAGGCGTTCTCGCTGCAGGCGCCCGAACTGCAGCAGACACCCGGCGCACGCACCCTCGAACTGGTCACGCCGCTGTTCCATGTGCCGGAGAAGGAAGGCGACGGCCGCTGGGAGATCCGCTCGCAGACCGGTTGGGTGTCCGAGGACAACCAGGAAGTCCGGCTGCGCGGCGAGGTCGTCGCCGACAGCCCCGAGGCCGACCCGCGCCCGACCCGCATGCGGACTGAGGCGCTGAACGTCTTCCCCGAGCGCAACCAGGCCACGTCCGACGCGCGGGTCGACGTCGAACAGCCCGGATCTACAATGCAGGGCACCGGCATGCGTGCCGACCTCGATTCGGGACGGATCGAGCTTCTTTCCGAGGTGAAACTCCGCAATGAACCGAATTCCCGCCGCTAGCCTGCTGCTGATCGCCGCGTTCGCACTGCCCACGGCCGTGCTGGCCAAGGCATCGGACCGCAACCAGCCACTCGATGTCGACGCCGGTGCCAGCGACTGCTCGGTGAGCAACGAGCAATTGCCTTGCCTGCTGACCAGCGGCGTGACGATCACCCAGGGCACGCTCGAGATCCAGGCCACCCGCGCAGACCTGCGCCGCCGAGGCGGCGAGTTCCAGCGGGTGATCCTCAACGGCGGGCCGGTGAAGATGAAACAGCAGATGGACGACGGCGGCTGGGTCGATGCGACCGCTGCCCAGGCCGACTACGACATGCAGAGCGACACCGTGGTGCTGACCGGCAATGCTGTCGTCAACCAGCCCGGCCGCGGCAAGATGGAAGGCCAGCGCATCGTCTACAACATGTCGACCGGACAGGTGCAGGGCGGCGGCGAAGGCCAGGGCCGCGTGCGCATGCAGTTCCAGCCGCGCAACCAGACGCCCGCGCAGCAGCCGGCGCCCGCGGCGCAGGGCGGCCGCTGATGCTCGTCGCCGAGGGTCTGCGCAAGCGCTACGGGCAGCGCGAGATCGTCAAGGAGTTCGGACTGACGCTCGAATCGGGCGAGGTCGTCGGCCTACTCGGCCCCAATGGCGCCGGCAAGACCACGTGCTTCTACATGATCGTCGGCCTGGTGCCGGCCGACGCCGGGCGCATCGTGCTCGATGGCCACGACATCACCGCCGAACCGATGTACACCCGCGCCAAGCGCGGCGTGGGCTACCTGCCGCAGGAACCGTCGGTGTTCCGCAAGCTCAGCGTCGCCGACAACATCATGCTGGTGCTGGAGCTGCGCGACGATCTCGACAAGGCCGGCCGCCAGAAAGCGCTCGCCGACCTGATGGACGAACTGCAGATCACCCATGTCGCCGACCAGGCCGGTGCCAGCCTGTCGGGCGGCGAGCGGCGCCGCGTCGAGATCGCCCGCGCGCTCGCGGCCAACCCGCGCATGATGCTGCTCGACGAACCCTTCGCCGGCGTCGATCCGATCTCGGTCGGCGAGATCCAGCGCATCGTCACCCATCTCAAGGCGCGCGGGATCGGCGTGCTGATCACCGACCACAACGTCCGCGAGACCTTGGGGATCTGCGACCGGGCGTATATCCTCAATGACGGCGGCGTACTCGCGCAGGGGTCTCCGGATGCGCTGCTGGCCAATCCCGATGTGCGCCGCGTCTATCTGGGGGAGTCCTTCCGTCTGTAGTCGGCGCACGCATCCGGCCAGGGAGATCCGGAGTCGATGAAGCCACGTCTGCAGACATCGCTGGGGCAACACCTCGTGCTGACGCCGCAGTTGCGTCAGGCCTTGCATCTGCTCCAGTTGTCGTCGGTCGAACTCGATACCGAGATTTCGGCCGCGGTCGAAAGCAATCCCTTGCTGGACTGGGAAGAACCCGAGCCGATCTCCGCGCAGCCGCTGTCAGAGCGGTGCAGCGCGCAGGCACCGGACAACCGCCAGGATCATGACGACAGCGGCCGCGATGGCGACAGCGGGCTGGCCGCAGCCTGGGACGGCGACGACGGCTGGAGCGGGCACAGTGGCGGTGGCGGCAGTGGCCACGGTGACGACGACGGCGATGCCGCCTACCGCATGATCCAGTCCGAGAGCCTGCAGGACCATCTGTTCTGGCAGTTGCACCTGAGCACGATGTCGGCGCGCGACCGCAACATCGGCATCGCCCTGATCGACGCGATCGACGACGACGGCTACCTGCGCGAATCGCTGGACGACATCGTCGCGGCACTGCTGCCGGAAACGCGTGCCACGAGCGACGAGGTCGCCGCGGTCCTGTGCCGCGTGCAGCGGTTCGACCCGCTGGGCGTCGGCGCCCGCGACCTCGGCGAATGCCTGCGCCTGCAGCTCGAGCCGCTGCACATCGACGCGCCGGGACGCGCGGTCGCGCTGCGGGCCGCGCGCGACTATATCGAGCGTCTGCCCAAGCTCGGTGCGCCGGGGCTGGCGGATGCGCTGGGTTGTCCGGTCGAGGAAGCCGCGACCGCGCTGCAGCTGCTGCGCAGCCTCGACCCGCGGCCGGGCGCGCAGGTCGGCAACGTGCCGCACGACAACTACGTCACGCCCGACTGCGTGATCGCGCGTCAGAACGGCGTCTGGAAGGTCGCGCTGGCCGGCTCGCATTTTCCGCGCGTGACCATCCACCGCGGCTACGAACAGATGATCCAGCACGCCGTCGCCAGCGATGCCGGCTATCTCAAGGGGCGCCTGCAGGAAGCGCGCTGGCTGCTGAAGAACATCGAGGCGCGCGGCGAAACCCTGCTCAAGGTCGTGCGCTGCCTGGTCCGGCAGCAGTCGGGCTTCCTCGAGTTCGGCAAACGCGCGTTGCGGCCGTTGACGCTGCGCGAGGTCGCCGAGGAAATCGGCATGCACGAGTCCACGGTCTCGCGCGCGGTCGCGCGCAAGTACGTGCACACGCCGCGCGGCACGCTGTCGCTGAAGGACTTCTTCGATTCCGGCGTCGGCACCGAGGGCGGCGGCGAGGCGTCGAGCACCGCGATCCAGCAGATGATCCGCAGCCTGGTGGACGCCGAGAACCCGCGCAAACCGCTGTCGGACGCCCGCCTGGCCGAACTGCTGAAGGCTGCCGGCGTGCCGGTCGCGCGTCGCACGGTCGCCAAGTACCGCGAGGCATTGCACATCGTCTCGTCGCACGAGCGCGTTCGCATCGCCTGAACTTCCGCTTCCATAACGTGGTCCCAGAGACGTGACCGACGGCGCTTGCACCGCGTCCCGGCCGCGCTACTCTGGACCCGATCGTTCGCGTCGATCGCGGACGGGTCCTTCCCGAACCGTTGAAGGAGGTTGCCGATGCATGTCGAGACCCATGGCCACCAGCTCGAGGTGACGCCCGCTTTGCGAGACTACGTGGACACCAAGTTCCAGAAGCTCGCCAGGCATTTCGATCGACCGCTGGACGTCCGCGCCCAGCTCAGTGTCGACAAGCCGCAGCACAAGGCCGAGGCGACCGTCCTCGTCGCCGGCAAGACGTTCCATGCAGACGCCAGTGCGGCCGACATGTATGCCGCGATCGACCAGTTGACGGACAAGGTCGACCGGCTGCTGGTCAAGCACCGCAAGAAGGTCGTCGACCACCACCGCGGCGAGAGCCCTGCACGCGACGGCACTTTCGGCTAGGCTGCCGTTCCCCACGAATTGCCCTCGGGCCACGCGCGGCATGTCCTTTTCCGATCTGCTCTCGGCCGACCGCATCGTGATGCTGGTCGCACCCGGTTCCCGCGATGTCGTATTGGACTCCGCCGCGCGGTTGCTCGCCGGCAATTCCCCGACGCTGACCCCGTTGCTCGGCCACGCCCTGCGTGAGCGCGAGCAACTGGGCAGCACCGGCATCGGTCGCGGCGTCGCGATTCCGCATGCACGCAGCACCGCATTCCGGGAACCGCGCGCCGCGTTCCTGCGGCTCTCGCATCCGATCGATTTCAACGCCACCGACGGCCAGCCGGTCGATCTGGTGTTCGCGATGTGCGTGCCCGATCACCAGGTCGAGCAGCATCTGCAGACGCTGTCGGGCCTGGTCGAACATTTCTCCAACGCCGACTTCCGCGACGCGCTGCGCGCCGCGCGCGATCTGGCCAGGCTCCGCAATCTGCTGCTCGACGCCGTCCCGCTCGCCGATACGGGCCGCGCGTGAACGCGAGCATCCAGGCCCAGGAGCTGTTCGCGCAGTTGCATGAGCGTCTGGGCCTGCGCTGGCTCGCCGGCCAGCACGGCGGCCGCAAGGTGCTCGAATCGGTCGAGACGATCGCGCGCCGGCCCTCGCTCGCCGGCTATCTCAACATCATCTATCCCAACAAGGTGCAGATCCTCGGGACCGAGGAACTGTCCTGGCTCGACGGGCTGGATTCGCGCCTGCGCTGGGAAACCATCGAACGCGTGATCCAGTACCGCCCGCTCGCGCTGGTCATCAGCAAGGACCAGCCCTGCCCCGAGGATCTGCGTGAGGCGGCCGAGGAATCGCAGACGCCGCTGTGGACCTCGCCCAACCGCGGCCATGAACTGCTGAACCTGCTGCAATACCACCTCGCGCGGCAGCTGGCGCCGCGGATCACGCTCCATGGCGTCTTCATGGAGGTGTATTCGATCGGGGTGCTGATCACCGGCGAGTCCGGTTCGGGCAAGAGCGAACTGGCGTTGGAACTGATCACCCGCGGCCACCGCCTCGTCGCAGACGACGCGCCCGAGTTCACCCAGATCGCACCCGACGTGCTCGACGGCACCTGTCCCGAACTGCTGCAGGACCTGCTGGAACTGCGCGGCCTGGGCGTGTTCAACATCCGCGAGATGTTCGGCGACACCGCCGTGAAGCGGAACAAGTACCTGCGCCTGATCATCCACCTCAGCCGGCCCAACGCCGACACGATGGCCGGCGACGGCGACGGCATGGTGCGCCTGACCGGCGACCTCGGCATGCGCCGCGTGCTCGACCTCGACGTCCCGCTGATCACCCTGCCGGTCATGCCCGGCCGCAACCTCGCGGTGCTCGCCGAAGCCGCCACGCGCATCCACATCCTGCGCACCAAGGGGCTCGACCCGGCCGCGGCCTTCCTCGCCCGGCATTCGCAATTCCTCGAACGGGGCACTACGTGAGCGATCCGACGCCGCCGTTGTTCTACGTCGTCAGCGGTCTGTCCGGCAGCGGCAAGTCGGTCGCGCTGCGCACGTTCGAGGATCTGGATTTCTACTGCGTCGACAACCTGCCGGCGGGCATGCTCGCCGACTTCGTCGCCAACCTCACCCGCGCCGACGAACCACCGCAGCGGCTCGCGGTCGGCATCGACGTCCGCAATCGCCATACCGACCTGTCGAAGGTGCCGGGCTGGCTGTCCGATGTCGGCGCGCTGGGCCTCGATCCGCGACTGGTGTTCTTCGAGACCGGCAACGAGGTGCTGCTGCGTCGCTTCGCCGACACCCGCCGCCGACATCCACTGAGCCGGGTCGGCCTGTCATTGGCCGATGCAATCGCGCTCGAACGCAATCTGCTGCGCCCGCTGCGCAGCCTCGCCGACACGGTCATCGACACCAGCGACCTCAACGTCCACCAGTTGCGCCGGCGCATCGTCACCGAACTCGATCTGGCCCAGGACCAGTCGGTCTCGCTGCTGTTCGAGTCCTTCGCCTACCGGCGCGGCGTACCGGCGGACGCCGACTTCGTGTTCGACGCACGCGCACTGCCCAACCCGCACTGGGATCCACGGTTGCGCCCGCTGTCGGGTCGCGATGCCGACGTGCGCACCTGGTTCGAAGGCCAGGAAGATGTCGGCGAGTTCATCGCCCAGGTCTCGCAGTTCCTCGGCAACTGGCTGCCACGCTTGCGCAGCGATACGCGCAGCTACGTGACCGTGGCATTCGGCTGCAGCGGCGGGCGTCATCGCTCGGTGTATCTGGCCGAAACACTGGCGCGCCATGCGCGCGAACAGGGCTGGCGCGACGTCGCGACCTGGCACCGCGAACTCGATTGACGCCTGCGGCGTCGCAGCATCGGACGCGCCGGATGCGGCGTTGCACGCACGACGCTTCCGGGCGATCCCCCTGCTCTGCTAACGTCCACGGATGGCCGTCGGCGTACTCCTCTTGACCCACGAAGGGATCGGTTCCGCGATGCTCGCGGTGGCGACCCGTCTGATGCAGCAGCTTCCGTTGAAGACGGACGTGTTCGAGATGCCGTTCGACGAGGATCCCGATGTCGCGTTGCCCCGCGCGAGCGCCGCAATGCGGCGTGTCGACGGCGGCGATGGCGTGCTGATCCTCACCGATCTCTACGGCGCCAGCCCGAGCAACGTCGCCGCGCAGCTGGCGCGTCTGGGCACGCCGGCCCGGCGCGTCTCCGGCTTGAGCCTGCCGATGTTGCTGCGGGTCATGAACTATCCTGAGCAGGCGCTCGGCGATCTGCCGGCCACCGCCGCGGCGGGCGCACGCAACGGTGTCCTGCTCGACGATGCCTGAGTCGCACCGCCCCCCCCCTTTCCCCCGCGCTGTACCAGGACTGTTTCCCGATGATCGAACGCGAACTGCTCGTCGCCAACAAGCTCGGCCTGCACGCCCGTGCGACCGCCAAGCTCGTGCAGGTGCTGTCGGGCTTCCGCTGCAATGCCACGCTCGTCGCCAAGGGCCGCGAGGTCAACGCCAAGAGCATCATGGGCGTCATGCTTCTGGCCGCCGGGCACGGCACCCAGGTCGTGCTGCGACTCGACGGCGAGGAAGAAGCCGCCGCGATGGAGGCTGCCGCCGCGCTGTTCGAGCGCAGGTTCGACGAGGAGGGCTGATGCGGCAGGGGCTCCACGGACAGGGTGCCTCCCGCGGCAACGCGCTCGGGCGCGCACGCGTGCGCGAGCCGCATGCACTGGAAGTCGCCGAGGCGCGCGTCGCGCCAGGCGAGGCCGAGGCCGAACTGGCACGGCTGCATGCCGCGATCGAACAGGTGCGCGGTGAGATCCGCGCGATGCGCGACCAGCTGCATGGCGCGCTGGCGCACGAGGTCGGCGAATTCCTCGACCTGCACACCCTGCTGCTCGAGGATCCCGAACTGCTGCACGGGCTCGACGAACTCGTCCGCTCCGGCCTCTACGGCGCCGACTACGCGCTACGCCTGCAGCGCGACCGGCTGGCGGCCGTATTCGAGGGCATGGACGATGCCTATTTCCGCAGCCGCATCGAGGACATCGACCACGTCATCGGTCGCGTGCACGCGGCGCTGCACGACCACGAGGCGGAACTGCAGGGCGTGGCCGGCGAAATCCTGGTCACCGATGCGATCGCGCCGTCGGAGATCGGCCGCCTGCACGCGCAGGGCGTGCTCGGCATCGTGACCTCGGGCGGCAGCATGCTGTCGCATACGGCGATCCTGGCCCGCAGCCTGCACCTGCCGCTGATCGTCAACGCCCCACAGGCGCTGGGCGCGATCAACGACGGCGACGTACTGGTCATCGACGGCGGCACCGGCGAGATCGTCGTCGAGCCGGGCCCAAGCGATCTGCGCGTCTACCGCGCGCGGCTGCGCGAGGAGAAGCGCGAGCGCAAGCAGCTGCGGCGCCTGCGCCGCGAGCCCAGCAAGACCCTCGACGGCGTCGACATCCGTCTCTACGCGAACGCCGAATCGCGCGAGGACGTCGCCGAGGCGCATGCGCTGGGCGCGGCCGGCATCGGCCTGTACCGCACCGAATTCCTGTTCCTGCAGGGCCGCGAGATTCCCGACGAGGATGCGCAATTCCGCGCCTATCGCGATCTCGTGCTCGGCATGACCGGCCGCACGGTCACCATCCGCACGCTCGACATCGGCGCCGACAAGGCCGACAACAGCGGCCTCGCCCTGCGCAACGAGCCCAACCCTGCGCTCGGCCTGCGCGGCGTGCGCCTGTCGATGGCGCGCACCGGCCTGCTGGAGACCCAACTGCGCGCGATCGCGCGCGCGTCCGGCTACGGGCCGGTCAGGATCCTGGTGCCGATGATCAGCGGCCGCGAGGAAGTCGTCGCGGTGCGGCAGCTGCTCGCGCGCGTGCTCCAGGATCTCGCTCGCGAGGGGCAGGAGACCGCCGCGCAGATCGCGCTCGGTGCGATGATCGAAGTGCCGTCGGCGGCGATCGCGCTGCCGACGTTCGCGCGCGATCTCGACTTCATCTCCATCGGCACCAACGACCTGGTGCAGTACCTGCTCGCGGCCGACCGCAACAACGACGCGCTCGGCGATCTGTATTCGCCGCTGCATCCGGCCGTGCTGCGACTGGTGCACAGCGTCGCGCGCGTCGCCCGTGCCCGCGGCATGCCCGCCTCCATCTGCGGCGAGATCGCCGGCGATGCGCGCTTCACCCCGCTGCTGCTCGCGCTCGGCATCGAGGAACTGAGCCTGCACCCGTCGCCGCTGCTGGAAGTGCGCCGCGCGATCCGCGCCCTCGACCTCGGCCACCTGCGCGCCCGCGCGCCTGCGCTGCTGCGCGCCCGCGACCGCGCCGGCATCGAGCGCTGGCTCGATGCGGTGCAGCCGGTGCATCCGGCGGACTGACCCGCTCGCGATGCCCCTGTAGGAGCGCGCGCGCGCGCGATGGGGCTTTGCCGGTGAAGCCCCCTCGCGCGCGCGCCCGCACCAACAGGCCATTGCCACATCATCCAGTGCTCGGACGATGGCGTAAGACGTGCGCTTTCCCGGATAATGGCGCGATGCACATCTGACCCCTGTCGCGCCGAGACTGTCGCGACGCGCAACGGAGCTCTACATGGCCGAAGCCGTCCGCCCCGACAAGACCGCGCGCCAGCTGCGCCTGTTGTCCGATGCACTCGACAGCGGTCGACTCGGACCGGTGCGCCGGCTGGTCCACACGCTGGCGCCGGCCGAGATCGGCAACCTCCTCGAATCGCTGCCGCACGACAAGCGCATGGTCGTGTGGGGCCTGGTCGATCCCGAGGATGACGGCGAGGTGCTGGTCCACGTCGGCGACGAGGTGCGCGAAAGCCTGATCGCGGACATGGATGCCGACGAGCTGGTCGCTGCGGTCGAGGATCTCGACATCGACGATCTGGCGGACCTCGTCGAAGACCTGCCCGACGCGGTGATCGACGAAGTGCTGCGGGCGATGGACCGCGAGAACCGCGAGCGCCTGGAGCAGGTGCTCTCGTATCCCGAGGACACCGCCGGCCGTCTGATGAATCCCGACGTGGTGACGGTGCGCGCCGACACGACCGTCGACGTGGTGCTGCGCTTCCTGCGCCTGCGCGGCGAACTGCCCGAGCACACCGACCACCTGTACGTCGTCAACCGCCGCCACCAGCTGGCGGGCTGGGTCGCGCTGCAGGACCTGGTGACGCGCGAGCCGGGCACGCCGATCAACAAGCTGATCGACGACGAGCTCGATTCGATCCACGTCGCCGAATCCGCCGAACAGGTCGCGCGCCAGTTCTCCGACAACGACTGGGTCTCGGCGCCGGTCGTCGACGACGGCAATATCCTGCTCGGCCGCATCACGGTCGATGACGTGATCGACATCATCCGCGAGCAGGCCGAGCACCAGGCGCTGTCGGCCGCCGGTCTCGACGAGGACGAGGATCTGTTCTCGCCGATCAAGCGAGCGGTACGCGGTCGTGTCGTGTGGCTGGGCATCAACCTGTGCACCGCGTTCCTGGCGGCGTTCGTCATCGGCCGCTTCGAGGCGACGATCGAGCAGATCGTCGCGCTCGCGGTGCTGATGCCGATCGTCGCCGGCATCGGCGGCAATGCCGCGGTGCAGGTACTCACCCTGATGGTGCGCGGCATCGCGCTGGGCCAGGTCGGCGCGAGCAATGCGCGCATCCTGTTGTGGAAGGAACTGCGCGTCGCACTGATCAACGGCCTGCTGATCGGCGGACTGGTCGGCCTGGTGGCGCTGGCGTGGTTCCAGGACTGGGTGTTGTCGCTGGTGATCTTCGCCGCCCTGGTCATCAACTTCTGTTCGGCCGCGCTGGCCGGCACGCTGCTGCCGCTGCTGCTCAAGCGCATGGGCGTCGATCCCGCCGTCGCCGGCACCGTCGTCGTGACCGCGGTGACCGACATCGTGGGCTTCTTCAGCTTCCTCGGCCTCGCCACCGCGATCATGCTGCGCTGAGGCGGCGACCATGCGCGCGAACGCCGCCTTCGGTCGGATCGAACGCTGGGACGACGCGCGCGGCTTCGGTTTCATCGCGCCCGAAGTCACCGTTGCCGGCGGACCGGAGCGGCTGTTCTTCCATGTCCGCGATTTCGATCGCAGCAGCGCACGGCCGAGCGTCGGTGCGCGGGTGCGCTACACGCCCGAGCGCCAGGCGGACGGCCGCTGGCGCGCGGTGCATGTCGCCGCAGTCGGCACATCGCAGGCACCGCGCACTGCGCGCCCCCCATCGAAGCGTCGCGATGCGCGGACACCGGTACCCGCACCTGCCGGCGGCATGCGCGGACTGCTGATCGCGATCGCGGTCTGGTGTGCGCTGCTCGGAACCGGTGTCGTCTCCGGACGACTCCCGCACCTCGCGCTCGCCGCACTGGCTGGACTCAATGCGCTGACTGCAGCCGCCTACGCGCTCGACAAGCACGCCGCGCGCCACGGCCGCTGGCGCACGCCCGAATCGCAGCTGCATCTGCTCGAACTGCTCGGCGGCTGGCCTGCCGCAGGGCTCGCGCAGCAGGCGCTGCGTCACAAACGCGCCAAGCCGGCCTACCGCAAGATGTTCGCCGCGATGGTCGTCCTGCACCTGCTGGCGCTGGCCCTGTGGACCTTCGCCTGATCCATTCCGGAGCGATCGCATGTCCCACGCCTCCCATTCGACTGTCCGCCGCCGCCTGCTGCGCGGGCTCGCCCTGGCGGGTGGCGCCGCCGTACTGGCGGGCTGCGTGAGCGCCCAGCCCGCAGGCGCGGCGCCCGGCGGCTTCGTCCGGCGCGAACTCACCTCGAACGGCCGCCGCTACGCCTACCAGGTCTTCGTGCCGTCGGCGCAGCTGCCGCGCCCGCTGCCGGTGGTGCTGTTTCTGCACGGCTCCGGCGAGCGCGGCGACAATGGCGAGACGCAGATCCATGCCGGACTCGGGCCCTACCTCCGCGCGCAGGCGGCGGATTTCCCGGCGCTGGTGGTGTTCCCGCAGTCGCCCGAAGGCGAGTCGTGGGAAGGCGACACCGCGACGATGGCGCTGGCGACCCTCGATGCAGCGACCGCGGAATTCGACGGCGACCGCAGCCGCACCTCGCTGACCGGCATGTCGCGTGGCGGCTACGGCACCTGGTCGCTGGCGCTGCGCGAGCCGACACGCTTCGCCGCGCTGGTGCCCGTATGTGGTGGCATCACCGCACCCGGCACGCGGCCCGATCTCGATACCCTGTTCGTCGAATCCACGCATGCGGCCGGCGATCCGTTCGCCGAGGCCGCGCGCCGCTTGCGCGACATCCCGAGCTGGATCTTCCACGGCGCACGCGACGACGTGGTGCCGCCGGAACAGTCGCGGCGCATGCACGCGGCACTGCGCGATGCGGGCGCCGACGTGCGCTACACCGAATTCCCCGACGCCAACCACAACAGCTGGGACGCGGCCTACCGCACCGAGGCGCTGTGGCCCTGGCTGTTCGCGCAGCGGCGCTGAGGCGCCTCAGAACCTGTTCTCAGCCTGCCGGCGGTATCCGCCGCAGGCGCCGCGCCAGCGCATTGAGCCCGGCGATGGCCAGGGTGAGCGCGGCCATCGACAGGAACTGCGCGCGCGTGTCCGGGGATGCGATCAGCATCGCGAAGATCACCGCGAGTACCGCCAGCGCCGCGAGCGTGGGCACCGGGAACGCGCGCATCCGGAACGGCAGCGGCGCGTTCGCGCGATCGGCGCGGCGACGCAGGATGAACTGCGAGAGCAGCGCCAGCGTCCACACCAGCAGGCAGGTCGCGCCGACGATGTTGAGCAGCACCGGCAGCACGCGCTGCGGGAATGCGAGCTCGAGCGCAGCGGCGGCGAACCCGAAGGCCACGCTGGCGAACACCGCGGCCACCGGCACCTTGCGACGGTCGCTGCGACCGAGCACCGCCGGCGCATCGCCGCGCCGACCCAGCGACCAGATCATCCGCGAGGCGCCATAGAGGTTGGCGTTGAGCGCCGACAGCAATGCGATCACCGCGACCAGGGTGATCGCGGTCGCCGCCCCCGGAATGCGCGCGACCTGCAGCACCGCGGCGAACGGCGACGACAGCGCCGGGCTGTCCCATGGCACCACCGCCACGATCACCGCGATCGAGCCGAGATAGAACAGCAGGATGCGCCAGGCCACGGTGCGGATCGCACGCGCGAGGCTCTTCGCCGGATCGTTGGTTTCCGCCGCCGCGATCGCGACGATCTCGGTGCCGCCGAACGCGAACACCACGACCAGCAATGCCGCACCGATGCCGGCCCAGCCGCGCGGCGCGAAGCCGTCGGGGCCCAGCAGGTTCGACAGGCCCGGCGACGCCACCGCCGGCAGCCAGCCGGCGACCAGGGCGATGCCGATCGCGATGAAGGCGAGGATCGCGACGACCTTGAGGATCGCGAACCAGAATTCGAACTCGCCGAAATTGCGCACGCCCAGCAGGTTGATCGCGGTGAACAGCACCATGAAACACAGCGCGAGACCGGGTACCGAAAGCGCAGGCCAGATCGACGCCAGCAATCCGGCCGCGCCCACCGCTTCGGCGGCGATCACGATCACCACCTGCAGCCACCACAGCCAGCCGACGGTCGCGCCGGCGACCGGCCCCATCGCGTCGCTCGCATAGACCGAGAACGCGCCGCTGGCCGGCTTGGCCGCGGCCATCTCGCCGAGCGCATGCATGACCACGATCACCAGCGCACCGGCGATCAGATAGGACACCAGCACGGCGGGGCCGGCGGTCTGGATGCCGACGCCGGAACCGAGGAACAGGCCGGCGCCGATCGCGCTGCCCAGGCCCATCATCACCAGCTGGCGCGGGGTCAGCGCATGCGCGGGCGCGGCGGCGGCCTGCGCCGGCAGGGAAGCATCGGGATCGTGTGCGGACATCGTTCGGGGCGGCCTGGGGACGCCGCACCATACCGGAATCGGGGAGACACGTCGGACTTCGCATCGGTCCGGACCACGGTCGGACATGCGGCAGCGCAGGCGTGCCGCTCAGGACCTGTTCCCGCTCCCGGCGTATGTCGCGCCGGAGCGTGTGGGCGTGCAGGCCAAGGAAGAGCGAGAGCGCGTACGTCCGTACGCGCCCGGGCGATGACGCGGGTCTACCCGTCCACAGGCCCGGCCCGCAGGGGGCCGCAACGCGGCCACGCGACGTGCGCCGGGAGCAGGAACAGGTTCTAGGCGCCGACCGGCGTCGTGCCGGCGTCGTGGCCGAAGATCCGCCGCAGGAACCGGGCGCCGTCCTCGAGCGACTGGCGGGCGATCGTGGACACCTGGACCGCCTCGATGAAGCTGTGCGGCGCGCCCGGGTACACCTTCACCTCGACACCATTGCCGGCGGCCAGCAGCTTGCCGGCCATCGCCATGTTCTGTTCGGTCAGCACGTCGCACTCGCCCACGCCGATGAAGTACGGCGGCAAGTCGTGCACGTCGGCCAGCAGCCCGTGGGCGTAGGGATCGTTGCGGTCGCCGGGACGGGCGATGTAGTAGTTCCAGAAGGTGTCGACCTCGACCGCGGTCAGCATGTCGGTCTCGGTGCCGTAGCGTCGCTGCGCATGCGCCGATGCCTCGGGCGTGAAGCCGGCGTAGTAGCTGAGTACGGCGCCGATGCGGTGGCCTTCACCCGAGTCGCGCAGCTTCAGCACCGCGCCGGTGCTGAGGTTGCCGCCGGCCGAGTCGCCGCCCAGCGCCAGCCGAGCGCCATCGAGTCCATGCGCCGCGCCGTGTTCGCCAAGCCAGTGCACGATATCGACGACCTGCTCCAGCGCGACCGGGTAGCGCACCTCGGGCGAGAGCGCGTAGTCGATGCCGACCACGGCAACCCCCGCGCGCGCGGCCAGTTCGCGCATCACCAGGTCGTGCGTGTCGATGCTGAACATCGCCCAGCCGCCGCCGTGCAGGAAGCACAGCGTCGGCTTCGGCGTACCCGGCGCCGGATCGTGGATGCGCAGGCGCACCGGTCCGTGCCGGGTGTCGGCGAAGATCTCCTCGGTGCGCGGCATCACCGGCCCGCCTTCGCGCCATGGCCGGCGGACCTGCTCCACGATCTCGCGCAACGCCGGCCAGCCCAGCGCACGTCCGCCGACCAGGCGCCGGCCCTCGGCGATCACGCTGTCGATGAAGGTCGCGATCTCCGGATCGATCGGCCTGGCGCGCGGCTCGATCGCGGCGATCGCACCTGCACCGCGGCCACCATCGAAGCGGCGCATCCACGCGGCCAGCGGCAGCTGCCCCGTGTCCCAGAGCCCGCGCAGGATGTCGTCGAACACGTCGTCGCGCTCGTCCTGGCCGAGCTTGAAGGTGGCGCGGGTGGCACGGATGTGGGCGTGGAAACCGACGATGTGCTCGCGCAGCGCCAGATAGCGCGGCCCCATCTCCTCGACCTTCCACGGGCCGGGCCGCCCGCGTTCGACGTCGTCGACCAGGTGCCGCAGGAGGCGGTCGGCGTCTTCTGCGGTATCGCGCAGTTCGATCTCGACCTCGAACACCACGGTCGCGTAGTTCCAGGTCGGCGCGCGGCTGCGGTCGGCGAACCACGACGGCGATACGTAACCATGCGGGCCGATCAGCAGCACGGTCGCGCGCGGGTCCTCGGCGAACGCCTTCCACTGCGGGTTGGAACGCGCGAAATGCCCGAGCAGGCGCAGCGGCGCGCCGTCCGCGCCGCATTCGACCTGGACCGGCAACGGGGTGGCCGACAGCGTGCCTGCCGGACCGGAAACGATCCACGCCAGCGGCTGCGCGGCGACGAGGTCGACGACATCCTGGTGAGCGCGTGGCTGGAAGAGCGAGGGAGAGGACATGGGACTTCCGGAAACGGAACGGAAAAATGGATCAGGCGAAGGACGCGACCGAATGCGCGGGCCAGCGCTGCGCCCACGGCGCGGCTGCCTCGAGTTCGTAGGCCAGGGCCAGCAGCAGGTCTTCCTGTCCGCGATCGGCGGCGAACATGCTGCCGATCGGCAGGCCGTCACCGCTGTGCGACAGCGGCAGCGAGATCGCCGGCGTGCCGGCCATGTTCTGCAGCGGGGTGTAGTCGATCCACGCGAACATCGTCTGCATCAGCACGTCCATCGGCACGTCCGGGGCGAAGGTGCCGAGCCGCGGCGGCGGCGCACTGGTGACCGGACTCAGCACGACATCGTGGTCGGTGAAGAACGCCGACATCTGCATCGGCAGTTGCGCGATCTGCCGGTAGACGGCTTCCAGTGCACCGGTCGGCAGGCCGGCGGCACGCGCCGCCAGTCCCAGCGTCCACGGCTCCAGCGCGTCCTCGGGCCGGCGGCCGCCGAGCAGCGCGCGCGCCGCATCGCCGGCGTCCGCCGCCAGGTGCGACCACAGGTCCTCGAACGCGCCCAGCAGCGCATCGCCATCGAGCGGCCACGTGGCATGTTCGACCCGATGGCCGAGCGACGCGCACAGGGCCGCGGTGCCGGCGATCGCGTCGCGCACGTCCGGGTGCGGCGCGGCGCCGCGCAGTCCGCTGTCGATCACCGCGATCCGCAGGCGCCGCGACGACGGCCCGTCCACCATCCGCCGCGCCGGCTGCAGATGGGTGGCGGCGAACGCCCAGGCGGCGTCGCGCACACTGCGTGCATGCAGGCTGTCGGCGACCAGCAGGTCTTCGGCCAAGTGCCGGCCGCGCACGCGCACGGTGCTGTCGCGGCCAGGCTTGAGCCCGACCACGCCGCAGCACGAGGACGGCAGCCGGATCGAACCGCCGCCGTCGCTGCCGTGCGCGACCGGCACCAGGCCGGCGGCGACCGCGGCGGCGGCACCGCCACTGGACCCGCCCGGCGAATGCGCGAGCGACCACGGGTTGCGGGTGACCGGCCCCTGCAGCGGTTCGGTCGAGGCGAGCAGGCCGAATTCCGGCATCGCCGACTTGCCGACCGCGACCAGCCCCTCCGCGGCCAACCGCTGCACATAGGGATAGCCCTGCGCGACCAGCACGCCGCTGCGGCTGCGCGAGCACGACAGCGTCGGCATGCCGGGATAGTCCAGAGAATCCTTCGGCAGCCACGGCACACCGGCCATCGTGCCGCGCTCGCCGGCTGCATCGATCGCCGCGGCCTCGCGCCGGGCCAGGTCGAAGGCGCGGTGGCTCAGGCTCTGCAACTGCGGCTCCAGCGCCTCGATCCGCTGGATCGCGGCTTCGGCCAGGCCGGTCGCGTCGATGTCGCCCGAGCGCAGCAGGGCCGCCTGGTCGTGGGCGTCGAGGCGACCGATGGCGAACGCGTCGCCGCGCGGGAGCGTGTTGCGTGACATGCGGAAGTCCGTCGGATGCGGCGAAAAGGAAGGCGCGGGTCAGGCCGCGCGTCGGCGGGCGCGGTCACGGCCGTAGAAGCGGTACAGCAGGCCGCCGATCACCGCGTAGACGACCAGCAGCGCGACCGGCAGCAGGTCGCCGGCCAGCGCCTGCTGCACGATGTCCAGGGCCACCGGCAGGGTCATCGCGAAACTCAGCACGATCGCGCCGACCGGCACCACGCCGAACCAGATGCCGCGGATGCGCACCCCGCCCAGCGGCACCCGGAAGCGGCCGATCGCTTCGGGCTGCGTGCTGCGGATCCGGATCAGGCTGATCGCGACCATCGCGAACATCAGCGCAACGCCGAAGGAGATCAGGTCGGCCATCACCGAGATCGGCAGCAGCGCGGCGTTGATCGCCGCCAGCGCGGCCAGCAGCAGGTTGGCGCGCGACAGGCTGTTGCGCTGCGGGTGCAGGCGGCTGAAGAGGTCGGGCAGCAGGCCGTCGCGCGACATCGCGTAACAGACCCGCGAATGGCCGAAGGCGTTGGCCAGCAGCACCGAGGCCAGTCCGGCGAGCGCGCCGATCTTGATCACCACCGCGAACTGCGGCCAGCCGATGCGGTCGACCGCCAACGCGATCGGATCGGGTACGTCGAGCTCGCGGAACGGGATCAGCCCGGTCAGCACGATCGCGGCCAGCACGTACAGCGTCGCGCAGATCGCCAGCGAGCCGAGGATGCCGATCGGCACGTCGCGTTGCGGGTTGCGGGTTTCCGCCGCGGCCGTGGACACGGTCTCGAAACCGAGGAAGGCGAAGAACAGCAATGCCGCTGCGCGCGCAACGCCTTCCCAGCCATAAGTGAAACCGCCCTCGTTCGGGGGTACGAACGGCGACCAGTTGGCCGGGTCGACCTCGGTTGCGCCGACGCCGATGAAGCCGACCAGCACCAGCACCTTCACCACGACCAGGATCGTGTTCGCCAGCGACGATCGCGCGGTGCCCAGCGCGACGATGGCGCCGGCCGCCAGCACCGCCAGCGCGGCGACCAGGTTGGCATGGCCGGTGACGGCCAGCGCTTCGCCGTCCGCGCCCGGCAACAGCTGGATCGCAGGCGTGGAGATCGACGCGGGCAGCACGATGCCGAAATCGGTCAGCAGGCTGGCCAGATAGCCGGAGAAGCCCACCGCCAGCAGCGAGGCCGCCACACTGAATTCCAGGAACAGCAACCAGCCCAGCGCCCAGGCCGGGCCGATGCCGAGGGTGTGCTTGCAGTAGCTGTAGGCCGAGCCGGACTCGGGCACGCTCGACGCCAGTTCGGCGTAGCACAGGCCAACCAGCAGGCAGGCCAGGCCGGCGATCAGGAACGACACGGCCACCGCCGGACCCGCGTACAACGAGGCCGCAGTGCCGATCAGGACGTAGACGCCGGCACCGAGGATCTGGGCGACCCCCAGCACCAGCAACGCGCCCCAGCCGAGCCGCAACTGCAGGCCGGCCCCGTTGTCCCGCGCAACCGGCCCGCTCACCGGGTCGTGCTCCGGCCTGCGAAGGCCACTTGTGGCGACACACGATCCGCGGCACGGGCCGGGCTGCGATCCGGCGGCGCGAATGAACGGTGTACGGAGCGGGTGCGATCGGTCATCACGCCCGCATGCTGTCGGCTGCGGCGCGCCGCCGCTTCGCCATCCCGCTCCGCGACTTGGCCGAAGCTTCCATCGCCATGCCGGACGGACTGCAGCGACCGCGACATCCGGAGCAGCATTTTCGCAGGCGACGTCCGGCGAACGCGCACTGCGACCGCTCAGCGGATCTCGAACGCGAACCGCATCACGTCGGTCACCGAATGCGCCGGCACGGTGACATGCACCTCGTCGGGATACCGCAGCAGGCGCACACGCAGCCCTCGGCCCGACCAACGGTCCAGTCGCTCGACCAGCGCGCGCGCGGGTTCCGGATCGTCATCGGTGTCGCGGTCGCCGACGACGACCATCAGGCGGCTGGTCTGCCCCACTCCGCCATCCGCCATTCGCGCGACGAACGCGCGTTCGTCCTCGAGGATGCCCTGCGCATTCCACTCCATCGACGGGCTGGCCGCGACGATCGAATGGAACGCCGACGGCCGCTCGTAGAGGGCATACAACGCGAACAGGCCGCCCAGCGAATGGCCGAACAGCGAATGGCGCTCGGGATCGACGGGGTAGCGTCGGGAGATCTCCGCACGCAGCGGGCCCGTGAGGAAGTCCAGGAAGGCCTTGCGTGCGCCGCTCGGGTACTGCGCGAGCGCGCGGTACTGCCGCGGCGGTGGATCGGGCATGGGCGCGACGAAATCGTTCAGGCGACGCACGTCCCACGCATCGTCGGTGGGATAGCCGACGCCGACGATGATCGCCTTGCCGATCGGCAGGTACTCCGACACCCAGCGCGCCTGTGCGAACGACGGGAAGTAGGCATTGCCGTCGAGGACGTACAGCACCGGATAGCCGTCCGCCGGCGCAGCGTCCGCATCGTCGGGCAGGGACACGGCGATGCGGTACGTCCCGCCGGCGCCCGCGTCGATGTCCCAGGTCTGCGTGGCGGGCATTGCGTAACGCGCGGGCGTGCGGGAATCCGACGCACAGGCGGCTGATGCCGCGAACGCGGTCGCGACCGCGACGATCCAGATCAGGCTGCCGCACGCTCGTCTCATGTCCCGCTCCGGTAACCGTTCGATCCAGCGACCCATCATCACATCGATGCGGGCACAGGATGGCGCTGCCTGTCGCCGCCGACCGATGCTGGCCGAACGCGCGGCGCAGCGCTTCTCCATCCCGTCCGGCGCTTGTCCGAATGCGTCGGGGCGCCGTTCGACCGGTATACGCGGATGGCGAGCTGTTTCGGCGAAGTCCCGAACGCGATCGGCATGCCTTTGCATGCGTGACGCGGCTAGGCTCGGGACACGTTTCGTGCCCAGGACACGCCTTGACCCACATCGATCCCGCGGCATCCACCGATGCGCGCGCCTGGCTCGCCACCCTGGTCGGCTTCGATACGACCTCGCGCAATTCCAACCTCGCGTTGATCGAGGCGATCGAAGGCTGGCTCGCGACGCTGGGGGTGCGTTCGACGCGCATCCCGGCGCCCGCGGGCGGCAAGGCCAACCTGCTGTTCTCGGTCGGCCCCGACGTCGCCGACGGCGTCGTGCTGTCGGGTCATACCGACGTGGTCCCGGTCGACGGCCAGGACTGGCGCACCGATCCATGGACCCTGAGCCAACGCGACGGCCGCCTGCACGGGCGCGGGTCGGCGGACATGAAGGGTTTCATCGCCGCCGGCCTGTCGCGGGTACCCGCGATGCTGGCCGCCGGCCTGCAGCGCCCCGTGCATTTCGCGCTGTCCTACGACGAGGAAGTCGGCCTGCTCGGTGCGCCGTCGCTGATCGACACCCTGCTCGCCAGCGTGCCGCGACCGGCGGTCGTGATCGTCGGCGAGCCGACCGGCATGCGCGTGGTCGAGCGGCACAAGGGCATCATGGGCCTGCGCACCACGGTGCTCGGCCACGAGGCGCATTCCAGCCAGATCCACCTGGGCGTGAGCGCGAACATGGTCGCCGCGCGCCTGATGGCGAAGATCGTCGCGATCGCCGACCGCCTCGCCGCCACGCCGGACGCCGACAGCGGTTTCCTGCCGCCGCATGCCACCGTCACGATCGGCCTGGTCAACGGTGGCACCGCGCCGAACATCCTCGCCCGCGAATGCAGCTTCATCTGGGACATCCGCTCGGCCTCGCCGACCGAGGCGCGCGCGATCTACGACGAAGTGGATGCCCTGGTCCGCGAACTGGACGCGGAGATCCGCGCGCGATTCGACGACTGCGGCATCGCCACCGAGATCCTCTCCGACGTGCCGCCGTTGACCGGCGCCGGCAATGCGCCCGCGCTGGATCTGGTCGCGCGCCTGCTCGGCACGCCGGATCGCGAGGTCGCCTCCTACGTGTCCGAGGCCGGCCTGTTCGAAGCCGCCGGACTGCCGACCGTGATCTGCGGGCCCGGCTGGATCGCGCAGGCGCACCAGCCCGACGAGTACATCGAGATCGCCCAGCTCGACGCCGGCGCGGCGTTCATGGACCGCCTCATCGACGCGCTGCGCGCATGAGCGGGGTCGGCGCGGACACCGGCACCGGGCAGGCGCACCGCATCGTCGGCGGGCGCAACTGGATCCTCGGCGTGCTCACGTCGATCTACCTGGTGAACTTCATCGACCGGCAGATCCTGGCGATCCTGCTGCCGCAGGTGAAGGCGGAGTTCGACCTGTCCGACACCTACCTCGGCCTGCTGGTCGGGCCCACGTTCGCGCTGTTCTACGCCACCATGGGCCTGCCGCTGGCGCTGCTGGCCGACCGGGTCAACCGGCGCCGCTTGGTCGCCGCGTCGTTGGCGCTCTTCTCGGCGATGACGATCGCCTGCGGCCTGGTGACGCAATTCTGGCAACTGGTGGTCGCGCGCATCCTGACCGGCGTCGGCGAAGCCGGCACCGGCCCCGCTTCACAGACCATGATCACCGACCTGTTCCCCGCCGAACGGCGCGGACGGGCGCAGGCGATCTACGCCACCGGCGCCAACCTCGGCGTCCTGGTCGCGTTCGCGGCCGGCGGCTTCATCGCCCAGGCCTGGGGCTGGCGCGTGGCCTTCATCGCCGCCGGCCTGCCCGGCCTGGTGCTGACGGTGGTACTGCTGGCGACGGTGCGCGATCCGCGACGCGGCGCCACCGAACGCGTGTCCGCAGCGGAAGCGGCGCCACCGTTCGCCGCGGTGATGCTGCAGCTGTGGCGCAGCCGCGCGTTCCGATGGACCACGCTCGGTGCCTGCTCGACCTGTTTCACGGCCTACTCGCTGGGCAGTTTCTTCCCGATGTTCCTGGCCCGCAGCCATGCGCTGTCGACCGCCGAGATCGGCCTGGTGATGGCGCTGATCATGGGGCTCTGCGGCGGCCTGGCGACCTATGCCGCCGGCCATTTCGCCGACCGCCTCGGCCGCGACGATCCGCGCTGGTATTCATGGGTCCCGGCGATCGCCGCAGCCCTGCCGCTGCCGCTGGCGCCGATCTGTTTCCTCGTCGGCGACACCGGCATCGCGATCGCCGCCGCGATCATTCCACTGTCGCTGACCGCCGCCTTCATCGGCCCGACGATCACCATCATCCAGCGCCTCGTGCCGGTGCGCAGCCGTGCGACCGCGGTCGCCACGCTGATCCTGATCGACAACATCATCGGCCTCGGGCTGGGGCCGCAGTTCGTCGGAATCGCCAGCGATCTGTGGCGGCCGGCGTTGGGCGAGGACTCGCTGCGCTACGCGATGCTCGCCGCGACCGCGGGGTCGGCGGTGTCGGTGTTCGGCTTCGTCATGGCCGCGCGCCACATGCGCGGCGACATCGCCACGCGCGACGCGGCGGCCGTCGCTGCACCGAATGGCTAAGGCGGCGCGCCGACCTGCCAAGCACCGGCAGCCGGCGCTGCAGTATCAAAACATGTCACCCGGGCGCGGACATCACCGCCGTCCGACGCGGGACCTTCGAGGAGAAGCCGTAATGAACCACGCAGCCGTGCGCATGCTCGTTCCCAGTGCGCTCACCATTGCCCTGCTGTCGACGCCGGTGTTCGCCCAGACCGGCATCGCGCCGGATTCCGATCCGCGAACCGCGGACGCCAAGGAGCTCGACGCGGTACTCGTCGTCGGACAGCGCGCGAACCGGGTCAGCAACGGCGCGACCAACCTCGACTTGGACATCAGGGAAACCCCGCAGTCGATCAGCGTGATCGACAGCCAGCAGATGCAGGACTTCGGTGCCGACAGCCTCAACGACGCACTGCGCCTGGCGACGGGCATCCAGGTGGAGCAGACCTCGACCAACCAGACGCAGTTCCTGGCGCGCGGCTTCGAGATCAAGAACACCCAGATCGACGGCGTCGGCCTGCCCAACGGCTGGGGCGTGGTCACCAATGCGATGGATGCCTTCGGTTTCGAGAAGCTCGAAGTGATCCGCGGTGCCAATGGACTGCTGACCGGTGTCGGCAACTCTTCGGGCACGATCAACTACGTGCGCAAGCGCCCGACCAACGAAGCGAAGGGCCAGGTCGGCCTGACCTTCGGTTCGAATGGCCGCCGCCGCATCGAGGCGGACTATTCCACGCCGTTCTCCGAGGACGGCACCTGGGCCGGCCGCTTCGTGGTCGCACGCGAGGAGAGCGATTCCTACCTGCGCGATTTCGAGAGCGACCGCACCTACCTGTACGGTGTGGTCGACGGCCAGGTCGGCGAGAACGGCACGCTGGCCTTCGGCTACTCCTGGCAGAAGGCCGACACCAGCGGCAACATGTGGGGCGCACTGAGCTTCATCGACACCGACGGCAACCAGCTCGAGTGGGACCGCAGCGCATCGACCACACAGGACTGGACCTACTGGAACTCGACCACCCACGCCGGGTTCGTCGACTACACGCACCGGCTCGGCGACACCTGGCAGGCGAAGGCCTCCTACAACTACCGCGTCTACGACCACGAGTCGCAGCTGTTCATGGCGTACTCCATTGCCGGCCTCGACCCGGTCACCGGAGAAGGCCTGTACGGCTGGGCCTACAAGAGCCCCTACGAGACCAGGGCGCATATCGGCGACCTCACCTTCAACGGCCGCTTCGACCTGTTCGGCCGCGAGCATGAAGCGATGTTCGGCTTCAGCGCCGCGCGCAGCGAAGGCATGGACTGGTACAACCCGACCGACACCAGCGGCCCGCAGTTCGGCGCCCTGCCCGGTTTCCCCTACGCCGGCAACGCGATCCCGCAGCCGACCTGGGGCGAGCGCGCCGTCTACACCTCGTTGAACCAGCGCATGACCCGCGTCTTCGGCGCGACCCGGCTGGCCTTCACCGACCGTTTCAAGACCATCCTCGGTTTCAACTGGGCGCAGTTCCAGCGCGACAGCGCCGACAACGCCGGCGGGACATCCGACATCACCGACCGCAACCTGGCGCCGTATGCCGGCGTGACCTTCGACTTCAGCGACCGCATCACGGGTTACGCCAACTACTCCTACATCTATCAGCCGCAGGACGAGGTCGACTTCGACCGCGCGTACTTCGACCCGAGCAAGGGCACGAACTACGAGGTCGGGGTCAAGGCCGAGTGGCTGGACCAGCGCCTGCTGACCACGCTGGCATGGTTCAGCGCGAAGCAGGACGGCCTGGCCACCTATGTCGGCACGCGCTTCATGGACGGCTATGCCTACGGCTACTCGCGACCGGTCGACATCGAATCGCAGGGCTTCGAGTTCGAAGCGACCGGCAAGCTCGGCGAAAACACCAGTCTGCTGTTCGGTTACACGCAACTGTCGATGGACGGCGAGGACGGCAGCGACACCTACCGCTGGGTGCCGCGCCGCACCGCCAACCTGCTGCTGAGCACGCGCCTGCCGGCGCTGCCCGCGGTGTCGTTCGGTGCCGGTGGCCGCTGGCAGAGCGAAATCTCCAACTTCGAGAGCTACGTCACCAGCAACCCGGTGCGGCAGAAGGGCTATGCGCTGTTCAACGCCTTCGCAGCCTGGGACATCGCGCCGGACCTGACGCTGCGCGCGAACGTCAACAACATCTTCGACCGGAAGTACATCCAGAGCCTGTACTCGGTGAGCTACTACGGCCCGCCGCGCGAATACTCGGTCAGCCTGGACTGGCGCTTCTGAAGGCACGGTTCCAGGCGCGTGGATGAATGACGGAACGCAGGCAGCGATGCCTGCGTTCCGTCTTGTGGCGTCGAAGCGGCGCGCACCCTGTCGATCGACGCGCGCCGTGACCTGCAGCGTTCGATCCGTCTTCGCAGACCGCGTGTCAGAGCGCGTTCGCGGGCGTCGCCCCGTGCACCCGGCCGGCGTCTTCCGCCTCCGCCCAGCGCTGCAGGCGGGTGGGTGCATGCCGCACGAGCGCGGGGTGGCGATCGATCGCGCGGTCCAGCCCGGCCGGCCCGGCGTCGCGCACATGCACGTCGAGGAACGCGAGCAGCACGTCGCCGATCGCCGATGTCGCCGCGTCCGGCGCGATGTCGCCGAAGCGTTCGGCCCGCGTCGATGCCGGCAGCAGCGATGCGAGATCCGTGAACCCCATGTGGCGGATGCCCTGCAGGCGCAGGCGCACGACATCGGCGGTCGTGCCCGCCGCGTCCCAGCGTTCGTAGGCCAGATCGTTGGGGCTGTAGCCGGTGTCGCGTGGCTGCCCCTCGAACAGTCCGTAGCGCGGCCAGTCGCTGAGCATCAGCAGCAACGGGCGCCCGACCGGACTGTCGTAGAGATCGGCCTCGAAATTCTGCCCATCCAGATTGACCGCCGCACGACAGGCCGCGACCCGGCGACAGCCGGCGGCCGACGCCGCGCCGCCGAACGACATGCCTGCGAACGCGAGCCGGCTGCGGTCGGCGCTGGCGAGGATGTCGCGCAGATCGTCGGGCGCCTGGCCGTCGACAACGGCGGCAGCGACGAACTCCGAGTCCTCGCGCCATCGCGCTGCGGCGCGTCCGATGTGCGTCGCCGACTGTGCGTCGGCATAGGTGGCCAGTGCCTCGCGACGTGCCGGCAGTCCGTCAGCCCCCAACAGCACCTGCCATGCGCCGATGAACCGCGTGTCGTCGCCGGGGCTGCCGAGCCGGGTCGCCATCAGCCGGCCGTCGCGCAGGCGAAGGTCGGCCGAATCGCCCGGATGCGCAATCGACACCACGATGTAGCCGTGGCTGGCCAGTCGCAGGGCGAGCGCCGTGTTCTGTTCCGGATACAGGTACAACCCATGGCTGTAGACCACGACCGGAAAGCCGCCGGCCTGCGCCGCGGGCGGCGCGTGGTCACCGGCGGCGACCCGCACCGCGGCGAGTGCCTCCACCTCGCCGAGTGGATAGCGCAACAGCCGGCTGATCGCCGGCACGGTGGCCGTGCCCGCCTCGGGCGACAGGTAGGCGGCGCCATCGGCAGGCGCCTGACCGGTGGCGGGATACCACACGACCGCCGGCAGGCGCCGCGGTCCGCTGTCGGGATCGTCGGCATCGAGCAGGCGCCCCGGATCGACGAACTCGGTGCGGACAACGCCGACGGCATGCGCGCCATCGGGCTGCGGCAGGGACGGCGCGGCGAGCGCCGCAGTGCAGGCGCTGGCGAGCGCGGTGATGGCGAACAACGAACGCAACGGGTTCATGCGGTTTCCATGTGGGACGCGAAGCAGGATCAGTTCATGCGGGCGGCGGCCGCAAGCGCCGACCCGCACGCGGGCGCATGCAGCGCGCCCCGCGTGGTCGTGGACCGGACCAGCGTGGGACTCGACCCGAACGCGAGCTTGAACGCACGGGTGAAGCTGCCCGGACACTCGTAGCCGCACTCGAAGGCGATGTCGATCATCGGCTTGTCGCTGTTGCTGACCAGCACCATCGCCTTCGACAGCCTGACCTGTTTGTAGACCTGTCCGACGCTGCCGCGGAACAGCGCCTGGAATCCGTACTGCAGCTTCTTGATCGTCATGCCGACGACGGCCGCCAGTTCGGCCACGCTGAGCGGCTCCTCGAGGTTCTCCTCGATCACGTGCCTGGCGAGCTGGACCTTCTCGATGTCCACGCGGCGCAGCACGGGGCCGTCGGTGTCGTCGCCCTCGGCGTGGGCCTGGATGACCGCGCAGATGATCTCGCTCGCCTTGGCCGCGAGGTAGAGCCTGCGCAGGTCGCCCTCGTACGGGCATTCGAAGGCCTGGGTCGCGGCGATGCTCGCGCCGCCGGTGAGCGGCACGTGGCGCAGGCCGATCGGCGTACCGTCGACGATGTAGTCGCGGAAGATCGCCGGCAGGGCCTCGACATCCATGCCGAGCACGTCGCGCACCCGGTCGCGGCGCAGGAAGATCGTGACCCAGCGCAAGGGCCGGTTCGGCTCGTACACGGTACGGACGGCGCCGCCGCTGGACAGGCCGTAGAACGTGCAGAAGCCATGCGCGAGCGCTTCGCCTACGGGCACCTCGCCGGTGGAGATCGTGCCGCGCCCCTCGATCCACGCGCAGAACACGATGTGGTCGTCGTGGCGATGCAGGCGCGCCACGTCGTGCGCCGCGCGGAAGTCGACGATCGCCATCGACAGCGCATCGTTGAGCTGGTGGAACTCCCAGCCGCCATCGCCGATGGCGGCATCGTAGTGGTGGCGGAATCCGTGCCCGGACACGAGGGGTTCGCGCCAGCCCTCGTGCGGCGTCGCGCCGCGCCAGCGGACCGCCTCGTCCGGTTGCACGGCGCAGTCCAGCATGTCTTCGATGGTGCGGTCGTCGAGCAGCATCCGGCATCACTCCCATGCTTGCGCGATGCCGGGACCTCGTGTCCCGGCAGTCGGCTGCGAAGTCGCCGGCATCCCGATGGCGACGGATCCGCGCCTCCCCCGAGGCGCCGGACAACGGACGAAAGACGGAGATTCCAGCCTCCCGATGCGGGCCTGCAGCATGCAGGCCGCTTCGGCTAAGTCACCGGCCTGATCGGCAACTCTGCGGTGCGACCGCGGCGCTAGGCTCGAAACAGGTTCCGCGACAGGTCAGGTCATGACGCGCATGTCTTCAGTCCACCCGGTCATGAAAGATCGCCGGCCGCACCCTGTCCAGTGCGCAGCGGCGCGCGCGGGTTTCGCTTATGTGGCTGTTTTGCGTAGGGAAACGACGGCGCCCGCGCAACAACGCCGCGCGGACGCGCGCGCAAACGCACGACCGCAGCGTATGACCGCGCGTATTCGCCGCGTCGTTCGCGTGCCGGCACCGCGCGTGTTGTCCGCCATGGATGCAACGGCCAGAATCGGAGCCGTCATCGCGCCCGGCCGTCTGCATGTCCCTGAAGGATTCCCTCGATCGGATCGACCTGAAGATCCTGCAGGCGTTGCAGGAGGACGCGCAGATCAAGAACCGGGAGCTCGCCGACCGCGTGGCCCTGTCGCCGAGTGCGTGCCTGCGCCGGGTCCGCGACCTGGAGGAACGCCGCCTGATCACCGGCTACCGCGCCCAGGTGGCGATCGACCGCATCCGCACCGCCACGATCGTGATCGCGCAGGTCTCGTTCGAGCGGCACTCGGTGGAGGGTTTCGTGGCCTTCGACGCGTGGACGCGGCGGACGCCGGAGATCGTGGAATCGCTGCGCATCAGCGGGCACTACGACTACCTGCTGCGCGTGCTGGTCGCCGACATCCACGACTGGAAGCGGATCCTGCGCGAGATGACGGACGGCGATTTCGGCGTGGAGAAGATCGTCACCAGCTTCCTGATGGAGGACATGAAGTCGTTCGGCGGCTATCCGTTGATGCCGGGCAGCCCCAGCGCCTGACCCCGACGCCGGGCGCGCGCGCCTTCGCGGGCGGCCGGCGATGACCGCCGCCACGGGCGGCACCACCGCTCCGCGTCGCGGACCGCTCGACGGCCTGCTGGTCCTCGACATCACCCGGGTCGTGGCCGGTCCCTACTGTTCGATGATCCTCGCCGACCTCGGTGCGCGCGTGATCAAGATCGAGCATCCGTCCGATCCGGATTACGTGCGCGATTTCCCGCCGTTCGTCGGCACCGGCGGCGCGCGTTTCAGCGCGTTCTTCGCCCAGTACAACCGGCACAAGGAAGGCATCACCCTGAACCTCAAGCACGAGGCCGGCCGCGAACTGCTCAAGCAGCTGGTGGCCCTCGCCGACGTGCTGGTCGAGAACTTCCGCCCCGGCACGATGGAACGCTTCGGCGTGGGCTACGAGACATTGCGGGCGGAGAATCCGCGGCTGGTCTACGCGGCCATCAGCGGTTTCGGCCAGACCGGTCCGAACGCGCTCCGGCCCGGCTTCGACAACAGCGGCCAGGCCACCGGCGGGCTGTGGTCGATGAACGGCTATCCCGACCGGCCGCCGGTGCGCGTGGGCACGATCGTCGGCGACGTGTCGGCCACGCTGTTCGCGACGATCGGCGTGCTGGCCGCGGTGCGCGAAGCGGAGCGCACAGGACTTGGGCAGATGGTCGATGTGTCGCAGCAGGACTCGGTGCTCGCACTGACCGAGAACGCGGTGGTCAAGTACACCGTCGATGGCGAGATCGCCGGCCCGCTCGGCAACGCGCATCCCTTCGTGCGGCCCTACGGCCAGTTCCCGTGCAAGGACGGCCACGTGTTCTTCGGCGGCTACAACGACAAGCTGTGGGCGCTGTCCTGCCGCACCTTCGGCAGCCCCGGCCTGCTCGACGATGCGGAGATCGACACCATGGCCAAGCGTTTCGTGCCCGATGTCTACACGCGGCGCATCGAGCCGGTGATCGAGGACTGGTTCCGCGCCCGCACCAAGGCCGAACTGGAAGCCATGGCCGGCGACGACATCCCGCTGTGCGCGGTCAAGAACATCCGCGAAGTGGTCGAGGATCCGCACATCGCCGCGCGCGACATGATCGTCGACGTCGAGTACCCGGAAGGTCGCGTCGGCCTGTTCGGCACGCCGATCAAGCTCTCGCGCACCCAGGCCCGGGCGCGCGGACGTGCGCCGCGGCTGGGCGAGCACAACGCCGATGTCTACGGCGAACTGCTCGGGCTCGACGCCGCGGCCCTGCAGGCCATGCAGTCGATGGGAGCGATCTGATGGGAATCGCATACGAGGTGTCCGACGGGATCGCGATGATCCGCTTCGACCGACCCGGCAAGCTCAACGCGCTGACGCTGGCGATGTACCGCGAGCTCGGCGATGCGTTCATCGCCGCCCGCGACGACGCGCGCGTGCGCGTGGTGATCCTGACCGCCAGCGGCCAGCGCGCGTTCTGCGTGGGTGCCGACCTCGGCGAGTCGATCCCGGCGCTGATGGAGGACGCGTTCGACATCTCGCAGTGGGACGACGCGCACCTGAAGAACCTCCGCCTCTACAAGCCCGTGCTGTGTGCGATCAACGGCCTGTGCCTGGGCGGCGGCTTCGAGATCATGCTCGGCACCGACATCCGCATCGCCGCCGAGCACGCCAAGTTCGCCCTGCCCGAGCCCTCGCTCGGCATCGTGCCCGCCGGCGGCACGCTGGTGCGCCTGGTCCGCCAGGTGCCCTATGTCCATGCGATGGAACTGCTGCTCACTGCGAACGGATTCAGCGCGCAGGAACTGCTTGCCAAGGGCCTGCTCAACCGCGTCGTGCCCGCCGCGGAGCTCATGCCGCAGACGCTGGCGCTGGCCGAGCGGATCAAGGCGATGAGTCCCGGCGCGCTGGCGGTGATCAAGGAATCCGTGCAGCGCCTGGTCGACCTGCCCGAACGCGAGGCCTTCGCGGAAGAGGCGCGGCTGGGCCAACGCGCGTTCACCAGCGCTGACGCCCGGCGCGGACTCGCCGCCTTCGCACAACGGCAGACGCCGGTATTCGACTGACCGTCCCGCCCGGGACCGTGTCCCTTTCCAGGATTCCCATGCACACCACCAGCCGCATTCCGGGCTTCTACAGGCTCGAGCAGGACCAGCGCTTCCAGGCCATCGTCGAGGCCAGCGGCCTGCAGGCCGCGCAATTGCAGGCGCTGCGCGAACCCGATGCGGAGATGGCGGCGATCGCCGACCGCATGATCGAGAACGCGGTCGGCACGATCGCCATCCCGCTGGGGATCGCCGCCAACTTCCGCGTCAACGGCGTCGATTACCTGGTGCCGATGGCGACCGAGGAACCGTCGGTGATCGCGGCCGCGAGCAATGCGGCGCTGATCGCCCGTGAACTCGGCGGCTTCCACGCCTCCAGCACCGCGCCGGTGATGATCGCGCAGGTGCAGGTGCTCGACGTCGCCGATCCGCACGGCGCGCGGCTGCGCCTGCTCGAAGCGCGCGACGAACTGCTCGCGCTGGCGAACGCGCAGGATCCGCTGCTGGTCCGGCTGGGCGGCGGCGCGCGCGACATCGAGGTGCGCCTGGTCGATGCCGGCGCGGCGCGCCATGTGGTGCTGCACCTGCAGGTCGACGTGCGCGACGCGATGGGCGCCAATGCGGTCAACACGATGGCCGAGGCGCTGGCGCCTCGGATCGCCGCGATCGCGCGCGGCCGCAGCCTGCTGCGTATCCTGTCCAACAAGGCCGACCTGCGACTGGTCCGCACCCGCGCCGTCTACGAAGCGGGCAAGCTCGGCGGCGCGGACGTCGTCGACGGCATCGTCGACGCCTACCGCTTCGCCGCCGCCGATCCCTACCGCGCCGCGACCCACAACAAGGGGATCATGAACGGCATTTCCGCCGTCGTGCTGGCGACCGGCAACGACACCCGCGCGATCGAGGCCGGGGCGCATTGCCATGCCTGCCAGGATGGGCGCTACACCGCGCTGTCGCACTTCGAGAAGGATGCCGACGGCAATCTGGTCGGCACGCTGGAACTGCCGCTCGCACTGGGACTGGTGGGCGGCGCGACGAAGACCCATCCGACCGCGCAGGCCGCGGTCCGGCTGCTGGGCGTCGACAGCGCGGTGCAGCTGGCCGAGATCACCGCGGCCGTGGGCCTGGCGCAGAACACGGCCGCGCTGCGGGCGCTGGCGACCGAGGGCATCCAACGCGGGCACATGTCGCTGCACGCCCGCAACGTCGCGGTGGCGGCAGGCGCGCATGCGCACGAGATCGCCCCGCTCGTCGAGCGCCTGGTCACCGATGGGCATGTCCGGCAGGACCGCGCGCAGGAGATCCTCGCAGCGCTGCGTCGCGGCGAGTAGGCCGGTTTTCCATGCGCGCGCCACGCGGCGCGCGCTCAGCCCAGCAGCGTTTCCAGCACCGCCATGCGCGCGGCGACGCCGTTGGCGACCTGGCGCAGGATCCGCGACTGCGCGCCGTCGGCGACGTCGTCGTCGATCTCGACACCCCGGTTCATCGGCCCCGGATGCAGCACCACCGCGTCGCCCGCGGCGCGGCGCAGGCGGCGTGCGTCGAGCCCGTAGTCGCGATGGTAGTCCTCGAGCGACTCGACCAGGCCTTCGGCCATGCGCTCGCGCTGCAGGCGCAGCATCATCACCGCGTCGACGCCTTCGAGCGCGGCGTCGAGGTCGTGGGAGACCGTGCAGCCGGCGAGCGTGCCGGCGTCGGGCAGCAGCGAGGCCGGACCGCAGACACGGATCTCGCCGGCACCCAGCGTGCGCAGCGCATGCAGGTCGCTGCGCGCGACGCGCGAGTGGCGCACGTCGCCGACGATGAGGACCTTGAGCGCCGAGAAATCCGCGCCCTTGACCTGGCGCAGGGTCAGCATGTCGAGCAGGCCCTGGGTGGGATGCGCACTGCGTCCGTCGCCGGCGTTGACCAGCGCGGTGCCCGGCGCCGCGGCGGCGGCCAGTTCGGCCACCGCGCCATCGCCGGAATGGCGCACGACGAAGCCGCGCACGCCCATGGCCTCGATGTTGCGGAAGGTGTCGAGCGCGGTCTCGCCCTTGGTCGTCGACGAGGTCGACGCGTCGAAGCCGAGCACGTCGGCGCCAAGGCGCTGGGTGGCGCGCTGGAAGCTCAGCCGCGTGCGCGTCGAGGGTTCGAAGAACAGCGTGCACACCGCGATGCCGGCCAGGCGCGCGTTGACCTCGCCCGCATCGGCCATCGCCTGCGCGCGGTCAAGCAGCGCTTCGAGGGTCGTGCGCGGCAGGCCTTCGAGCGTCAGCAGATGGCGCAGGCGGCCGGTCGCGTCGATCTGGGCATCGGGAACAGAGGTCATCGCAGGCATGTCGGGCGGCGGAAGTGCCATTGTCCCGCAGCGGCGCGGATGCGGCGAGTGCCGGATGCGGCATGCGCGGTGTCCGGTCGACACACGGCGCGCGCGTCATCGGCTCTTCCACGGCATCGGCAATGTGGACCACCATGCAAGGTCTCCCGCCGGCGATCGGACGAAGACGACGGCCGGTGCGTCAGACCGGCACGCCGTCTTCGGGTGCCGCCAGCCAGCGTTCGAGGATCACCGCGGCCGCGACCGCATCCAGCGCCGCCGCGTCGCGACGCTTGCGGCGGCCTTCGGCGCGGTCGATCGCGAACCGCTGCGCGGCCTCGATCGAGCTGGCGCGCTCGTCCACCAGCACCACCGGCAGGCGGTAGCGCGCGCGCAGTTCACGCGCGAACGCATGCGCGCGGACGCGCGCCGGCTGGTCGCCGCCTTCGAGCGTCAACGGGTCGCCGACGATCAGGCCGTCGGGTCGCCACTCCTTGTGCAGGCGATCGACCGCCTGCCAGTCGATCTGCTCGCCATGCACGTCGATCACCGCCAGCGCCCGCGCGCCGTGACCGAACGCGCTGCCGACGGCGACGCCGATGCGGCGCGCGCCGACATCGAAGCCGAGCACCGTGCCGTCGCGGCGGATCGCGGGCGGCGCGACATCGCTCATGCGCGTCCGCTGTGGTTGGCGATATGCATCATGTCGACACCGATGCGGCCGGCTGCGGCCTGCCAGCGCGCATCCAGCGGCGTGTCGAACAGCAGTTGCGGATCCGACGGCACGGTCAGCCAGCTGTGCTGGGTGAGTTCGCGTTCCAGTTGGCCCCTGCCCCAGCCGGCGCAGCCCAGCGCGACGGTCGCATGTTCGGGCCCCTCGCCCGCCGCCATCGCTTCGAGCACGTCGCGCGAGGTGGTGACATGCAGGCCCGCGCCGATCGCCAGGCTGGAATCCCAGCCGCCCTCGCCGTCGTGCAGCACGAACCCGCGCTCCGGATGGACGGGGCCACCGGCCAGCACGCGACGGTCGCGCAGGCGCCCGTCGCGCAGCGGGATGTCCATCTGGTCGAGCAGATCGCCGAAGGTGAACTCGGAGGGCCGGTTGACGACCACGCCCATCGCGCCATCGCCATCGTGCTGACAGATCAGCGCGACCGCCCGCGAGAAGTTGGGATCCTGCAGCGCAGGCAGCGCGACCAGCATCTGGTTGGCGAAGAACGACATGTCGCCATTCTAGCCGCCACCATGTCCGCGTCACGCGTAGAACCTGCGCCCGCCCTGTCCGGCAGTCCTGCGGCCGGTCAGAGCCCGAACTGGATCTCGTGCGGAGTCGCCACCCGGACCGCCAGCACCTCGACCTCGGCACGCAGGGTGCGCCCGGCCAGCGGATTGTTGCCATCGACGGTGATGTGCTCGGCATCGAGTGCGGTCACGACCACCTCCAGCGGCCCCTTCTCGGTCTGCGCACGCAGCTTCTCGCCCACGGCCGGCGTGCTGCTGCCGGTGAACAGCGTACGCGGCAGGATCTGCACGAGGCCCTCGTGACGCGGGCCGAAGCCACGCTCGGGCGGAATGTCGACGATGAAGGTCTCGCCGGCCCGGCGGCCTTCGAGGGCTTCCTCCAGCCCGACGATGATCGAACCGCTGCCGTGCATGTAGACCAGCGGATCGTGGCCGCGGGTACTGGTGATGCGCTGGCCGCTGTCGTCCGACAGCGTGAAGTGCACCGTGGCGACGCGGCGGTGGGCGATTTCCATCGATGGATCCGTGCAGAGGCGACGGCGCATGGTGGCGCGCGTTGCGTGAAAGCCGCAACCCGGGTCGCACCGGATGGCGACATCGCAGGACGCGCCCTATGCTGCGCCGATGAGCGGCTACTGCGACATCGCCCCCGGCCATCCGGTCCATGGCCCGTATCACGACACCGAGTACGGCTTCCCGCAGCGCGAGGAAGCAGTGCTGTTCGAGCGCCTGCTGCTGGAAATCAACCAGGCCGGCCTGAGCTGGGACACCATCCTGCGCAAGCGCGACGGATTCCGCGCCGCCTACGACGGCTTCGACGTCGACACGGTCGCCGCCTACGGCGAAACCGATCGCGCACGCCTGCTGGGCGATGCGTCGATCATCCGCAACCGGCTGAAGGTCGACGCCGCGATCCACAACGCACAGGTGATCCAGGGCCTGCGCGACAGCCATGGCGGTTTCGTGCAGTGGCTCGACGCGCACGCTGTCGAGGACGGCGCGCCACGCGACAAGCCCTCCTGGGTCAAGCTGTTCAAGCGGACCTTCCGCTTCACCGGCGGCGAGATCACCGGCGAATTCCTGATGAGCCTGGGCTACCTGCCCGGCGCGCACCGCGCCGATTGCCCGGTGGTGCGGGACATCGCGCGCGCAAAGCGCGGTTGAAGCCCTCCCCCGCTTGCGGGGGAGGGTTGGGTGGGGGCGAACGCCACGAAAGAGAACGTTTCGCGCGCTCATCGGCGCTCGCCCCCATCCCGCGTCGCGGCATCGCTCCCAGCGTTCTGCGAGCATCATTCCCGCGTAGGCGTGAATGACGGACTGGAACGGGAACGTCACGGGATCCTTTGCCTGAAACGCATTCCGGCCGCTTGCGCGGCCGGAATGTAATTACATCAAAGCGCGAACTCTCAGCCCTTGACCGCTTCCTGGTAACGACGCTCGACCTCGTTCCAGTCGACGACGTTGTAGAACGCGGCGATGTAGTCGGGGCGACGGTTCTGGTAGTGCAGGTAATACGCGTGCTCCCAGACGTCGAGGCCGAGGATCGGCGTATTGCCGGAACCGATGCCCTGCATCAGGGGACTGTCCTGGTTGGCGCTGCTCTCGACCTTCAGCACGCCGGCCTTGTCGACCGACAGCCAGGCCCAGCCGCTGCCGAAGCGCGTCAGTGCGGCCTTGGTGAAGGCTTCCTTGAACGCGTCGAAGCCGCCGAGGTCGCTGTCGATGCGCCTGGCGACGTCGCCGACCGGGTTGCCGCCACCCGTGGGCGACATCACCGTCCAGAACAGCGAGTGGTTGGCGTGGCCGCCGGCGTTGTTGCGCAGCGGGCCGCGCTTGTCCTCGGGCAGCGCGTCGAGATCGGCGATCAGTGCCTCGGCCGGCGTGTCCGCCCACTGCGTGCCTTCCAGCGCGGCATTGGCGTTGTTGATGTAGGTCTGGTGATGCTTGGTGTGATGGATTTCCATCGTCTTGGCATCGATGTGCGGCTCGAGCGCGTCGTACGCGTAACCCAGCTCGGGGAGGGTGTAGGCCATCAGCGATCTCCTTCAGGAATGAATGCGCGCCATTGTCCCCCGGACGGGGTCAAGTTGGCGACAAGGCAGCGTCACCATAGCGCTGCGGCGTGACGGTCCGTGGCAACACTGCGTTGCGGCGCGCCGGCTGGAAACAGGACGCCCCGCGGATGCGGGGCGTCAATGCAGGCGTTCGCGATGGGCGCGATGGTCAGCGGACCTCGGCCACCTCGACACCATCGAGGCCCTGCGACAGCGTGCGCGCGTCGCCGCCCTGGGCGAGCTTGATGCGCAGGCGCACCTCGTTCGCCGAGTCGGCGTAGCGCAGCGCGTCCTCGTAGGAGATCTCGCCGGCCTGGTAGAGCTCGAACAGCGCCTGGTCGAAGGTCTTCATGCCCAGGTTGGTCGATTCCTTCATGACCTCCTTGAGCTTGTGGATCTCGCCTTCGCGGATGTAGTCCTGCACCAGCGGCGTGCCGAGCATGATCTCCATCGCCACGCGCCGGCCCTTGCCGTCCGGCGTCGGGATCAGCTGCTGCGCGACCACGCCCTTGAGGTTCAGCGACAGGTCCATCAGCAACTGGTTGCGGCGGTCCTCGGGGAAGAAGTTGATGATGCGGTCCATCGCTTGGTTGGCGTTGTTCGCATGCAGGGTGCACAGCACCAGATGGCCGGTCTCGGCGAACGCGATCGCGTGGTCCATGCCTTCGCGCGTGCGCACCTCGCCGATCATGATCACGTCCGGCGCCTGGCGCAGGGTGTTCTTCAGCGCGGCGTCCCAGCTGTCGGTGTCGATGCCGACTTCGCGCTGGGTGATGATGCAGCCGGCGTGCTTGTGCACGAATTCGATCGGGTCCTCGATCGTGATGATGTGGCCGGTCGAGTTCTGGTTGCGGTAGCCGATCATCGCCGCGAGCGAGGTCGACTTGCCCGTACCGGTCGCGCCGACGAAGATCACGATGCCGCGCTTGGTCATCGCCAGCGTCTTGATGATCGGCGGCAGGTTGAGTTCTTCGACGCTGGGGATGTGCGTCTCGATGCGACGCAGCACCATGCCGACCTGGTTGCGCTGGTAGAAGCACGAGATGCGGAAGCGGCCCACTCCGGAGACGCCGATCGCGAAGTTGCACTCGTGGGTCTTCTCGAACTCCTCGCGCTGCGGCGGCGTCATCACGTTGAGCACCAGATCGCGCGCCTGCTGCGGCGTCAGCGGGTTCTGGGTGATCGGCGAGATCTTGCCGTGCACCTTGATCGACGGCGGCATGCCGGCGGTGATGAACAGGTCCGAGGCCTTCTGATGGGCCATCAGCTTGAGGAACGAGGTGAAATCGATGCTGCTCATGGGTGGCTCCGTTGGAGCCGGGATTCGGGACTGGGGATTCGGGATTCGAAAGAGCGAATCCCATCCCGATCGCGAAGCCTGGCTTGTCCTAATCCCTAATCCCGAATCCCGGCGTCTGTTCGGCTTCACTCGAACAGACGCTTGTCCTTGGCGTATTCCTTCGCGGCCGGACGCGTGACCAGGCCGCGCTTGACCAGATCCTGCAGGTGCTGGTCGAGCGTCTGCATGCCGTACTGCTGGCCGGTCTGGATCGCCGAGTACATCTGCGCGACCTTGTCCTCGCGGATCAGGTTCCGGATCGCCGGCATGCCGACCATGATTTCCCAGGCCGCGGTGCGGCCGCCGCCGACCTTCTTCAGCAGCGATTGCGAGATCACCGCGCGCAGCGATTCGGACAGCATCGAGCGCACCATCGGCTTCTCGCCCGAGGGGAACACGTCGATGATGCGGTCGATGGTCTTGGCCGCGCTGGAGGTATGCAGCGTGCCGAACACCAGATGGCCGGTTTCCGCGGCGGTCAGTGCCAGGCGGATGGTTTCCAGATCGCGCAATTCGCCGACCAGGATGTAGTCGGGGTCTTCGCGCAGCGCCGAGCGCAGCGCCTCGTTGAAGCCGTGCGTGTCGCGGTGCACTTCGCGCTGGTTGATCAGGCACTTCTGCGAGGTGTGCACGAACTCGATCGGATCCTCGACCGAGAGGATGTGCGCGTATTCGTTCTTGTTGATGTGGTCGATCATCGCCGCGAGCGTGGTCGACTTGCCCGAGCCGGTCGGGCCGGTCACCAGGATCAGGCCCTGCGGCTGGTCGATCAGCTGGCGGAAGATCGGCGGGCAGTTCAGGTCATCGAGGGTGAGCACTTCCGACGGAATGGTGCGGAACACCGCGCCGGCGCCACGGTTCTGGTTGAACGCGTTGACACGGAAGCGGGCCAGGCCCGGAATCTCGAACGAGAAGTCGACTTCGAGGAACTCCTCGAAATCGCGGCGCTGCTTGTCCGACATGATGTCGTAGATCAGCGCGTGCACCTGCTTGTGCTCGAGCGCGGGGATGTTGATGCGGCGCACGTCGCCGTCGACGCGGATCATCGGCGGCAACCCCGCGGACAGGTGCAGGTCCGACGCCTTGTTCTTGACCGAGAACGCCAACAGCTCGGCGATATCCATGCAACACCCCTTGATGATGATCCGCACAGGGCGCGCAACGTGCCTTCCCGGCTGGCGCCCCCCTGTCCCCGGCGGCAGTATAGACCGGTACTCCCCGCACAAAACCAGCCCATCCAAACCCGACCGGACACCCGATTCCCCGTGACTTCGACCCCTGCCAGCGTGGCGCTCGACGCCGTCATGTCGCGCATCCAGAACGCGTCCCGCGCCGCTGCACGGCCATCGCCGGCGCGCCTGCTGGCAGTCGGCAAGCGCCATCCGGCGCAGGCCATCGCCGCGCTCGCCGCTGCCGGCCAGCGCGCATTCGGCGAGAACTACGTGCAGGAGGCCGCGGGCAAGATCGAGGCCCTGTCCGGGCTGGGGCTCGAATGGCATCTGATCGGCCACCTGCAGTCGAACAAGGCGAAACAGGCGGCCGAGCTGTTCGACTGGGTGCAGACCGTCGACCGGATGAAGCTCGTCGATGCGCTGGCCACGCATCGCCCGGCCGCGCGCGGCGCGCTGCACGTGCTGGTGCAGGTCAACATCGACGACGAATCGAGCAAGCATGGCTGCCCGCCCTCCGAGGTGCCGGCACTGGTCGCGGCGATCCGCGCCGCGCCGAGCCTGCGACTGCGCGGGCTGATGGCGATCCCCGCCCCGCATGCCGACCCCGGGCGCCGCCGCGATGCGTTCGCGCGCATGCGCCGGCTGTTCGACACCGTGGCCGGCCAGGACCCCATGATCGACACGCTGTCGATGGGCATGAGCGACGACCTGGAACTGGCGATCAGCGAGGGCGCGACGATGGTGCGCGTGGGCTCGTCTCTGTTCGGTGCGCGCCCTTCAGGCTGAGTCCCGTTCCCGCGGGACCGGCTACCATCGCTGCAGGCCCCGCCAGGACATCCCCATGACGCCGAACACCGCTTCCCCCGATGCCCCGATCGTCTTCATCGGCGGCGGCAACATGGCGCGCAGCCTGATCGGCGGCCTGGTCGCGCGCGGCGGCGATGCCTCGACGGTCCGCGTCGTCGATCCCAACGCCGACAGCCGCGATGCGCTGGCCCGCGATTTCGGCGTGCGCGTGCATGCCGATGCGGCCGACGCCGTCGACGGCGCCGCGACCTGGGTGCTGGCGACCAAGCCGCAGGTGCTGCGCGGGGTCTGCGAATCGCTCGCCGCCATGGCCCAGGCCGCGCAGCCGCTGGTGCTGTCGATCGCGGCAGGCATCACCGCCACCCAGCTCGAGCGCTGGCTCGGCGGCGATGTGCCCGTGGTCCGCACGATGCCCAATACCCCTGCCCTGCTCGGCGCCGGCGTGACCGGTCTGTATGCGAACGCGCGCGTGGACGACGCCGCGCGTGCGCGTGCGCAGGCCTTGCTGGAAAGCGCCGGCGCGACCGTGTGGCTCGACGACGAAGCGCGCATGGACGCGGTCACCGCGGTGTCGGGCAGCGGTCCGGCCTATATCTTCCTGCTCGCCGAGGCGATGGAAGAGGCCGCGATCGCCCAGGGCCTGCCCTCGAAAGACGCGCGCACGCTGGTGCTGCAGACCGTGCTGGGCGCGGCGCGCATGCTGGTCGAATCCGATGCGGCGCCGGCAGAACTGCGACGCCGCGTCACCTCGCCCGGCGGTACCACCCAGGCTGCGATCGAAACCTTCGAGGCCGGCGGCCTGCGCACGCTGGTGGCCGAGGCGATCGCCAATGCCGCGCGGCGTGGCGGGGAACTCTCTGCGGCCAATGACTGAGCGCGCGCGCGCGGTGTCGCTCGCCGGGCTCGTACTGCTCGCGACCGCCTGCGGAGACGAGCCGTCCGTCGAATCGAACGCGGACGCCGGTGCGCAGAACGCCGCGATGCCCGCGCAGACGATGCTCGGCGATGCCGAAGTGATGGCCAGCGTCGTGCCGGCCGCGCACATGGGCGCCGCGGTCGCGCGGCGTTATGCGATCGCGCCCGTCCGCGACCGGGCGCTGGTGCTGGTCATCGTGCAACGCGGCGGTGCGCCGGTGCCGGTGCAGGTCACCGGCCATGCGCGCGACCTGCGCGGCGTGCGCCAGACGCTGGCGTTCGATGCCGTGGATCTCGACGGCCTGGTCGAACACGTCGCCGTCGCGCGCGTCAACGGCCCGGACACGCTGCGCCTCGACCTGCAGATCACCGCCGAAGACGGCGCACGTACCACGCTGCGTTTCAACCGCGACATCCCGCGCTGACGCGGACCCGGTCGATCAGCTTGCGTCGACCACCGCAGCCAGCACCGGCGCGACGCAGCACAGTCGCAGCGGCCGCGCCGGTCCGGCGTAGCGCAGGATGCCGACGACGACCGCACCGACCGCGCCGCTGCCGACCAGTCGGCGCCGCATCTCGCAGCCATCCTCAGTACGCGACGCTGAAGCGCTCGCGCACGTGGGCGGGATGTTCGATCTCGTCGGCGAATGCGATCGCGTAGTCCTCCATCGAGACCGCGCTGTTGCCCGCGTCATCGACCAGCAATGCATCGCCGCCGGTGCGGAAGGCGCCGGTACGCGTGCCGGGTTCGAACACCGCGGCAGGCGAGACGAAGGTCCACTCGACGTCGTCGGCGCCGCGCAGCGTGTCCAGGAACCTGCGACCCGCGCCGGCCTCGGCCTTGTAGGGCTCCGGGAACTCCGGCGTGTCGAGCAATGCCACACCCGGCGCGACTTCCAGGCTGCCGGCGCCGCCGACGACCAGCAGACGTCGTACGCCGGCCTGACGCACGGCATCGAGCAGCACCTCGGCCGTCGGCCCGCCGTCGAACCGGGTCGCGCTGACGACCGCGTCGTGGCCCCGCAGCAGCGGCGCGATGGCATCGGCGCGCGAAGCATCGGCCGATTGCAGGGTCAGCCCGGCCTGGGCCTGGGTGTCGGACGTATTGCGGGCGATGCCGGTGACGCGATGGCCGCGCGCCAGCAATTCGCTGGCGATACGCGAGCCCGCGCGTCCGGTGATGCCGAGAAGGGCGATGCGCTGCATGGGACTGCACCTGCGGTGTGGGGAGGCGCCATGCTAGGCCCCGCGCCGGGTGCGCGGGGCGACGATGATGCAACCCACCGTTCCGGGAACCCGGTGGCGATCAGCGCCGGGTATGCGCCCAGTCCTGCACGATCTTCGCGATCGCGGCCACGCCGTCGGTCAGGGCAGCCGGGCCCGGCTGCAGGATCAGCGGCGACTTGATCTCGTGCAGTTCGCCGTCGCGCACCGCCGGAATCGCGTCCCAGCCCGGCCGCGCAGCGACGCGCTCGGGGCGGAACTTCTTGCCGCACCACGAGCCGAGGATGATGTCGGGCGCGCGCTCGATCACCGGATCGCCATTGGCGAGGATGCGCGCCTTCGCCAGGGGTTCGACCGACAGTTCCGGAAACACGTCGTCGCCGCCGGCGATGCGCACCAGTTCGGCGACCCAGCGGATGCCGGTGATGATCGGCGCGTCCCATTCCTCGAAGTAGACGCGCGGGCGCTGCGGCAGGCGCGCGCTTATCGCCTCGATCGCGTCCAGTCCGCGGCGTAGTGCGTCCGCGTACGCATCGGCGCGCGCCGCGCAGCCGACCAGCGCACCCAGCCGGCGCACGTAGTCGACGATGCCGTCGACGCTGCGGTGATTGCTGATCCACACCTCGACCCCGCAGCGCACCAGCTCGGCGGCGATGTCGGCCTGGATGTCGGAGAAGCCGACGACGAAATCCGGTTCGAGCTTCAGGATCTCGTCGATCTTCGCGCTGGTGAACGCGCTGACCTTGGGCTTATCCTTGCGCGCCTGCGGCGGACGCACGGTGAAGCCGCTGATGCCGACGATGCGGTCCTGCTCGCCGAGCGCGTACAGGACTTCGGTGGGCTCCTCGGTCAGGCAGACGATGCGGGTCGGCCCGGTGCGCCGACGGGATTGGGGATTCGGGATGACCGGACGTGCGTCTGTTGAAAACGGGGATTCGGAAAAGCCGGAGCGCGCGAACTGTTTCGAATCCCGAATCCCGAATTCCGAATCCCGGCTTTTCACGGATACAGCATCCGCTTGCGGCAGTCGCCGGCGACATCGCATTCGTAGAGCCAGCGCTCGTGCAGCCGGTACTGCGCGCCGTACCAGAACTCCACGCGATCCGGTCGCACGCGCAGGCCCGACCAGCGCGGCGGACGCGGCACGTCGCGGCCTTCGAATTCGCGTTCCAGATCGGCCAGCCGTTGTTCGAAGGTCTCGCGCGCATCGAGTTCCTCGGATTGCTTCGACGCCCACGCGCCCAGCTGGCTGCCACGCGGACGCGACGCGAAGTACGCATCGGCCTCGTCCTCGGCCACGATCACGACCGGCCCTTCGATCCGTACCTGCACGCCGTTGCGCACCCGCGGCCAGTGGAACAGCAGCGCCGCCTGCGGGTTGTCCTGCAGCTCGCGGCCCTTGCGGCCGTCGAGATGCGTGTAGAACACGAAGCCGCGCGCGTCCCAGGCCTTCAGCAGCACGATGCGTGCCGACGGCCTGCCATCGAGCGCGGCGGTGGCGACGGTCATCGCGGTGCGTTCGGGCTCGCCGGCGGCTTGCGCCTCGTCGAACAGCGTGGCGAAGGTGTCGAGGGCTTCGGACAGCAGGGTCGTGGTCGCAGTGCTCATGCGTCGATGATCGCCGCAGCCCGCCGCGATGTCGAACCGCGGCGCAGCACGCACATGCCGCGCTATCGTTGCCGGATGCACGCCCCCACGTCCTCGCCCTGGCCCGACACCCTCGTCGACACCCTGCTCTCCGGCCTGCAGCCCGGCGCCATGCCGCGCGTACTCGGCATCAGCGGCCTGCAGGGCACCGGCAAGTCCACGCTCGCAGCGCAGGTAGTGACCGCCGCCCAAGCGCGCGACCTGCGCGCCGCCGTCCTCTCGCTCGACGACCTTTACCTCGACCGTGACGCCCGCCAGGCGCTTGCCCGCGACGTGCATCCGCTGCTCGCGACCCGCGGCCCGCCCGGCACCCACGAAGTCGCACTCGGCCTGGCCGTGTTCGACGCCGTGCGCACCGGTGCCCCGACCCGTCTGCCGCGCTTCGACAAGCTGGGCGACCGGCGCCTGCCGGAAGCGTCCTGGCCCACGGTCCAGGGCGTCGACCTGCTGCTGTTCGAAGGCTGGTGCGTCGGCACGCCGGCGGAACCCCGGACGGCGCTGGTCGAACCGGTCAACACCCTCGAACGCGACGAAGATCCCGCCGGCACCTGGCGCCGCTGGTGCAATACCGCCCTCGCACGCGACTACCCCGCGCTGTGGGCGGGTCTCGACCGGCTACTGTTCCTGCAGCCGCCCGGCTTCGACATGGTGTTCGACTGGCGCCTGCAGCAGGAGCAGGCGCTGCAGGCCGCCGAACCGGGCCGCGGTGGCATGGACGCTGCCGGCGTCGCCCGTTTCGTGCAGCACTACGAACGGGTGAGCCGGCACGCGTTGCGGACCTTGCCGGGCGTTGCGGATGTGGTGGTGACGCTCGACGCGGATCGGCGGATTGTTGCAACGCGCTGAGCACTTCGTCGGGCTTGCGCCTGTGGCGTAGCCGCTTCTGCGTCGCGTCTACTGCTGCCTTTTGCCCTTGCCGGGATCGTGACCCCTTCCAGACAATCCAGACCCGCAGGGCATCGTTGCTGCTTCAGGTTTCATCAAAAACGGGACCCTGCCGCCAGCAGATATGCGTGGCGCAGCGGACAGGCGCGCCGCAGAACAGATCGAGCGCAACGCAGCATCAGGCTGCATCCCCCTCCGGCACCATCCCGATCGCCGCATCGATCCGCGCGAGCGCTTCCTCACGCCCTGCCAGATACACCGTGTGTCCGATGTCCGGGCTGACCTGCGTGCCGGTGATCGCCACGCGCAACGGCTGCGCGACCTTGCCCATGCCGAGGCCCAGCGTCTCGACCGTTTCCCGGAACGCCGCGTCGATCGCTTCGAAGTTCCAGTCCGGCAGCGCGGCGAAACGCGCGCGGACATCGGCCAGCGGTGCGCGGGATTCGGGCTTGAGGTGCTTGGCCACGGCCTTGTCGTCGTAGGTCTCCAGCGGGCGATACCAGACCGCCGCGCGCTCGGACATGTCCTTGAGCGTCTGCACGCGGTCGCGCAGGGCGATCACGACATCGGCCGGCGCCGGGCCTGCCGACAGGTCGTAGCCGTCATTGCGCAGGTGCCACTCCAGATGCGCGGCGACCGCGGCCGGATTGTCGGACTTCAGGTACTGCTGGTTGAGCCAGCCGAGCTTGGCCATGTCGAGGCGCGCGGCCTTGGCGTTGACGTCCTTGAGATCGAACAGCCGCTGCATCTCGGGGATCGAGAAGATCTCCTGGTCGCCGTGCGACCAGCCCAGACGCACCAGATAGTTCAGCAGCGCGTGCGGCAGATAGCCTGCGTCGCGGTACTGCATGACGTCGGCGGCGCCGGTGCGCTTGGACAGCTTGGCGCCCTGTTCGTCGAGGATCATCGGCAGGTGCGAGAACGCGGGCACCTGCGCGCCGAGCGCACGGTAGATGTTGATCTGCCGCGGGGTGTTGTTGACGTGGTCGTCGCCGCGGACGACATCGGTGATGCCCATGTCCAGATCGTCGACGACGACGGCGAAGTTGTAGGTCGCGTAGCCGTCGGGGCGGAAGATCACCAGGTCGTCGAGTTCGCTGTTGGCGATCTCGATGCGGCCCTTGACCTTGTCGTCCCAGACCACCGTGCCTTCGAGCGGATTCTTCAGGCGGATCACGCGATCGGGATCGTCGCGCCTGGGCTCGTTGCGCTCGCGGTAGGCGCCGTTGTAGCGCGGCTTGTCGCCCGCGGCCATCGCGGCCTCGCGCATCGCGTCGAGTTCGGCCTTCGACTCGTAGGCGTAGTAGGCCTTGCCGTCGGCGACCAGTTGCTCGGCGACTTCGCGATAGCGGTCGAGACGATGGGTCTGGTAGACCGGGCCTTCGTCGTAGCCCAGGCCCAGCCACTCCATCGCCTCGAGGATCGCGTCGATCGCGGCCTGGGTACTGCGCTCGCGATCGGTGTCCTCGATGCGCAGCACGAACTCGCCGCCGCGACGCCGCGCCTCCAGCCAGCAATACAGCGCGGTGCGCGCGCCACCGATGTGCAGGTAGCCGGTGGGACTGGGGGCGAAACGGGTGCGGCAGGACATGCGCGGAACTCGGCGTGGGAACAGCGCGCATTCTAACCGGCGCGTCCAGCCGGCCCCGGCGGCCGGATTACAATGGCGCCATGACGACGCTTTTCATCTCCGACCTGCATCTGGATCCGGCGCGGCCGGAGATCACCGCGCTGTTCCTCGCGTTTCTCGACGGCGAAGCGCGCAGGGCGGATGCGCTGTACGTGCTCGGCGATCTGTTCGAGTCGTGGGTCGGCGACGACGATCCGTCCGAAGCCGGCGCCCAGGTCGCCGAACGCCTGGCCGCGCTATCGAGCGCCGGCGTGCCGGTCGCCTTCATGCACGGAAATCGCGATTTCCTCGTCGGCCACGACTACGCACGTCGCGCCGGCATGGCGCTGCTGCCCGATCCCGCGGTGATCGCGCTCTACGGCCGCCCGGTGCTGCTGACCCACGGCGACCTGCTGTGCACCGGCGATGTCGAGTACCAGGCGGTGCGCACCCAGGTGCGCAATCCGGCGTGGCAGGCGCAGATGCTCGCGCAGCCGTTGCCCGCGCGGCTTGCGTTCGCACAGCACGCGCGCGATGCCAGCCAGGCGCGCGCCGCCGCGCTTCGCGGCGACGGCACGATGGAAACCGTCACCGATGTGGCGCCGGCGACGGTCGAGGACTGGTTCGCGCGCTACGGCGTCGACACGATGATCCACGGCCACACGCACCGCCCTGCGATCCACGACCTGCAGGTCGCCGGCCGCGACTGCCGCCGCATCGTGCTCGGCGACTGGTTCGAACAGGGTTCGGTATTGCGTGCGTATGCGGACGGGCGGCTGGAACTGTCGGCGCTGTCCGTCGCGATCTGATCGCCCACCTGTCGCTGTGGGAGCGCGCTCGCGCGCGACGGGCTCCACCGGGAACGCCTTCGCGCGCAAGCGCGCTCCCACAGAAACGCGTCGCGGTTAGCGGGTGGCGATTGCCTGCAGCGCCGCCAGCTCTTCCGCGCTGAATCCCGCCGCGGCGCGCGCGTCGATGTTGAACGGGCCGTGCAGCACGGCGCGCGCGTACCCGGACAGCAGATCGCGGAACGTCGATTCCGGCTGCACACCGCGGCGTTCGCAGAACCAGCGGAACCAGCGGCTGCCGGCGGCGACGTGGGCCACTTCCTCTTCCAGGATCACTTCGAGCACGCCGACGGTCCGGTGATCGCCGAGCGCGCGCAGCTTGACGATCATCCCCGGCGTCACGTCGAGCCCGCGCGCCTCGAGCACGCGTGGCACCAGCGCCATGCGCGCCATGCCGTCGTGCGCGGTTTTTTCGCACATTTCCCACAGGCCGTTGTGCGCATCGAAATCGCCGTAGTCGAAACCGAGATCGCGCAGCCGGTCGCGCAGCAGCACGAAATGCCGCGCCTCGTCGGCGGCGACCGACACCCAGTCGGCGTAGTACTCGGCCGGCAGCTCGCGGAAGCGGTAGACCGCGTCCCAGCCCAGATCGATCGCGTTGAGCTCGATATGCGCGATCGCGTGGATGAAGGCCGCGCGACCTTCATCGCTGCCGAAGCCGCGGCGCGGCAGTTCGCGTGGATGCACGAGCTTCGGGCGCTCGGGCCGGCCCGGCATGCCGATCGGTTCGGGCGCCGGCGCGTTCGCATCGAGCGGCAGGCTGCCTGCGCGGAACCGGCGCGCGTAGGCACCGGTCAGCGCGATCTTGTCATCGGGATCGCACGCATCGAGACAATGGCGCGCGGCCGCGAACAGATCCGCCGCGTCCGCGACCACCGCCGCACTCACGCGCGGCGCTTCTTCTTCGCGTCGTCGCTGCGCAGCTGCTGCAGGCGCTCGAAGTAGCCCGCTTCGATGCCGGTGACGTATTCGCCGCTGAAGCAGGAACTGTCGAAGCGGCGCTCGGGGAACTTCGGCCCGGCGACGGCGGTTTCGAGATCGGCCAGATCCTGGTAGATCAGCCAGTCGCAGCCGAGGAATTCCTCGATCTCCTGTTCGGTGCGGTTGTGCGCGACCAGCTCGTCGACCGACGGCATGTCGATGCCATAGATGTTCGGATGCCGCACCGGCGGCGCGGCCGAGGCGAGGTAGACCTTCTTGGCACCGGCATCGCGGGCCATCTGCACGATCTGCTTGGACGTGGTGCCGCGCACGATCGAATCGTCGACCAGCAGCACCACGCGGTTGCGGAATTCCAGCGGAATCGGATTGAGCTTGCGCTTGACCGACTTCGCGCGCTCGCCCTGCCCCGGCATGATGAAGGTGCGGCCGACGTAGCGGTTCTTGATGAAGCCCTCGCGGTATTTCACCCCGAGCGTATTGGAGATTTCCAGCGCCGCGTCGCGCGAGGTGTCCGGAATCGGGATCACCGTGTCGATGTCGTGGTCGGGCCGCAGGCGCAGGATCTTCTCGCCCAGGGTCACGCCCATGCGCATGCGCGCCTTGTGCACCGAGATGTTCTCGATCATCGAGTCCGGGCGCGCGAAGTAGACGTATTCGAAGATGCACGGGGCGTGCGGCTGCTGCGGCGCGCACTGGCGGTGATGCAGCTCGCCGCGCGGCGTGATCACGATGCCCTCGCCCGGCTCGACGTCGCGCAGGTGTTCGAAGCCGAGGATGTCGAGCGCGACCGATTCCGATGCCACCGCGTACTCGGTGCCCTCGGCGGTCTCGCGCTTGCCCAGCACCAACGGGCGGATGCCATGCGGATCGCGGAACGCGATCAGGCCCAGGCCCAGCACCGTCGCGACCACGGCATAACCGCCCTTGGCGCGGCGGTTGACGCCTTCGACGGCGCGAAAGGCGGCCTCGGGGGTCAGCGCCTTCTCGCGGTCGAGCTCGTGCGCGAACACGTTGAGCAGGACTTCGGAATCCGACTCGGTGTTGACGTTGCGGCGGTCGGTCTCGAACACCTGCTGGCGCAGCTGGTCGGTGTTGACCAGGTTGCCGTTGTGGGCGAGCGCGATGCCGTAGGGCGAGTTGACGTAGAACGGCTGCGCCTCGTCATGGCCCTCGCTGCCGGCGGTGGGATAGCGGCAGTGGGCGATGCCCACGCGGCCCTGCAGAAGGTCCATCGCCTTGGCGTCGAACACGTCGCGCACCAGGCCGTTGCCCTTGTGCACGCGCATCACCGTGCCGCTGGCAACGGCGATGCCGGCCGCGTCCTGCCCGCGGTGCTGCAGCACCGTCAGGCCGTCGTACAACGCGGCTGCGACTTCAGAGGTTCCGACAATCCCGACGATCCCGCACATGTTCGATTTCCAGTTCTGCTTGAGGCGCGCGGACGCGCCGGTATGAAGTGTGGAACGACTTTTTCGCAGCGCCGGTCAGGGGTGCGAACGGACCAGACCGTCGACGCCCACCGCGCTGCGGACACGCGTCCTGAGCTGGTCGGCTTCGCCGCGCGTCGCGACCGGGCCGGCCTTGACCCGGGTCAGGCGGCCCTTGTCGGTATCGACCGAATCGGTGAACGCGGTGATGCCCGCGCTACGCAGGCGATCGCGCAGGCGGTCGGCTTCGGCCGTATTGCTGAAGGCGCCCAGCTGCACGATGAAACCGGTGCCGGACGTGGGCGCTGCTGCGGGCGGCGCAGGCGGCGTCGCAGGCGTGGCGGCAGGCGGGGTCTGCACCGGCGGCGTGCGTGCAGGCGTGCGTGCGGCGGGCGCGTCTTCGGGCAGCTGTTCGGTGGTCGGCGTCGTGGGCGTCTGCGCGGCGGTGGGGCGCGAGGCGGGCGGAGCAGCCGGTGCCGGCGTCTCCGGGCGCGGCACGTCCGGACGGGCGCCCGCGTCGAGCGCGACCACGCGCGGGGTCACGTCGTCGCGGACCTGCGCCGCGCGCACGCGGACGATCTCCGCGTCGGCGCGGTTGGCATACGGCCCCAGGCGCACGCGCTGGGCCGGCTTGCCGTTGAGGGTGAAGCCTTCGCGGTAGCCGCGCAGGCCGGACTCGCCGAGCTGGCGCAGGATCGCCTCGGCATCCGCCTCGCTGGCGAACGCGGCGTAATGCACGGCGTAACCGCCGCCGGCGACGGTCGCGGGGAGCGGATTGTCCTGTTCGGCAGTGTCGACGGTCGGCAGCGCGCTGCCGTCGGGACGCGTGGCCGCCGGCGCGGCAGGCGCGGCTTCCGACAACGGGGCACCGGCGAGTGCGCCGCCCTCGCGCGCCGGTGGCGGCGCGATCAGCGGCAGGTCGACGGTCTTGTAGTCCCCGGTCGGCGCATCGGGCACGTCGAGGGACATGTCCGGCAGGCCGCTCGCGGGCGCGGGGCCCTTGATCAGCATCGGCAGGAAAATGACCGCGAGCGCGATCAGCACGGCGGCGCCGATCAGGCGTTGTTTCAATGCAGGCGACATGCGGGATCCGGACACGGGTGCCGCGCGAATTATACGCGCCGCCCCGCCCTGCTTCTTAACGCCTGCCCTGCAACACCTGCAGGGCCGCCGCCGCGGCGTGGAACGTGCCGAACACCAGCACGCGGTCGCCGGGCGCGGCCTCGGCGAGCGCAGCCGCCAGCGCCGTGGCGACATCGACGTGCCCGGTGATGTTGTCTTTCAGCACATCGGACAGGCGCGCGCGCAGCGCGGCGGCGTCCTGGCCGCGCGCACCGGCAACCATCGATCCGGCCAGATGCCAGTGCGCAATCGAGGGCGCCAGCGCGCCGACCACGCCCGCCGCGTCCTTGTCCGCAAGCGCGGCGTACACCGCGACCGTGCGCCCCGCCGCCGGTGCGGCGATCAGCCAGTCGGCCAGCGCCTGCGCGGCCTGCGGGTTGTGCGCGACATCGACGACGATTTCCACGCCGACGCGCTCGAAGCGCTGCAGGCGACCGGCGACCGTTGCGCCGGCGATCCCGGCCGCGAGCGCGGCATCGTCGAGATCGCGGTCCAGCGCGCGGATCGCGGCGATCGCGACGGCCGCATTGCGCAATTGCACCGGCGCAGCCAGCGTCGGCATCGGCAGCTCGACCTCGAAGCCGACCTCGCGCCAGGTCCACGTACCCGCGCCCGTCGGCGCGTACAGGAAATCGCTGCCGCCGCGGACCGCGACCGCGCCGATGCGGTAGGCATGGCGCAGTACGCTCGCCGGCGGGTCGGTATCGCCGACGATCAGCGGCTTCCATGCGCGCGCGATGCCGGCCTTCTCGAGTCCGATGGCTTCGACGTCGTCGCCCAGCCAGTCCTGATGATCGAGGCCGACCGTGGTGATCACCGCGACATCCGGCTCGACGGTATTGACCGCATCGAGCCGGCCGCCAAGGCCGACCTCGAGCACGGCCAGATCCAGCCCCGCACGCGCGAACAGCCAGAGGGCCGCCAGCGTGCCGGTTTCGAAATAGGTCAGCGGCGTGTCGCCACGCGCGGCCTCGACCGCCTCGAACGCCTCGACCAGTGCGGCGTCGCCGGCATCCACGCCATCGATGCGCACGCGCTCGTTGTAGGCCAGCAGATGCGGCGAGGTGTACGCGCCGACGCGCCAGCCCGCCGCCCGCGCGATCGACTCGACGAACGCGACGGTCGAGCCCTTGCCGTTGGTGCCCGCAATCGTGATCACCTGCGTCGCGGGGCGACCGCAGTCCATGCGCGCATGGACCGCGCCGACGCGGTCGAGGCCCATCTCGATCTCGGACGGGTGGCGCGCTTCGATCGCCGACAGCCAGTCGGCCAGCGAACAGAGGTCACTCATAGCGCGCGGTGGACCGTCTCGCCGAAGAACGCCGTGTGGTGCGCGCAGTCGTTGAGGCGCACGACATCGAGATGATCGGCGTCCACGCCTTCGAGCAGGTTCAACGTGGTCGGCGCCTGGCGGAACGTCCACAGCTTCGAGAACGGTATGCCGAGGATGCGGCACAGGATCACGCGGTTGACGGCATCGTGGGCGACGATCAGCGCGGTGTCGTCCGGGCCCAGCCCGTCAATCGCAGCGACGAACGCCGGCCACGCGCGGTCGAACACCTGCTGCAGCGATTCGCCGCCGGGCATCTGCACGGTATCGGGCGCATCGCGCCACGCGGTCAGCCGCTCGGGATCGCGCTCGCGGATCTCGCTGGCCAGCAGGCCTTCCCAGGTGCCGTGGGCGATCTCGGCGAGACCTGGGTCGGTCGCAAGGGTCGATGCACGCGTCGCGCCGAGCGCAAGGCGCGCGGTGCGGTCGGCGCGCGACAGCGGCGAGGCGACGGCGCGATCGATGCGGACATCGGCCAGGCGCGCGCCGAGCAGGGTGGCCTGACGCTCGCCGGTGTCCGACAGCGGGATGTCTTCCTGTCCCTGGTAACGGCCTTCGGCATTCCACGGCGTTTCGCCATGGCGGGCGAGCAGGATTCTCATCGCGCGGTTCCTCGATTGGGGGGCGTCCGGCGATGCCGGCGCGACAGTTTACGGGAGGGCCACCACCGGAGCGCTCGGGATCCCCGACCGCAGAATGCATCGCGCGCCTAGGCAAACGGCCCGGGCGCGCGAAGACGGCTCAGCGCGCGGACGCGCCCATTTCCTGCAGCAGGCGCGGCGCGGGATCGACTTCCTGCATGACCCAGCGGATGTAGCGCTGGTCGACCGAAATCGTGCGGGTCATCGCCGGGTCGAACACCCAGTTCGAGACCACCGCTTCCCAGGTCATGTCGAACAGCAGGCCGGCCAGGCGTCCATCGGCATCGAGCACAGGCGAGCCGGAATTGCCGCCGGTGACATCGAGATCGGACAGGAAATTGACCGGCACGCTGCGCAGGCGGCGATCGGCCAGGCCGCCGTCGCGACTTGCGGCGATCGCATCGAGCTGCGCCTTGGGCGCGTCGAAGGGCTCGGTGCCGGTGGCCTTGGGCGGAATCTCCTCCAGACGCGTGAACGGCGTCTGCTGCGCGCCGGCAAGATTGGTGTAGCCCACGACATTGCCGAAGGTGAGGCGCAGCGAGGAATTCGCGTCGGGATACACGGCTTCCTTGCGGCCGGCGCGGTAATCGGCGACGGCCTGCAGGTAAGTCGGACGCAGCTGCAGCAGGTCGCCGGCGCGGGCCTTGGACGCGAGTTCGATCTGCAGCAGTTCCGGCGTGACCGCCGCGGCGTACATCAACGCCGGATCGCGGCTGCGCAGGAATTCGTGACGGTCGGCGGCGAACCACTTCAGGCGTTCGTCGCTGCTGGCCAGCGTGCTGCGCTGCAGCCGGTCCAGCGCACGGTCGATCGCCGCCGCGTCGTTGCCGCCCAGCCAGGTATCGATCGCCTGGATGCGCTGCTCCGGCGGCAGCTGGATGTACTGCAGCAGCGCGTAGCGCGTGAGCTCGCGGTCCATCGCCGGCACGAAACGGCGATCCATCTGCTTCAGGCCGCCTTCGATCGCCGGCAGGTCGCGTTGCTGGTAGCCCTGTTCGCGCATCGCATCGGGCTTTTCCTTCTCCATCGACAGCCGGTACAGACGATTGGCAGTCGACAGCAGGCCGCTGTTGTCGAGCAGCGACAACACCAGATCGCGCTCGCGCGTGGCCTTGGCCTGGGCGTCGAGCGCGACGATCTTCGCGTGCGCATCGAGCGCGGTCGCACCGTCGCCGCCGCGGCTGCGCAGCCACTCGAGCACCGCGGTTTCCTCGGACTGCTTGCGCGCCAGCGCGCCGATGCGCTCGAAGCCCTGCAGCTGGCCTTCGTAGTTCTTCAGCGTGTTCTGCCAGCCGCGCACCGCGCTGGCGTAGCGCACCTCGATCTCGGGATCGTCCTTGCCCCGCGCCTCGACCAGATCGATCAGCGCGCGGTAGTGGCGGCCGATCTGCGGATAGCGCCAGGCGACGGTCTCGGAGAATTCGTCGGCGAAGGCATAGCGGCTGGTGCGGCCCGGATAGCCGGCGACCATGACGAAATCGTTCTCGCGCAGCGGCTTGTCGGCCAGGCGCAGGAAGCGCTGCGGGGTGTAGGGAATGTTGTCCTGCGCGTACTCGGCCGGACGGCCGTCGCGGCCGACATAGGCGCGGTAGAACGCGAAATCGCCGGTGTGGCGCGGCCACATCCAGTTGTCGACATCGCCGCCGAAGCTGCCGATGCCGCCCGCCGGCGCGTAGACCAGGCGCACGTCGCGGATCTCGAGGTTGCGGAACAGGCGGTAGCTGTTGCCGCCGAGGAAGCTGTACAGGCGGCAGCGGTAGCCCGGCGTCGCTTCGCAGCGCGCGACCAGGGTCTTCTCGATGGTGTCGAGCGCGGTGGTGCGGCCCAGGCCATCGGGCGCGGCGTCGATCGCGGCGCGGACTTCGGCGGTGACGTCCTGGATGCTGTCGAGTGCGTAGATGCGCGCGTTCGGGCCGGCGGAGATCTCGTCGCCGATCGCCGCGGCATTGAAGCCGTCGCGCATGAGGTTGTTCTCGGGCGTCGAATTCAGCTGGATCGCGCCGTAGGCGCAGTGGTGGTTGGTCAGCACCAGACCCTGCGGCGAGACGAAGCTCGCGGTACAGCCGCCCAGCGAGACCACGGCGCCCAGCGGATCGCCTGCCAGATCGGCCAGACGGTCCGGATCCAGCTTCAATCCGGCCTTGCGCAGCGCCGGCGCGATGTCGGGCAACTGTTGCGGCACCCACATGCCCTCGCCCGCCGCCACCCCTGGCGCACTGCAACTGAAGAAGACGCCCAGCAGCGTCGCGGCCAGTAACGGATGGCGCATGGTGGTCCTGTGGATCGTGACGGGGGGCCAAGTCTAGCCAACCCGCCCGCCCCGCGCAGGCCAACGGCGACTGGCTGGACGTGCACTCGCAGCACGGCCGCGACGGGACCGCGCCGTATAATCGCCGGCTCTTTCCGCCACCCGCAGACACGACACAATGGCCGAGACAATGAAGGCGCTGGTCAAGCGCGACGCCACCAAGGGCATCTGGATGGCGGAGGTGCCGGTGCCGGTGCCGGGTCCGAACGACGTGCTGATCCGCGTCGAAAAGGCCGCGATCTGCGGCACCGACCTGCACATCTACCTGTGGGACGCGTGGAGCCAGCGCACGATCACCCCGGGCCTGGTCATCGGCCACGAATTCGTCGGCCGCATCGTCGAGCTGGGCTCGGCGGTCACCGGCTATACGGTCGGCCAGCGCGTCTCGGCCGAAGGCCATCTGGTCTGCGGCCACTGCCGCAACTGCCGCGCCGGCAAGCCGCATCTGTGCCCGAACACCATCGGCATCGGCGTCACCCGCAACGGCGCGTTCGCCGAATACGTGGTGATGCCGGCGAGCAATCTGTGGCCGATCCCGGACCAGATCCCGAGCGAACTGGCCGCGTTCTTCGATCCCTACGGCAACGCCGCGCACTGCGCGCTGGAGTTCGACGTGGTCGGCGAGGACGTGCTGATCACCGGCGCCGGCCCGATCGGCGTGATGGCCGCGGGCATCTGCAAGCACATCGGCGCACGCAACGTGGTGGTCACCGACGTCAACGACTTCCGCCTCAAGCTCGCTGCCGACATGGGCGCCACGCGCGTGGTCAACGTGTCGAACACCTCGCTCAAGGAGGTCATGAAGGACCTCCACATGGAAGGCTTCGACGTGGGCCTGGAGATGAGCGGCAACCCGGTCGCGTTCAACGACATGCTCGACTGCATGTACCACGGCGGCAAGGTCGCGCTGCTGGGCATCCTGCCCAAGGGCGCCGGCATCGACTGGGACCGCATCATCTTCAAGGGCCTCACCGTGCAGGGCATCTACGGCCGGAAGATGTACGAGACCTGGTACAAGATGACCCAGCTCGTGCTGTCGGGCTTCCCGCTCGGCAAGGTGCTCAGCCACCAGTTGCCGGCCGACGAATTCCAGAAGGGCTTCGACCTGATGGAATCGGGCAAGTCGGGCAAGGTGGTGCTCGACTGGCGTTGAGTGGCCGGCGCGTCGCAGGTCTCCGTCGACGCGCCCCGTTCCATGGGTTGATGCGTACGTTCCGACCTGCGCTGCACAACGTCCGGCGGCCTGGACGCGATGGTTCGACACGCATACGGCGTCGCCGAGCCGAGTGCCGCGCAGGCCCGTTGACTGACGCTTGGTAGAATCGCCGCCTTCCCGTTTCCGGAATGCCCGATGGCCGCCGTCTCCAATACCCAGCGCTACGCCGACACCCTCGACGAGATCCGCGACGCCGGGCTGTTCAAGGCCGAGCGCGTGATCACCGGCCCGCAGTCGGCGCAGATCACGCTCGAGGACGGCCGCACGGTGCTGAACTTCTGCGCCAACAACTATCTGGGCCTGGCCGACCATCCGGACATCATCGCCGCGGCCAAGGACGCGCTCGATACGCACGGCTTCGGCATGGCGTCGGTGCGCTTCATCTGCGGCACGCAGGATCTGCACAAGCAGCTCGAGCAGACCATCGCGGAGTTCTTCGGCAAGCAGGACACGATCCTCTATGCCGCGTGCTTCGATGCGAACGGCGGCCTGTACGAGCCGCTGCTCGGCGAGGAAGACGCGATCATTTCCGACGCGCTCAACCACGCCTCGATCATCGACGGCATCCGCCTGTGCAAGGCCAGGCGCTATCGCTACGCCAACTGCGACATGGCGGATCTGGAAAAGCAGCTGCAGCAGGCACGCGCCGACGGCGCACGCACGATCCTGATCTCGACCGACGGCGTGTTCTCGATGGACGGCTTCATCGCGCCGCTCGACCAGATCACCACGCTGGCCGCGAAGTACGACGCGCTGGTGCACATCGACGAATGCCATGCGACCGGCTTCCTCGGCGAGACCGGCCGCGGCTCGGCGGAAGTGAAGGGCGTGCTGGAGAAGATCGACATCGTCACGGGAACGCTCGGCAAGGCGATGGGCGGCGCACTCGGCGGCTTCACCACGGCCAGGCGCGAGGTCATCGAACTGCTGCGCCAGCGCTCGCGCCCCTACCTGTTCTCGAACTCGCTGCCACCGCACGTGGTCGCCGCCGGCATCCAGGCATTCGAAATGCTCGACGCCGCCGGCGATCTGCGCACGCAGTTGGTCGAGAACACCCGCTACTTCCGCGAAAAGATGACCGCCGCCGGCTTCGACGTGCGCCCCGGCGTGCATCCGATCAGCCCGGTGATGCTCTACGACGCCAAGCTCGCGCAGCGCTTCGCCGACCGCCTGCTCGAGGAAGGCATCTACGCGATCGGCTTCTTCTTCCCGGTCGTGCCCAAGGACCAGGCGCGCATCCGCACCCAGATCAGCGCCGCGCATACGCGCGAACACCTGGACCGTGCGATCGATGCGTTCACCCGCATCGGCTTCGAACTGGGCGTGCTGAAGGCCTGATCCATGCGCGCCGCGCGGCGACGGCGCCTGCTGCTCGCGGCGTGGAGCAATGCCATCGCGGTTCTCGGCGATGGTCTGGTCGACACGATGCCTGCATTGCCGCGTCGCGCTGCAGATGCGCGACGACGGCGAGCCGCCCGGGCTCGCGACACTCGAACATGTGTGCCACAGGCCTGGTTCGGTCGACGCGCAGCGGCGGCGTTGAATGCGCAGGTCGGCGACGATGCGGATGATCCGCGCAATCTCGCGCTGGCCTGCGCACGCTGCAATCACGACAAGGGCAAAGGCCGCGATGTACGTGGTCCCGGCGACGCGCGCACGCGAGGTCGTCGAAGCCCTGCTCGCGACGCGCCTCAGCCGATGGCGGGATCCGACGGAAGCGCCAGCGCGCTGATTTCGTCTGTCATCAAAGGACGCCATGCGCCCTTGGCCAGATCGCCCAGCACCAGATCGCCGATCGCGACGCGCACCAGTCGCAGCACACCCAGATCATGCGCAGCGAGCAATCGACGGATCTGCCGGTTGCGACCCTCATCAAGCACGATTTCGAGCCAGGCGTTGCGCTCGCCATGACGCAGCAGGCGTGCGGTCACGGCCTGCAGGCGCTCGCCCGCATCGTCGACGCCCAGCACCAGCGCTTCGAGCAAGGCTTCGTCGGGCAGCCCGTCGACCTGGACGTGATAGGCCTTTTGCGGCCCCAGCTCGGGATCGGTGACACGTGCGGCCCACGCGGGATCGCTGGTGAACAGCAGCAGGCCTTCGCTGGCCTTGTCGAGCCGGCCGACCGGCGCGATCCAGCCCAGATCCGCGCCATCGAAACAGCGATAGACCGTGTCGCGGCCGTGCTCGTCGCGCGCGGTCGTCACCAGGCCGCGCGGCTTGTTGAGCACCAGATAGTGATGCGCGGTCGTGTGCGCCGCATCGCCATCGAGCACGATGTCGCGGGCGTCCAGTGCCACCGGAAATTCCGGATCGCGCACGATCTTGCCCGCGACCCGCACCCGTCCCTCGCGTACGCGCCGCTCGGCCTCGCTGCGCGAACACAGCCCGCGCTTGGACAGCACGCGCGCCAAGCCGTAGCGCGGCGGGCGCACGACACGCTTCAAGACGCGGGACCTCGATGTGCGAACGGCCCGCTTGCACGGGCCGTCGTCATGGCGTCGATGCAGAGACGCGCAGCGATCATTCGACGGGCGGTGCCTCGCCGGGAGGCGCGGTTTCCGCAGCGGCAGGTGCAGCCGGTGCGTTCGGATCGGCGCGACGGCTGCCGACCGTGTAGCCGTTGGCCTTGATCCATGCGTCGAAATCGTCGGCGGTCATGCGCTTGCCGCCCTGGGTCATGTTGAAACGGTACGGCGTGTTGTCGAACTCGGTCTGCTTGACGTAGGCGGCCGGATCGTTGGCGCTGACAGCGCCCGCGGCCGGCGCGGCCATCGCGACGTTCTGGCACTTCTCGATCTCGAGCCGGAGCACGACCTGCTCGGCGGACTGTGCTTCGTCATAGGCGCGTGCAAGCACGGCACTGGTGCCCAGACGGTACGTCGGCGCGGCAAGTTCCGGAGACACGGGCTCGAGCACGGTCGCCTGCACGGGATGCGCGGTACGGGTGTCGAGGGTGCTGCAGTCGGCGGCATGGCCGGCGAGTGGCAGGGCCAGCAGAGGCAACAGGAACAAGGCACGCATGAGAGGCAATCCCCGAGGTCGAATTCGCCTGAAGTGTAGGCGGCAAGTACACGCCACACAAGGGAAAAACAGGAATTCGCGCATTCACCATGCCGTGCGCGTCTAGCGTCGTATCCAGCAACACCGTGCGTACGGCAGATCTTGCCCGCTCCATCGGACTCCAGCTGCCCTGCGGCGTCGGCAGCCCCCAAGCAGAAAGCCCGGCACGAGGCCGGGCTTTCTGGTGTCGCGACCGGACGTTCTTAGTTCTGAACGTTCAGCTCGGTGCGGCGGTTGCGCGCACGGCCTTCCGGGTTGTCCGAACCATCAGCATTGGTGTTCGGCGCGATCGGGCGGCTTTCGCCGTAGCCGGTCGGACCCACCAGACGGTCGGAGGTGATGCCGTTGCTGGCCAGGTGGTCATAGACCGCCTTGGCGCGACGCTCGGACAGACGCTGGTTGTAGGCATCGGTACCGACCGAGTCGGTGTGACCGGCGACTTCAACGCGCAGCTCCGGATAACGCTTCAGGATCTCGACGGCTTCGTTGAGGATTGCCACCGCGTCAGGACGCAGCGTCGCACGGTCGAAGTCGAAGTTCACGCCGTTCAGATCGATGGTGATCGGAGCCGGCGGGGCAGGTGCGGGGGCCGGAGCCGGCGGCGGCGGCGGCGGGGCCGGCGGAGCCGGGGGTGCCGGCGGCGGGCCGAGCGGGATCACGACGCCGACCGAAGCCAGCACGTCGCCGAAGTAGCTCTCTTCCGAGTTGTGCGGATAGCCCGCCCAATCCTGAGCGCCATTGGCGGCGAAGCTGCCGTCGTCGAAATCGGCGCGGTAGGCGACTTCGGCACGCACGGCAACGCGCTTCTCGAAGGTGGTCTGCAGACCAACACCGACCTTGGCAGCGAAGTTACCTTCTTCGCGCTGACCCGGCGAATTCGGGCTCGGGAACGCGTCGAACTCTTCTTCCGAACGCTGATAGCCGACACCGGCCAGCAGATACGGGTTCCAGCCACGGCCTTCAGAGATGAAGTGGTAGCGGAAATCGACCGAGATGCCGTACTGGCTCCAGTTCAGATCGTTGTTGGCGCCCTGGACCGAGCTGTCGAAGCCCGGGTTCTGGTAGTTCAGCTCACCGTCGATCGACCAGTTGGGGCTGATGAACTTACCCATGCCCAGCGTGACGAACGGGGTGTCGTCGGTGCGGCGATCTTCTGCCTGGAAGTTGTAGCCCGTCGAACCGGTGAGGTACCAACGGTCGTCGAACTCCTGGGCGCTGGCGTGACCCGCCAGACCAAGACCGCCGAGCAACGCGGCGCAGAGGAGTTTCTTGTTCATGTTTTTTCAGCTCCTAAAAAAGGGGGAATGCGTCATGGCATCGGTTGAGGCGTCAAACGCACACGCCTTGCACATAGCCTAAAGTCAGCAGCGTGAAGACGTTGTTAACGCTAACATAACGGTTGAACGCATCCTAGGGCGCGGCAACCGGGTATTCATCCAGGCTTTGGGTTGGTCAGGAACCCCAACGCGGCGGAATTGTCGTTGAAGAGGATGTGCGCGTGGCGTCAAGAACGTTCCGCCGCTCTTAACCGATGCTTTATGTGGAATTGACGTTTGCGCGTCCTGGTTGGCCGAATGGCGGAGCGTCGATACCTGCCTCCGTGTGCCAGTGCGGGTCGGATCCCAACTCGGCCTGCAGAAATGCGACGAATGCACGCGTGCGTGGCGGCACGAAGATGCGATCGGGCATGACAGCGTGGATACCCGTCTCCGGCGGCGCATGCGATGGCAGCACGCGCACAAGGCGTCCGGCCTGCAGATCGCCGGCGACATGCCAAAGCGCATGCATCGCGATACCCGCCCCTTCCAGCGCCGCGTCACGCAGCACTTCGCCGAGGTTGCTTTCCAGCGGCCCGGTCACGGTGATGGTCGTATCGCCGCCCGCGCCGTCCAGCAGCTGCCAGCGATCCTGGCGGCCGCGGCTGCCGACGAGGATCAGGCAGTCATGCGCATCGAGATCATCGGGTATCGATGGCGTACCGCGTCGCGCGAGGTAGTCCGGTGCCGCGACGAGCACGCGCGGATTGGCCGCGATCTGCCGTCCGACGAGCCGGGAATCATCGAGCTCGCCGATCCGGATCGCGAGATCGAGGCCTTCACGTACGAGATCGACCTGCTGGTCGCTCATGTGCACGCTGAGTTGCAGGCCCGGATGCGCGGCGAGAAAACGCGGCAGTCGCGGCGAGATGTGCTGGCGACCGAACGACGCCGACATCGTCACCCGCAACGTGCCACCGACCGCCTGCCCGCCGCTTTCGCGCAGGCTGCCTGCGAGGCCCTCGAGCGCTTCGACCAGTGCGCGCCCCTCGCCCGCCAGCCGCAGGCCTTCCGGCGTGGGATGCAGACGCCGCGTGGTCCGGTGCAGAAGACGCAGGCCCAGCGCGTCTTCGAGCCGTTTCAGGCGCTGGCTCGCCAGTGCCGGCGACAGATCGAGGCTACGCGCGGCGGCGCTGATCGATCCGGTATCGAGCACGCGCAGGAACAGGGCGATGTCGCCGATCCGGTCCATCGATTCGAAAGAATCCCTTGAAGGTGATTGGCGATCCTATCTCTGTTTGACCGGAACGCGCGGGGTGGACAATGCAGCCGCCGCTTCACCTCTCCAAGGACTTGCCATGAAAGCCGTCGCCCTGACCCGCTACCTCCCGATCGACGACCCGCAATCGCTGCTGGACGTCGAACTCGATCTGCCCGAGCCCGGCCCGCACGACCTGCGCGTGCGCATCAAGGCGGTCTCGGTGAATCCGGTCGATACCAAGGTGCGCGCACCCAAGCCGCAGACCGAAACCACACCGAAGGTGCTGGGCTTCGACGCCGCCGGCGTGATCGACGCCATCGGCAGCGAAGTCGCCGGCTTCGAAGTCGGCGATGCCGTCTATTACGCAGGCGACATCACCCGTCCCGGCAGCAATGCCGAGTTCCAGCTCGTCGACGCGCGCATCGCCGCGAAGAAGCCGGCCTCGCTCGAGTTCGCCCAGGCCGCCGCCCTGCCCCTGACCGCGATCACTGCGTGGGAGCTGCTGTTCCAGCGCATGCCCTTCGACATCGACGGCGGGGGCGCGGGCAAGACCCTGCTGGTCATCGCCGGCGCCGGCGGTGTCGGTTCGATCGCGATCCAACTGGCGAAGCTCGCCGGCTTCACCGTGATCGCGACCGCGTCGCGCATGGAGACCATCGCGTGGTGCCGGATCATGGGCGCCGACCATGTCATCGACCACCGGGAGGATCTCGCGCCGCAGCTCCAGGCGCTCGGGCTGGAGACCGTCGACGCCGCGCTCAATCTCGCCGATACCGACCGCTACTGGACCGCACTGGGCGAGATTCTCGCGCCGCTGGGGCATGTCGGCCTGATCGTGGAACCGTCCGGCGCGCTGAAGATCGGCGATCCGTACAAGGCCAAGAGCATCGGCATCCACTGGGAAATGATGTTCGCGCGGCCGAGGTTCCGCACCGCGGACATGGACGAACAGGGCCGCATCCTCGCGCGCGTCGCCGAACTGATCGATACCGGCGCGCTGCGCGGCACGCTGTCGGAAGTGCTGTCGCCAATCAATGCGGAGACCTTGCGCGCAGCGCATCGTCGGCTCGAATCGGGCCGCACCATCGGCAAGCTGGTCGCGGCCGGCTGGTGACCGCAATCGACGAGGTCGCCGTCATGGCCTCGGCGCGACGGCGGCGGTCAGGGCGCGCGACCGAAGCCTTCCTGTTCGCCTTTCCTGCCGGTTTCTTCCAGCGCATGCATCAGACCTTCGAACACGGTGCTGCCGCGCACATCGCGCAATCGCACAAGCTCGGCACGATCGTAATCCCCCAGCGCGCGCGTGCGGGCGAGGCCTCGCAGATCGTCGCCGTCCATCCGCCAGGGCGACCAGCGCGCGCCCTGGCCCTCGCAGACACTCGCAACGCAAAGCGCGATGCGGATGCCTGCGGGGTCAGGATCGCAGGAGATCCGGACATCCGCGGGCGCCAGCCTGAGCAGCGTTGTCATGCAGTCACGCCACCAGTTCCCGGGGAACCCGGGCACCCAGACCACGCCATCCACATCGCCATGCGCCAGCGCTGCCTGCTCGAAACTGGTCCGGTTCTCGACGACGCGCCAGCAGCCGACACGGCCTGCAACCTGCCGCACGGATTGAAGGGTCGCCGGCGTCAACGCCAGCATCTCCGGCGACGCGCCGAGCGACAGCGCCCCGCCCGGAAGTTGCAGATCCAGCGGCGCGCGTAGCCAGAATCCCGGCCGATGCGTCTCGATGCCGAGAGCCTGCAGCGATATCGAGTCGTCAAGCCACCGCCATTCGTCTTCGGTCACGGCCTTCGTGTCGCCACGCGCGAACAACGCGAACTGACGTCTGCTACCCACGTGAGCTGCCGAGATCCAGCGGTCCACGTCGCGCAGCAACTGCAGACGACGCAGGCGCAACTTCGCCGGCCTCCGTGTCAGGGTATCGGCCAGCGCAGGCAAGCGTGGATCCGCGAATCCGTCGCCGAGAAGCCGCCCCGAGGCGGCGTCCAACGCAGCGGGGTCATCGAGGCCCAGCGCGATCCGCAGCGCGGTTCGATTCACCCAGCGCATCTGCACCGTGCGCCAGTGTCCCTGGGGATCGCGCTGTTCGTCCAACTCGATCCAACCTGTCTGCAGCAGTTCGTCGCAAAGCTGTTCGGCGGCTTGCGTGCGCTCGATCCCGGCCTGTTCCAGCACCTTGTCCCAGCGCCGGGAGGCACTTGCCCCGCGGGTCCAGTCGCGGGCGAGCGATTTCCAGTTCCCGGGCCAGCTCCGCAACGCTTCCGTGTCGACGCGGTCTGCACGACGCCGGCGGCGACGTTCGAGGACGCTGCGGCCACGCAGTGGCAAGGTGCGGATGCCGTTTTCGTCCGGCTCGGTCCACCCGGCATCGCTCATGGGGTGGCGCCTGCCGCTTCAACCTCGCGCTTCAGCACCGCGACCGGTTCCGCCCACGTGTTGCCGGCACGACGCTTGCTGGTCGCCAGCACCAGGTCCGAAGGCTCGAACACGTTGAGGTTGTGGGTGATCGGCGTGGTCAGGATGTACTGTGCGTCGGTACTGCGCAGGAAGCGACCGACCTTCTCGATGTTGAACACGTCCAGATGGGCGAACGGCTCATCGATGAAGACGAAGCCGCCCGGCTGGTCCTCGTCGCGCAGCAGGGCGACGAGCAGCAGCAGCGACTTCATGACCTGCTGGCCGCCCGACGCCTCGCCGTCGTCGAGGCCGATCCAGCCCTTGCGGTCGAAATCGAAGCGCACCGTCAGGCCCGCCTGCGCCAACGCGACGTCCTCGTTGCTGAGCTCGGGCATGTCAGCCTCGACGCCGATGCCGGCGAGTTCGCCGAGGGCGACCAGATTCCTGCGATAGCGCCGCACGGTCGCGCGCAGCACGTTGAGATAGGCGCCGCGCGCTTCCTCGGTGATGCGCCGGGCGCGCGCCAGGTGCGCCTCGCGACGCGCGATCGTCGCCTCCAGATCGTCGTGATCGACGGCGATCTTGTCGCGCAGCGGCACGCAGGCATCGTCGGTGACGAAGCCGCCGCGCTCGATGCGCTCGGCAACGCGTTCGAGCTCGCGGCGTACCGCCGCCGCGCTCTCGTACTCGTCGCGGGCAGCCTGCAGCGCCGCCCGCGTGCGCCACGCGAGCGGCATCTTCGCGCGATGCCTGCGGAACGCGAGGATGTGCTGCACCAGCTGCTGGCGCTCGCGGCCGATCTGCTGGCCGCGCTCGTGCAACTCCTGCCCCGCGTTCCTGAGTTCGTTGGCGCGGGTCGCCGCGGCGATGCCGTCGTCCTTGTCCTGCTGGCGCACGGCGTCCAGCGCGCGCCGCGCGACTTCCATCGTGCCCGCTGCAGCGGCTGCGGCTTCGGCCAGCGCGGGCAACCGTGCCTGCGCGTCGGCGAATTCGGCCGCGCGCGTCACCAGTTCCTGACCGGCGTCGAGTCCCAGCAGCTTCGCCTGGTCGGTGTCGACCTGGCGGCTCAGTTCGCCGAGTTCGCGCTCGCGTGCCTGTGCGCGTTGCTGCAGCACCACCTGTTCGGCGCCCAGCGCAGCGAGATTGGCCTGGCGCGCGCCGGCCCCGAAGTGCTGCGCGTTGCCGCCGACCTGACGGCCGCCGCGATGCTCGCGCAGATAACCGCGTACGGTGATCCAGTCCTGGCCCTTCGCGAGCCGGCTGCCCGCGTCGGTGTCGGCGACGCGCTGGATGCGGTCGAGCTGTCGCGGCAGCCACGCCGGCGGATGCGCCGAGAACCGGACCACCTCGAGCAGTGATCCCTTCGTCGGCCTCGAGACCGGAGCGCGCTCGGCAACGACGAAGTGCCGGTACTGCAACTGTTCGCCGAGCCGCCAGGCCTCGGCGGCATCGGTCTCGGACTCCAGCAGGACAAGATGGCGGTACGGCGCCAGCACCGCCTCGACCGCCACGCTCCATTTGGGATCGGCGATCTCGACGAGTTCGGTCAGCACACGATGGGCGATGCCTGCACGGTCGAGCGCCGCGCGGAAGTCGCGCTCGAACGGTTCGACGTAGCGGCCACCGCCCGACAGCGCGGCCAGTTGCGACGCAAGCTCGGTCGCGCGCGCACGGTCGCGTTCGCCTTCGTACCTCAGTTCGCCCTGACGGCGACGCCCGGACTCGATGCGCGCGCTCAGGGCATCGATATCGAGCCCGCCGTCGCCATCGTGCAGCGCTGCCAGCTTGGCTCGACGCTGCACCAGATGCTCGGCGTCGCGCGCCTGATCGCGGGCCTCGGTGAACGCGGCTTCGCTGCGGCGCACCTCGTCAAGGGCCCTCGCCAGTGCCTGCTGCAGCGCGTCCCGGCCTGCGATCGCCGCGTCGTCCTGGGCCTGCAGCTCGACCAGCGCGTTCCGGCGTTCATGCAGGGCGCGGCGCAGGCCTGTCAGGCGCGGGCGCGCACCGGCGATGCTCGCCCACTGTTCGGCCAGTTCCACCTTCGGCGCGATCTCGGCCTGCAGGCGCTGCTGCTGCGTGCGCAGCGCAAGTCCGTCCTCGAAAGAGCGCACGTCGGCGCGCGCCGATTCCAGCCGCAGGTGCAGCGAGGCAAGGTCCTGGCCGAGTTGGCCGAGTTCCTTCTCGACATCGAACTGCTCGTTGCGGGCACGCTGGTAGTCGTCGAGGACGGTCTTGTCCTCGAACACGTCGAACACCAGTTGCAGCAGTTCGCGCGGTGAGTACTGGCACAGCTTGTCGGTCGCGCCCTGCTCGAGCGTCAGCACGCGGCAGATCGCGCGCGTCAGGCCGGCGCCGGCGAGGCGGACGCGGTAGTCGCGGACGCCGTACCACTCGCCGCCCTCGTCGATGGCTTCGACCGGCACGTTGCCGGGCAGGATCCGGTAGTCGCGGCTCCAGTCGCCGCCACGCTTGCGGATGCGGCAGGCCAGCGTGACCTCGTCGTCCTTGATCGGGAAGAACGGCCTGCCGCCGCGCCGGTCGATGCGGTTGCTCACCACCGCGCGCAGCCACGCATACCCCTTGCCGTTGTGGCGCAGGTAGGTCTTGTAGTCGCGCGCGGTATCGCGGTCCTCGATCGCCAGCAGCGTACGCAGCGCATCGAGCAGCGTCGTCTTGCCCGAACCATTGGGCCCGACCACGGTGACGATGGAAGCATCGAGCGGCAGTTCGAACCGCTGCCAGTAATCCCAGTGCACGACCTCGAGGCTGCGGAACTCAAACATCGGCGCGCTCCGTCTCGGTGGTGTCGTGGTCTGCGTCGTCCACCGATGCCGCGTCGCCGGACACGTTCCCGGCCAGCGTCGCCTGTCGCGTCTCGGCGACCACGAACGACAGCGCGCCGTCCATGACCCGTCCAGCGACGCGCTCGTAGTCGACGACCAGGTCCAGCAATGGCCCTTCGTGGATGCGCTCCTTGCGCCGCACGATGAAGCCGTGCCGCTGCAGCTGGCCCAGGTTGAGGTTGATGCGGGTCTTGCCGCCGAGCCTGTCGCCGAAATCGGCGAGCAGCGTGCGCTCGTTCAAGGGCTCCACGAGTTCGGCACCGACCGGCACCGGCTTCATGTCGGCGAACATCTGTTCCTGCTCCTGCTGGCGCTCGGTTTCCTGGCGCGCGATCTGGCGTTGGCGCTTGGGCAGCACCAGCAGCGCCCACAGCACGACCAGCAACGCGAGCGCGTCGCGGTCGAGATGCAGATTGCTGGCAGACCATGCCTTGGCGCCGCCGAAGACCTCGTGCTCCTGCGCCCCGGCGATGCCGACCGCGACGTGCGCGGCATACGGGTGCTCGAGCAGGCGCAGGCCGGCGGCGGCGAGACGACGGTCGAGATCGTCGCGCAACTCGGCATCGACCAGCACCGCTCGCAGCGCATGATCCTCGCGCGGCAGCCAGCGTTCGGCCAGCAACCGGGCGATCAGGGAGGCGATGGCATCACTCATGCAGGCTCACTCGGGGAAATGCTCGGGGGCTGGCGCCGTGTGCGGCGGCGCGCGGGCGGCGGGCGCTGTGCCGGGGAAGCGGACGGCGTGGCGTTGGCGACAGGCGTGATCGGTCCGGTCGCGCCGGACGCAGGGTCGTCGTCCGCATCGCTCGCATCGTCGGCGTCGGACGCGGCGACATCGGGGGCGGCATCCGGATCGAAGGGCTGCAGCACGCCACGGCTGATGCTGGCGACACCGGCGCGGCCGACCGGTTCCAGCGTCGGCTCGACCCGCCAGCGCAGCGGTAGACGCGCCATGCCGGCGCTGACGCCACTGCGGTTCTCCGCGCCCGGGTCACCGATCAGCCCCAGCAGCGAGAAGCGATAGGCGCTGGTCGCGAAATCGCCGCTCGGCACCCGTTGCGACAGGGTTTCGGTGGCATCCAGCAGCCCCAGTTCGGCGAGCCAGGCATCGGCCTGGCCGTAGTCGGTCGCCGACTCGTTGCCGGCCGCGACTTCCGGCGCTGCCGCCGCGGACGGCAGCGACTGGTCTTCCTGCGCTTCGCGCTCGCGTTCGACCAGTTCGTATTCCGCGACGTCGAGCAGGATCGGGGACAGCACGACCGCCGGGGCGACACCGTGCGCCAGGGCGGCGTCGGCCAGGCCGGCGAGTGCCTTCGGCGCCAGGCTGCGGAGATATCGGTTCACGTCGGACGAGGACAGGCCGCTCGCCCCCAGGTGTACGCGATGCCGGTCGAGCTGGTTCAACGCGCGCTGGAACACCGAGGCCTGCCGCAGCATGGCGCTCTGCGCGCGGCCGATCTGCTGGGCCACGCGGTGGGTCGCGGCGTCGAGCTCGGCATCGCCGGCGATCTTTTCGATGACCGTCGTGCCCTTCTCGACCCACTGCCAGACCGACTGCAGCTTGTCGGCGGCGCGCTGGATGCGGTGCTCCGATCCGCTGAGAACGGCCTGATCGAAATCCTCGCGCAGTTCGTTGAGCCGTGACAGCAGATGCTGCAGGTCCTCGGCGCGCAACCGCCCGGCACTCTGCCCGGCGGCGAGCTGCGCCGTCACGTAGGCCAACTCGTCGCCCTCACGGTTGAACTGCACCAGCAAGCCAATTGCCGCCAGCGCCTGGCGTCCGACCGGACTGATCCGGTAGCGCTGCGGCGCAGCGTCCCACAGCAGCAGGCCGTTGTCGCGCAGGCGCCCGATCACGGTGTCGAACTTGACCGGATCGAGATAGGCGAAGTGTTCGCGCAGTTCCTGCGGCGACCAGTCCGGCGCGTCGCCGCGTTCGCCGATCGCGCGCAGCACCAGCAACCGCACCATCACGATCTCCTCGCCGCCGTGGAACAGCGTGGAGAACGCGCGCAATTGCTCCCGTGCCGACAGCAGCGGGTGCAGATCCGGCAGATCGGCGGCGACGATGCCGTCGCGCAGGTAGTCGTGGAGTGGCTCGATGGCGACCGTCCGTGGCGGTGGGCGCGACATGTTCTGCATGCCGGGCCAGGCTGGCAACTCTTGACAGCGGCGAACGCATTCTGGCGCACTCCGGCGGTTGCCAGCCAGCGGATTTCGCGGCACGCTGCGCAATCCATACGCCAGCGTATCCATTCATGTCGCCAGCCATCGGCCAGTCACGCGACGCCGTCGCCCCGTCCTATCCGCATCTGCTGGCGCCGCTCGATCTGGGCTTCACCACCTTGCGCAACCGCGTGCTGATGGGCTCGATGCACACCGGCCTCGAAGACCGCGCTGCGGATTTCCCCAAGCTCGCGCGCTACTTCGCCGAGCGCGCCGAGGGCGGCGTCGGCCTGCTCGTCACCGGCGGTTTCTCGCCCGACATCGCCGGCTGGCTCAAGCCCTTCGGCGGCAAGCTGTCGTGGCGCTGGGAAACGCACCGGCACCGGCAGGTGACCGCGGCCGTGCACGGTCACGACGCGAAGATCTGCCTGCAGTTGCTGCACGCGGGGCGCTACGGCTACCACCCGCTGCAGGTCGCGCCGAGCCGGATCAAGGCGCCGATCAATCCGTTCACCCCGCGGGCGCTGTCGGCGCGCGGCGTCGAACGCACGATCGATGCCTATGCGCATGCCGCCAGGCTCGCCCGCGAGGCCGGCTACGACGGCGTCGAGGTGATGGGCAGCGAGGGCTATCTGATCAACCAGTTCCTCAGCCGGCGCACCAATGCGCGCGACGACGCCTGGGGCGGCGACACCGCGCAGCGCATGCGCTTCGCCACCGAGATCGTGCGCCGGGTCCGCGCAGCGACCGGCGACGATTTCATCATCGTCTACCGCCTGTCGATGCTGGAACTCGTGCCCGACGGGTCCGCCTGGGACGACATCGTGCAGCAGGCCCGCGCCATCGAAGCGGCCGGCGCCACGCTGATCAACACCGGCATAGGCTGGCACGAGGCGCGCGTGCCGACCATCGCGACCTCGGTGCCGCGCGCCGCGTTCGCCGGCGTCACCGCCAAGCTGCGCCCGCACGTGACGCTGCCGCTGGTCGCGACCAACCGCATCAACATGCCCGACGTGGCCGAGCGCATCCTCGCCAGCGGCGCGGCGGACATGGTGTCGATGGCGCGGCCGCTGCTGGCCGATCCGCAATGGGTCGCCAAGGCGCGCGCCGGCACGCCCGAGCGCATCAACACCTGCATCGCCTGCAATCAGGCCTGCCTCGACCACGTGTTCGCGAACCGTACCGCGAGCTGCCTGGTCAATCCGCGCGCCTGCGCGGAAACCGAGCTCAACTATTTCCCGGCGGCGACACCCCTGCGTGTTGCCGTGGTCGGCGCCGGGCCCGCGGGCTTGGCCTGCGCAACGGTCGCCGCGCAACGCGGGCACGCGGTGACGCTGTTCGATGCCGCGGCCGACATCGGCGGCCAGTTCAACCTCGCCCGGCGCATTCCGGGCAAGGAAGAGTTCGACGAGACGCTGCGCTACTTCCGCACCCGTCTGGTCGAGACCGGCGTCGACCTGCGCCTGTCGACACCCGTCGCGGCCGCGGATCTCACCGGGTTCGATGCCGTGGTGCTGGCGACCGGCGTGGTGCCGCGCGCAGTCGAATTCCCAGGCCGCGACCATCCCAAGGTGGTCGGCTACTTGGACGTCATCGAAGGCCGCGTCGTGCCTGGCGCACGCGTGGCGATCATCGGCGCCGGCGGCATCGGCTTCGATGTCGGCGAATTCCTGGTCGAACACGCGGGCCAGTCGCCGAGCCTCGATGCCGACACCTGGATGCGCGAATGGGGTATCGACCCGACGTTCGAACAGCCCGGCGGCCTCGTGCCGGCCGCGCCCGCACCGCCTGCCCGGAAGCTCTGGCTGCTGCAACGCAGTCCCGGCCGCCCCGGCGCGCGGCTCGGCAAGACCACCGGCTGGATCCATCGCAGCACGCTCAAGGCCAAGGGCGTGACGATGCTCGGCGGCGTCGAATACCTCGGTGTCGACGATGCCGGCCTGCGCATCCGCGTCGATGGCGCGGAGCAGATGCTGGACGTCGACCACGTGGTGATCTGCGCCGGCCAAGAGCCGCGTCGCGACCTGTTCGACGCCCTGCAGGCGAGCGGGACCGTGGTGCATCTGGTCGGCGGCGCCGACGTAGCCGCGGAGCTCGATGCCAAGCGTGCGATCGCGCAGGCGAGTCGCCTCGCGGCCCATCTCTGAAGAAAACGTCGTCCTGTTCAGGTTGCAGATCCGATGACCCGGCCGCCGGCTCGGCCGCCACGCGACCGCGATAAACCTGAATAGGCATCGCAGGATCGCCGGACCAGCCACACAAATCACCCCGGCGCCAGTGCCCCGCATTCACGTTTGATTCGAAAAACCGCGGCTACCGTGCCGTCACTTCGTTCCGCCCCCTTCGGCGGGACACCGGCCCGATCCGCCTTCTGGGGACTTCGGTGCCCGGGCGATCAAGCGCACCACAGAGTCCGCCGCCCTCCCCAATACGCCATGCCGGTTCCTGCAGTTGCCTGCGTTCTTCCGTGAGGAGGACGGCGACGTGCGGCCCGGCGCAACGCAGCAAGGAGTCGTTGATGAAACTTGAATGGGTGATGTGGCTGGCCTCCGTGCTGCCGCCCCCCGCCGCCGATTCGCTCTGTCTGAGCACGACGGTGTATCTGGAAGCCCGCGACCAGTCCGTCCGCGGGCAGGAAGCCGTCGCCGAAGTGGCCCTGCGCCGCCAGGAGAGCGGCCTGTGGGGCGAGTCGATGTGCGAAGTGGTCACCGCGCGCAAGCAGTTCGCGCCGACCATCCTCTCGCCCAACACCCGCCTGGCGAACACCAATGCCTGGACCCGCGCGGTCAGCGTGGCGCTGGAGTCGGAGCGCAACTGGTCGCTGCCGCCCGAGCAACGCCGACAGGTGGTGCCCGGCGCCAGCCACTTCATGGCCCATGCGATCGCCGCGCCGGCCTGGCGCAGTGCGCACCAGGTCGCGACGATCGGCGACCACACCTTCCTGCGCGTGCAGTCGCTGCGCCCGGCGCGCCCGACGACCGGCAGCGAGCGCGGCTGATCCGCGCCGCGTCGCCGGCTTCGGCTTCCCCGCCCGCGACGCCCGGCGCATGATGGCGGCCCGTTCAATTCTCGGACCGCCATGCGCATCCTCCATACCAAGCCCGGCGCCTGCTCGCTGGCCGACCACATCGTGCTGCAGTGGACCGGCGCCCCGTTCGAAGCGCGCATCGTCGATGCGACGCAGATGAAGGAACCCGCGTTCCTCGCGCTCAATCCCGCCGGCGCGGTGCCGGTGCTGGTCGAGGGCGACTGGGTGCTGACCCAGAACGTCGCGATCCTCAACTATCTGGCCGACAGCCATCCCGACGCGAAGCTCGGCGGCGACGGTTCGCCGCAGGGCCGCGCCGAGGTCAACCGCTGGCTTGGGCTGCTCAACGCCGATCTGCATCCGGCCTTCCATCCGCTGTTCGGCAGCACCAAGTATCTGGAAGACGCGGACGCCGTCGATCGCACGCGCAAGCAGGCGATGCAGAAGATCCGCGGCTACTACGAGCGTCTCGATGCACGGCTCGCCGGCCGCGACTATCTCGTCGGCACGCGTTCGATCGCCGATCCGTATCTGTTCGTGACCCTGCAGTGGGCCAAGCGCCTGAAGCTCGATCTGGGCGGGCTCGACAATCTGCACGCCTTCGACGCGCGCATGCGCGCCGACGACGGTGTCCGCGCAGCGATGACGGCCGAAGGGCTGATCTGATCGATCTGCGTGTGCGGCGCGTCGCACAAGTGCGCCGGTTCGATGTGCTGCGTCCGGCGCGCTGACGCCAGGCCGTCGCCTGTTTCAGCCGCGACGCGGATGCCTGCAATGATCTCCGCGGCCACGCGCGCATCGCGCGCCTTGGCCAGCGCCGCCTGCAGCATCGGCAACAGGGCTTCGAGCGCGGCCGCATCGTCGGCGCGCTCCAGCTTGAACTGGGTGAGATACCCGCCGACGAGCCCGAGATGCGCGCGCGTCGCATCGGTCATCAGTGCGTAGAGAATGAGATGGCGTCGCGCATCAGTGACGCTGCGCGCTCCGTCGATCGAAGCTGCGGCGTCGGCCGGATGCTGGATGCCTGCGCCCGATGCGGTGACCAGCCCGAGCGCCGCCAGTTGATTCGAGTGCATCGGCAGGCGCATTCGGCGCGGCTGCTCGCTGCAGGAATCAGCCCAGCGTGTCGCCGGGCACGCGGATCGCGCCTTCCATCAGCACGCGCGCCGAGCGCGACATGATCGCCTTGGAAACGGTCCACTGGCCGTCGACCTCCACCGCTTCGGCACCGACGCGCAAGATGCCTGAAGGATGCCCGAAGCGCACCGACGTGCGCGCGCCGCCGCCCGCCGCGAGATTCACCAGCGTGCCGGGGATCGCCGCCGCGGTGCCGATCGCGACCGCCGCCGTGCCCATCATCGCGTGGTGCAGCTTGCCCATGGACAGCGCGCGGACCAGCAGATCGATGTCGCCGGCCGCGATGGCCTTGCCGCTCGACACCACGTGATCGCGCGGCGGCGCGACGAACGCGACCTTCGGTGTGTGCTGGCGCTTCGATGCCTCCGACACATCCTTGATCAACCCCATGCGCACCGCGCCATGCGCGCGGATCGTCTCGAACATCGCGAGCGCCTTCGCGTCGCCGTTGATCGCGTCCTGCAGCTCGGTGCCGGTGTATCCGATCGAGGCGGCGTCGACGAAGATCGTCGGGATGCCGGCATCGATCATCGTCGCGCGCAACGTGCCGACGCCCGGCACTTCGAGATCGTCGACGAGGAGGCCGGTCGGGAACATCGCACCGCCGCCGTCGCCCTCGCCTTCATCGGCGGGATCGACGAATTCCAGCACGATCTCCGCCGCAGGGAAGGCCACGCCGTCGAGTTCGAAATCGCCGGTTTCCTGCACCTGCCCGTCCGCCACCGGCACGTGCACGATGATGGTCTTGCCGATGTTCGCCTGCCACACGCGCACCGCGACGGTGCCGTCGTGCGGAATGCGCGCCGGGTCGATGAAACCGTTGGCGATCGCGAACGGACCGACCGCCGTACTGAGGTTGCCGCAGTTGCCGCTCCAGTCGACGAACGCGCTGTCGATCGACACCTGGCCGTAGAGATAGTCCACATCGTGATCCGGCACCGACGCGGGTCCGATGATCACGCACTTGCTGGTCGACGAAGTCGCGCCGCCCATGCCGTCGGTGTGCTTGGCATAGAGATCGGGCGACCCGATGACGCGCAGCATCAGCGCATCGCGGGCGGGCCCCGGCGTCTGCGTGGCAGCAGGCAGGTCTTCGAGGCGGAAGAACACGCCTTTCGAGGTACCGCCGCGCATGTAGGTGGCGGGGATGCGGAGTTGGGGGGCGTGGGTCATCGGGAGTCGCCTATTCGTGATGTCTTTCGTCTGGAACTGCTTTGCCCCCCTCTCCCCCGGCGGGCACGTAGTCCCGCAATGGGGGGAGGGGCTCAGATCACGCGGCTTTTGACGACTCCAGAAAATCCTGCGCAAACCGCTGCAGCACACCACCCGCTTCGTAGATCGAGACTTCTTCCGCAGTATCGAGACGGCAGATCACCGGCACCGACAGCTGCGTGCCGTCATGGCGGTGGATCACCAGCGTGAGCATCGCGCGCGGGGTACGGTCGCCGGTGACGTCGAAGGTTTCGGTGCCGTCGATGCCGAGCGTCAGGCGGGTCACGCCGGGCTGGAACTCCAGCGGCAGCACGCCCATGCCGATCAGGTTGGTGCGGTGGATGCGCTCGAAGCCCTCGGCGACGATCGCTTCCACGCCCGCCAGACGCACGCCCTTGGCCGCCCAGTCGCGCGAGCTGCCCTGGCCGTAGTCGGCGCCGGCGATGATCACCAGCGGCTGCTTGCGGTCCATGTAGGTCTCGATCGCCTCCCACATGCGGACCACCGCGCCTTCGGGCTCGATGCGCGCCAGCGAGCCCTGCCGCACCGTGCCGTCGACGATCGCCATCTCGTTGACGAGCTTCGGATTGGCGAACGTGGCGCGCTGCGCGGTCAGGTGGTCGCCGCGATGCGTCGCGTAGGAATTGAAGTCCTCTTCCGGCACGCCCATCTTCGCGAGGTACTCGCCGGCCGCGCTGTCGGCCATGATCGCGTTCGACGGCGAAAGATGATCGGTGGTGATGTTGTCGCCGAGCACCGCGAGCGGACGCATGCCGGTCAGCGTGCGCGCGCCGGCCAGCGCACCTTCCCAGTACGGCGGACGCCGGATGTAGGTGCTCATCTCGCGCCAGTCGTACAGCGGCGCGACGCGCTCGCCGGTGTCGATGTGCAGCTTGAACATCGGGCCATAGACGGCGCGGAACTGTTCCGGCTTGACACTGGCTTTGACCACGGCGTCGATTTCCTCATCGGACGGCCAGAGATCCTTGAGCGTCACCGCGTTGCCGTCGTGGTCGATGCCGAGCACGTCCTTCTCGATGTCGAAGCGCACGGTGCCGGCGATCGCATAGGCGATCACCAGCGGCGGCGACGCGAGGAAGGCCTGCTTGGCGTAAGGATGGATGCGGCCGTCGAAATTGCGGTTGCCGCTGAGCACGGCGGTCGCGTACAGATCGCGGTCGATGATCTCCTGCTGGATCAATGGGTCCAGCGCGCCGCTCATGCCATTGCAGGTAGTGCAGGCGAAGGCGACGATGCCGAAACCGAGCTGCTCGAGATCCGGCAGCAGGCCGCTTTCTTCGAGATACAGCTGCACAGCCTTGGACCCCGGCGCGAGCGAACTTTTGACCCACGGCTTGCGCGTCAGGCCGCGCGCGTTCGCGTTGCGGGCCAGCAGCGCGGCGGCGATGACGTTGCGCGGGTTCGAGGTGTTCGTGCAGCTGGTGATCGCAGCGATGATCACCGCGCCGTCGGGCATGGTGCCGTCGGTCGGCATCTCCCACGCGCCGGCAATGCCGCTGGCGGCGAGATCGCTGGTTGCCACACGCTTGTGCGGGTTCGACGGGCCGGCCATGTTGCGCACCACGCTCGACAGGTCGAAATGCAGCGTGCGCACGTACTCTGCGCTGGCGAGCGAATCGGCCCACAGGCCGGCGGCCTTGGCATAGGTCTCGACCAGCGCGACCTGGATGTCCTCGCGGCCGGTCAGGCGCAGATAGTCGAGGGTGTTGTCGTCGATGAAGAACATCGCGGCGGTCGCGCCGTACTCCGGCGCCATGTTGGAGATCGTCGCGCGATCGCCGACCGACAGCGCAGCCGCGCCCGGGCCGCGGAATTCCAGATACGCGCCGACGACCTTCGACTTGCGCAGGAATTCGGTGAGCGCCAGCACGACGTCGGTCGCGGTGATGCCCGGACCGGGACGCCCCGCGAGTTCGACGCCGACGATCTCCGGCGTGCGCATCCACGAGGCGCGGCCGAGCATGACGTTCTCGGCTTCGAGTCCGCCGACGCCGATCGCGATCACGCCCAGCGCATCGACGTGCGGCGTGTGACTGTCAGTCCCGACGCAGGTGTCCGGGAACGCGACGCCGTCCTGGACGTAAACCACCGGCGACATCTTCTCCAGATTGATCTGGTGCATGATCCCGTTGCCCGGCGGAATCACCTCGACGTTGTGGAACGCGAGTTTGGTCCAGTCGATGAAGTGGAAACGGTCGGCATTGCGACGGTCTTCGATCGTGCGGTTCTTCGCGAAGGCATCCGGGTCATAGCCGCCGCATTCCACCGCCAGCGAGTGGTCGACGATCAGTTGCACCGGCACGACCGGATTGACCTTTGCCGGGTCGCCGCCCTGATCGGCGATCGCATCGCGCAGACCCGCGAGATCGACCAGCGCGGTCTGGCCGAGGATGTCGTGACAGACCACGCGCGCCGGATACCACGGGAAGTCGATGTCCTGGCGCAGTTCGATCAACTGCCGCAGCGCGTCGTCGAGCTGCGCGGGATCGCAGCGCCGCACCAGATTCTCGGCGTGCACGCGTGCGGTGTAGGACATGCGATCAAACGCGCCGGGCACCAGCGCGTCGACGGCCGCGCGCGCGTCGAACCAGTCGAGTTGCGTGCCGGGAAGGGGTTTGCGGTGCTGGCTGTTCATGGCTGGCGTTTCAGATAGAAGAAAATGTATCGACCGTCATCCCCGCGAAGGCGGGGATCCAGCGACTTCAAGCTGCTGGCGCAAAGGCGCTGGATTGAACAGCCGTTCGGCTGTTGAAAAACGCTTCCGCGTTCGCGGGAATGACGGGCCGTGGTCTTACTTCCGCTCGTCGATCGGCACGAACGCCTGGTCCTCCGGACCGGTGTAGTTCGCGCTCGGGCGGATGATCTTGCCGTCGATGCGCTGCTCGATGACGTGCGCGCTCCAGCCGGCGGTGCGGGCGATGACGAACAGCGGGGTGAACATCGCAGTCGGCACGCCCATCATGTGGTAGCTCACCGCGCTGAACCAGTCGAGGTTCGGGAACATCTTCTTGATGTCCCACATCACCGTCTCCAGGCGCTCGGCGATGTCGTACATCTTGCGGCTGCCGACCTCGTCGGACAGTTCGCGCGACACGTCCTTGATGACCTCGTTGCGCGGATCGCTGACGGTGTAGACCGGATGGCCGAAGCCGATGATCACTTCCTTCTTCTCGACGCGCGCCCTGATGTCGGCTTCCGCCTCGTCGGGGGTGTCGTAGCGCTTCTGCACTTCGAACGCGACTTCGTTCGCGCCGCCGTGCTTGGGGCCACGCAGCGCGCCGATGCCACCGGTGATGCACGAATACATATCGCTGCCGGTGCCGGCGATGACGCGGCTGGCGAAGGTCGACGCGTTGAACTCGTGCTCGGCGTAGAGGATCAGCGAAGTGTGCATCGCCTTGACCCAGGACTCGCGCGGCTCGAAGCCGTGCAGCAGGTGCAGGAAGTGTCCGCCGATCGAATCGTCATCGGTCTCGACGTCGATCGCGCGGCCGTTGTGGCTCCAGTGGTACCAGTACAGCAGCATCGAACCCAGGCAGGCCATCAGCTTGTCGGCGATGTCGCGCGCGCCGGGATGGTTGTGGTCGTCCTTCTCCGGCTGCACGCAGCCGAGCACCGACACGCCGGTGCGCATGACATCCATCGGATGCGCCGACGGCGGCAGTTCCTCGAGCGCGGCCTTGACCGCCGCCGGGATGCCGCGCAGGGACTTCAGCTTGGCCTTGTAGCCGCGCAGTTCCGCTTCGGTCGGCAGCTTGCCGTGGACCAGCAGATAGGCGATCTCCTCGAACTCGCTCGTGCGTGCGAGATCGAGGATGTCGTAGCCGCGGTAATGCAGGTCGTTGCCGCTGCGGCCGACGGTGCACAGCGCGGTGTTGCCGGCGGCCGTGCCGCTCAGCGCGACGGACTTCTTCGGCTTGAAGCCGGGGGCGGTGGTGGTCTCGCTCATCTCGTATCTCCGTTCGGAAGCGTGTCGGCCGCGGATTGACGCGAATCAACACGGATTGAAAGCATGCTCTCGCTGGAACTGTTGTCTGGCTCGTCATTCCCGCGAAAGCGGGGATCCAGTGTCTTCGCATTCAACGCTGGAAGTCGCTGGATCCCCGCTTTCGCGGGGATGACGATCCCTTCATTACGCACATAACCGCGTTCATCCGCGAAAATCCGTGGCCAGCACGTCACTTCTGAGATGCGAACAGCGCGTCCAGCCGCTGTTCGAAGGCGTGATAGCCGATGCGCTCGTAGAGTTCCTCGCGGGTCTGCATCGTGTCGACGACGTTCTGCTGATGACCGTCGCGGCGCACCGCGGCGTAGACGTTCTCGGCCGCCTTATTCGCCGCGCGGAACGCCGACAGCGGGAACAGCTGGATCGCGACGCCCGCCGACGCCAGTTCGTCGCGGGTGAACAGCGGCGTGGCACCGAACTCGGTGATGTTGGCGAGCACCGGCACCTTCACCGCATCGACGAAACGGCGGTAGGTGTCGAGGTCGTAGGCGGCCTCGGCGAAGATGCCGTCGGCGCCGGCCTCGACGCAGGCGATGGCGCGTTCGATCGCGGCGTCGACGCCGTCGACCTGGATCGCATCGGTGCGCGCGATCAGGAAGAAATCGGGGTCGGTCTTCGCATCGGCCGCGGCCTTGACCCGGTCGACCATCTCGCCCTGCGACACGATCTCCTTGCCGGGGCGATGGCCGCAGCGCTTGGCGCCGACCTGGTCTTCGATATGGCACGCCGCCGCGCCGGCCTTGATCAGCGACTTCACGGTGCGCTCGATGTTGAACGCGCTCGCGCCGAAGCCGGTGTCGATGTCGACCAGCAGCGGCAGATCGCAGACGTCTGTGATGCGACGCACGTCGATCAGCACGTCCTCGAGCGTGTTGATGCCCAGGTCCGGCAGACCCAGCGAACCCGCGGCGACGCCACCGCCCGACAGATAGATCGCCTGGAAACCGGCGCGCTTGGCCAGCAGCGCGTGGTTGGCGTTGATCGCGCCGATCACCTGCAGCGGCGATTCGGCGGCGAGCGCGGCGCGGAATTTCGCGCCTGCGGAAAGCGTGGTCATGGGTGCGACTCCGGAGCTGCGGTGTACCGCGATGGCGTGCAATCTGGCACCATCCGAATGGTTGATCAATCTTGATCGAATCAATCAATACATCGGGATTCACTGTGAATGCGAACGATGGCGATCTGATGTCCGCAGCCGAGGCCTGCGCCGCGCTCGGCATCAGTACCGCGACGCTCTACGCCTATGTCAGCCGCGGCCTGCTGGAGTCGCGCCCCGGCGCCGACCATCGCAGCCGCGTCTACCTGCGCCAGGACGTCGAACGCCTGGCCCAGCGCAAGCGCGCAGGCCGTGGCGCGGCCCGCGGTGCGGCGCAGAGCCTCGACCGCGGCCTGCCGGTGATGGAAACGCGGATCTCGCTGATCCGGCCCGACAGCCCGTATTACCGCGGGCGTTCCGCGGTCGCGATGGTCCGCAGCGGCGCCACGCTCGAAGACACCGCGCGATTGCTGTGGGACTGCGGCGATGCCGATCCCTTCGACGCCGCGACCGCCGACTGGCCCGCGCGCGTCGCCGCGATTGCCGGCGATGCCACCCTGCCACCAATCGAACGCGCGATGGCCGCGATCCCGCTGCTCGCGCCGGACCTGCGGCATTCGCTGAGCGCCGCGCCCGCGGCCAAGCGCGGCGTCGCGGCGACGCTGCTGCGCCAGAACGCGGCGCTGCTGGTCGCCGGCACACCCGATGCGCGCCCGGTGCATGTGTTGCTCGCCGATGCCTGGCGTCCCGGTGACGCGGCATTCGCCGATCTGGTGCGCGCGGCGCTGGTGCTGTGCGCGGACCACGAACTCAACGTGTCGGCCTTCGCCGCGCGCGTGGTCGCGTCCACCGGCGCGCATCTGCACGCGACCGTCTGCGCGGGCCTCGCGGCGCTGTCGGGGCCACGCCATGGCGGCGCGACTGCGCGCGCGCATGCGCTGATCCGCGAGGCCTGCGATGCGCCCTCGCCCGCTGCCTTCGTCGCCGAGCGCTGGCAACGCGGCGACGATCTGCCCGGCTTCCACCACGTGCTGTATCCCGACGGCGATCCGCGCGCCGCCGAAGTGCTGGCGATGTTGCGCGCACGCCATGCGGGCGATGCACGCATGCAGCAGGTCGAAGCGGTGCTCCACTCCGCGGCCGAGACCAGCGGCCGCCATCCGAACATCGACGGCATGCTCGCGGCGATCTGTTTCGTGCACGGCCTGCCGGCGACACCGGCGCTGTGCATGTTCGCCGCCGGCCGGCTCGCCGGCTGGCTGGCGCATGCACTGGAGCAACAGGAGCTCGGCAGGCTGATCCGCCCGCGCGCGCATTACACCGGCGTCGCGCCGGCCGAGTAAGCACGCATTTTTTGTGTGAGCGCCCTTGGGCGCGATGGGCTTCAACGGGCAAGCCTCATCGCGCCCAAGGGCGCTCCCACGTCAGACTGCGGATGCTCGGCCTGCGTGCACTTTAGGCACCCGTCGCACTTCCTCCAGACAGTCGCGCGTGGGCATATCCGTCCGCGCACGCATTCCACGCCCGCCGCGCCTGCGGGATAACAGGAGACTCGTGGGAGCGCGCTTGCGCGCGATGAGGCGTTGCCGGGAAAGCCCTCGCGCGCGAGCGCGCTCCCACAATTGCTCCCACAATTGCTGCGGCGGCTCAGCCCGCGTCGGCGCCCCGCGCCAGCACGCGGCGCACTTCCTCCAGCGCATTCGGATCGTCGAGCGTCGACAGATCGCCCGGATCACGCGATTCCGCCAGCGCCTGCAGCGAGCGCCGCAGCAGCTTGCCCGAGCGCGTCTTCGGCAACGCATTGACCACGTAGACCCGCGCCGGCCGCGCGACGGCACCGAGCTGATCGGCAACGGTGCGCATCATCTCGCCGGCGGTCGCGTGCTGCGCGTCCGCGTCGCTCGACGCCTGCTTGAGCGTCGCGAACACGATCGGCACCTGGCCCTTCAGTGCGTCGGCGACGCCGATCACCGCGGCCTCGGCGACCGCAGGATGGCTGGACACCGATTCCTCGATCTCGCGCGTGCCCAGGCGATGGCCGGCGACGTTGATGACATCGTCGGTGCGGCCGAGGATGAAGGTGTAGCCGTCCTCGTCCTGGATCGCCCAGTCCAGCGAGCTGTAGAGCAGTTCCTTGAAATGCGAGAAGTAGCTCGACAGGAACCGCGCGTCGTCGTTCCACACCGTGGTCATGCAGCCGGGCGGCAGCGGCGGCTGGATCACCAGCACGCCCTTGGTGCCCGGCGGCACGCGTTCGCCGGTGGCCTCGTCGATCACGCGCAGGTCGTAGCCCGGCGTCGGCAGGCCCGGCGAACCGAACTTCACCGGCTTGAGTTCGACGCCGGGCATCAGCGCCAGCACCGGCCAGCCGGTTTCGGTCTGCCAGTAGTTGTCGATGATCGTCGTGCCGCCGAGGCCGGCGCTGATCCAGCTCGCGGTGGGTTCGTCGAGCGGTTCCCCGGCGAGGAACAGGTATTCGAGTTTCGACAGGTCGTAGCGCTTGAGGAACGCCGCGTCCTGCTTCTTCAGCACGCGGATCGCGGTCGGCGAGGAGAACATCGTGCGCACGCCATAGTCGGCGCAGATCTTCCACCAGATGCCACCATCGGGACTCGTCGGCAGACCCTCGTAGAGGATCACCGTCGCACCGGCGATCAGCGGGCCGTAGACGTTGTAGGAATGCCCGACCGCCCAGCCCACGTCCGACGTGGTGAACATCACCTGCCCGGGCCGGATGTCGTAGATCGACCACATCGACAGCGCCATCGCGACCGCATAACCGCCGACATCGCGCTGCACGCCCTTGGGTGTGCCGGTGGTGCCGGAGGTGTAGAGCAGATAGCTGGGTTCGTTGCTTTCGAGCCATTCGACCGGCACGTCGGTGCCGGCGTGCTGCGCGCGGAGCGTCGCGTAATCGACATCGCGGCCTTCGACGCGCGCGTAGCCGGGATCGAGTCCGCGATCGACGATCAGCACCTGCGACGGTGGAGACTTCGCTTCCGCGCATGCGGCGTCGATCAGCGGCTTGTACGGAATGACCTTGCCGCCGCGGCTGCCGGCGTCGGCGGCGATCAGCAGCGCAGGCTTGGCGTCATCGATGCGCAGCGCGAGGTTGTGCGCGGCGAAACCGCCGAAGACCACCGAGTGCACCGCGCCGATGCGCGCGCAGGCCAGCATCGCGAATGCGGCCTCGGCCATGTTCGGCATGTAGATGACGACGCGCTCGCCGCGGCCGACGCCGAGCGCCTTCAGCACGGCCGCGAAATCGTTGACCTCGCGATACAGCTGCGCGTAGGTGATCTCGCGCGTCTCGTTGGTTTCCGTGGAGATCGCGACGAGTGCGAGCTGGTCGCCACGCGCGTCGAGATGCCGGTCGACGGCGTTGAAACACAGATTGGTCTCGCCACCGACGAACCACTTGCGGAACGGCGGATTCGAATAGTCGAGGATCCGATCCGGCACCTTGTGCCAGTGGATCGCCTGCGCCTGCTCGCCCCAGAACCCTTCGGGGTCTTCGATGGAGCGGCGGTGGAAGTCCTGGTAAAGCATGCGGGGTTCCCCCTGGCATCCGGCTTGGATCCCCGAGGCTAGACCCGACACCGCCTCCCGCGCGCTACGACGTTGGTCTACGCCCCCGCAGACATGCAGAAGGCCGGACATTGCCCGGCCTTCTGCATCGAAAACCACTGGATCGGCACGATCAACGCATCGGCGTCGACCGTGCGCGTCACGCACTCAGCCCAGCAGGTGCGCCACGCCGCTGCGCTCTTCCTCGAGCTCGGCCAGGGTCTTGTCGATGGCCTTCTGGCTGAAGTCGTCGACTTCGATGTCCTTGACCAGCGTGTACTCGCCGTTCTCGGTGGTCACCGCGAAGCCGAAGATCACGCCTTCCGGAATGCCGTAGCTGCCGTCGGACGGCACGCCCATCGTCACCCACTTGCCGTTGCTGCCCAGCACCCAGTCGTGGATGTGGTCGATGGCGGCATTGGCGGCCGATGCGGCCGAGGACAGGCCGCGCGCTTCGATGATCGCCGCGCCGCGCTTGCCGACCTGCGGGATGAAGGTGTTGGCGTTCCAGTCGGCGTCGCCCACCTTGTCCTTGAGGTTCTGGCCGTTCGCGGTCGCGAAGCGGTAGTCGGGGTACATGGTCGGGCTGTGGTTGCCCCACACGATCAGGCCCTCGATGTCGCCCACCGCCACGTCGGCCTTGGTCGCCAGCTGGCTCAGCGCGCGGTTGTGGTCGAGGCGCAGCATCGCGGTGAAGTTGCGCGGGTTGAGATCCGGCGCCGACTTCATGGCGATGTAGGCATTGGTGTTGGCCGGGTTGCCGACCACCAGCACCTTGACGTCGCGCGAGGCGACCTTGTTCAGCGCCGCGCCCTGCGCGGTGAAGATCTTGGCGTTCTCGAGCAGCAGATCCTTGCGCTCCATGCCCGGGCCGCGCGGACGCGCGCCGACCAGCAGGGCGATGTCGGCGTCCTTGAACGCGACTTCCGGATCGTCGGTGCCGACGACGTCGGCCAGCAGCGGGAACGCGCAATCCTCGAGCTCCATGATCACGCCCTTCAGCGCGGCCTGTGCCTTGTCGATCGGCAGTTCGAGCAGCTGCAGGATCACCGGCTGGTCCTTGCCCAGCATTTCGCCGGAGGCGATCCGGAACAGCAGCGCATAGCCGATCTGGCCGGCAGCGCCGGTCACGGCAACACGGACGGGCTTCTTCATCGTCAATCCTCTCGTTCGTTCAAACGGTCACGTGGGTGGGAAGCATCCGGTCGGCGGGGGCCGGCCGGTCAGGTCAGCTCCGCGAAGAATTCGCGGATGCGGGCCAGCCCCGGCGCGAGTTGCGCTTCGGGACAGGTGTAGCTGATGCGCAAGCTCCGCGGCTCGCCGAACGCCGAGCCCGGCACGCAGGCCACGCCCTTGGTGTCGAGCAGCGCATTGCACAGATCGACGTCGTTGCCGATGCGCAGGTCGCCATGCGACCTGCCGAACGCGACGCTGACATCGGGAAACACGTAGAACGCGCCGGCGGGCTTCGGGCAGACCACGCCCGGAATTTCCGCCAGCGCTGCCATCACCAGATCGCGGCGTGCCTGGAATCCGGCGCACTTGGCCGCCGGCACATCCTGCGGGCCGGACAGCGCGGCCACCGCCGCCGCGGTCACGACTTCCGGCACGTTGGTGATGTGGTTGGAATTCATCGTCGCGAAGGCTTTTGCGACGTTCTCGGGACCGGCCAGCAGGCCGACGCGCCAGCCCGGCATGCCCCAGGTCTTGGACAGCGAGTCGACGAAGATCGTGCGCTCGCGCAGCTCCGGCCGCGCCTGGACGACGTTGTGGTAGCCGATGCCGTCGAACACCATTCTGTTGTAGATGTCGTCGGTGACGATCCAGGTATCGGGATGGCGCACCAGCACCTCGGCCAGCGCGGCGATCTCGCCGCGCGTGTAGACCATGCCGGTCGGATTCGACGGATTGTTGAACAGGAAGACCTTGGGCTTAACCGCCAGCGCCGCACCGAGCTGCGCCGGGGTCAGCTTGTAGTCCTGTTCGGGCGGGCACGGCAGCAGCTGGATGTCGGCGCCGACGATCTCGGCGATGTCCAGATACGTCGTCCAGTACGGCGTGGCGAACGCGAAGCCGTCGCCTTCGTCGAGCAGCACTTCGGCCAGCGTGTAGAGGATGTGCTTGGCGCCGATGCCGCTGGCGCAATGCGCGCGGGTGTAGCCCGGCAGGCCGATGCGATCGAGGTGGCCGATGAACGCATCGAGCAGCGCATCGCTGCCGCGGTTGCTGCCGTACTGGCCGCTGTCATGGTCGAGCGCCTCGCGCGCGGCGGCGTACACATGCGGGCCGGGCAGGAAGTTCGGCACGCCGATCGAGAAGCTGATGATGTCCCGGCCTTCGGCCTTCAGGCGCTTCGCCTTCTCGGCGACCTGCATGATGGCGCTGGGCCGGGCACGGCCGACGCGGCGGGCAAGCTGGGGCATCGCGGGACATCTCTCGGGACGGAGCGCCGGGCCAGCAGGCGCGGCGGCACAGCCCGGAATTTTAGCAGGCCCGCCGGAGGCGGGCATGGCGCGCGGGCCCTGCACGCAGACGCCGCGGGCCCGAAGGGCCGCGGCGCCGGAAGACACCGGGCGGATGGCCGACGCCGCAATCAGGCCGCGAGGACCTTGTTCCACTCGGCGACGCGGTCGGCCTTGCCCGCCAGCACCGCGTCGGTGTCGCCGACGATCCTGATCGACTTGATCGCATCGCCCTGCTTGACCGCATCGACCACGTCCAGGCCTTCGGTGACCTTGCCGAACACGGTGTGCTTGCCGTCCAGCCAGTCGGTCTTGATGTGGGTGATGAAGAACTGGCTGCCGTTGGTGTTCGGGCCCGCATTCGCCATCGACAGCACGCCACGCTCGTGCTTGACGCCATTGCTGGTCTCGTCCTCGAACCTGTAGCCCGGACCGCCGCGGCCGGAACCTTCGGGGCAGCCGCCCTGGACCATGAAGTCGGCGATGACGCGGTGGAAGCTCAGGCCGTCGTAGAAGCCGCGCTGGGCCAGATTGACGAAGTTGGCAACGGTCAGCGGCGCCTTGTCGGCGAACAGCTCGACGTTGATCTGGCCACGGTCGGTGTCGAATACGGCGTTCAGGGACATGAGGAATCCTGTTTGAGGGGAAAGATCATCGGCAGGCCGACGAACCCGCGACATATGGCTTCCGGCACGCGGTTTCAATACCCGGTTTCAAGCGGTCCGCCATGCGGCAGCGCAACACCGTATAATGCTGGGCTCTTTCACTGACTCTTGTGCGCCCCGGTCTTCGACTCTGGCGCAGCCTTGCCCATGTCCATCGAACGCCTGCGCAATATCGCCATCGTCGCCCACGTCGACCATGGCAAGACCACCCTCGTCGACTGTCTGCTGAAGCAGTCGGGCACGCTCTCCGAGCGTACCGTGCTCGCCGAGCGCGTGATGGACAGCAACGACCAGGAAAAGGAACGTGGCATCACGATCCTCGCCAAGAACACGGCGATCACCTGGAACGGCAACCGCATCAACATCGTCGACACCCCCGGCCACGCCGACTTCGGCGGCGAGGTCGAGCGCGTGCTGTCGATGGTGGACACCGTGCTGATCCTGGTCGACGCGATGGACGGCCCGATGCCGCAGACGCGCTTCGTCACGCAAAAGGCGTTCGCGATGGGCTTCAAGCCGATCGTCGTCGTCAACAAGATCGACCGTCCGGGCGCGCGTCCCGACTGGGTCATCGACCAGGTGTTCGACCTGTTCGACAAGCTCGGCGCGACCAACGAACAGCTCGACTTCCCGATCGTCTACGCCTCGGCGCTGCACGGCTACGCGAGCCTCGACGACGCCGCGCGTTCGGGCGACATGACCCCGCTGTACGAAGCGATCATGCAGCACGCACCGATGCCGGAAGTGGACCCGGACGGCGCCTTCCAGATGCGCATCAGCCAGCTGGACTACAACAACTTCGTCGGCGTGATCGGCATCGGCCGCATCCAGCGCGGCACGCTGAAGAAGAACATGCCGGTCTCGGTGATCAGCCGTGAAGGCAAGAAGCGCCAGGGCAAGGTGATGCAGGTGCTCGGCTTCCTGGGCCTGGAGCGCATCGAGCAGGACACCGCGGAGGCCGGTGACATCGTCGCCATCTCCGGCATCCAGGATCTGACCATTTCCGACACCGTCTGCGCCCTGGACACGCCGGAGGCGCTGCCGGCGCTGACCGTCGACGAGCCCACCATCTCGATGACCTTCCAGGTCAACAATTCGCCGTTCGCCGGCAACAAGGATCTGTCCGGCGGCAAGTTCCTGACCAGCCGACAGCTGAAGGACCGTCTCGAGCGCGAAACCGTGCACAACGTGGCGCTGAAGGTCGAGCAGCTGGAAGACGCGGACAAGTTCCTGGTCTCGGGCCGCGGCGAACTGCACCTGTCGGTGCTGATCGAGAACATGCGCCGCGAAGGCTTCGAGCTGGCCGTGTCGCGCCCGGAAGTGATCATCAAGGAGATCGACGGCCAGATGATGGAGCCGATCGAGCAGCTGGTGGTCGATGTCGAAGAGCAGCACCAGGGCGGCGTGATGGAGAAGCTGGGCATCCGCAAGGGCCAGCTGAAGAACATGGAGTCGGACGGCAAGGGGCGCGTGCGCCTGGACTACGAGATCCCGGCCCGTGGCCTGATCGGCTTCCAGAACGAGTTCAAGACCCTGACCCAGGGTGGCGGCCTGCTGTTCCACGTGTTCGACCGTTACGGCCCGAAGGAAACCGGCGCGATCGCCAAGCGCCTGAACGGCGTCATGATCGCCAACGCCCCGGGCGCCACGCCGGCCTACTCGCTCGGCCCGTTGCAGGAACGCGGCAAGCTGTTCGCCGCCGAGGGCGACAACGTGTACGAGGGTCAGCTGGTCGGCATCCACTCCAAGGACAACGATCTGACCGTCAACGCGATCAAGACCAAGCCGCTGACCAACATGCGCGCTTCGGGCAAGGACGATGCCATCGCGCTGACGCCGGCGATCAAGTTCTCGCTGGAACAGGCGCTGGACTTCATCGACGACGACGAACTGGTCGAAGTCACCCCGAAGGAAATCCGCCTGCGCAAGAAGTTCCTGACCGAGAGCGATCGCAAGCGCGCGTCCCGCGCAGCGTGAGCCAGGCGCTGTTCCCGGCATGGCGGCCCAGTGCCGACGGCCGGGCGGCGCTCGCGACGGTGTCGCAACGATTGCAGGAGGCGCGTCCATCGGACGCGCCTTCTTTGCAACTGCGGCGCGCCGACCAGTGGCACGTCACCCTGTGCTTCGTGGGTGAGTCCACCGGCCCCGTTGTCGCACCGGCGCTCCTGGATGCTTTCGCTGACGCGGCGACCCGGATTCCGCCACACCGCTTCACCCTCGAACGTCTCGCCTACTGGCGCCACTCCGGCGCAGTCGTCGCGTTGCCGGCGCCCTGCCCCGCACTGCAGGCACTGTGCGATGCGAGCCATGACGCGGTCCGCCGCGCGGGCATCGCGCCGATGGAACGGACCACGCGGCCGCATGTGACGCTCGCGTTCCTCGAACGGGGACTGCCGCCGCAGCCGTGGCTCGATACGGTGGACTGCGGCGCCGATCTCCTCGACGTCGACGCATTCGAACTGCTGTTCAATCCCGGTGGCCGCTACGACGCGCTCGGCGCGTGGCCGCTGACCGGCGCGGCATTGCCCGAGCCACCCCGACAGGACGCCCTGTTCTGATGACCGACGATCGCCCCGACACCCACAAAGGCCTGCGCGCGATCGCGCTGTTCGAAGCCGCCAAGGGCGTCCTGGCCCTGCTTGTCGCCGGCGCACTCGCGGCGATCGGTCCGGACGCGCTGCAGCACGAACTCGAACGCGTGCTCGCGCGCCTTGGCGTGGATGCCGAGCGCAGCGGCACCGCGATGCTCGATGCGATCACCCCGGAACGCCTGCACATCTCGATCGGCGTCGCGGCGATCTACGCCGGCATGCGCCTGCTCGAAGGCTGGGGCCTGTGGCGCCATCGCGCCTGGGCGTCGTGGCTGGGCGTGATCGGCGCGGCCGCGTATCTGCCGTTCGAGATCTACGCGCTGTGGCAGCACCCGGACTGGATGACCTGGGGTGTTTTCCTGCTCAACCTGACGATCGTGCTGGTGCTCGCGCGCGATCTGCGCCGACGCCGCAGCGCGGTGTGATCCCATCGCCGCCGGCAACGGAGCGGCCAGACGGGTATGACGGCACTTCGGCGGACGCCGGGACGCGACGATGACGACGGCCTTTCCTGTTTCCCGCGGCGCGCGTTGCGCTTGCGTTGCTGCTGGCCGCCGCCGGCGGCACGACGCAGGCGGCCGACACGATCGAGGCACGCAACGCCGCGGCCGGCCGGGTGATGACGCACGGCATGTTCGTCGACGTCACGCTGGGCCATTGGTGCGGCGCATTGCCCGCGACGAACGGCCCGGGCGCGCGGGCGGCGCAGACCGACTGGGAACGCCGCAACGCCGAAGCGGTGGACGCAGGCACCTTCGATGTCGCCCACAATCCCGGCGTCGCCGGGACCTTCCGCCTGGTGGCCGCCAAACGCCTGCAGCGCCGTGCGGATCGATCAGGCGGTCACGCCCGACGCGCGACCCACCTGCACCTGCTTGCGCACGATCAGCATCGCCGTCTCCAGCGCCTGCTCGTAGTTCAGACGCGGATCGACCTGGCTCTTGTAGGCGCGCTCGAGGTCGGTCTCGGTCAGCGCCCGCGCGCCGCCCATGCACTCGGTGACGTCTTCGCCGGTGAGTTCCAGATGCACGCCGCCCAGGCGCGTGCCGGCTGCGGTGTGCAGGTCGAAGGCCTGCTCGATCTCGCTGCGGATGTTGTCGAAGCGGCGCGTCTTGTAGCCGTTGCTGGTCGATTCGGTGTTGCCGTGCATCGGATCGCAGATCCACAGCACGCGGCGGCCGGAGCGGCGCACGGCGTCGAGCAATGCCGGCAGGCGGTCGGCGATCTGGGTCGCGCCCATGCGGTGGATCAGGCTCAGGCGGCCGGGTTCGTCGTCGGGGTTGAGCACATCGATCAGGCGCAACAGTTCGTCCGGCGTCGACGTCGGGCCGACCTTGACCCCGATCGGGTTGCGCAGTCCCCGGAAGTACTCCACGTGCGCGCCGTCGAGCGCGGCCGTGCGCACGCCGATCCACGGGAAATGCGTGCTGAGGTTGAACCAGCCCCACTGGCGCGGCACCTGACGCGTGTTCGCCTCCTCGTAGGGCAGCAGCAGCGCTTCGTGCGAGGTGTAGAAGTCGACGCGGTTGAGGTTGTGCACCTGGGTGCCGGCCAGCGTCTCCATGAAACGCACGGCATCGCCGAGCCCCGAGACCATGCGCTGGTACTCCTCGGCCAGCGGCGATTCGCCCACCCACTCCAGCCCCCAGTATTCGGGGTGGTGCAGATCGGCGAAGCCGCCGTCGATCAGCGAGCGCACGAAGTTCATCGTCATCGCCGAACGCGCATGCGCGCGCACCATGCGGCGTGGATCGGGAATGCGCGCCTCGGGCGTGAACGCCGGCGCATTGACCACGTCGCCGCGGTAGCACGGCAGCGTCACGCCATCGCGGGTCTCGGTGTCGGCCGAACGCGGCTTCGCGTACTGGCCGGCGAAGCGGCCGACGCGCACGACCGGCAGACGCATGCCGTGCACGAGTACGAGGCTCATCTGCAGCAGCACCTTGAGCCGATTGGAAATGATGTCGGACGTGCAGTCGCCGAAATTCTCGGCGCAGTCACCGCCCTGCAGCAGGAAACGGCGGCCCTCCTGGGCCTCGGCCAGCTGCTGCTTGAGGCTGAGGATCTCCCATGAGGTCACCAGCGGCGGCAGCGCACGCAGTTCTTCCTGCACGGCGGCCAGCGCGGCCTGGTCGGGATAGGTCGGCAGTTGCTTGGCCGGGCGCGTGCGCCAGCTCTCCGGCTGCCAGTGTTCGGGCAGGTTCACAGGATGCAGGCTGCGCTCGTTGGACGACGACATGGGGTGTTCCTCTCGCGGGCGGCCATCATCGCAGTTTGCTGCCCTGCGTCACAACGCCGGCAACCGCTCAGCGGCGTGTGCGCAGGCCAGCGAACAGTGCGACAGCGGCCAGCAGCAGGAACCACACCAGACTCCAGGCCGGCATCGACAGGCCGAGGAAGGTCCAGTCGACGGTACCGCAGTCGCCGGAGCCGGTCAGCACCTTCTGGATCAGCGTGGGCGTGTCCATGGTCTCGCGCATGAAGGCGAACGGCGCGCCGCAGGTCGCGAAGCCCGGCGGATGCATCTGCAGCCACACATGACGTCCGGCAATGCCGATGCCGACCGCGGCCGCGGCGAAGCCCAGCAGGCCATAGGCCGTGCGGCCACCGCGCCCGCGTGGCGCGTGGATGGCGGCAATCAGCAGCACGACGCCCAGCGCAGCGAAGGCCAGCCGCTGGAAGATGCACAGGGGACAGGGTTCGAGGCCCCATTGCAGCTGCGAATAGATCGCGAAGCCGATCAGTGCGAAGCAGGCGACGGCGCCGACGAACATCAGCGTGCGGAACGACCAGCGGACAGGGTTCATGGGCAGACCGTCGATAGGGTGTCGCGATTATCCCGCCGCGCCGCGCAAACAAAAACCCCGGCGAGTGCCGGGGCTTCGTTCCATCGATGACGGGAACCTGCGCAACTGGCGCAGGTCGTCGCGATGCGGATTACTCGGCTTCGACCGACGCCTGCGGGCGATCGACCAGCTCGACGTACGCCATCGGCGCATTGTCGCCGGCGCGGAAGCCGCACTTGAGGATGCGCAGGTAGCCGCCCGGACGCGCCTGGTAACGCGGACCGACGGTGGTGAACAGCGTGCCGACGGCTTCCTTGTCGCGCAGGCGCGCGAAAGCGAGACGACGGTTGGCGACGCTGTCGATCTTGCCGAGGGTGATCAGCGGCTCTGCGACGCGACGCAGTTCCTTGGCCTTCGGCAGGGTCGTCTTGATGAGTTCGCTCTTGATCAAGGACGCAGCCATGTTGCGGAACATCGCTTCACGATGGGCGCTGGTGCGGTTGAACTTGCGACCGGCTTTCTGGTGGCGCATGGGATGGATCCTTCAGATTGGAATGGTGGGTCTGTGTGAGGCTTTGGCGCCGTCCTGGCGTTGGAACTTGGACTGCGGATGGTCCGGAACCGGTCGTCCTTCACCGGCAACGCCGCGGGCTTCTGCCCGTCGGCGCGGTCTTGCATACATCGTCAAAGCAGATCGGGAGCCGCGGCTTGCGCCGCGTGTGCACTCCCTGCCCGACGAAGCACGCCGGGCGTTCGCAACCCGCAGCCGATGCCTGACGGCATCGGCTGGTCGCGGGCTGCTTACCCAAGCATCCCGTGAGCGGACACGCCGGTCGGCGGCCAGTTCTCGAGCTTCATGCCGAGCGCGAGGCCGCGCTGCGCCAGGACTTCCTTGATCTCGGTCAACGACTTCTTGCCGAGGTTCGGGGTCTTGAGCAGTTCGACTTCGGTCTTCTGGATCAGGTCGCCGATGTAGTAGATGCTCTCGGCCTTGAGGCAGTTGGCCGAACGCACCGTCAGCTCCAGATCGTCGATCGGACGCAGCAGGATCGGGTCGACGCCCGGTGCCTGCGGCTTCGCGGCGCCGCGGTCGCGGTGGGTGAAGTCGCCGAACACCGACAGCTGGTCGGTGAGGATATCGGCGGCGGTGCGCACGGCTTCCTCGGCATCGATCGTGCCGTTGGTCTCGATGTCCAGGACCAGCTTGTCGAGGTCGGTGCGCTGTTCGACGCGGGCCGCTTCGACCTCATAGGCCACGCGGCGGACCGGCGAGAACGACGCGTCCAGCATCAGGCGACCGATGGCGCGGGTCTCCTCGTCCGGACGACGACGCGCGGAGGCCGGCTGGTAGCCGAAACCGCGCTCGATCTTCAGACGCATGTTGATCGACGCGTCCTTGGTCAGGTGGCAGATGATGTGCTCGCCGTTGAGGATCTCGACGTTGTGGTCGGTCTTGATGTCGGCGGCCGTCACGACGCCCGGGCCCGACTTCGACAGCGACAGCGTCGAGCTCTCGCCGGTGCCCATGCGGATGGCGACGTCCTTGAGGTTGAGCAGGACTTCCAGCACGTCTTCCTGCAGGCCCTCGATGGTGCTGTACTCGTGCAGCACGCCGTCGATCTCGACTTCGGTGATCGCGAAGCCCGGAATCGACGACAGGAGCACGCGACGCAGGGCATTGCCCAGCGTGTGCCCATACCCACGCTCCAGCGGCTCGATCACGACCTTCGCGCGGTTGCCCGCGAGACGTTCGATCTGAGGGCCGCGGGGACGCAGGACCTGGTTGGCGGTAGCCGTCATGTGTATGTGTCTCCTGAGGACCGCCGCGCTCGTCACGCGGCGGTACCTGGTTGAATTACTTCGAGTACAGCTCGACGATCAGCGCTTCGTTGATGTCTGCCGGCAGATCGGCACGATCCGGGACGGACTTGAACACACCACTGAACGCCTTGGAGTCGACTTCGACCCACGACGGGGACAGGTCCATCGTCGACCACACGGTGAGCGCTTCCTGCACGCGAAGCTGCTTCTGCGCCTTCTCCGACAGTGCGATCGCGTCGCCTGCCTTGACCTGGTAAGACGGCAGATTCACCGACTGGCCATTGACCGTGACGCCGCGGTGCGACACCAGCTGGCGCGCGGCCGGACGGGTCACCGCGAAGCCCATGCGGTAGATGACGTTGTCGAGACGCGTCTCGAGGAGCTGCAGCAGGTTTTCACCCGTGTTGCCCTTCTTGTTCGACGCCTTCTTGTAGTAGTTGCGGAACTGACGTTCGAGCAGACCGTAGATACGCTTGACCTTCTGCTTCTCGCGAAGCTGGGTGGCGTAGTCGGACAGCTTGCTGCGACGCGCGCCGGTACCGGCACCGTGCTGGCCGGGCTTCTGCTCCAGCTTGCACTTCGAGTCGAGCGCGCGGGTCGGGCTCTTGAGGGACAGGTCGGCGCCTTCACGGCGCGCGAGCTTGCAGGTAGGACCGATGTAACGAGCCATTTCTTATCGCTCCTTTAGACGCGACGCTTCTTCGGCGGGCGGCATCCGTTGTGCGGGATGGGCGTCACGTCGATGATGTTGATGATCTTGTAGCCCACGTTGTTCAGCGAGCGCACGGCCGACTCACGACCCGGACCCGGGCCCTTGATGCGAACTTCAAGCGACTTCACGCCGTAGTCGAGCGCGACCTTGCCGGCCTTCTCTGCGGCGACCTGGGCTGCGAACGGGGTCGACTTGCGCGAGCCGCGGAAACCGGCACCGCCCGAGGTCGCCCACGAGAGCGCGTTGCCCTGGCGGTCGGTGATCGTGATGATCGTGTTGTTGAACGAAGCGTGGACATGCGCGATGCCGTCGGTGACGACGCGCTTGATCTTCTTCTTGGTCTTGTTAGCTGCGGGCTTGGCCATGGCTTGACTCCTTACTTCCTGATGGCCTTGCGCGGACCCTTGCGGGTGCGTGCATTGGTCCGGGTGCGCTGACCACGCAGCGGGAGACCGCGACGGTGACGCAGGCCGCGGTAGCACGACAGGTCCATCAGACGCTTGATGGCCATGCCGACTTCGCGACGCAGATCACCCTCGACCACGTACTTGCCGACTTCCGAGCGCAGGCGCTCGACTTCCGGCTCAGACAGGTCGCGGATCTTGGTGCTCGAGGTCACGCCTGCAGCCTCGCAGACCTTCTTCGAACGGGTACGGCCGATGCCGAAAATGCTCTGAAGCCCAACCCAGACATGCTTCTGGGCAGGCAGGTTCACACCTGCAATACGCGCCATGCGCGGATCTCCAACTGGTTTGCTGCCAGGGGTTCAATCCCGGCAAAAGGGAACAAGAAATGATAGCAGGGCCTCGTGGTTTCAGGAAGCCCACGGCGCCAGGGCGCCAGTGAACCCGGCATGGGGAGCGTGCCCATGCTCCGGCGACAGTCCAGGACCGGCAGCTTTCGGGAGACATCTCCCTCGCCTGCCCCGCGCGCTACTCTGGCGTGCGGATCTTCCTGGACCACCCGCGCACGAGACCGCCGCACGAGTCGCCCATCTGAAGTCCGGCGCGTAGGTCCGGACTTCGTGCACCGCCCAGCCGGGCGGTGCGATGCGGCATGGGGAGTGCCCATGCCGCGAGAACCGTGCCGGACGACCCGAGGGCCGTCCGGCGGAACATCAACGACCGGTCAGGCCGCCGCCGCTGCGCGAACCCTTGAGGTTCGCCTTCTTCAGCAGGCTTTCGTACTGGTGCGACATCAGGTGCGACTGGACCTGCGCGATGAAGTCCATGATCACCACCACCACGATCAGCAGCGACGTGCCGCCGAAGTGGAAGGAGCTGCCGAACTCGGCGCGCATGAACTCGGGCAGCAGGCAGACCAGCACCAGATAGGCCGCGCCGACTGCCGTGAGGCGGGTCAGCACACCATCGATGTAGTCGGCGGTGGCCTTGCCCGGACGGATGCCCGGGATCAGCGCGCCCGACTTCTTCAGGTTGTCGGCCGTTTCCTGGCTGTTGAACACCAGCGCGGTGTAGAAGAACGCGAAGCCCGCGATCAGCGCACCGAACAGCAGCACGTACAGCGGCTCGCCCGGCGAGATCGCCTGCGCGACACGCTGCAGCGTCTGCTGCCAGCCGCTCGACGAGGTTGCTTCACCGAACCACGTGGTCACCGTTGCCGGGAACATGATGATCGAGGACGCGAAGATCGCCGGAATCACGCCTGCCATGTTGAGCTTGAGCGGCAGGAACGAACTCTGGTTCATGTACGCGTTGCGACCGCCCTGACGGCGTGCGTAGTTGACCGTGATCCGGCGCTGGCCACGCTCGACGAACACCACGAAGAACACCGCCGCCAGCACCACGATCACCAGCAGGATCGCCGCGATCGGGCTCATGTCGCCGCTGCGCAGCGAGTCGAACGTCCCCAGCACGGCGCCCGGAAGACCCGCCACGATGCCGGCGAAGATGATCAGCGAGACACCGTTGCCGATGCCGCGCTCGGTCACCTGCTCGCCCAGCCACACCAGGAACATGGTGCCGGCGGTGAGCGCGATGATCGCGGTGACCACGAAGCCCATACCCGGCGCGTAGACGACCGGAATACCGTTGTTGGCACCCGAGCTCTGCAGCGCGACCGCGATACCCGCCGACTGGAACACCGCCAACGGAATCGCACCGATGCGCGACCACTGGGTGATCCTGCGCCGGCCCGACTCGCCCTCCTTCTGGATGGCCTTCAGGCTGGGCACGACCTGCACCAGCAGCTGCATCACGATGGACGCGGAGATGTACGGGATGACGTTCAGTGCGAACAAGCTGAAACGCGACAGCGCACCGCCGGAGAACATGTTGAACATGTCCACGATGGTGCCTTCCTGCTGCTCCATCAGCTGCAGCATGGCCTCGGGATTGACGCCCGGCACCGGGATGAAACACCCGATGCGGTAGACGACGAGAGCACCGAGCACGAACAGCAGGCGCTGGCGAAGCTCGGTGAACTTACCGAGCCCGGCGCCGACCCCACCCATTGCGCTGCCGCTACGCGACATCCGGCTTACTCCTCGACCTTGCCGCCAGCGGCTTCGATCGCCGCGCGGGCACCGGCCGTGGCGAGCACGCCCTTGAGCACGAGCGGCTTGCTGATCTCGCCCTTGAGGACGATCTTCGCGCGCTTGGCGGTGCTGGGCACCAGCTTGGCGGCACGCAGCGCGGCGAAGTCGACGTCACCATCGAGCCTGTCGAGCTGGTAGAGCATCACTTCGGCGGTGTCGAGCTTGAGCTTGGAGCGGAAACCGACCTTCGGCAGGCGCTTGCGCAGCGGCATCTGGCCGCCTTCGAAGCCGGCCTTGATCTTGCCCTTGCCCGAGCGCGCGAACGAACCCTTGTGGCCGCGGCCGGCAGTCTTGCCCAGGCCCGAACCGATACCGCGACCGACGCGCGTGCGCTCGGTGCGGGCGCCCTGTGCGGGCTTGAGAGAATTGAGCTTCATTTCGATTATTCCTCGACCTGGACCAGGTAGTGGACCTTGTTGATCAGGCCACGGACCTGCGGGCTGTCCTTCAGTTCGCGCACGTCGTTGAGCTTGCCCAGACCGAGCGCCTTCACCGAGAGGCGGTGTTTGGCCTGCGAACCGCGCAGACCCTTGACCAGGCGCACCTTGACGGTGCCGCCGGTGGCTTCGTTCTTAGCCATTGATCAGATCCTCCACCTTCTTGCCGCGCTTGGCCGCGATCTGCGCCGGCGAGTGCATTTCGTTGAGGCCGCGGATCGTGGCGCGCACGAGATTGATCGGGTTGCGCGAACCCACGGCCTTGGCCAGCACGTCCTTGACGCCGACGGCTTCGAGCACGGCGCGCATCGCGCCACCGGCGATCACGCCGGTACCTTCCGACGCGGGCTGCATGAACACGCTCGCTGCGCCATGGCGCGACTTGACCGTGTGCCACAGGGTGCTGCCGTTGAGATCGACGGCCTTCTGGTTCTTGCGGGCCTGCTCCATCGACTTCTGGATCGCGACCGGCACTTCGCGCGCCTTGCCGTAGCCGAAGCCGACCTTGCCGTTGCCGTCGCCGACGACCGTCAGCGCGGTGAACGTGAACTGGCGACCGCCCTTGACGGTCTTGCTGACGCGGTTGACCGTGATCAGCTTCTCGATCATGCCGTCGTCGAGTTCCTCACGGTCGCGATTGCGATCGCGCCCGCGGTTTTCCCTTTCGTTTGCCATCTGGATTGCCTGTATTGGAAGAAGGATGTACGGCTCGTGCCGCTTGGAGTTGGGAAGTGAATCGGCGAAACGCGGACGCGGCACAGAAGGCCGCGGGCGTCCGGCACATCCCGTGCCGGCAGGTCAGGCGGCGCCGGGCACGAGGCCCGGCGGCGACAGCGTTCGAATCAGAACTGCAGGCCACCCTCGCGGGCGGCGTCGGCGAGTGCCTTGATGCGACCGTGGTAGCGGTAGCCCGAGCGGTCGAATGCGACCTTCTCGATACCCGCGGCCTTGGCCTTCTCCGCAATCGCACGACCCACCGCGGTCGCGGCGTCGGCGTTCTTGCCGTTCTTCAGGCCGCCCTTGACGTCGGCCTGGGTGGTGTTGGCGGCCGCCAGCACCTTGGAACCATCCGAATTGAACAGCTGGGCGTAGATGTGCTGGCCGGTGCGCAGCACCGACAGGCGCGGCACGCCGAGGACACGGATGTGCGAACGCGTGGTCTTGGCGCGGCGCAGGCGGGCGTTGTTCTTGATGCTCATGATCTTGATCCCCGGGAAGCGGATGGGCCTTAGGCCTTCTTGGCTTCCTTGCGAATGATGGTTTCGTCGGAGTACTTCACGCCCTTGCCCTTGTACGGCTCCGGCGGACGGAATCCGCGGATCTTGGCGGCGACCTGGCCGACGAGCTGCTTGTCTGCACCCTGGACCAGGATCTCGGTCTGGGTCGGCGTGGTCAGCGTGATGCCTTCCGGCGCCTGGAACACGACGGGATGCGAGAAACCGAGCGAGAGGTTCAGGTCCTTGCCCTGGACCGCTGCGCGGTAACCGACGCCGACGAGGTCGAGCTTGCGCTCGAAGCCCTGCGACACGCCGTGCACCATGTTCGCGACGATCGCGCGCAGGGTACCGGTGAGCGGAATCTGCGACGGATCATTGGCCGAAAGCAGCGCATTGCCGTCTTCGATGGTGATCGCGATATCCGACGGCTTGGCGAGCGTCAGGGTGCCCTTCGGGCCCTTCACACTGACCAGCTCGGGCTGGATGTTGAGCTCGACGCCCTTCGGAAGGGCGATCGGCTTCTTGGCAACTCGGGACATTGTGCGTTACTCCCTTAAGCCACGAAGCACAGGACTTCGCCGCCGACACCCAACTGGCGTGCCTTCGCGTCGGTCATGATGCCCTTGGACGTGGAAATGATGGACACGCCCAGGCCGTTGAGGACCTTCGGCAGCGCGTCCTTGCCGCGGTACTGGCGCAGACCCGAACGCGAGAAACGCTTCAGGGTCTCGATGACCGGACGGCCTTCGTAATACTTGAGGACGATCTCGAGTTCGGCCTTGGCGCCGTTCTCGGTCACGCGGAAGTCGCCGATGTAGCCTTCGTCCTTCAGGACGGTGGCGATGGCGACCTTGATCTTCGACGACGGCATCGACGCCGTCTGCTTGCCGACAGCGGCCGCATTGCGAATGCGGACCAGCATGTCGGCGATGGGATCAGTCATGCTCATGATGATTACCTTCTGAGTGCACCGATATCCGCTTGCGCGAACACTAGTTTTGACCCGCACGGACTTCGTGCGGGGGTACGGCGTGAGGGCCGGTATTCTACAGGTCCGGCGCGCGAACGCCAGACCTGCAGTGCGACGCTCTTACCAGCTGGCCTTGCGCAGGCCCGGCACGTCGCCGCGCATGGTGGCCTGGCGCAGCATGTTGCGGCCGAGACCGAACTTGCTGTAGACACCGCGCGGGCGACCCGAAAGGGCGCAACGCGTGGTCTGGCGGGCCGGCGACGAGTCGCGCGGCAGCTTCTGCAGCTTGACGACTGCGTCGGCCTTTTCTTCGTAGCCGGCGGTCGGGCTGCTGATGATCTTCTTCAGCGCCTCACGCTTTTCGGCATGCTGCTTGGCCAGCTTCGCGCGCTTGGCCTCGCGGTTGATCATGGACGTCTTTGCCACGTGTAAATCCTCGGGATTCGGGATTGGGGATTGGGGAATCGGAAAGGCGGGATCCGGCGAGCTGTCGCTCGTACGAATCCCGAATCCCCATTCCCGAATCCCGGCTCCTCAATTACGGAACGGGAAGCGGAAGGCTTCCAGCAGCGCCTTGGCTTCTTCGTTGGTACGGGCGGTCGTGGTGATCGCGATGTCCATACCGCGGATCGCGTCGACGGCGTCGAAGTCGATTTCCGGGAAGATGATCTGTTCCTTCACGCCCATGTTGTAGTTACCGCGGCCGTCGAACGAACGGGCCGAGACACCGCGGAAGTCGCGAACGCGCGGCAACGCGACATTGACCAGGCGGTCGAAGAACTCGTACATGCCATTGCGACGCAGCGTGACCTTGCAGCCGATCGGCCAGCCGTCGCGGATCTTGAACGAGGCCACCGACACGCGCGACTTGGTCACCAGCGGCTTCTGGCCGCTGATCTTGGCCATGTCGGCGGTTGCGTTCTCGAGCACCTTCTTGTTCGCGGCAGCTTCGCCCACGCCCATGTTGATGGTGATCTTGCTCAGGCGCGGGACCTGCATGATGTTGGCGTAACCGAACTGCTCCATGAGCTTCGGTACCACCTCATCCTTGTAGAACTGTTCCAGACGGGTCGTCATTTTGAGCATCCTCAGGCGTCGAGCGCCTCACCGCTCGAGCGGAACACGCGCAGCGTGCGTCCATCCTCGAGTGTCTTGGTTCCAATGCGCTCGCCCTTGCCGGTGGCAGGGTTGAACGGCATCACGTTCGAAGCATGGATCGGCGCTTCGCGCTCGACCACGCCACCGGCCTGACCCGCCTGCGGGTTCGGCTTGGTGTGGCGCTTGACGATGTTGATGTTCGAGACGACGACCTTCTCGCCGACCACGCGCACCACGTCACCGCGCTTGCCCTTGTCTTTGCCGGCGATCACGATCACGTGGTCGCCCTTCTTGATTCGATTGGCCATTTTCGTTCCTCCGCTCAGAGCACTTCAGGCGCGAGCGAGACGATCTTCATGAACTTCTCGGAACGCAGTTCACGGGTCACGGGCCCGAAGATGCGGGTGCCGATCGGCTCCTGCTTGTTGTTGAGCAACACGGCGGCATTGCCGTCGAAGCGGATCAACGAACCGTCGGCACGACGCACACCCTTGCGGGTACGCACCACGACGGCGTCGTAGACCTCGCCCTTCTTGACCTTGCCACGCGGAATCGCTTCCTTGATGGACACCTTGATGATGTCGCCGATGCCGGCGTAACGGCGCTTCGAGCCGCCCAGCACCTTGATGCACATCACTTCCTTGGCACCGCTGTTGTCCGCCACATCGAGGTGGCTCTGCATCTGGATCATGGTATGCCCTCCTCGTTATTCGGCGGCGCGCGTGACGATTTCCGCCACCCGCCAGTTCTTGGTCTTGGACATCGGCGCAATCTCGACGACCTTCACCAGGTCGCCTTCCTGACACGCGTTCTCGGCATCGTGGGCATGGAGCTTGGTCGAACGCTTGATGTACTTGCCGTACAACGCGTGCTTGACCTGACGCTCCACCAGCACGGTGACGGTCTTGTCCATCTTGTTGCTGACCACGCGGCCCTGGACCGTACGCTGCTTCTTTTCGGTATTCATGGTCGGGTCCTTACTTCTTCTGACCGATCAGGGTGTTGACGCGCGCGATCTCGCGGCGCACCCGACGGGTGTCATGCGTCTTGGTCAGCTGGCCAGTGGCCTTCTGCATGCGGAGCGAGAAACGCTCCTTGTGCAGTTCGAGGAGATGCGACTGCAAATCCTCGACCGACTTTTCGCGGAGTTCCTTGGTCGTAGCCATCAGCGCACCGTCCGGGTCACGAATTGAGTGGTGACCGACAGCTTCGCGGCGGCCAGGCGGAACGCTTCGCGCGCCACCTCTTCCTCGACACCCTCGATCTCGAAGATCATGCGGCCGGGCTGGATCTGCGCGACCCAGTACTCGACGCTGCCCTTGCCGGAGCCCATTCGGACTTCGATCGGCTTCTTGGTGATCGGCTTGTCCGGGAACACGCGGATCCACATCTTGCCGCCGCGCTTGACGTGACGGCTGATGGAACGACGACCGGCTTCGATCTGACGTGCGGTCAGCTGACCGGTGGCGGTCGACCGCAGGCCGAACTCGCCGAAGCTGACTGCGTTGCCGCTCCATGCCAGGCCGTCGTTACGGCCCTTGTGCATCTTGCGGTATTTGGTTCGCTTGGGTTGCAACATGATTAGTCCCTCGCCTCGCGCTCGCGACGCGGACCCCGACGATCGCGGTCATTGCGATCACCACGGTCACCGCCACGCGGCGTGTCGTCCTGCTTCTCCTGGCCCACCTGGCTGAAATCGAAGATTTCACCCTTGTAGATCCAGGTCTTGATGCCGATGATCCCGTAGGTCGTCTTGGCTTCGGCAAAGCCGTAGTCGACGTCGGCGCGGAGGGTGTGCAACGGCACGCGGCCTTCGCGGTACCACTCCGAACGCGCGATCTCGGCGCCGTTGAGGCGACCGGCCACGTTGACCTTGATGCCCAGCGCGCCCAGGCGCATCGCGTTGCCGACAGCGCGCTTCATCGCGCGGCGGAACATGATGCGACGCTCGAGCTGCTGCGCGATCGACTCGGCGACCAGCTGCGCGTCGAGCTCCGGCTTGCGGACCTCGGTCACGTTGATGTGCGCGGGAACGCCCATCATGTCGCTGACGTCCTTGCGCAGCTTCTCGATGTCCTCGCCGCGCTTGCCGATCACCACGCCCGGACGGGCGGTGTGGATCGTCACGCGCGCCGTCTTCGCCGGACGCTCGATCAGGATCTTGCTGATGCCGGCGGAGGCGAGACGCTTGCGCAGCATCTCGCGGACCTTCAGGTCGGCGGCGAGGTATTCGGCGTATTCCTTCTTGCCGGCATACCACTTGGAATTCCAGTCCTTGGCGATGCCGAGGCGGATGCCGATGGGATGAACTTTGTGACCCATATTACTTGCCCTCTCCCACGACGACGGTGATGTGGCTGGTGCGCTTGAGGATGCGGGTACCGCGTCCCTTCGCGCGCGCCATGAAGCGCTTCAGCGTCGGACCTTCGTCGACCGTGATGGTGGCGATCTTGAGTTCGTCGACATCAGCGCCAGCGTTGTTCTCGGCGTTGGCGATGGCCGATTCGACGACCTTCTTGATCATGTGCGCGGCTTTCTTGTCCGAGAACTTCAGCAGGCCGACGGCGCGTTCGACCGGCAGACCACGGACCTGGTCGGCGACCAGACGCGCTTTCTGCGGCGAGATGCGCGCGGTGCGAAGGATCGCGGTGCGCTTGTTGACCTCGGTGCGAGCGCGCTTCTGCTCTTCGAGGCGGGCTTTCGTTGCCTTGTCCATTGTGCGCTCCTTACCTGCCCGACTTCTTGTCGCCGCCGTGACCCTTGAAGGTCCGCGTCAACGCGAATTCGCCGAGCTTGTGGCCCACCATGTTCTCGTTGACCAGCACCGGGACGTGGTTCTTGCCGTTGTGGATGGCGATGGTGAAACCGATCATGTCCGGCAGGACCATCGAGCGACGCGACCAGGTCTTGATCGGCTTCTTGGTGTTGGAACCCGCGGCTTCCACCTTCTTGACGAGGTGATGGTCGACGAAGGGACCCTTCTTGAGTGAACGTGCCATGGTCTATCAGCTCCTGCGATCGCGCACGATGAACTGCTGCGTCCGCTTGTTATGGCGGGTCTTGTAGCCCTTGGTCGGGACACCCCAGGGCGTAACCGGGTGCGGGTTGCCCTGACCGGCCTTGGCTTCACCACCGCCGTGCGGATGGTCGACCGGGTTCATGGCCGCGCCGCGGACGGTCGGCTTGACGCCGCGCCAGCGCTTCGCACCGGCCTTGCCCAGCTTCTCGAGGCTGTGCTCGTCGTTGCTGACCTCGCCGATCGTGGCGCGGCACTCGGACGGCACGCGACGCACTTCGCCCGAACGCAGACGCACGGTGGCGTAGACGCCTTCGCGCGAGACCAGCTGCACGCCGGCACCGGCGGCGCGCGCGATCTGCGCACCCTTGCCCGGCTTCATCTCGATGCAGTGGATCGTCGAACCGACCGGGATGTTGCGCAGCGGCAGCGTGTTGCCCGTCTTGATCGGGGCATCCGAACCGGAGATCACCTGGTCGCCGGCCTTCAGGCCCTTCGGCGCGATGATGTAACGGCGCTCGCCGTCGACATAGCACAGCAGCGCGATGTGGGCGGTACGGTTCGGGTCATATTCGATGCGCTCGACGCGCGCCGGAACGCCTTCCTTGTCCCGCTTGAAATCGACGATGCGGTAGTGCTGCTTGTGGCCACCACCGATGTGACGGGTGGTGATGCGGCCGTGGTGGTTGCGGCCACCAGTGTTGGTCTTCTTCTCGACCAGCGCAGCGTGCGGCGCACCCTTGTGCAGATCGGGGTGCACGACGCGGACCGCGGAACGGCGGCCGGGCGAAGTGGGCTTGAACTTCATCAATGGCATCGGGGCTTCCTCAGACCTTCGCGTTCATGACGTCGATCGACTGGCCGTCGGCCAGCTTCACGTAGGCCTTGCGCCAGTCGCCGCGGCTGCCCTGGCGCTGACGGAAGGACTTGTTCTTGCCCTTCACGTTCAACACATTGACCGCCTCGACCTTGACGTCGAACAGCTTCTCGATCGCGGCTTTGATGTCGGCCTTGGTGGCGACCGTCGACACTTCGAACGCGTACTGGTTGGACACTTCCTGCAGGCGCGCGGTCTTTTCGGACACGCGCGGCGCACGGATCACTTCATAGAGCTTGGCGTCGTTCATGCCAGCCACTCCTCGATCTTCTTCACCGCATCGGTGGTGATCAGCACGGTATCGGCGCCGACCAGCGCGACCGGATCCAGGCCCTGCACGTCGCGGATCTCGACGTAGGGCAGGTTGCGTGCCGACAGGTACAGGTGCTCGGACGCGTCTTCGGTCACGATCAGCGGGCGCTTGCCCAGATCGAATTCCTTGAGCTTGGCGACCATGCCGCTGGTCTTCGTCTCGGACAGGTCGAACGTCTCGACGACGGTCAGACGGCCCTGGCGGTTGAGCTCGGACAGGATCGCCGACATCGCCGCGCGGTACATCTTGCGGTTGACCTTCTGCGCGAAGCTGCGCGGCTTGGCCGCGAAGGTCACGCCACCGCCGACGAAGATCGGCGCCGTCAGCGCGCCGTGACGCGCACCGCCGCCCTTCTGCTTCTTCGACTTCTTGGTCGTGCCGTTGACTTCCGAACGCGTCTTCTGCGCCTTGGTGCCAGCACGGCCGGCGTTGCGATAGGCAACGACCACCTGGTGGACCAGGTCTTCGCTGAAATCGCGGCCGAAGACTGCGTCGGAGACCGACAGCTTCGTGCTGCTGTTGTTGATTGCGAGTTCCATGTGCGACTCCTTATGCCTTGCTCGACGGACGCACGATCACGTCGCCACCCGGCGCGCCAGGCACGGCGCCCTTGACGGCGATCAGGCCGCGCTCGGCGTCGACCTGCACGATCTGCAGGCGCTGCGTGGTCTGCACGTCGGCACCCATGTGGCCGGACATCTTCTTGCCCGGAAACACGCGGCCCGGCGTCTGGCGCTGGCCGAGCGAACCCGGCTGGCGGTGCGACAGCGAGTTACCGTGCGTCGCGTCGCCCATCTTGAAGTTCCAGCGCTTGATCGTGCCCTGGAAGCCCTTGCCCTTGGTGACGCCCTGGACATCGACGACCTGGCCCACTTCGAAGATGTCGGCCTTGATCTCGCCACCGACGTTGAAGTCGGCGATCTTGTCGTCGGCCACGCGGAGCTCCCACAGGCCACGACCCGCTTCGACCTTCGCCTTGGCGAGGTGACCGGTTTCCGGCTTGTTGAGCAGCGATGCACGCTTGACGCCTGCGGTGACCTGCACGGCGCTGTAGCCGTCGGTGTCGACGGTCTTGATCTGGGTGATGCGGTTCGGGGTCGCCTCGATCAGCGTCACCGGCACGGACTTGCCGTCTTCGGTGAACACCCGGCTCATGCCGGCCTTGCGGCCGACGATGCCCAACGAATGGATCTTCGCGGTCATGGTGCGGTCCTCAGGTCAGCTTGATCTGGACGTCGACGCCGGCTGCGAGCTCAAGCTTCATCAGCGCATCAACGGTCTTGTCGTTCGGGTCGACGATGTCCAGCACGCGCTTGTGCGTGCGGGTCTCGTACTGGTCACGCGCATCCTTGTCGACGTGCGGCGACGTCAGGATGGTGTAACGCTCGATCTTGGTCGGCAGCGGGATCGGGCCGCGCACCTGTGCACCGGTACGCTTCGCGGTCTCGACGATCTCGCTTGCCGAGCGATCGATCAGGCGGTGATCGAATGCCTTGAGGCGGATCCGGATCTTTTGGTCCGTCATGACGGAAATATCCTTGGTTGAAAGAGCGACGGGCCTGCGGCTGGGTGCGCAGAACCCCATTGATTCGTGGCTGTCCGAGGCATTCACCCGCGCCCCGGGGCCGTTCCCTGTAAAACAAAAGGCAGACCGGTTTCCCGATCCGCCCAGACCACAGAAATTCAGACGCGGTGATCCGCTCCATCCCTTCGTGCTCCGGACATTTCCGGAACGGGTGGAGCACAGCCTCGCGACATTTCCGTGTCTGGCGAAGACGAGGGCATCCTGCACCTCATTTCGCGATTTCGCGGACATCCGAAGAAGGCCTGTCCGCGAGGGTCTTGCATCATAGCGGGTATCGACGGGTGGGCGCAAGCCCTGCCCTTCGAAGACCGGACGGACCGGCTGGGCCGGTCCGTCCTTCGATCACTATTCCCGAAAAGCGGAGATCCAGAGACTTCGTACGTCGACATCCGGATGACGGATCGGAAGCCACTGGATGACCAGCCATTCGGCTGTTGAAAGCCCCGCTTTCGCGGGGATGACCTTCCGGCAGCCACGCGCGCAGTGCGCGCGTGGGCCGTCAGGTCACTTGATGATCTTCGCCACCACGCCGGCGCCGACGGTGCGGCCGCCTTCGCGGATCGCGAAGCGCAGGCCTTCGTCCATCGCCACCGGATTGATCAGCGTGACCACCATCTTCACGTTGTCGCCCGGCATCACCATCTCCGTGCCTTCCGGCAGCTCGACCGCACCGGTGATGTCGGTGGTGCGGAAGTAGAACTGCGGACGGTAGCCCTTGAAGAACGGCGTGTGGCGGCCGCCTTCGTCCTTCGACAGGACATAGACTTCGGCTT
>NZ_JAIWPU010000014.1 GCF_021191705.1 Proluteimonas flavola
GGGCTTGGGAACGAGGTCGATGTGCGGCCGCCCCGGCTCCCACACGTGCTCGGACACTGCGCGCCGTCGGCGTGCCGCACATCGCTCTCCACCTAAGACTACCTATCGAGGCAGACACAAGCGCGCTTGCGCGCGAAGGGCATTGCCCGGAAGTCCCGATCGCGCGCAAGCGCGCTCCCACACAAACCCTCTTCCTCCAGCACAAGGTGCCCGACGGGTCAGACATCGAGCTAGCTTCCGCGATCCAGCAGCCCGTCCGCCAACGCCTGCTGCACGTCATCGGCCGTGTCGATGTCCTGCGCCAGCGACGGCGCCTGCAACCGGAACAGTTCGTCTTCCGGCAACGCGGCGAGCAGCGCGCCGAAGCCACGATCGCCCGACAGCGTGACGGCCTGCGCGAACAGCGTGTGCGAGAGCACCGTCGGCGCGCCGGGGCGTTCGCCGTACATCGCCGCAGCGCAGCCCGAGCGCACGCTGCGTGACCCGTCGAGCAGCGCGCGCAGATGCAGCGCGTTGAGCGCGGGCTGATCGATACCGGTCACCAGCACCGGGCCGCGATGCGACTGCAGCGCGCGCGATGCGGCGACGAGGCTGGCGGACAGACCTTCGTGCCAACCCGGCACATCGTGCAGTTCGACGCAGGCATGTGGCGAAGGCGCAAGCTCGGCCGCGACCGCATCGTGATACGCGCCGAGCATGACCACGAGCCGGCATGGATGGGTGTCCGCGACCAGCCGCACGACGCGCGCGACCAGGCTTTCACCATCGCTGCGCAGCAGTTGCTTGGGCCGGCCCAGGCGCGTGCTGCCGCCGGCGGCGAGCACGATCGCGGCGTGCGCAGCGCTCATCGAAGCAGGCCGGGGCGACGGGGTGACATGGCCGCACTGTGCCAGAAGCCCGGTGCAGCGACCGGCTCACGCCGATGAACGGAGACTGCCTGTCATGCAGCTGTCGTCGCGGGATGCCGGCGCCGCCTGACGCGTTTGCAGGCTGGGTAGAGCGCAGCGAACCCGTCGAATCGGAACGGAATGGAAGACCTCAGGCCTGCTGCGCAACGATCCGCCGACGCGACTGCAGATAGCCGTCGACTGCGAACACCACCAGCCCCACCCAGATGAAACCGAAGCCGACCGCGCGGTCGATGCCGAAGGCTTCGCCGAAGAAGAACACGCCCAGCAGCAGCTGCAGCGTCGGGCCGATGTACTGCAGCAGGCCGACGATGGTCAGCGGCACGCGCCGCACCGCGTAGGCGAAACAGATCAGCGGAATCGCGGTCAGCGCGCCGCCGAGCACCAGCAGCAGGTCGGTCCAGCCACCCCAGCGCAGCGAGAAGAATCCGCCGCCGCCCTGGCTTTCGAACCACAGCAGTGCGAGCAGCGCGGGACCGAACACGAACAGGTTCTCGACGCCGAGCCCCTGCACCGCTTCGACCGCGGCGAACTTGCGGATCAGTCCGTACAACGCGAACGAGGTCGCCAGGCACAGCGCGATCCACGGGAAGCTGCCGTAGTTGAAGGTCAGCCACGCGACGCCGCCGCCGGCGAGCGCGACCGCGATCCACTGCGGCAGCGACAGCCGTTCGCGCAGGAACACCACGCCGATGACGACGTTGAGCAGCGGATTGATGAAGTAACCCAGGCTCGCTTCGACCACGTGGCCGCTGTTGACGGCCCACACGTAGAGCGCCCAGTTCGCCGCGATCAGGCAGCCCGACATCGCGAGCATGCCCGCGAGCTTCGGTTGCGCGAGGATCTCGCGCAGCCAGCCGCGGCCCTGGCGGATGGTCAGGAACGCGGCAACGAGGATCGCGCACCAGATCGAGCGGTGCAGCACGATCTGCAGCGAGGGCACGTGCCGCAGCAGATACCAGTACAACGGCATCAGGCCCCAGATGACGAAAGCGGCAACCGCGATCCACAAGCCGCGGCGGCTCTGCGCGGCGTCGATCACGAGTCTTCTCCGGCGACTGCCGCGGCCGGTGTCGGCACCGGCTTCTTCGCGCGTGCGCGGCCCAGCGTGATCGCGACGACGGCGACCAGGATCACCGCCATCGCGCCGAGATCGTTGACGTGGAAGCGCTCCGATGCGAGCCACGCGCCGAGCAGCACCGCAATCGCCGGATTGACGTAGGCGTAGCTGCCGGCGAGCGTCGGGCGCACGTTGTGCAACAGCCAGACGTAGGCGGTGAAGCCGATGATCGAACCGAATGATGCGAGATAGGCGACCGACAGCGTGCCCTTGCGCGTCGGCAGTTCGTGGAAACGTTCGCCGATCAGCAGGCCCACCGCGAGGATGATCATGCCGCCGGCGAGCATCTGCGCGGCGGCCGCCATGAACGGCGACGGCAGATCGCGGCCCCGGCTCCACACCGAACCGAAGGCCCAGGCCAGCGGCGCGATCAGCAGTGCGACGAGACCGGTCGGCGTCGCGGTCAGCGAGCTGCCGGCGTTGAGCCACAGCACGCCGGCGAAGCCGATCGCGAGGCCGGCCCATTCGATGCGCGAAGGCCGATCGCCACGCATCGCCGCGAACAGCGCGATCCAGATCGGCGCCGACGCCACCGCGACCGCGGCCAGACCCGACGACACGCTCTGCTCGGCGATGCAGACCATGCCGTTGCCCAGACCGAGCAGCAGCACGCCCATCGCGAGCAGGGTCTTCCACTGCTTGCGCGTCGGCGCCGGCACGCCGCGCAGCCGCAGCGCCGCGTACATCAGCCCGCCGGCGACGACGAAGCGCATGCCCGCCATCAGCAGCGGCGGATAACCGCCTTCGAGGGCGAATCGGATCGCGAGATAGGTCGACCCCCAGACGAGATAGACGGCCGCCAGCGCCAGCGCGATGGCCAGGACCGAGGCGGGACGCGACACCGGCGCGACGCTCATGGGGATTCCGGAAGAAAAGACGACCGCGGATGCGGAGCGGAATTCTACGCCGGCGTCCCGTTGCACGGCTGGAACGGTGGTGTTGCAGCGGGGTGGCAGTGCGCCGTCCCCCTCCATCCCGTGGGAGCGCGCGTGCGCGCGATGGGGCGTTCCCGGCCAAGCTCATAGCGCGCCCGCGCGCTCCCCCAGGACGTCGCCCCCAGCGGCCCAGGGCCGCAATGGGTTCTACCGGGGAAGCCCGATCGCGGCCATGGGCCGCTGCTACAGATGGGAAAGAACCACGAAAAAGCCGCCGCGATCACTCGCGGCGGCTTCGTCTGCACACGGATCAGCGCGCCCAGCGGCCCGGCGCGGTCGACACCGGCAGCACCGTCGCCGACAGATCACGGTCGGCATTGAGCAGGCGCACCGCGTCGGCCAGGATCGCCGCCGATTCGCGCAGCAGCGGATCCGGGCGCTCTTCGGCCGCCTTCTCGAGACGGTTCTGCTGGGCGATCGCTCGCTCGTTGGCCTGCAGGCCGTCGTCGTCGGAATCTTCGGCCAGCGGATCGAGGTCCAGACCCAGCGCGCGACGCTCTTCCTGACGCAGCTGGCGCTTCTCGGCCTGGCGGTCACGCTCGGCGCGGCGCTCGGCTTCGTTGAGCGACACGAACTTCTTCTCGCGCTCGGCGCGGAACTCGGCGATGTCCTCGGCCCACCAGACGAACTCCCTGTCCGTGGCCACGCGCGTCTCGTGCAACTGCTCGAGGCGCGGCAGCAGCGGCGCGAAATCGCCGTACTGGGTATGCGGCACGGCGGCGATGCGGGTCCACGGCAATGCGTTGTCGTAGGTGCTCTCGCCGAATTCGGTGGCATCGACCGTCACCGGGAAGTGGATGTCCGGCTCGACGCCCTTGTTCTGCGTGCTGCTGCCGCCGGGCAGGAAGAACTGCGCGATCGTCAGCTTCACCTGGCCGAAACGCTTGGTCTCGTTCGCCGGCCAGCGGTCGAGATCGACCAGATTCTGCACCGTGCCCTTGCCGAAGGTGGTCTCGCCGATGATCAGGCCGCGACCGTAATCCTGGATGGCGCCGGCGACGATCTCCGACGCCGATGCCGAACCGCGGTTGATCAGCACCGCCAGCGGACCGTCCCAGGCCACGCCCGGATCGCGGTCGCCCTGCACGCCGACGCGGCCGCCGGATTCGCGCACCTGCACCACCGGCCCCTGGTCGATGAAGAGGCCGGTGAGTTCGATCGCCTCGTTGAGCGAGCCGCCGCCGTTGTTGCGCAGGTCGAGCACGACGCCATCGACCTGCTTCGTCTTGAATTCTTCCAGCAGGCGCGCGACGTCGCGCGTCGCCGACGCGTACTCGCCATCCCGGTTCCGGCGACCTTCGAAGTCCTGGTAGAACGCCGGCAGCTTGATCACGCCGATCTGCTTCTCGCGGCCGCCTTCGGTATCGGCCGGCAGGGTCAGGGTCTCGGCCTTGGCCGCCTGCTCTTCCAGGCGCACGCGCGCACGGGTCAGCGTGATGCGCACCGGCTCGCTGTCGAGCGTGGCCTCGGCCGGAATCACGTCCAGGCGCACCTGGGTGTCCTTCGGGCCCTTGATCTTCTCGACGACGTCGTCGATGCGCCAGCCGATCACGTCTTCCATCGGCCCGTTGGTGCCCTGGCCGACGCCGACGATGCGATCGCCCGGCTTGAAACGGTTGCTGATCGCAGCGGGACCGCCGGCGATGACCTCGCGGATCACCACCACGTCGTCCTGCTTCTGCAGCTGCGCGCCGATGCCTTCGAGCGACAGCGACATGCTCTGGTTGAACAGACGCGCCGCACGCGGATTGAAGTAATCGGTGTGCGGGTCGATCGAGCCGGTGTAGGCATTGAGGAAGCTGCTGAAGGCGTCCTCGTCGTTGAGCGCAGCGACCGTGTTGGCGGTGTTGAGATAGCGCCGGTCGAGCGTCTTGCGGATCTCGTCGTCGGCCTTGCCGGCGAGCTTCAGGCGCAACCAGTCGTTGCGCACCGACTGCCGCCACAGGATGTCGAGTTCACCCGCATCCGCCGCCCACGCGGCGTCCTTGCGGTCGTACTCCCAGCGGTCGGTGCCGCTGAAATCGAAGATGTCCTGTTTCAGCAGTTCGCGCGCGCCGGTGATGCGTTCGGCGACGCGCTGCTTGTACAGCGCGAACACTTCCAGCGCCGGCCCCACGTCGCCCTCGCGCACCGCCGCCCCCATACCGGTGCGCAACGGTTCGAAGCGGGTGATGTCCTGCTGGGTGAAGAATAGCTTGCCGGCGTCGAGATTCTCGAAATAACGGTCGAAGATCTCGCCCGACAGGCTGCCGTCGAGCGCACGCGGGCGATAGGCATAGCGGCTGTCGGACAGCAATCCATAGACCAGCTTCGACGCGGCCACCTGGTCGGCGTTCGGCGTCGCCGGCACATTGGCGATGGCGTCCGGTCGCGCCATCAGCGCGAGCGGCACCGCCAACGCGAGGGCGATCAGGGAGCCGGAAACGACGCGGGAAGCTTTCATGCAGGATCCTGGATTGCGGATGGGGCCATCATGCGACATGCAGTGCAGCCTGGAACGTGAACAGACGCTTCGACAGTGCCGGAAGTTGCATGCCGCATGCAATCGGGTTCACGTAGACAGCGTGAATCGCGCTTGTGTTTATCGCGGGGTCATGCGGCACGGCGATTCGCGCCATCCCGCATCGCGGAACTCTCCCAAGACCCGTCATTCCCGCGAAGGCGGGAATCCAGAGACTTTGTGTTTCGCAAAAGTGCTGCGTGGGATCGACAGCCTCCCGCGCCGGCCTCCAGCACAAGTCGCTGGATTCCCGCCTTCGCGGGAATGACGGGAACTGGGGATGGCGGAATCGCACACAAGTTCCGCGTCGCCAAGACCGGCGAGAAGCCTCAGGCGGCGACGCCCGCGTCCATGGCCTGCTGGTCGGCATGGTAGGACGAGCGCACCAGCGGGCCGGAGGCGACGTGGCTGAAGCCCAGCGCCATGCCGTAGTCCTCGAGCGCGCGGAATTCTTCCGGCGTCCAGTAACGCAGCACCGGATGATGGTGCGCACTGGGCTGCAGGTACTGGCCGATGGTGACCATGTCGACGTCGTGCGCGCGCAGGTCGCGCAGCGTGCCCTGCACCTGCTCCATGTTTTCGCCCAGGCCGAGCATGATGCCGGACTTGGTCGGCACGTCCGGATGCTGAGCCTTGAACTTCTTCAGCAGGTCGAGCGACCACTGGTAGTCCGCGCCGGGACGCACGTTGCGGTAGAGATCGGGCACCGTCTCGACGTTGTGGTTGAACACGTCGGGCGGATTGGTCTTGAGGATCTCCAGCGCGCGCTCCATGCGGCCCTTGCCGCGGAAGTCGGGCGTCAGCACCTCGATGCGGATGTTCGGCGACTGCGCGCGGACTTCGCGGATGCAGTCGACGAAATGCTGGGCACCGCCGTCGCGCAGGTCGTCTCGGTCGACCGAGGTGATCACGACGTACTTCAGGCCCATGTCGGCGATCGTGTTCGCGAGGTTCAGCGGCTCGCTCGCATCCGGCGGCTTGGGCCGGCCGTGGGCGACGTCGCAGAACGAACAGCGGCGCGTGCAGACTTCGCCGAGGATCATGAAGGTCGCGGTGCCGTGGCCGAAACACTCGTGGATGTTCGGGCAGCTCGCTTCCTCGCAGACCGTGACCAGACGGTTCTCGCGCAGCTTCGACTTCAGCGCCGCGACCGCGCCGTTGGACGGAATGCGCACGCGGATCCACGAGGGCTTGCGCAGCACGGGCGCGTCGGCGAACTGCACCGGCGAACGCGCGATCTTGTCGCCCGCCACCTGCTTGACGCCGGTCTGCAGCGACGCCGGCGGCGGCGTGGAGACCACCTGCAGCGGGATCGATTTGTCGGCGATAGAGGACATGGCGGGCGTGAAGACGATCGGAAGGGCATTGTAGGCCCCCGGTCCGGCAGTGTCTTGCCGGGTACGGGGATACAGCGTGTCATTCAGCGGCGAGGACCGGTGCGGGCCCCTCTGACAATGCCAGCCCGAACTGCGCGGCCAGATTCTCGAGCAGCATCGGCGCCACCGCGTCGGGCGACGACGGCCCGCCGAGATCGCCCAGCGACACCACCTGCAGGCCTACGTAGCCGCAGGGATTGATGCGCCGGAAAGGCTCCAGGTCCATGGCCACGTTGAACGCCAGCCCGTGGAAGGTGCAGCCGCGGCGCACGCGGATGCCGAGCGCGGCGATCTTGGCATCGTTGACGTAGACGCCCGGCGCGCCGTCGCGGCGCACGGCTTCGATGTTCCAGTCGCCCAGGGTGTCGATGATCGACTGCTCGATCTTGCAGACGTAGTCGCGCACGCCGATCTTCAGCCGCGGCAGGTTCAGCAGCGGGTAGACCACCAGTTGGCCGGGGCCGTGGTAAGTCACCTGGCCGCCGCGGTCGACCTGCACGACCGGAATGTCGCCCGACGCAAGCACGTGTTCGGGCTTGCCGGCCTGGCCCAGGGTGAACACCGGATCGTGCTCGACGACCCACAGTTCGTCGGTGCCGTCGGCGCCGCGCGCATCGGTGAAGCGCTGCATCGCGCGCCAGACCGGCTCATAGGGCTGCCGGCCGAGCTGGCGGACGATCGCCGGCATGCTCACAGCACGCGCTCCATCACCCGCGCGCAGCCGAGTCCACCGCCGGGCACCGGCGCGCCGTGCAGGAAATCGCGCATCGCCGCGGCGACGCGATCGCTGCGCGCGCTTTCCAGCAGTGCCAGCGCCCTGGTATCGGTTTCGAGCCCGTGGAACACCGGCGCCTCACCGTCCAGCGGCGCCTCGCTCCAGCCCATCCGCCAGCCGGGCAACAGCGGCGCGGTGCGTTCCGCGCGGACCATCAGGCGTACCTCGCAGTGGCGTGGATCGGAGGCGATGCGCGCGTACAGCGCATCGACGGCGGCGGCCGGACCTTCGAGCAGTTGCATGAACAGCCCGTCGCGCAACAGCAGCATGCCGCCGATGCCGTGACGCGCATTGAAGGTGCGGGACTGCAGCAGCAGACGCACCATGTCCGGCACAGTGAACTCGTAGAGCTGGCCGCTGCGATAGAGCAGCTGGCGGATCATGCGCGACGTCCCGCTGGATGCGTTACAGCGTCCACTTCACTTCGGGATGATCGCGCAGGGCCGCATGCGCGGCGTCGTACTGCGCGCGCGACTCGGCGCGGATGCTGAGCTTGATCGACACGTACCTGCCGCCGCTCGACGCGCGCGCGGCGACCGTTTCGTGGAGTACGGCGATGCCAGCGGCGGTGAGCAGGCGTGGGATCTCGGCGTCGAGGCCGGCGTCGGCCGGACCCATCGCGGTGATCTCGAAAACGCCGGGGAACTGGAAGCCGTGTTCGGGGTTGTCGGAGGTGATGTCCATGCGCCGATTATCGGGGCGTGGGCGGCCGAACCCAAGCGGTGGCGACAGTTCGATGACTCGAAGCCCTCCCCCGCATTGCGGGGGAGGGTTGGGTGGGGGCGAACTGTCAGGCCGGCGCTCGCAAGTCATCGCGCGACCGGCTCGTGAGGAACAGTTGTCCACTCAACCGGATCGTTTGCCCCCATCCCAGCCTTCCCCCGCGAGCGGGGGAAGGGGCAGGTCATGCCATCAGGCCGTGAACCGTCAGGCGTTCCACCACATCAGGAACTCGTGCCACAGGCGCTTGAAGAAGCCCGCCTCTTCCACCGCTTCCAGCGCGACCAGCGGTCGCTCGGCGATGACCTTGCCGTCGAGTTCGACGCGCACGGTGCCGATGGCCTGGCCCTTTTCGATCGGGGCTTCCAGCGTCTGCGGGATGTCCATCGACGGCTTGAGCTGCGCGTACTTGCCGCGCGGCATCGAGACCAGCATCGGCTCGGCGACGCCCAACTGCACTTCGTTGGTCCTGCCCTTCCAGACCTTCTGCGTCGCGACGGCCTTCTCGGCGTCGTAGACCGCGTGGGTCTCGAAGAAACGGAAGCCCCAGTTGAGCAGCGCCAGCGAATCGGTGGCGCGCTGCGCCTCGCTGGTCGAGCCCATGACCACCGAGATCAGGCGCTGGTCGCCGCGCAGGGCCGAGGCCATCAGGCAGTAGCCGGCACCGCTGTGGTGGCCGGTCTTGATGCCGTCGACGCTGTCGTCGCGCCACAGCAGGCGGTTGCGATTGTGCTGGGTGATCGGCCCGACAGTGAATTCGCGGATCTTGTTGTGCGCGTATTCCTCGGGATAGTCGCGCACCATTGCGCGGCCGAGGATCGCCAGGTCGCGCGCGGTCGAATAGTGTTCGGGGCCCGACAGGCCGGTCGCGTTCTCGAAGTGGCTGTTCTTCATGCCGATGCGCGCGGCATAAGCGTTCATCAGCTGGGCGAAGGCTTCCTCACTGCCGGCGACATGCTCGGCCAGGGCGATCGCGGCGTCGTTGCCCGACTGCACGACCATGCCGATTTCCATGTCCAGCAGCGGCGCACGCTGGTTGACCGGAAAGCCGCTGTAGCTGCCGTCGGTACCGGCGCCGCCCTTGCGCCAGGCGTTCTCGCTCATCAGCACCTGATCGTCGGGCTTGATCTTGCCGGCGGCGAGCTCGGCGGCGATCACGTAGCTGGTCATCACCTTGGTGATGCTGGCCGGCTCGACGCGCGCATCGGCGTTGTCGCCCGCCAGCACCTGGCCGGTGGCGTAATCCATGATCACCCAGGCGGTGCCGGTGATGGTCGGCGGCGGCGGTGTCGGCAGGTCGTCGCTGAGCGCGGGCGCGGCCGCGGCGGGCGCGGCAGGCCGGGGCGCGGGCTGCGGCGTGGGCGCGGGATCCTGCGCGACGGCGATGCCCACCGTGGCGGTGGCCAGCGCGGCCAGCAACATGCGCGAAACGACTACGGACACTTTCATGTAATGCACAACTCCGGGGAACCGGCCGCGTCGACCGGCGGTGGATGGACAGGATTCAATCGCGGACGACGGTGGGCGCGCCGAAGCCGAGGCCGGCGACACGCGAGGACACCTCGGCGACCTGCGTGGCCTCGACCGGGCCCACGCGCAGGCGCCAGACCGGCTTGCCGGCGGCGGTGCCGTCCTGCAGCTGGGCAGCGGCGATGCCGGCGCCGCGCAGCGTGGCGAGCGCGCGTTCGGCATTGGCGCGGGCGCCGAAGGCGGCGACCTGCAGGGTCACGCCGCCCAGGGCCGCGGCCGCAGTGCGCACCGGCGCAGGCGTCGCGACGGCCGCGACCGCAGTCGGCGCGGCGGCAGGCGCCGCAGCCGGCGTGGCCGCAGGCCGGGGATTCAGCGGTACCTGACGCCCGTTCTCGAGCCTGAGCCCGCGCGAGGCGAGCCAGGCGTCGAAGTCGTCGGCGGTCATGACCTTGCCGTTCTGGTACATATTGAAGCGGCCGTTCGACGCGTCGCCCTGCGGCGCGGGCGCAGGACGTTCGCCGGCCTGGGCGCTGGCGATCGGCAGGGCCTCGACGATGGCGTCCATCGCGCTGCCGGCGGCCGATGTCGTAGCTGCAGGCGTGACCGGTGCAGTGGCGGTTGCCGGCACGGTCGCGGAGCGTGTCGCACGCGCAGGCGCAGCGGCCGGCGGTGCACTGGCGACGGCCTCGTAATCGTTGCGGGCGTTCTCGCCCGGGCTCAGCGCGCGCACTTCGACGCGGCCGGTGCCGGCGGGATGGATGCCGATCTTCACTGCCGCGGCGTAGCTCAGATCGACGACACGGCCCTCGTGGAACGGGCCGCGATCGTTGACGCGCACGACCACCGACTTGCCGGTGTCGAGATTGGTCACCCGCGCGAAGCTCGGCAGCGGCAGCGACTTGTGCGCGGCGGTGAACGCGTACATGTCGTAGACCTCGCGGTTCGAGGTCAGGCGGCCGTGGAACTTGGCGCCGTAGTAGGACGCGGTGCCGGTCTCGGCGAATTCGCTGTGGTCGTCGAGCACGGTGTAGCTCTTGCCCAGCACCTGGTAGGGGCTGCGGTTGCCGACCGGCGAACGCGGCAGATCGACGACTTCCGGTTCCGGAATCGCGTCGACGTTGGGCAGGTAGTCGGGCAGGCTGTCCGGAACGCCCGGGCGATACAGGCCACCGGCGGTGTAGTGGCCGCGGGTATTGGGATCTTCCTGCGCAGGCGCGTAAGGCGACACGCCGCGCTGGCCCGATGCAGGCCGGTGCGCGCTGCCGCCGTGCGCCGGCGGTGCCGACACCGTGCTGCCGGCCGCGGGCGCGTCGCCGCGCTTGGCATTCCCCGCGCAGCCCGCCAGCAGGGCCACCGCCGCCAGCGGCAGCAGCCACCGGATCACGGACCGACCCCGGCCCGGACCGCCTGCGCGAGCTGGTGCACCGACAGCGAGTACATCGGCGAGCGGTTGTAGCGGGTGATCACGTAGAAGTTGCGGTACGCCAGCCAGTACTCCATGCCGGCGTCGCCATCGAGCGACAGCAGCGTCGCGCCTTCGGCGGTCGGCTGGCCGGGCGCCGGCGTGTAGCCGCGCTTCGCCAGATCGGCCAGCGGATACACCGGATCCCAGTTCTCGGGCCTGAAGTCCGCCGCCGATGCATCGCGCTGCGCGCGGGCTACGACCGGACCGCCCCGCTGCCAGCCGTGCACGACGAAGTAGTTGGCGATCGAGGCGAACACGTCGGGCTTGTGGGTCAGCAGGTCGCGGCGCCCATCGCCGTCGCCGTCCTTCGCCCACAGGCGATAGCTCGACGGCATGAACTGGCCCATGCCCATCGCGCCGGCGTAGCTGCCCTTGAGTTCCAGCACGTCGAGCTGCGGCTCGGCCTTCTCCAGCGCGAACAGCTGCGCGAGTTCGCCGGCAAAGAACGGCGCGCGCGGCGCGTAATCGAAGGCCAGCGTGTACAGCGCGTCGATCACCTTCCAGTTGCCGGTGATGCGGCCGTAGCTGGTTTCCACGCCGATGATCGCGACGATGTATTCGGCCGGCACGCCGGTCTCGGCGGCCACGCTCTCGAGCGCGGCGCGGTTCTCGCGGTAGAACGCCACGCCGCCATTGATGCGCGCGTCGTTGATGAAGATCGGCCGGTAGTCGCGCCACGGGCGCACCGCTTCGGCCGGGCGGCTGATCGCGGTGAGGATGGCCTGCTGCACCTGCGCCTTCGCCAGCACGCTGCGCACGTGCGCCGGATCGGCGCCATAGGTCTGCACGGTGTAGTCGACGAAGTTCTCGACACGCTGCGCGCGCGGAATCGCCGGATCGGTGACCGAGGCCGGCGCGACCGGACGCTCGGGCGGCTGCGGCACCGGCGCCAGCAGGGCACCTTCGGTGCGCGCAGGCTCGGGCAGCGGCGTCACCGCACCGTAGTCCTCGGCATGGCCATCGGACGGATTGACGGGGGTCGCACACGCTGCCAATGCGAACGGCAGCGCGGCCACGGCGAGTCGGAAAAACGGGCGTCGGCTCATCGGCGGCGAGGTTAGCACGCACGTGCGCGGACGACGCACCGGCGCATCCGCGCAGTCAGGGCCGGTCAGGATTTCGGCGGATCAGCGGCGCCGCGTACCGCTCACCTGCACCGCCATCACCACACCAAAGCCGGCCAGCAGAGACACCGCCGCGGTGCCGCCGAAACTCAGCAGCGGCATCGGCACGCCGACCACCGGCAACAGGCCGGAAATCATGCCGCCGTTGACGATGACGTAGACGAACAGCGCCAGGCCGAGGCTGCCGACTAGCAGCCGCGAGAAGCCGTCGCGTGCTTCGCTGGCGATCCACAGGCAGCGGCCGATGATGAACAGGTACAGGCCCAGCACGACGCTGACGCCGAGCCAGCCGAATTCCTCGCTCAGCACGGCGAAGATGAAGTCGGTGGTGTGCTCGGGCACGTAGTTGAGGTGCGACTGCGAGCCGTCGCCCCAGCCCTGCCCCGAGAACCCGCCGGAGCCGATCGCGATCTTGGACTGGATGATGTTCCAGCCGGTGCCCAGCGGATCGGATTCGGGATCGAGGAAGGTCAGGATGCGGTCCTTCTGGTACTGCTGGAAATACCAGAACCACGCCGCCGGTGCGGCCACCGCGAACGCCGCGGCGCCGCCGATGAACCACCACCACGACAGCCCGGCCAGATACAGCGCGAACACTCCGCCCGAGGCCACCAGCACCGCGGTGCCCAGATCGGGCTGCAGCAGGATCAGGCCGGTCGGCAGGCCGATGATCGCGGCGGTGATCGCGATCGTGCCCAGCCGCGGCGGCGTGGGCTGCTGGCCCAGCCACCAGGCCGCCATCATCGGCAGCGACAGCTTCATCAGTTCCGCCGGCTGCACGTAGAACACGCCGAGGTTGAGCCAGTGCTGGCCGCTGCGTCCGGTGCCCATGAACAGCACCGCGATCAGCGGCAGCAGCGAGGCGATATACGCGGCCGGGGTGAAGCGGCGCAGCTGCACCGCGGGAATCCGCGACAGCCCCCACATCGCGCCGAGGCCGATGACGAAGCGGCTGCCCTGCGAGGCCACCATCGCCATGTTCTGGTTGGCCGCGCTGTGCAGCACGGCGAGGCCGATGCACATCAGCGCGACCAGCGCGGCGAGCAGCGGCCAGTCCAGCGTGCGGGTGAAGCGCTGCAGCATCTCCAGCAGCCAGCGCAGGATCACGTTCATGGCGTCGGCTCCATCGGCGGCGCGGCGCCGGTCGCAGACGCAGGCGACGTGGTTGCCGTCACGCCCGGGAACTTGCCGTTGGCATCGCGCGGCGCGGTGCGCACGCCGGCGACGACCGCCTCGAACGAGGGTTCGGGCGCGAGGTCGGCCCCGGGTACGATCGCGGCCACCGCGGCCGGCGCGCCGGTGGCGGCGTCGATCTCGACTTCGGGCATCTTGCCGAGCAGCCAGGCATCGAAGATGCGACGCGCGATCGGGGCGGCGGTGCTGCCGCCGTAACCGCCGTGTTCGACGGTGATCGCGAGCGCGATCGTCGGGTTCTCGGCCGGCGCGTAGCCGACGAACAACGCCTGGTGGCGCAGGTGATACGGCAGGCTGCGCGGGTCCATGCTCACGCTGCCGCGCCGGCTCACGCGCTGCGCGGTGCCGGTCTTGCCGGCCATACGGTACTCCGCGCCGATCGCCATGCGCGTGCCGGTGCCGCGGCCGTGGATCGTGGTGACCATGCCTTCCTGCACCGCGCGCAGGTGCGCCGGGTTGTCGGTGATCGACGTCGAGGCCGGGCGCGGCACCAGGCGCCACGGTGCGTCGAAGCCGTCGCGGCGCTCGTTGGCCAGGTGCAGCGTGTGGAGCTGGCCGCCATTGGCGATCGCCGCGGTGCCGCGCGCGAGCTGCAGCGCGGTCGCGATCCAGTAGCCCTGCCCGATGCCGGCGATCACGGTCTCGCCGGTGTACCAGGGCTCGCGCGAACGCGAGGCCTTGAAGCGCGGCGACGGCACGACGCCGGCGTTCTCGCCGAGCAGATCGATGCCGGTCGGCTGGCCGAAGCCATAGCGCGTCATGTACTGGTCGAAACGTTCGATGCCCATCTCGTAGGCGAGCTGGTAGTAGTAGTAGTTCACCGAACGCGCGATCGAATCGCGCAGATCGGTCCAGCCGGCGCCGCGCGCGGCATCGCGATAGCCGCGGCGCTGCCCGGGAATGAAGAACTCACCGGTCGAGAACACCCGCGAGTCCGGCGTGCGCAGGCCGCTGTCGACACCGGCCAGCGCGACCAGCGGCTTGATCGTCGAACCCGGCGGGCCGCCACCGAGCACGTTGCGGTTGAACAGCGGACGCGCCGGATCGTCCATCAGCTGGCGGTAATCGGTGTGCGAGATGCCGTTGACGAACAGGTTGGGATCGAAGCTCGGCAGGCTGACCATGCCGAGGATGTTGCCGGTCGCCGGCTCCACCGCCACCGCCGAGCCATGCAGGCCGCCGAAGGCCAGCACCATCGCCTGCTGCAGGTCGGCATCGACGCTCAGGCGCAGATCCGCGCCGGCGGTCGCGGGCAGCTGGCCGAGCCGGCGCAGCGCACGGCCTTCGACATTCGTTTCGACCTGCTCGTAGCCGATCTCGCCGCGCAGCGCTTCGTCGTAATACCGTTCCAGGCCCGTGCGTCCGGTCTGCGGATACAGCAGATGCGCCTGGCCGTAGCGCGCGACGTCGCTTTCGTCGGTGCGGCCCACGTAGCCGACCACGTGCGCGAACAGATCGCCGTAGGGGTAATGGCGGTTGAGGTAGGGCACCACTTCTACGCCCGGGAACCGCCAGCGATCGAGCGCGAAGCGCGCCATCTCGTCCTCGCTGATGCGAAGTTTGAGCGTGACCGCGCGGAACCCCCGCTGCGCGCGGCGCTCGCGGTCGAAGCGCGCGATGTCGTCGGGCGAGAGCGCGATGATCCGCGACAGCTCGCTGATCAGCCGGCGCGTGTCGCCGGCTTCCTCGGGCGTGACTTCGAGGCGATACGCCTGTTCGTTCTCGGCGAGGATGCGGCCCTTGCGGTCGAGGATGAGCCCGCGCCCCGGCACCACCGGCCGCGGCTTGATGCGGTTGGCCTCCGAGCGCTTGGAGTAGATGTCGTGATCGATGACCTGCAGCTTGAAGTACCAGCCCGCCAGCACGCCCAGCGCGAGCACGACGGCGCCGAATCCGATCAGCGCACGCGTGCGGAACGCCGCGGCCTCGCTGGCGTTGTTGCGGATGTCGGGACGTCGCCCGCGCCTGGCCATCGCCTTGCCCCCCGCTACGACCTGCGCCCGAAGCGCAGTGCGTCCATCACCAGATACAGCGGCGCCCACAGCAGCATGCCGATCAGCGGCGCCAGCCAGTAGGCCCACGGCAGCTGCGGCACGCCGAGCGCGCCATGGATCGCCGCACTGACGATGCGGTCGTTGAGCAGCAGGCCGCCGATCGCCAGCGCCTGCTGCGCGACCGGGAAGAAGCGCAGCTGCGAGCGGAAGCGCTGCAGGATGAAGGCCATGATCACCAGCCGCAGCGCCTGTTCGCCGAGCAGGCCGCCGAACGCGAGATCGGCGATCAGCCCCATCGAGAACGCGAAGCCCAGGCCCGCCCGGTCGGGATCCTCGATCACCCAGTAGGCGACGACCAGCGCCAGCCAGAACGGCCGGAACGGCTGCAGGCCGGTCGGCAAAGGCAGCAGGCCGAGCAGCAGCGCGACGAACAGGCTGGCCGGCAGCACCCAGGGATTGCGACGACGGCTCATCGCTGCGGCGCCTGCACGGGCGGTGTCGCGGGCGGCGCTGGCATTCGAGTTGCCGGCGCGGGCGGCGTATCGCCGGCGTCGGGTGCTGCGGTGCCGGCACCCTCGACAGGCGTCGCTGCGGCGTCCGCTTCCGCACGCGCGGCCGCTTCGCGTTCGGCCGCGGCGGCGTCGAGATCGGCGGTGGTCACCGGCACCACCACATCGCGGAGCAGCAGCACGTCGCGACCGCGATCGAGCTGGGCGGCGGGCGTCAGATCGCCGACCAGGAACGCGCGGCTGTCGTCGGGCTGCAGGTCGGTGATCGTGCCGACCGGGAAACCCGGCGGAAACCGCCCGCCCAGGCCCGAGGTCACCAGCGTGTCGCCCACTTCGACATCGGCCGACAACGGCACGTTGCGCAGCGCGAGATGGTCGGCGCGGCCGCTGCCGTAGGCGACCAGGCGCACGCCGTTGCGGGCGATGATCACCGGCACCGCGTGTTCGAGATCGGTCACCAGCAGCACGGTCGAGGTCAGCGGCGTGACCGTGATGACCTGTCCGAGCAGGCCGCCGGCATCGATGACGCTCTGGCCCACGCGCACGCCGTTGCGGCTGCCGGCATCGAGCAGCAGGCGCTGGCGCGTGGGGTCCTGGTCGACATCGAGGATCGGCGCCAGTTGCACGTCGAGGCTGCCCTGCTCCACCGCGCCGAGCAGCGCGCGCAGGCGCGCGTTCTCGACCGCTTCCACGCGCAACCGCGCCTGGCCGGCATTGAGCACCAGCAGTTCGTTGCGCAGGCGGCGGTTGTCTGCCGACAGCTGGGTGCGCGTGGCCGCATCGTTGCGCATGCTGTCGCCCAGCCGCGACGGCAGACCGGCCAGCCACCACAGCGGCTGCATCGCCACGCTGGCCTGCTGGCGGAACTGCGACAGCCAGCCGCCCTGGTGATCGCTGACCACCAGCGCACACGACAGCGCGAGATAGGCGAGCAGACGCAGCGTGCCGGCGACATCGCCGGGCCGGGGCGCGGGAGAGCTGGCGTAGGAGGACATCAGGGGCGGTCTTTCCGTGTCATCTCAAACGGTGGCCCTGCAAGAAAAAGCTGGAGGCCGCTTCGTCGTCGCCCCAGCGAAAGCTGGGGCCCATCTTGATCTTGAGCCTGATCGCGAAAATGGGTCCCAGCTCGACCAGACATCCTTCTGTTGACAGCCACTGGGACGACGGCTCGATCTACCGCCAGCGGTCTCCGAAGCATGTCTCGGAGACCAGTTCGTTCCAGGTCACCAAGGAACGGCAGCGGACAGGGCGAAAACCGGAAAATCACTCCGATCGCCCGTACACCCATCAGTCCGCGAAGAACTCGTTGCCGTGCAGATCCAGCAGCTCCAGCGCACGACCACCACCGCGGGCGACGCAGGTCAGCGGATCCTCGGCAACCTGCACGTGCAGGCCGGTGGCCTCGCTGATCAGTCGGTCGAGGTCGCGCAGCAGCGCGCCACCACCGGTCAGCACGATGCCGCGTTCGGCGACGTCGGCGCACAGTTCCGGCGGCGTCTGCTCGAGCGCCTGCTTCACCGCTTCGACGATGCCCGACAGCGGCTCGCGCAGCGCATCGAGCACTTCGTTGGAGCTGATCGTGACGATCTTCGGCACGCCCTCGGCGAGATGGCGGCCGGAGACCTCCATCTCCATCACGTTTTCCTGCGGATACGCGCAGCCGATCTCGAGCTTGATGCGCTCGGCGGTGGATTCGCCGATCAGCATGCCGTGGTTGCGACGCACGTAGTTGATGATCGACTCGTCGAAGCGGTCGCCGCCGATGCGCGCCGACTGCGAGTAGACAATGCCGTTGAGCGCGATCACCGCGACTTCCGTGGTGCCGCCGCCGATGTCGACGACCATCGAACCGCGCGCCTCGGTGACCGGCAGGCCGGCGCCGATCGCGGCCGCCATGGGCTCTTCGATCAGCGACACGTCGCGCGCGCCGGCTTCCAGCGCCGAATCCTTGATCGCACGCTTCTCCACCTGGGTGGAACCGGCCGGCACGCAGATCAGCACGCGCGGGCTCGGACGCAGAAAGCGCGATTTGTGCACCTTCTTGATGAAGTACTTCAGCATCTCCTCGGTGTAGGTGAAATCGGCGATGACGCCGTCCTTCATCGGGCGATGCGTGGTGATGTTGCCGGGCGTGCGGCCGAGCATCTGCTTGGCCTCCGAGCCCACCGCGGCGACGACCTTCTGGCCGGCGGTACGGTCCTGGCGCACGGCCACGACCGACGGCTCGTTGAGCACGATGCCCTGGCCGCGGACGAAGATGAGGGTATTGGCGGTGCCCAGGTCGATGGACAGGTCATTGGAGAAGAGACCGCGGAACTTCTTGAACATCGGCAGAGGGCGTCCGGCAGGGAGGCGAAACGAAGCGGATTAGCCTAGCAAAAAAGCGGCCTCCCCGTGGCCCCGGGGCGTCCCCGGTTGCGCGCCCGGTGGGGCGCTGTTCCGGGGCCGTACGGCGCCCCGCGGCAGCCTGCGCGCTGGCCTCGCGCCCCCTGCGCCGGTACCCTGTGCGGCCCTTCCGCGCGAGCGTCCGCCCGATGTCTGCACTGATCTGCGGCTCCCTGGCCTACGACACCATCATGGTGTTCCCCGACCAGTTCAAGAACCACATCCTGCCGGACAAGGTGCACATCCTGAACGTCTCGTTTCTGGTGCCGCGGATGCGTCGCGAGTTCGGCGGCTGCGCCGGCAACATCGCCTACAACCTGAAACTGCTGGGCGGCGACCCGATCCCGATGGGCACGGTCGGCCAGGACTTCGGTCCCTACCGCGAGTGGTTCGAGGAACACGGCATCGATCTGTCGCAGGTCCGCGAGATCCCCGACCTGTTCACGCCGCAGGCCTTCATCACCACCGACCTGGACAACAACCAGATCACCGCCTTCCACCCGGGCGCGATGATGCGCAGCCACGAGAACCACGTGAAGGATGTCCCGAACGTGACCATCGGCCTCGTCGGCCCCGACGGCCGCGAAGGCATGCTGCAGAACGCCCGGGAATTCTCTGAGGGCGGCATCCCCTTCATCTTCGACCCCGGCCAGGCCATGCCGCTGTTCAACGGCGAGGAACTGCGCAACTTCATCGAGTTGGCCGACTACGTGGTCGTCAACGACTACGAGTCCAACCTCCTGCAGGAACGCACCGGCTGGGACGAGACCACCATCGCCGCCAAGGTGCGCGCTTACATCTGCACGCGTGGCCCCAAGGGCGTCGTCATCCACGCCGACGGCCAGACCCACGACATCCCGCCCGCCCACGAGCGCCGCGTGACCGATCCCACCGGCTGCGGCGACGCCTTCCGCGCCGGCCTGCTGTTCGGCATCGAAAAGGGCTGGGACTGGCTGACCATCGGCCGCATCGGCAACCTGATGGGCGCGCTGAAGGTCGAGCATCCCGGTACGCAGAACCAGCGTTTCGATTACGCCGAATTCTCGCTGCAGTTCCGGCAGCAGTTCGGGTATGCGTTGGAGAGCAAGACGACGGTTTGAGTCGGCGGACATTGCGAAGTTTTGAAAACAGGGCGTCCTTCGGGGCGCCCTGTTTCGTTCTGGTTCTGCCCCACGAGCGCATCCGATAAGCGAGTTAATTGTCCCTGACACGAATGGCACTCTGGGCTTTGCCGTGGCGGTGCTGGCCTACAACGTCCTGTCGCTGCTCAAAGCGGTGACCGAGCAGGCTCACCGCGCCACCCATCCGGAACTGGACGTGTCCACCTATCACCTGACGGTGGAGATCGCCAGCACCTATGAATCCATGCTCCTGATCCTTCCGGCCGAGCATCTGCCGTGTGCCGACGATGATCCGCAGCGTCTGTTGCAACGGCTGTTGTTGCTGGCCACCCGCCTCAGCCCCAGACAACTGGCCACCAGCAAACGCGGGCCCAAGACCAGCCCAACCAGCGCGGGGTATGTCAGCGGTTCCATCGCCAGATCCCATGTCTCTACCGGGCGCGTACTCAAGGAGGCGGCCGAAAGACGTTGAAAGGCATGGCTTTAAGCACACAGGGCGCCTCGGCGCCCTGTGTCGTTGCAGGTTCCTCGAACTTCGCATCAACGCAGATTGACGAACCCATCCGCATCGACATTGCCCGCCGCGATGCGATTCCGCATGTCCGCGGCGCTCAGGCCGGTGTCGAGCTGGAAATGGGAGATAACGGTGTCAGGTTCAGTTCCTAGGCTTTAAGCACACAGGGCGCCTCGGCGCCCTGTGTGGTTGCAGGTTCCTCGAACTTCGCATCAACGCAGATTCACGAACCCATCCGCATCGACATTGCCCGCCGCGATGCGGTTGCGCATATCCGCGGTGCTCAGGCCGGTGTCGAGCTGGAAATGCGGGCGGTCGACGAGGGTCGTCCAGTTGCCGCCCCATTCCAGGCCCATGTCGGTGCCGACGCGGCCGATGGCCTGCCAGTCGGGGCTCCAGTTGATGCTGCCGTCCGGGCGCACTTCGACCACATCGAAGGCGGTGCCGAAGTTGTGATTGCTGTAACCGCCGCGGGCATTGGTGACGATGTCGCCCGGCGTGGTGCGGCCCTGTGCGTACAGGGCGTCCTGTTCGGCGTAGGTGCGCATGCCCGAAGTCACGCGCAGGGTAATACCCAGCTCCTGTTCGACGCGATTGACGAACTCTGCCGCCTGGCCACGAAGTTCGGGATGCAGGCCGGCGATGCGGGCATTGCTCGGGCCATCGCTGACCTGGGCGACTTCACCCGGCGCGACCGGTTCGGCAGCCGGCGGCTTCTCGACTGCAGGCGCGCCATTGAGCTGTGCCCAGGTGTTCTGGCCGACGACGCCGTCGACCTCGATGCCGCGGCTCGCCTGGTAGCTGCGCACCGCGCCCTCGGTGCGGGCGCCAAAGATGCCGTCGGCCGTGCCCGGGCTGAAGCCTGCGGCCGCCAGGCGGTTCTGCAGGTCGGTGACAGCCGGACCGCGGTCGTTGCGTTCCAGCGTCGGTGTGGCCGATGCCGGTGCGCTCTGCTGCACGGATGCCGTCTCTTCGGTGCGTACACCGCCATTGAACGGCGTGCCCAGCAGGCCCTGCGCCTGTGCATCGGTCACCGCCGCGCGGGCAGCGGAGACATCGGTGTTGTAGGTGTTCGCCAGGCCCTTGTAGGCGCCCCAGGCCGAGAGGTCGGTGCCGTTGTTCGACAGTTCGAAGGCGACACGGGCATTGGTCTGCGGATCGAACAGTTGGTCGTTCGAGGTCAGGCCGAACTGTTCGCGACGCTCGGGGCCCATGCCGCCGAGCATGTTGATCTGGGTCAGGCCGTAGGACTGGTCGCCGGTGGCGCGGTTGCCGTTGAACGCGGCCGGATCGCCGCTGGATTCGCGCATTGCGATGGCGACCATGCTCACCAGGTTCTCGCCGCGGAAGCCGGCCTCGTGGAACAGCTGGGCCAGTTGGGTGCGATCCAGCGGACCACCGGTGTAGGTGGCCCGGGTCGCATTCGCCGATGCTGCGCTGTTGACCGAGGTGGCGTCACCGCTGAGCGCCGGGGTGCCGGCGGGCAGTGCGATAGTCTGGTCGGGATAGATGACGTCGGGATTGAGCACCTGCGGATTCGCTGCCAGCAGGCCCTGGAGGCTGACGCCGTGGGCCTTGGCGATCTCCGACAGCGTGTCGCCGCGCTGCGCGGTATAGGACTGCGTCGCCTCGCCCGGAGGCGGCAGGTCCTGCAGGCGCTGGCTGGAATCGGATGACGAGACGGCGTTGAGGCTCACGGCGGGCTCCTGGATCGATTGCACAAATCCCCCCCGGGACAGGACCAGTTTCCCGGCCCGGGACCGCGCGCGACAGATGGGGGATGCCCCAGCGTGCGCAGGTCACATTTCGGGACGCCTGAGCTGAGATCGAAGGGGGCAGCGGTACCCCGGCCCACGTCCTCACCACACCGCGATCCCTTTCCCGATTGAATGCGCCGATGCCGAGACACCGACCTGCCGCCGCCCCCGCCCGCCCACGCGACCTGACCCGCGGTGCGATCGGCCCCACGCTGTTCGCGTTCGCGCTGCCGATCCTCGGCGGCAACGTCATGCAGTCACTCAATGGTTCGGTCAATGCGGTCTGGATCGGGCGCTTCCTCGGCGAAGGCGCGCTCGCGGCGATCGCGAACGCCAACAACATCCTGTTCCTGCTGCTGGGCGCGGTGTTCGGCGTGGGCATGGCGGCGACGATCCTGGTGGCACAGGCGATCGGCCGCGAGGACCTGCCCGGCGCCAAGCGGGTGATCGGCACCAGTGCGACGTTCTTCCTGACCGCGTCGGTGCTGGTCGCGCTGGCCGGTCTGCCGCTGTCGCGCCACGTGCTGCTGTGGATGGGCACGCCGGCCGATGCCCTGCCGCATGCGGACGCGTACCTGAAGCTGATCTTCCTCGCGGTGCCGTTCCTGTACGCGTTCGCGTTCCTGTCGGCGATCCTGCGCGGCGCCGGCGATGCGCGCACGCCGTTCCTGTTCCTGCTGCTGGTGGTCGCGCTCGATATCGTGCTGGTGCCGCTGCTGATGCTCGGCATCGGCCCGCTGCCGGCGATGGGCATGGCTGGCGCGGCGCTGGCCAGCCTGGCCGCCAATGCGCTCGGGCTGACCGCCCTGCTCGCCTGGCTGCGGCATCGCCGCCACCGCCTGTGGATCCATCGCACCGAGCGGCATCTCTATCGGCCCGACTGGACCATCGTGCGTGCGCTGCTGGCCAAGGGCCTGCCGATGGGGCTGCAGATGGTGATGCTGTCGGCGGCGATGATCGCGATGATCTCGATGGTCAATGCGCACGGCGTCGACACCACCGCGGGCTATGGCGCCGCGCTGCAGCTGTGGACCTATGTGCAGATGCCGGCGATGGCGATCGGCGCGGCGTGTTCGACGATGGCGGCGCAGAACGTCGGCGCCGGCCACTGGGACCGCGTTTCGCGGATCGCCGCCACCGGCGTGGGCTTCAACGTGCTGATGACCGGTGCGCTGATCGGCCTGTTGCTGCTGCTCGACCGCGCCGCGCTGTCGTTGTTCCTCGGCGACGCCAGTGTGGCGCTGGAGACCGCGCGTCATCTCAACCGCATCGCGATCTGGTCGTTCCTGTTCTTCGGCGTGACCTTCGTGCTGTTCGGCGTGGTGCGCTCGACCGGCGCCGTCATGCCGCCGCTGCTGATTCTCGCGTTCACGTTGTGGGGCGTGCGCGTGCCGTTCGCGACGCTGCTGCAGCCGGTGCTCGGCGTGGACGCGATCTGGTGGAGTTTCCCGGCCAGCGCACTGCTCGCGATGCTGCTGTCGATCGGTTACTACCGCTGGGGCGGCTGGCGCCGCGCACGCATGCTTGGTGGCACGGCACGCGAGCCGGTCGCGATGCCGGCCGAAGTGCCGGCGCAGCCGCCAGCACCGCTGGCGAGCCTCGATCCGCATGGTACGGAGGTGGCGCAGGACGGGCGTGGGCGCGCGCTTTGACGCCATGGCGACAGGCCACGACATGTCCGACAGCCGGACCGCGGCTGAACCCCGGGCCCGCGTTGCATTGACCTGCAGGTAGTGCGCCGGCATCTAGAGCGTTCGAGCGCGAACATATGCGCGCACCCGGAACACGCCATGCGCACTCCTCTCCTGCTGACCCTGTTGATCGCAACCGCCACTGCGCCCGCCTTCGCGCAGCAGTTGCGCAATCCGGCCAATCCGCCGCCGCGTTCGGCACCGGTGCTGCGACAGGCGGAACCTTCGCCGCGCCTGCCCACGCATATCGGCGCCAACGCCGCACGCGATGCCGCGCACGCGCGTTGCGTGCAGGCCGCATCGCGCACGATCCAGCCGACCAGCGACGCCCGCGTCGCCAGCGCGCAACGCCGCGCCGCGGCGACCGAAACGCAACGCGCGGCGCGCGGGGGCGATGCGCGCGATCCCACGGATCAAAGCGGCCTGCGCGCGCAGCGCGATGCGCTGCAGCGCGCGGCAACGCGAGAGCGCAATGCGGCGAGCCAGCGACTCGCCGTGGCGCAGGGCAACTGCCGCTGAGTCAGCGGCGCGGCAATCCTCGCCAGGCGAGCGTCAGCAGCGTGCCGTAGAGCATCGCCTCACCCGTGCGTTGCACAAGCCCGCGCACCGGCTCTAACGGCGGCAGGACCATCGCGAAGAACAGCAGCAGCCACAGCATCGCCACAACCAGCAGCACCGCGCGCGTGCTCGATCGCAGCCCTGTGCCGCAAGCCAGCAGCACGACTGCCACGCACGTCCCGAGATAGGTCAGCAGGCCGAGCAGGTTGTGCAACTGCTGGCTCCGAGACCCGTCCGCCGGACAGCCGGCATCACAGGGTGCGAATGCTGACCCGATGTAGGCGACGGCTTCGAGCAACAGCATCCAGTAACCGATGCGCGCGATGCTGCGGATCGGCAGCAGTGGCGCCGCGAGTATCACCACGATGGCCAGCAACAGCCCGAATGGCACGAAGCCGAACAGCCCGATCTGCCAGTCGTAGGGCGTGCCGATGGCGTTGAGTTCGCTGATGTATTGGGAGACGTGCGAGTAGCCGGGTTTGAGGGCGCTGCTGCCGAAGAGCATCAGCAGCCAGGCCGGCACGATTGCGAGGATGGCGGCGCGTGTCAGGCGGATGCGAGTCGTGCTGTGCGTTGGGGAAGACGGCGGGGACATTTGCATGGCAAGCCTTCCGTGGGCGTTCGGGGCAGCGTAGGTGGCGCGCGACGGCGCGGCGTGTGCCATTGGGCATGCGGGCACGGTAACGGCCGACTTGCACTGACGCTCGTCATTCCGGCGGCTTTCAACAGCTGAAGGGCTGGTCAGGCCGGAGGCGTTCTTCAACAGCGCGAAGCGCTGGTCATCCAGTGCCTTCGCTTTACGTCCACGGCAGCACCTGACCTAAGGTCATTCGGATTGGCGCGAAGGACCAAGTCGCTGGATTCCGGCCTGACCAGCCCTTCGGCTGTTGAAAACCGCCGGAATGACGGTAGTTAGATCACGCCGACCGTCGTCAATTCTTATTCCGTCATTCCAGCGAAAGCTCGAATCCATTTTCGCGGAAAAATCACCGCGCGAGGAGAGTGGAGCACGGCGAAAATCAAGATGGGTTCCAGCTTTCGCTGGAACGACGGACTGGGAGCTCCGGCGAGGGTCGAGGGCTCGCAAAGAAACGACCATCGCGTCCATGCCAACAAGCCCAGCATCATCCCCACTTCGGCAACTTCGCCCGATCCAGCCCCGCCACCTCGAACACCGCCGTCCGCGTGCCGCCGGCGTTCACCGGGAACTCGATCGCCACCGTCTTCGCGCCATCGAGCAAACGCCACAGTGCGCGCTCGTCGTCGATGAACATCGCGATCGCCTCGTCGGTCTGCGGGCGGTTGGCGGCCATGCGCCGTGGCTCGCCGTCGTCGACACGCACACTGACGCGGCAGCTGGGGTAGCAGTCGAAGTCACCGGCCTGCAGCACGAGGTAGCTGCTGCGGCCCCAGGACGGGTTGTCGCGGAAGATCAGGCGCACCTGTTTCGCACCGGTGCCGTCGACGTCGATGTTGTCTTTCGCGTAGATCGCCGCAGACAGCTGTTCGCCGCCTTCGACGTTGGCGGTGTTGTAGATCCACAATGCCTGCGTGCGCGCCGTTTCGCGCGCAGCTTCGCTCTTGGCCGCGACGTCATCGAACTTCGCGCGCACGCGGTCCGCGGCTGCGGTGTCGGGATGGCGTGCGAGCAGCACGTCGGCCTGCGCCTTCGCCAGTGCCCAGTTTCCGATCGCGACGGCGGCTTCGAAATCGTGCTCGCCGGCCTCGGCCTGTTGTTCTGCGGCGGCGGCCTGGGCCTGCGCCTGTGCGGCGGCCTGGGCTTCGCGGTCCTGGCAGGCGGTCAACGGCAGCAACGCGGCGAGCAGTGCGGTGGCGAGCAGGTGTCGGGGTGTCATGCGGGCGTTCCTCGTTCGATCAGCCAGTGCACCGCGTCGGCGACTTCGCGCGGTTGCTCCATCAGGGTCATGTGGCCGCTGCGCTCGAGCAGTCCCTGACGCGCCTGCGGCATGCGCGCAGCGTACAGGGCCGTCGCACTCGGATCGATCACCGCATCGTGCGCGCCCCAGACGAGGACGGCGGGCTGGCGGATGTCGGCGGCGGCATCGCCAGGTGCGAAACGCTTATTGCTATGGCCGATGCGGTCGAGCACGGATTGTTCGAATGCGGCCTCGGCGCGGCGATGGCAACACCCACGCGAACGCGCCGATCGCCAGGGCCGCAATGCACGCGGCCGCCACGAGGGCGGCCGCGAACGGATGGCTCAGTGCCTGCATCGCCTCAGTTGGCGGGCGCCGGCGTGGTGGCGTCGCCGGGCTCGGCCGTATCGGCAGCCGATGCTTCGTCGGGGGCCGGCGCCGGCGCCGGCTTGGCCTCGCTGATCAGCTTCTCCACCGAACCGGTCGTGATCGGGTGGTAACCCGGACGCGCGGTGGCGAAGATCTGCTTCGCCAGCGCCAGGCCCGCCTCGGTCTGCACCAGCGCGGTGTAGATCGGCATGATCAGTTTGCGACGGCCGACGCGCGCGGTGAACTCGGCCAGTGCCTCGTTCGCCTGCGTGTAGCCGCTGCGCACGGCCAGCGGATACCAGCGCATCGCGATCTCACCGTTTTCGGTGCCGGTGAATGTGTAGGCCTCGTCGAGCTGGGCCGACTGCTCGACGCTCAGCGTCGGCGGCAGGCTTTCGAGGAAGTGCAGCCATTCCTGGGTCGACCACGCGTCGGTGATCTGGCGCGGCGGCAGCTGCGCGCTGCCCAGCCACGCCAGACGCGCGGAATCGACGATGCCGAAGTTGCGCGACATCACCTGCGGCGCATGGCCCGGAATGCCCGGCGCGTAGACCCATTCCTGGATCTCGGCGTCGGTCACGGTGTCGGGGAATTTTTCGAACAGGTGCTCCTTGGCGTAGGCGAGGAACTGCTCGGTGGTGATGCTCTGGAACGCGAAGTGGTCGAAGTAGCCGCGCAGGAACGCGTCGAAGTGTTCGCGGCCGAAACGCTGCTCGAGGAACTGCAGGAACCACGCGCCCTTGTCGTAGGACACCGCGCTCAGCGCATCGTCGGCGTCGAGTGCGACGTCCGGCCGGACCGCCAGCGCCTGCGTGGCTTCGGGCATGGCGGCGATGTTCTCGCGCAGGGCGTTGCGCGCGATCACGTACTCCATGTCGCTGACTTCCTTGCCGTACAGCGACTCGACGATGCGGTTTTCGACGTAGCTGGTGAAGCCCTCGTTGAGCCAGCCGTGCTTGGCGCTGGAGAAGGTCACCAGGTTGCCCGACCAGCTGTGCGCGAGTTCGTGCGCGATCAGCGAGACCAGCGACTTGTCGCCGACGATGACGGTCGGGGTGATGAACGACAGGCGCGGATTCTCCATGCCGCCATACGGGAACGACGGCGGCAGGATCAGCAGGTCGTAACGCTCCCAGCGATACGGACCGTAGAGCTGCTCGGTGGTGGCGATCATCTTCTCGGTGTCGGCGAATTCCGCCACCGCGCGATCGATCATCGCCGGCTCGGCCCACACGCCGCTGCGGTCCGAGATGTCCTTGAACACCAGGTCGCCGGCAGCGATCGCCATCAGGTACGACGGGATCTTCTGCGGCATCTTGAAGCTGTAGTCGCCGTCGCGCTGGGCGGCCGGATCGTTGTCGGCGCTCATCAGCACCATCACGTCCGGGCGCGCGGTGACGTGCGCGGTGTAGGTGTAGCGGATCGCCGGCGTGTCCTGCAGCGGCACCCACGAACGTGCGTGGATCTGCTGCGACTGGCTGAACATGAAGGGCAGTTGCTTGCCCTCGGTCATCTCCGGCGTGAGCCACTGCAGGCCCGACGCATCCGGCGAGGTCACGTAGGTCACGCGGACCCTGGCGTTGCGCTCGGGCGTTTCGATGGTGAGCCTGCTGCCCAGCGTGGCATCGGCATCGGCCAGCGCGTACTGCAGCGGCTGCCACTGGCCGCCGGCGGCTTCGCCTTCGACCTTTTCGATCGTCAGGTCGCGCGTGTCGAGCACCAGCTGCGTTGCGGACTGATCCTTCCACTGCAGCGTGTAGGTCGCGGTACCGGCGATGGTCTTCGCATCGAAGTCCAGCGCGATGTCGAGCGCCAGGTCTTCGGTGACGACCTTGTCGGGCTCGGCGTAGGAATGCTCGTCGCGGTCGACGGCGGCGGGCGCAGGACCGGTCGCGGGCGTCACGGCGGTCTGTTCTCCGGATTCGCGCTGGCAACCGACGGCCAGCAGGGCAAGCAGCAGGGCCGGCAGGAACCGGCGGACATCCAGCTTCGATCGCATAAGGGACTTGGCAACGGACAGGGATGCACAGTCTAGCGCGGGGGCCGGAAGACCCGTGCCGTGTCGGCACCCCACGCACGTCGGCGACGATGCGAGTGCGCCGCTTGCGTCAGGCCTTGTACCCGTCGTGGATCGCGACGATGCCGCCGCTGAGGTTGCGGTAGCGGCAGCGCGCGAAGCCGGCCGCCTCCATCATCGCTTTCAGCGCATCCTGCGGCGGATGCTTGCGGATCGATTCCGAGAGGTACTGGTAGCTGTCGCTGTCACGCGCGAACAGCTTGCCCAGCCGCGGCATGATCTGGAAGGAATGGAAGTCGTAGATCGGCTTGAACCAGTCCGCCTTCACTTCCGAGAATTCCAGCACGCGCGCCTGACCGCCCACTTTCAGCACCCGCAGCATCTCGCGCAGCGCGGCGTCCTTGTCGGTGACGTTGCGCAGGCCGAAGGCGATGGTCACCAGATCGAAGCTGGCGTCCGGGAACGGCAGCGTTTCGGCATTGCATTGCACGTACTCGAAGCCGCGCACGTTGCCGCGGTCGGTCATGCGGTCGCGGCCGACGCGCAGCATCGAAGCGTTGATGTCGCCGAGCACCAGCGCGCCGGATTCGCCGACGCGGGATTTCAGCAGCGCGGCGATGTCGCCGGTGCCGCCGGCCAGATCGAGCACGCGGTCGCCGGTGCGCACCTGCGCGGTCGCGGCGAAGTAGCGCTTCCACACCCGGTGGATGCCGAGGCTCATGAGGTCGTTCATCAGGTCGTAGTTGCCTGCGACCGAGGAGAACACCTCGCCGACCAGCTTCTGCTTCTCCCCGGTGGGGACGTCGCGGAAACCGAAATGGGTGGTGCCGGGCTTGCTGGATTCGTCGCTCATGGTCCGATTATCGCTCATCCGGGACCGGCGCGATCCGCAGCTTGCCCACGCGGCGCCGTTCCAGCGATTCGACCTGCAGCTGCCAGGCGCCCACCGTCACCGTGTCGCCCTCGACCGGCATGCGGTCGAGCAGGCGCAACACCAGGCCCGACAGGGTGACGTAGGTCGCCTCGCGCGGCAGGGCGATGCCCGTCGTCTGTTCCAGATCCTGCAGCGACATCGAGCCGTCCACCAGCCAGCTGCCGTCCTCGCCGCGGCTGGCGGCGTAGTCGGCGTCGCGGGTGTCGACCAGATCGCCGGCGATCGTCGCCAGCAGGTCGTTCGCGGTCACCATGCCCTCGAGGCTGCCGTATTCGTCGACGACCACCGCCAGCGGAATCGGATGCGCGCGGATCTGCTCCAGCACGCGCAGCGTCGACGTGCCCTCGGGCACGACCAGCGGCTCGCGCACGAAATCGGTGACGTCCAGCGCGCGGCCCTGCAGCACGCTCGACAGCAGATCGCTGCTCTGCACGATGCCCAGCAACTGGTCGAGTTCGCCGTCGCAGACCAGCAGCCGCGTATGCGGCGATTCGATCAGGCGCGCGGTCGCGTGCTCGATGCCGCGCGTCGCGTCGATCCATTCGATGTCGCTGCGCACCGTCATCACGCTCGACACCGGGCGCTCGGCCAGGGTCAGCACGCTGCGGATCATGTCGTGCTCGGCGGCTTCCAGACGTTCCTCGCCCCCGCCCTGCGGCACTTCAATCGCACCGTCCTCGACATGCGCGGTCGGACGCGTGCCGAGCAGACGCAGCACCGCATCGGCGGTGCGCTGGCGGAACGGCAGCTGCTGCGCATGGCGCTCGCGGTTGAAGCGCGACCACTGGTTGAAGGCCTCGACCAGGATCGAGAACGCGATCGCCGCGTACAGATAGCCCTTCGGGATCTTGAAGCCCAGGCCTTCGGCGACGAGGCTGAAACCGATCATCAGCAGGAAGCCCAGGCACAGCACCACGACCGTCGGATGCTTGTTGACGAAATCCGTCAGCGGCTTGCTGGCGAGCAGCATCACCGCCATTGCGATGGTCACGGCCGCGTACATCACGCCGAGATGCTCGACCATGCCGACCGCGGTGATCACCGAGTCGAGCGAGAACACCGCGTCGAGCACGACGATCTGCGTCAGCACCACACCGAACGCGGCATAGGCCTTCTTCGTGCCGTGCGCATGCTGGCGCCCTTCGAGCCGCTCGTGCAGCTCCATCGTCGCCTTGAACAACAGGAACAGGCCGCCGATCAGCAGGATCAGGTCTCGCCCGGAGAACACGTGTCCCCATACAGAGAACAATGGCGTGACGAGCCCGGCGATCCACGCCACCAGCGCCAGCAGCACCAGCCGCATCAACAGCGCCAGCGACAGACCGATCACCCGTGCCCGGTCGCGCTGCTCCGGCGGCAGCTTGTCGGCGAGGATCGCGATGAACACCAGATTGTCGATGCCGAGGATGATCTCCAGGACCACCAGCGTCGCCAGACCCATCCATATCGTCGGGTCGGACAGCCATTCCATAGGTGCTCTTGCATCGCGCTCTTGGGGGACGCGGATTCTGCCACGCGATTATCAAGAAGTTGCCGCGCCGTCTCACGCTCGACCGCGACGGATGCGGCAGGCAGACTCGCGGGTCCGACGCACCGATGACCGCCTCCATGATCGCCACGCCCGACTACCGCGCCCTGCTCGACACCGCGATTTCCGAAGCCCGTCAGGGTCTCGCGGAGGGCGGCATTCCGATCGGCGCGGCGCTGTATCACCAGGACGGACGCCTGCTCGGCTGCGGCCACAACCGCCGCGTGCAGGAAAGCGACCCGTCGATCCACGGCGAGACCGATGCCTTCCGCAAGGCCGGGCGCCAGCGCTCTTATCGCGACACGATCATGGTCACGACGCTCGCGCCGTGCTGGTACTGCAGCGGCCTGGTCCGCCAGTTCGGCATTGGCACCGTCGTCGTCGGCGAGTCGCAGACCTTCCAGGGCGGCATCGACTGGCTGCGCGAGGCCGGCGTCGACGTCATCGACCTGCAGAGCCAGGAGTGCGTCGACCTGCTCGGCGGCTTCATCGCCGCGCATCCGGAAGTCTGGAACGAGGACATCGGCGAGGACTGAGCCGCCGCGCGGCGGCGGGCGCCGTCTGCGGATGCAGACGCGCCGGCGGCAGTGTATCGGTGGCGGCGCGCTTGGATACGGCTGCGGTGCATAACGAACGCGCGTCTCGCCGTCGTTGCGCGCCCCGAGTTCGCTGCACCTGCTCGTCACCGGCGCAGGCCGGAATCCAGTGACTTGTGGGCTTCCCAGTCCGCAGACATGTTCAGATCTGGCGCCACTGCAACATCGAAGTCACTGGATTCCGGCCTGCGCCGGAATGACGGAATGAAGAGAGCGCCGAATCAACGGGCTAGCGTACGTCAGCCGCGCCGATCCTGGAAATCCAGCGCCGCCTCGATCACCGGTTTCGCCCAGTCGGGCGTCGCCGCCAAGGCGTCGAGATCGTCCGCATCCGGCACCACCAGCGCGCCGTCGATCAGTTCCAGCAGCAGCACCGGATCGGGCACCGTCTTTCCACGCGCCACCTCGATGCTGTTGTCGTAGACCTGCAATTGCGCGAGCACCGGCATCAGCGCGATCAGGTTCTCGCGCGCACGCGTCCAGCGCGCGCGGATACTGGCTTCGGGAATGCCGTGACCGCCGACCGCGACGCGCGCCTGCACACGCGCGATGTGCTGCTCGGCGGACGACAGACCGCAGAACCACATCAGCACGTCGTGGGTGCGCGCGGCCTCGGCGATACGCGCCGGCACGGTGTTGCCGCCCAGCGTGGTCTCGAACGCATGGCTGTGGCCCTGCGCCAGTGCGACATCGAGCCGGCGCATGCCTTCCTGCCAGGCTTCCGCATTCGCTTCGGTCATCGTGCAGCCGGTCGCGGCGGCCAGTTCGCGCGCAAAGGTGTCGGGGTTGAACCACGCCATGCCGGCGCGTTCGAGCAGGTGGCCGCCGACCGAACTCTTGCCGGCGCCGTTGACGCCCGCCAGCACGTAGAGGACCGGACGCGCCACGCTCAGCAGGTCGCGCCGGCCTTGACCTTGCCGCGCAGCCGCGCGGGGCCACGCATCGCCTCGCGCAGACGCGCACCGGCGTCATCGGCCTGCAGCGTGGCCAGGCGCTCATCGAAACGCGTACGCAGGGTGTCGAGCGCCGAGCGCTGGGCCGCACCGGCGGCGTCGAGCGCCTGCAGGATCGCGCCGTATTCCTCGGCCGACAGGATCACCGCCTCGGGCGTGTTGTGATTGGTCACGACGACCTTGCCGCCGCGGGCGATGGTCTTCATCACGCCGCGCCAGCCGAGTTTCTTGACGTCGGAGGCCGGCGTGCGCGGCAGCGCATCGAGGGCGTCGAGCTTGAGGGACATCGTCATCGCGGTCGCTCCTGCAACGGACATGGGGAAATATACCCCAATTGGCCCATCTGGCCTTTCACGCGATACCCGGCGTTCCGGCCCGGCTCAGCGACGGGAGAAGCGCAGCACCAGCCACAGGACGAGCGCGAGCAGGTTCACGCCCAGGGCCGCGGTCGATGGACCAGCCAACGCCAGCCGGAAAGCTTCCGACGGCACCGACCAGTCGAGGTCCACCACCACGCTGCGGCCGAAGCGGAACTGCAGCGGCACCGTCGCACCGGCGTGCCAGGCATAGCTCAGCCACGGCGTGGCGATGACCGGAATCTGCAACGCCAGCGCGATCCGGGAAAGGCGTTCGCCGAGCGCGTCGCCTTCGAGCAGCAGAACACCGGCGATCATCGCGAACGTCGACAGCAGCAGGCCGATCACCAGCACCAGCAGCGCGCCGCCACCGGCCGCGCCGGAGGCCAACCGCACCAGCGTGCTGGCGAGGCCGTAGAAACCACCGGCGATCTGCAGGATCGCGACGAGTCGAAGCAGTACGGACATGGGCGGCGCACCGGACAGGGCGGGCGATTGTGGCAACGTCGCCCGGCGGGCTCAAGGCGCGTCGGCAGATTCGGCCACGCGCCACAGCACCGGCCATGCGTCGGCGGTCAGTCCACCGCACCGCTGCATTTCGGCGTAGTGCGAGAGCAGGAACACCTCGCCGTCGAACTGCCAGTTCGCCTGGTAGCCGCAATCGCCGATGCCGCGGCCCTTGGCGTACTGCGCCAGCGTGCCGGTGGCAGGATCGAAATCCGGGCTGACCAGCAGGTCGAAATCCTCGCGCGCCTCGCTGTCGTCGGAGAGCTTCGGCGCCGGCAGGGTCAACCGCGTGACGTCGCTGCCGTCGCGCGCCGCGCGGAACACCAGGCTCGACGCCTGGTAGGCGCCGCTGTAGCAGGTGACGAACACCAGCGCGTGATCGGCATCGAGCGGGTATGCGGCGTCCTGGCGCGCGACATCGAACTCGCCGCCCGACGCGTTGCACGCCTGCGCACGCAGCGCGGCAGATTGCGAGGCACGCACGCTGCGCGTCAAACGCGTGGCATCGGCTTCCGACAGCGCGGGCGGCGTCGAGGCGGGGCGCGCGAGGACCGGCAGGTCCGGCGCCGCGGGCACGCCCGCGTCATCCCGCTCGCCGCGTCGCGTCCACGCGCTCGGCGTGTCGAGTCGCTGCTGGTGTGCGTCGATGTAGAGCAGCGCCGCGTTGAAGCCCGACAGCGACACGCTGCGGTCCTGGTCGACGCCCAGACGCGTGCCATCGCGCGCCAGATCGAGGAAGCGCGCGATCGCCGCAGGCTCCTCGATGCGCAATGCGGCGGATTCGCCCGCGTCGCGCTGCCAGGGCAATCCGGCAATCGCGGGCGCTGCGACAGCGTCCAGTCGCAGCGCGGACGCATCGAGGTCGGACCACGGTGCACGCAACAGCAGCGCCTGCGCGCCATCGGCGCCTGCATCGCGGGTCAGCGACAGCACCAGTCCCGACCCACTGTCGTTGACGCCGATCGCGGCGCAGCGGCGGATGTTGTCGCAGGCCACCACGACATCGCGGAATGTGCGGTAGACCGGCGCGGCGGGCGTGCCGGCAGGTGATGCCTTCAGGTCGGACGCGTCTACGGAAGACGCCGCATCGATGTCCGATGTCGACGCGGGCTCGGCGGTGGGCGCCCGCGATGCCGCATCGCGCTGCGTACACGCACCCAGCGATGCGAGCAGACCCACCAGAACAACTGTCTTGCGCGCGGCGTTCGACATCGCGGCGTTTCCAACGGAAGGGCCCGCCATGATGCGGGCCCTGGGTTCGACCGTGGTGAACGCGGATGCGTCAGAGGATGTAGCGGCTCAGGTCCTGGTCCTGCACCAGATCGCCCAGTTGCTGGTCGACATACGCGCGATCGATGAGCACCGTGCCGCCCTTGTCGGGCGCCTCGAAGCTCAGCGAATCGAGCAGGCGTTCGAGCACGGTGTGCAGGCGCCGCGCACCGATGTTCTCCTGGCGCTCGTTGACGTGTGCGGCGATCTCGGCAAGCCGCTCCACCGCGTCCGGCGCGAAGGTCAGGCCGACGCCTTCGGTCTTGAGCAACTGCACATACTGCGTGGTCAGCGCCGCCTTGGGCTCGGTGAGGATGCGGACGAAATCGTCCTTGGTCAGCGCGGTCAGTTCGACGCGGATCGGGAAGCGGCCCTGCATCTCGGGAATCAGGTCGCTGGGCTTGGCGAGGTGGAACGCGCCCGAGGCGATGAAGAGGATGTGGTCGGTCTTCACCGAGCCGTACTTGGTGCTGACCGTGCTGCCTTCGACCAGCGGCAGCAGATCGCGCTGCACGCCTTCGCGGCTCACGTCGGCGCCGCTGGAACCGCCCTCGCTGCGCTTGGCGACCTTGTCGATCTCGTCGATGAAGACGATGCCGTGCTGCTCGCAGGCTTCGATCGCGGCCTCGCGCACATCGTCCTCGTTGACCAGCTTGCCGGCTTCTTCCTCGACCAGTTGCGGACGCGCGGCGCGGATCGTGAGTTTGCGCTTCTGGGTCTTGCCGCCGCCGAGATTGGCGAACATCTGCCGCAGCTGCTGACCCATTTCCTCCATGCCCGGCGGGGTCATGATGTCCATGCCCTGCCCCGCGCTGAGTTCGAGTTCGATCTCGCGATCGTCGAGGTCGCCGGCGCGCAGCTGGCGACGCAACTTCTGCCGCGTCTCCGATTCCTTCGACGAGGGCTCGGCGCCGATGTCGACGGTCGCGCTCTGCGCGCCGAAGCCGAAGGCCGGCTGCGCGGCTTCGCGTTTGGGCAGCAGCGCATCGAGGATGCGGTCTTCGGCGCGGTCCTCGGCCTGCGTGCGCACGCGCACCTTGGCCTGTTCGCGATACAGCTTGACCGCCGTGTCGGCGAGGTCGCGGATGATCTGCTCGACGTCCTTGCCGACGTAGCCGACCTCGGTGAAGCGCGTCGCCTCGACCTTGACGAACGGCGCGTTGGCGAGCGTCGCCAGACGGCGCGCGATCTCGGTCTTGCCGACGCCGGTCGGGCCGATCATCAGGATGTTCTTGGGCATGACCTCGTTGCGCAGATCGTCGTCGAGCTGCGCGCGGCGCCAGCGGTTGCGCAGCGCGATCGCGACCGCGCGCTTGGCCGCGTTCTGGCCGACGATGTGGCGATCGAGTTCCTGCACGATCTCGCGCGGGGTCATTGAAGAGCGGGAATTAGACATAGGGGATTTGAGGATTCGTAAGAGCGGAGGGTCGCGCGACTCGGGATCCGCGGACGGGATCGGCATTTGCGAATCCCCTATCCCGAATCCCCAATCCCGCCTCAGAGTTCTTCGACCACCACGTTGCGGTTCGTATAGATACAGATGTCGCCGGCGATGTTGAGCGACTCGACGGCGACGGTGCGCGCATCGAGTTCGGTATGCGCGAGCAGTGCGCGCGCGGCCGACAATGCGTAGGAGCCGCCCGAACCGATCGCGATGATGCCGTCGTCGGGTTCGATGATGTCGCCATTGCCGCTGATGATCAGCGAGGTCTCGGCGTCGGCGACCGCGAGCAGCGCCTCGAGCTTTCCGTAGCGGCGATCGGTGCGCCAGTCCTTGACCAGCTCGACCGCGGCGCGCACCAGCTGGCCGCCGTGCTGCTGCAGCTTGCCTTCGAACAGTTCGAACAGGGTGAACGCATCGGCGGCGGCGCCGGCGAATCCGGCGAGCACCTTGCCCTCGCCCAGGCGCCGCACCTTGCGCGCGTTGCCTTTCATGATGGTGTGGCCGAGCGTGACCTGGCCGTCGCCGGCGACGACCACCTTGCCGCCCTTGCGGATCGACACGATCGTCGTGGCGTGGAACACGTTGGGATTCTGGCTGGGGTCCATGCGGCCTCCAAGGATCGAATCCACTGGATGGGGCCGGGACCGCCCGGATCAAGGCATCCGCGGCTGCGTCATGGCGTCGCGTCGGCCGCAGGCCCGCGCACGTGTCGGTCGAGCCGGCGTCCTGCGCGGACGCCGAGCACCGTCGCGATGCCGGACACGACGATCGCCATCGCGTTCGCAGCCGCCGCATCGGCCACCGTGAACTGGCCGCCTCCGAGACGCTGCACGACGAGCACGCTCGACACCCAGCCCACCGCCCACAACACCAGCGCCGCGCGCATGAACGGCTGCCGCGCGGCGAATGCACCGCCGCTCGAGGCCAGCAATGCGATCCCGCCCGCCTGCAGCGCGGTCGACACCGGCGCCACGCCCAAGGGCATCGGCGGAAACAGCGACGCCGCCAGCAGGCCGAGCAGCATCTGCAGGGTGACCGATACGGCCAAGCCAATGACGATGCGCAGGTTCATGGACAGCTCCGGGTGCGCATCAGGACTTGCGCTTCGCACGCGGATGCGCCGCGTCGTAGACCTTGGCCAGATGCTGGAAATCGAGATGGGTGTAGATCTGCGTCGTCGCGATGTCGGCGTGGCCCAGCAGTTCCTGCACGCCGCGCAGATCGCCGGACGACTCGAGCACGTGGCTCGCGAACGAATGCCGCAGCAGATGCGGGTGCACGCGCTTGAACAGGCCCTGGCGCTGCGCGAGCAGGCGCAGGCGCAGTTGCACGGCGCGCGCGGAGATCGGCGCGCCGCCGCGGCCGGGAAACACCGGCGTCGCGGACGTGCCGCCACTCTCGGTGCGCCACTCGGTCAACGCATGCAGCGCATGGCTGCCGACCGGCACACTGCGCTGGCGGCTGCCCTTGCCGAGCACGGTCACCAGGCCGCCGGCGAGATCCAGATCGCGCCAACGCAAGCCGACCAGTTCCGACAGGCGCAGGCCCGACGAATAGAACAGTTCCAGCAGCGCGCGATCGCGCAGGCCCAGCGGCGCGTCGACCGGCACTTCGACCAGTTGCGTGGCCTCGTCGACGTCGAGCACCTGCGGCAGCTTGCGCGGCACCTTGGGGCCCCGCACGCCGGCAGCGGGATTCGCGCCGATGTGGCCGTGCTTGAGCAGCCACTGGTAGAAGCTGCGGCAGGCCGAAAGCCGACGCTGCAGGCTCTTGGGCGACAGGCCGCCGCGATGGCCGGCGGCGACGAAGGCGCGGATGTCCTCGCCATCCAGGCCACGCAGATCGCCGCGCGCCTGCGCCTGCGCATTCGTCCAGTCGACCAGTGCGCCCAGGTCGCGGCGATAGGCGTCGAGGGTGTGCACCGACATCCGCCGTTCGATCTGCAGATGGTCGAGGAACGCGTCGACGTCGGCGTGCATGGCGCGTGCGCTCAGGCGGCGGTGTCGAACCGTCGCATCGCGGTCGCGAACGCCTCGCCCATCATGCGCAGGAACAGCGTGCCCATGCCGGGATAGAAGCGGTTGGCGTCGCGGCTGCCGACAGCGACCAGGCCGATGCCGGCCAGCGGCAGCAGCGCGCTCGAATGCACCTCGTCGACGCGCGGGCCGTACAGCAGCGACTGCTTGTCCGGATGCAGGCGGCCGCACAGCGGCTCTTCGTCCTTGAGGCAATCGGCGAAGGGCTGCAGCAGGCGATCGTCGCGCGAGACGACCTGCAGCCAGTCCTCCTCCAGCCCCGGCACCGGCGCGAACAGCACGATGCGCACGAGATCGCCGTTGAAGTCCTCGGCCAGCGTCGCGGCGAGCGCGCGCACGGTGGACGCCGGATCGGACTGGCGCATCAGCGCCAGCGTGAGCTGGTGGGTGCGCACTGCGAGGCGCTCGTTCTCCTGCGAGATCGCGAAGAGATCGCGCAGGCGCTTGGACAGTTCGCGGTTCTTGTCGCGCAGCACTTCGAGCTGGTAGCTCGCCAGCGATGCGGCCGGGCCGTCCTCGCGCGGTACGACCAAGGTCAGCGCCAGATCCGGGAACTGCTGCAGGAAACGCGGCTGGCGACGCAGCCAAGCGGCGACTTCGTGTGCGCCGAGTTTCTCGGTCGTCTCGCTCATCCCAATTCCCCTTCGAAAACGAATGCGGCCGGTCCGGCCATCGACAAGGTGACGTCGTCGGCCGGCCAGTCGATGTGCAGGGTGCCGCCGGGCAACGATACGGCGACGCTGCGCCCGGTGCGACCACGACGCGCGAGCACCGCGACCGCCGCGCAGGCGCCGCTGCCGCAGGCCAGCGTCTCGCCGACGCCGCGCTCGAATACGCGCAGGCGGATGCGATCAACCGTGACGACCTGGGCGAAACCGACGTTGACCGATTCGGGAAACCACGACGAGGCCTGCAGCGCGCGACCGATGCGCTCGACGTCCGCGGCGTCGACATCGTCGACCTCGATCACCGCATGCGGATTGCCCATCGACGCCGCGCCGAGCGTGAGCGTGCCGATGCCGTCGACCGGCAACGTGTACAGCGGCTGCGCTGCATCGACACCGGCCATCGGAATGCGCGCCGGCGCGAACTCCGGCACTCCCATCGCAATGCGGTAGCCCGCACCTTCGCGCGTGACCGCATGCAGGCCGGCCGGGCTTTCCAGTACAAAATCGTCCGCGCCCGCGCCATCGCGCACCAGCCACGCGGCCACGCAGCGCGCGCCGTTTCCGCATTGCTGCGACGCCGAACCGTCGGCGTTCCAGATGCGGTAGCGCGCGAGCACGCCGGCAGCGCGCGGGGTCTCGACGGTGAGGATCTGGTCGCAGCCGACGCCGGTGTGGCGATCGGCCAGCGCGCGGCACAGCGCGGCATCGGGCGGCGGCACGTCGCCGCGCAGGTCCAGCACGACGAAGTCGTTGCCGGCGCCATGCATCTTGGTGAAGCGCAGCGGGGAGACGGTTCCGGACATCAGGGACGACGGCGGGGCGAACGGGTGTCGCGCAGGCTCACGGCGTTCCGGTGGTGGCCGGCGGCACGTCGCGGATCAACGGCACCGGCTGCGCGGGCGGCGTGCCGGTCGCCTCGTCGGTCGTGCCGTCGTCGATGCTGTCTTCCTCGGCGTCGTCTTCCCACGCCGCGTCCTCTTCGGCGTCGAGCTGTTCCTGGGTCGGAATCGACGACTTGAAGATGTAGCGGCCGCGGTCTTCCGGCGGCACCTGGCGCGGCTGCAGGAGGTCGGCCTTGTTGCCGCAGGCGGACAACAACAGCGTGGCGGCGAGGATCGGTAGGAGGCGGGTGTGCATGCGCGGAAGTGTAGCCCGCCGCGTCGCGGGCGACATCACCGGCGTTGCTGTTCAGATGACGGCACGATGACAGCGCACCAAGGGTCAGCCCCAGATTGTCCGGACCTGCCGCCCCGCCCAGACTTTCCGGCATCCGCGCCGACAGGACCGCACGATGGGCATTCTCGATGGGCTGGGCAGCGCCGCCTCCCAGGCGGGCGGCGTCTTCAAGGGCGCCGGCGAAGCGCTGTGGGAGACCGGCGAAGGCGTGGTCACCCTCGGCGGCAATGCGCTGAAGGCCAGCTACGACCTGGGCCCCGCGGGCCTGGCCGTCGACGGCGTGGCCGGGTTGTACGAACACGCGACCGGCGACAGCCTCGACACGCCGGACTGGCTGCCGTCGGCCGCGCGCGGCGGCGAGCGCATGGAGGCCGCCGCCGAGGTCGTCTCCGCCCTCGCGCGCAATCCGGGGCTGCTGGTCGACGCGGTGGTCGATCCGATCAAGGCCGACTGGCAGGCCGGCCGCTACGGCGAAGCCATCGGCCGCGGCACGGCCGAACTGGTGCTGGCCGTGGTCGGCACCAAGGGCGCCGACAAGGCGGCCAAGGGCGCGAAGGTGGCCGATGCCGCGGATACGGCCGCGGACGCCGCGCGTGTCGCCGATCGAGCCGACAGCGCCGGCGATGCCGGCCGCACCACGGCTGCACGTGGCGCGGACGAGGCGGATCTGGGCGACATCCTCGCCGACGCGGACACCGGCCGCACGGTTGGCGGCCGTCCGGTGCTGGCGTTCGAGTCGATGGACGACTTCAACCTCGCCGCCAATGCCGCGCGTCCCGACACCGTCTACGAGTTCGGCAACTACCGCTGGACCACCGACGACCAGGCGCGCGTGATCCGCGCCGAAGGCCGCGTGGATCTGGAACCCGTCGGCCGCAACGACGCAGGCCTGCAGCGCGACATCGGCAACGAGGGCCGCGCGACCGACGTCGGCTTCCACATCATCGCCGACCGTCTCGCGGGCCCAACCAACCGTCTGAACGTCGTGCCCGGCAACGGCAAGCCGATCGGCGATGGCCTGCCGAATCTCAACAACGGCGAGTACAAGCGGTTCGAGAACGAACTGGCGCGGCTCGCCGGCGACGGGCACGAGGTGGATATGCGGGTATCGCCCCAATACAATCCGGGCAATACCAGCAACCGTCCCGACACCTTCGTTGCGGAATATCGCGTGGATGGCGGCGACTGGATCGACCAGACCTTCCCCAACAAGTGATGCGACCACGCCATGGATGATCTCAATGCCGCCTATGCCGACACCGTGCGTGCCGTCGCGGCGAGTGTCCGTGATGTGAACGACGGCGAATGGGGCGCGCGCGACTGGCTGCGCCTCGTCGTCGATTTCGAATCGCTGTCCGAAGACGGCGGCGCCCCGCGCACCAGCAGCATCTCGTTCGCGATCGCGCGCGAGGGCGATGGTCCACTGGAGAAGGTCGCGTTCCGCCTCTCGCCCGAAGCCAAGGCCGGCTTCGCGCAGATCGGCCGGATCATGCATGCGCAGAAGGGCCAGGACTGGACCACGAGCACGCTGGTCGTCGAACGCGACGGCCAGTACGACTTCCAGTTCGGCTACACCACGCCATACCGGTTGTCGGGCAACCTCAACGACACGCGCTATCGCGATTATCTCGAGCGCTACAAGGCCGAGACCGGTACGCCGTAGAAGCGCGCAGACCCCGTGGGAGCGCGCTTGCGGTCAAGGGAAAGCCCATTGCGCGCAAGCGCGCTCCCACAGAATCAGACCGTCGGCGGCTCGGGTCGCAGCCACAGCCAGCTTGCCACCGCCGCCATGCACGCGATCGGCAATGCGGTCATCCACCACCGATGCGCGGGAATCCACAGCATCAGCGCGAGCAGGATCGCGGCGCAGACGGCCATCGTGCCGGTCGCAAGCCATTTCGCGCGGCGGCTGACCGCGCCATGCGCCTGCCAGTCGCGGATCGACGGGCCGAAGCGCGGATGCGCCAGCAGCCAGCGATGCAGCCGATCGGACCCGCGGGCCGCGGCCCAGGCCGCGATCAGCACGAATACCGTCGTCGGCAGGCCCGGCACGAACACGCCCACGATGCCGAGGCCGAGACTGGCGTAGGCCAGCAGCCACCAGGCCCAGCGGAAGCGCGTGCGTCGTTGCATGACGCGTATTCTATGCGCGGCGCCCGTGCGTGCCGGAACGCCGCACCCGGAACGGACTATTCGACGCGGATTGCGTCCGGTACGCGCACCGGATCGCCCGCCGACTACGGCACACGGCGGATCCTGGAGATGTCGTAGCCGAGTGCGCGGATGCGTTCCATGTGCGCCGCGTAGTCGGTCTCGGGAATCGACGGCGTGCGCGCCATCAGCCAGACGTCGTCGCGCTTGCTGCGCCCGACGATGGTCTGCTGGTAATCGTTGTCGACGTCGCCGATCACGTACTCGGCCTTGATCGGCCACGGCCATCGTCGCAGGCGGACATGTCGATACCGCGACGATTGCCGCGCAGGCGGCCACGCCCGAGAATGCGCGCATGGACATCTTCAAGGTTTTCACCCTCGAGGCCGCGCACCGGCTGCCGAACGTACCACCGGGCCACAAGTGCGCGCGTCTGCATGGACATTCGTTCCAGGTCGAGGTGCACGTGTCCGGCGAGCCCGGCCCGGAGACCGGCTGGATCATGGACTTCGGCGATCTGAAGGCCGCGTTCGCCCCGCTCTATGCCCAGCTCGACCACCACTACCTCAACGACATCCCCGGACTCGAGAACCCGACCAGCGAACGTCTGGCGCTCTGGATCTGGGAGCGCCTCAAGCCCACGCTGCCGGCGCTGAGCGCGGTCGTGATCCGCGAAACCTGTACCTCGGGCTGCCGCTACACCGGCCCCTGAGCCAGCGCGTGTTCGCGCTGTGGGCGGCTCCAAGCCTCTGATCCATATACGAAAATGAATGCATGGCGACCGCTCGTCGGCATTTTGTTGCAATGCAGCATGGCTGGGTTATGCTGCACCGCACAAACCCGGCAGACCGCCGGCACACGCAGGTAACCGCCATGTCGTACCAGTTCAACGAGCAGTTCGCCGCCGCGTCGCGCCAGTTCGCCGATGCTGCTGCACAGATCAACCGCCTGTCGCTGGAGAATGCCGAGACGCTGTTCGGCCTTCACCTCTCGACCCTCAACGACAACACCAACGCCACGTTCGCCTTCGTCAACGAAGCGATCGACGTGCGTGACATCGACGGCCTCAAGGCCCTGTGGCCGAAGGGCGCGCAGGTGGCCCGCGAGAATGTCGAGCGTCTCGTCAGCGCCGGCCAGGAAACCCTGGGCCGCACGGTGAAGACGCACGAAGCCATCGCCGGCCTTGCCAAGTCGCAGGTCGAGTCGGCCACCGCCGATGTCCGCGCCGAAGCGGAAAAGGTCGTCAAGGCGACCGCGAAAACCACCAAGCGCTGATCCGCGCTGCGGGGCCTTGGCCCCGTGTACCGAACTCCGGGCGATCCCTCCCTCGCCCGTAGCCGACCCGGCAGCCCGCACGCTGCCGGGTTTTTTATGCGCCGCGCACCGGGCCCGGTGGCAGCACCATGCGTGCCATCAGACGCGTGCACAGCCCGTCGGGATCGTCGGTGCGCCCGGTGTGCACCGGCGAGACCTGGATCATCGAACTGCGCCGCGCCGTGAGCCAGTGGAAGCGCGCACGCGCTGGCAGCGCGGCGATCGGCCCGGCATGGGCATCGCCGCGGCAGATGCGCACGATCGCATCGAGATGCCGCTGCAGCGTGGCGATATCCGCATGCGGATCGAGGGCATGCAGCCGTGCCGGGTCCAGCGCGACCGCCGCGGCGAGCGTGCGCGCACCCTGGCAGGACACGATCACGCCTGCGTTGATGAACTCCTCGCGTTCGACCCGGGGCACGGCCCGGATCACCGCGTAGTCATAGACCCGCTGCATGCGCACGCTGCGCCTCCCCGACGAACGCCGAGCGGTGCGCCAGGCGCCTGCAGAAGAACTCCACGTAGGCCGCGCGGTGCGCGTCGACATCGGCGAACCGCGGCTCGCCGGCCAGCCAACTGTCGGGCACCAGCGCCACGATGCGGCGGATGCCGTCCTCGGTGATGCGCGCCGACAGGGCGGTATCGGCGGCGTCGAGCGCGCTCGCGAACGGCAGCAGCACGTGGTCGGCGATTCGCGCGAACGGACCGCTCGCGATACGCGCCGCGCTGTCCCAGTCGTGGTGGAAATACAGCGACGCGCCGTGGTCGATCAGCGTCAGCCGGCGGTGCCAGACCAGCAGATTGGTATTGCGCGCGGTGCGGTCGACATTGCAGATGAAGGCATCGAACCAGACGATCCGCGACGCGAGATCGGCATCGGGCGGCTCGACCGCGGGATCGAAGTTGATCGCACCGGGCAGGTAGTCCAGCGCGAGATTGCAGCCCGCGCTGGCGCGGATCAGATGCTGGATCTCGGAATCGGGCTCGGTGGCGGCCATGTCCGGATCGAGATCGATGAAGACGATCTCCGGCATCGGCAGGCCCAGCAGGCGCGCGAACTCGCCGCCGATCAGCTCGGCGACCAATGCCTTCGCGCCCTGCCCCGCGCCACGGAACTTCATGACGTACATGCCGTCGTCGTCGGCCTCGACGACCGCCGGCAGCGAACCGCCTTCGCGCAGCGGCGTGACGTAGCGCGTGGCCTCGACGCTGCGGATCATGCGTCGAGCTCCGATCGTTTCGGCAGCGACCAGTCGATCTGGGGAATCCCGCGCTTGCGCAGGAAGTTGTTGGTCCTGGAGAAGTGCCCGCTGCCGAGGAATCCGCGATGCGCCGACAACGGCGACGGGTGCGTCGTGCGCAGCACGCAGTGGCGGTTGGTGTCGATGACCTTGCCCTTGGCCTGCGCATAGCTGCCCCACAGCAGGAACACCAGATCCTCGCGCTCGCGGTTGAGCACGTCGACGACGTGGTCGGTGAAGCCTTCCCAGCCCTTGCCCTGGTGCGCGCCGGCCTTGCCTTCTTCCACCGTCAGCACCGCGTTGAGCAGCAGCACGCCGCGCTCGGCCCAGGGCATCAGCCAGCCGTGGTCGGGCCGCGGGAGACCGAGATCGCGTTCGATCTCCTTGTACATGTTGTCCAGCGACGGCGGCACGCGCTGGCCAGGACGCACGGAAAAACACAGCCCATGCGCCTGCCCGGGTCCGTGATACGGGTCCTGGCCGAGGATCACGACCTTCACCGCATCGAACGGCGTCGCATCGAAGGCCGCGAAGATCTCCCGCCCCGGCGGATAGATCCGTGCGCCCGCCGCCTTGCGCTCGCGCAGGAACGCGGACAGCGCCTGCATGTCGTCGCGGCGCAGCCAGTCGCCGACGTGGGCTTTCCAGGAAGGTTCGAGGCGGATGTCGGACATGGGGGAACCGTGGATGGACACGCCTGCCAGCGTACCGGCACAGCGGTGAGTGATGCTGTGGGAGCGGGGGGGGGGGGGGGGGGGGGGGGTGTGGGGGGCCCCCCCCACCCCCCCCCCCCCCCCCCCCCCCCCGCTCCCACAGGTGGATTTGCTACTGCATCGCGGACAGGCGCAACTGGAACAACGCCTTGGTCGCCAGCACGCGTTCCTCGGCGGGTTTGACGACGAGATCGTTGGCACCCGCGCGCAGCAGCGCAACCTGGTTGTCGTGGTTGCCGTCGCCGGTCATCACCAGCACCGGCAGGCGCCGCTTGCCGTAACCGAAATCGCGGCGCACCGCGCGCAGCAGGTCGTGGCCGCTGAGTTCGCCCTTGAGGTACACGTCGGTCAGCAGCAGGTCGGCGCCCGGCGCGGCCGGCCCGTCGCGATACGCATCGAGATAGGCCAGCGCGTCTTCCGCGCTGAGTACATGGGTCACGCGCATCTGCTGCGCTTCGAGCATGCGCCGCGTCGCCAGCGCGACCGTGCGGCTGTCCTCGACATAGAGCACGTGCGCATCGGGCATCGGTGCCGGCTGCACGTAGCCGCGGATGAACTCCGCCAGCGCGCGATGCCCGAGCGCCTTGTCGAAATGGTCGGTGACGTCTTCGGTGAAGCGGCGCGCCTCGAGATGCGACTGCGCATCGCCGGACACCACGATCACCGGCACATAGCGCTGGGCGGTGGCCTCGCGCACGCGGCGTGCGAGCTGCAGGCCGTCACCGTCGGGCAGCGACAGCGCGGTGCTGACCAGATCGACCGGCGCCGCGTCGAGCGCGACCACTGCGTCGGCCAGCCCCGTGCATTCGACCACCTCGACATCGGCGAGCGCCTGCCGCAGCACGTCGCCGATCAGCCGGCGCACGAGCCTGGACCCGTCGACGACCATCACCCGGGGCGCATCCCCGGCCAAATGACGCAGGTCGTGCATGGATCAGGTGTCGGTGGGCCGGGTCTGGCGCAGGAAGTGTCCAGTGACGATGCCGCCGCCGCACCAGCCCAGCGCGGTCGCGCCGGCCAGCACCGCCACGACGCCGATGGGGCCGAACCCGCGCAGCGCGAACGCCGCGCCGTAGCTCGCTGCAAGCTCCGCCAGCGGCGGTTGCAGCGCGAGACCGGCCAATGCGAGCAGACCGAGCGCGGCTGCGCCGGCGGCCAGTCCGTACCAGGCGCCGAGATACAGGAACGGCCGGCGGATGAAGCCGTCGGTCGCGCCCAGCAGCTGCAGCACGCCGAGCTCGTCGCGGCGCGACTGGATGTCGAGCCGCACCGTGTTGCCGACCACCAGCAGCGCGCCGATGCCCAGCAGCGCCGCCAGCACCCAGACCACGCGGCCACCGAAGCGCAGCCAGCCGTCGAGACGTTCGCGCCACTGCGCGTCGTGCTGGACGAGTTCCGATTCCGGCAGCGTGCGCAGCGATTGCGCCAGCAGCATCTCGTCGCCGCCGGGGGTCACGATCAGCACGTGCGGCAGCGGATTCTCGCCGAGCACGTCGATCGCATCGCCGAACTCCCCGCGCTCGCGCAGCTCGGCCAGGCCTTCGTCCGGCGAGCGGTGCACGACGCTGCCGACATCGCCACGGCCGCGCAGTTCGCCGGCCAGGGCCTCGGCGCGCGGGCCGTCGACGTCCTGCTTGAGGAACACGCTGATCTCGCGCGAGGCGTCGATGCTGCCGCCGAGACGGCCGACGTTGTCGAGCACCAGCCACAGGCCGAGCGGCAGCGCGAGCGCAACCGCCATGACGCCGATGGTCAACGCGGCCGACCACGGCTTCTTGAACAGCCGGCCGAGGCTGGCGAGCACGCTGTAGACATGATGGTCGACCCAGGTGCCGACCGGCGAGCCACCGCTGCGCGCGGGCTGGTTGCGGGGCGCCTCAGGCATCGGCGAGGTCCTCCGGCGAAATGTCGTCGGCCAGCGTGCCGTGGTCGAGCACCAGCGTGCGCTTCTTCATGCGCTTGACCAGTCCGAGGTCGTGGCTGGCGATCAGCACGCTGGTGCCGCGCTCGGGCAGCTCGGCGAACAGCGCCATGATTTCGGCCGACAGTGTGGGATCCAGGTTGCCGGTGGGTTCGTCGGCGACCAGCAGCATCGGCTCGCCGACGATCGCGCGCGCGATGCCGATGCGCTGCTGCTCGCCGGCCGAGAGTTGTGTGGGCAACGCACGTTCGCGCGCGCCCAGCGCCAGCCGTTCCAGGACGCTGCGCACGCGCTTGCCGATCTCGGGCCGGCGCATGCCGCGCAGGATCAGCGGCAGCGCGATGTTGTCGAACACGGTGCGGTCGTGCAGTAGCCGATGATCCTGGAACACGACCCCGATGTCGCGGCGGTGCAGCGCGACCTTGCGACCGCGCACCTTGAGCAGATTGCGCTCGCCGAACACCACCGCGCCGCGGCTCGGCCGCTCGGCCAGATGGATCAGTTTCAGCAGCGTGCTCTTGCCCGCGCCGGAGTGGCCGGTGACGAACAGCATCTCGCCGGCCGCCACATCGAAACTCACTTCCGACAGCGCCACATGGCCGCCCGGATACTGCTTGCTGACGTTGTCGAATCGCAGAACGCTCATGCGCGGCAGTATCGCAGGGAATGTGGATGACGGACGTCATGAGGAAGTGCGCCTTCCCCCGCACGCGGGGCATTGCGCCCTTCACGGGTGGAAGGTCGGGATGGGGGCGAAGGGTCAGGGGCGTCAACGCTTGGGATCGGAAGGGCTCACAGCGCCTGGCTTTGTGTTCGCAGCGTCGGATGTCCGAGGCGCTTCAGGGCCGCCCCCACCCAACCCTCCCCCGCAAGCGGGAGAGGGCGCACGCGACAGCCTCGCGCACCCATGCACACCGAAGCGTGCGATCAGCGCGTATCGCCACCCGACACTAGGCGACGCAGGCCGCGACCGATGCGGCTCAGCAGCGACGGCGCCTTGTCGGACTTCGACGCCGGCGCCGGACGCTGGGTCGGACGCACTTCGCGCGGACCCTTGCCACCGTTGCCCTGCGGTTTCTTCGATGCGTCGGTTGCCGGCGTCTCGCCGGTCTGCGGCGATGCGCCCTCGGCACCTTCGATCTTCTTGCCGGCGCGACGACGACGACGCTTGCGCGGCGGACGCGATTCGTCGGGCATCGCCTGTGCGACCGTGCCGGCGGCATCGATCACCGGCTGCGGCACGGCAACGGCCGGCGCAGCAGCGGCTTCTTCGCCCTCGACACGCGGCGGACGCGGTTTGCGCGGTCCGCGCTCGCCACGACCTTCGCCACTGCCCGCCGAACGCGGACCGCGCGCACCGGGCGCACCACGACCGCCGGCACCGGCGCCCGCACCGCGACCACCGCCACGCTTGGCGTCTTCGACGGCGCGCGCTTCGCGCACTTCCTTGAAGATCTCGCTGATGCTCTCGCCGTCCTCGGCGTCGAGCTCGACGCCTTCGCGCGGCGCGCGCGGCAGCGCGGTCAGCAGCTCGGACGTGACCGGCTCCACCGGGATCTTCTGCTCGATGTAGGCCTCGATCTCCGGCAGGCTCTGCGCATAGCGCTCGCAGGCGAAGCTGATCGCGTCACCCTCGGCGCCGAGACGCGCGGTGCGGCCGATGCGGTGGACGTAGTCCTCGGCATCGAACGGCAGATCGTAGTTGTAGACATGGCTGACGCCGTCGATGTGCAGGCCGCGCGCGGCCACGTCGGTCGCCACCAGCAGTTCCAGCTGGCCGGCCTGGAACTTCTTCAACAGGCTCTCGCGCTTCTTCTGCGGCACGTCGCCCGACAGCACGCCGACGCGATAGCCGGCCTTCTCCAGCGCACGCGCCACCCGCTCGATGAAGGCCTTGGTGTTGACGAAGACCATCGTGCGCGCGCCTTCACTGCGCGACAGCAGGCCCAGCAGCAGCTGCAGCTTCTCGTCGTCGGCGGGGAAATACATCACCTGCCGGACCTTGGCGTTGGTGATGAACTCGCTTTCGACGACCAGCTTCTCCGGCTCGTTCATGTGCTCGTAGGCGAGCTCCAGCACGCGATGGCTCAGCGTCGCCGAGAACAGCAGCGTCTGGCGCTCGGTGCGGATCGGCATGCGCCGCAGCAGGAAGCGGATGTCCTTGATGAAGCCGAGGTCGAACATGCGGTCGGCTTCGTCGAGCACGCACATCTCGCAGGCGTGCAGGCTGACGACCTTGTGCTGCTTGACGTAGTCGATCAGGCGACCGGGGGTCGCGATGATGACGTCGGCGCCCTCGGTGAGGATCTGGCGCTGCTTGTCGTAGTCGACGCCGCCGTAGACCAGGGCGAACTTCAGCCCGAGCTGGCTGCCGAACTTCACCGCGTCCTTGTGGATCTGGATGGCGAGTTCGCGGGTCGGCGCGAGGATCAGCGCGCGCGGGTCTTCCGGCTTGCGGTCGGCCAGCGCCGGCTTCGACAGCAGCCGGTTGATCACCGCGACCAGGAAGGCCAGGGTCTTGCCGGTGCCGGTCTGGGCCTGGCCGGCGACGTCGCGGCCGTTGAGGGCCAGCGGCAGCGTCAGCGCCTGGATCGGCGTGCAGCGGGTGAAGCCGGCGTCCTCGAGCCCGGCGAGCAATGCCGGATGCAGGCCGAAGGATGAGAAGGTGATGTCGGTAAGAGGCTTGTCGCTCATGCGTAGGAAGGTGTCCGGGCGTCGCCGACTTGGAGGGCGCCGCGTGCTTGCGTGGGAGGCAGTCGCGACGGCAGACTGCCTGGGCGCAGGACGCGTGGGTCGTCCCGCAGGAGCGCCACCTTGATTCCGGTCGGCGGTCCCCCATTTTACATCCATCCCGGCGCCGCTGCTTCGAAGCGCGCCCCAGCCACCCGGAGCCCCTTGTGACCGACGCCGTCATCCATGCCAGCGATTCCGATTTCGATGCCACCGTGCTGCAGTCCGACGTGCCGGTGCTGGTCGACTTCTGGGCTCCCTGGTGCGGCCCCTGCAAGATGATCGCCCCGGCGCTCGACGAACTGGCGGGCGATTACGCCGGCCGCGCCAAGATCGTGAAGATCGACGTCGACCAGAACCAGGCCACCGCGCTGAAGTACCACGTGCGCTCGATCCCGATGCTGCTGCTGTTCAAGGACGGCCAGGTGCAGGGCACCCAGATCGGCGCCGTGGGCAAGCCGCAGCTGGCCCAACTGATCGACAAGGCCCTCTGAGGCCCGTTCCGACCCGGCGGCAGGACGTCCAGAGACGCCCTGCCGTCTGAACCGACCGCGCGGCGACCGCTTGCCGCCGGTCGGACGCAGTGCTAGGTTTGCCCTGCTCCGGCGTGTGTACCGCGCGCCGCACCCATCTGGCGTCACTCCCGACTGTCCGTTTTCCTGCCGCCGCCCGTCCCGGGCGCTCGCAACCGAGCGAGGATTTTCCGCTTGTCCGACCACACATCCGATCCCGGCACGCCCGAGGGCGACACCGCCGTGAAGCGCGTGCGCAAGCCGCGCGTGGCCAAGAAGGCCACCGACTCCGCATCTTCCGAGACCCAGTCCCAGTTGCCGTTGGCGACCCAGGACACGCCCGCACCCAAGGCACCGCCCGCCAGCGCACCGCCGCCGCAGGCACCCGCACCGCAGCCCGAATCGCCAAAGGCGTCCGGCGAATCCGGCCAGGGCGATGTCCAGCGCGGCAACGCGGGCACCGGCCCGCAGCACACCGGCCAGCAGCACCACGCCCAGCAGGGCGGCGAGCCGCGCCAGCACGGCGGCGGCCAGCACAACCAGAACCGCGGCAACAACAACGACCAGGGCGGCAACAACCGCCGCGACCGGTTCAAGAACCGCCGCGACCGTCCGCGTGGCGGTGGCCGCGACGACGGCCTGCCGCAGGACGGCGGCAACGACCACGTCCAGCGCCTGCCGCCCCCGAACATTCCCGAGGGCTTCCCGCAGTACACGCTGAGCGACCTCAAGCGCATGCCGGCGCACAAGCTGCTCGACATCGCCGACCAGCTCGCGATCGAGGGCGTCGCCCGCGCCCGCAAGCAGGACGTGATCTTCGGCCTGCTGAAAGTTCTGACCCGCCACGGCGAAGGCGTCGTCGCCGACGGCGTGCTCGAGATCCTGCCCGACGGCTACGGTTTCCTGCGCGCGGCCGAGGCGAGCTATCTCGCCGGCCCGGACGATGTCTACATCTCGCCCAGCCAGATCCGCCGCTTCAACCTGCGCACCGGCGACCACCTGCTCGGTCGCATCCGCTGGCCGAAGGACGGCGAGCGCTACTTCGCACTGTCGGTCGTCGACACGATCAACGGCGAGCCGCCGGAAGCCAGCAAGGGCAAGGTGCTGTTCGAGAACCTGACCCCGCTGTTCCCGCGCAAGCGCTTCAAGCTCGAGCGCGGCGACGGGTCCAGCGAGGACATCGCCGGCCGCATCCTCGACCTGATGGCCCCTCAGGGCAAGGGCCAGCGTGCGCTGATCGTCTCGCCGCCCAAGGCCGGCAAGACGATGATGATGCAGCAGATCGCCAGCGCCATCACCTACAACCACCCCGACGTGCACATGATCGTGCTGCTGATCGACGAGCGTCCGGAAGAAGTGACCGAAATGCAGCGCACCGTGCGCGGCGAGGTCATCTCCTCGACGTTCGACGAGCCGGCCGCGCGCCACGTGCAGGTCGCCGAGATGGTGATCGAGCGCGCCAAGCGCCTGGTCGAGCACAAGAAGGACGTCGTCATCCTGCTCGACTCGATCACCCGCCTCGCCCGCGCCTACAACAACGTCGTGCCGAGCTCGGGCAAGGTGCTGACCGGCGGCGTCGACGCCAACGCGATGCATCGCCCGAAGCGTTTCTTCGGCGCCGCGCGCAACGTCGAGGAAGGCGGCTCGCTGACCATCATCGCCACCGCACTGGTCGACACCGGCAGCGCGATGGACAAGGTGATCTACGAAGAGTTCAAGGGTACCGGCAACTCGGAAGTGCACCTCGACCGTCGCATCACCGAGAAGCGCGTCTACCCGGCGATCAACGTCAACCAGTCGGGCACGCGTCGCGAGGACTACCTCATCGAGCCGGACCTGCTGCAGCGCATCTGGATCCTGCGCAAGCTCCTGCACCCGATGGACGAGATCGCCGCGATGGAATTCCTGCTCGACAAGATGAAGACCACGAAGTCCAACGACGAGTTCTTCTCGTCGATGAAGCGCTGAGCCGACGCGGTCGACGAAACGAGAAGGCCCCGCATTGCGGGGCTTTTTCGTGGGCCGTCAGCGGCACATCTGCCGGGCGGCATCAGCAGCCGGAAGCCGTCGGTCGGGGCAACGCCCCCGGCACCGGGATCTTCCGGCCGGCCACGTCGGCGAGCCGCGCACGTCGGCCGCGTGGGGCCGACCTACACGCGGATTGCCCGCTGACATCCCATCGCGCTCATGGCGGCTTCCAGGCACCTTTATCGGGGTCCCGGGCGGCCGCCGGCCATGCGCCGACGTCGATGACCTCCGCGGCGACCGTCACCCGGGCGATCGCGCTGCCGTCCCAGTGGTAGTGCAGGTGCGGCCCCTGGCGGGCCGGCGCGAAAGGTCGGGATGGAAGACCGCGATGCACTGGCCGCCGGGTCGCCTGACGCTGTCGTAGACGATGCCGTCGCTGCCCGCCTCGCGCAGTGCGGCGGCCGCGCGCTGGCTGGCGGCGTAGCTGCCCGGATCGTGCAGGTCGGGCCAGCCGCCGCGGATGTCGTGGAAGTCGCCGGCGATATCCGCCAGGTAGCAGCGCAGTTCCAGCACGCAGGCGGGTTCGCGCGTGTACGCGAGGAACCGGGTGCGGTGGTACACGGTCTCGGCGATCGCGGTATCGCGCGCCCGCGCCGCGTAGTAGGCGCCGTAGCGGCCGTCGGCGAAGCGCGAGCCGTCGCGGTTGGGATGGGTGAAGGCGGCCATGACCGGGGTCGTGCCGGGACCGGATATCAGGCGCGCCGGGGGCACGAGGCTGATCTCGCCCAGTTGCTGGCGCAGGCGCGGGTTGGTCATGCCTTCGAGTGAACAGCGCGTCCATGTCCTGCGGATCGGCAATCGCGTCGAACACGCCCACCGGCGGAAAGCGGCTGGACACGACGCGGTGGCTCGGCCGCCAGGCGACGGCGCGGACCGGCAGAGGCATCGTCAGCCGGCATCAGAAACAAGCGTCTTCGCCCGATCGGAAGAATGTCCCCGCAGGCGATGGGGTGTGGGCGCACCAAAGCCGGAACAGCCGGTCGGACCGTACGGCGCGGGTCTGACCCGCCACCGCGTCGAACCGCCTGGGCGGGGTCAGCCGCCCAGCGGCGTCAGCAGACGGAAGCGCGACTGCGCCGGATGCACGCCGCCGGCAGCGAGCGCATCGGGACTGAAGCCCGGCGGGTCGGGCTCGGCCCAGTCCGGCCGCGATTTCGGGCCGGGCAGATAGCCGGCCCATTCGCCGTAGCCCGGCGCGCTGTCGCCGCCCAACGTGAACTCGACCGGTACCCGCACCACCCAGTAGTCCTTCGGCGCGCCCTCGCCCTCGCTCGGCGGGGTGAAGCTCCAGTGCTTGCGCGCGGTATCGATGGAGACCTTGGCCAGGGCATTGCGGATCGACTCCATCTGCCGGGCCGACCCCAGTGCGGTCAGATTGACCTGCTCGGCGATGACGTCGTCGACGCTGCCGTCGCGCGCCACCTTGACCAGCAGGTACACCGTGCCCTTGCCGCCGATCTGGGCGACATTCATCGGATAGCGCGGTGGACGCAGGTTGGATTTGCGTACGTTGGAACGATCGGCGTCGGAGTCCGCCTCGCCGAAATGCGCACTCTGGATGGCGAGGGTCATGTCGCCGTCGCCGGCCGGCACTGCGACCAGGCGCAGGTTCATCTTCGCCCGCGCCAGCACCGGCGCGCCGTTGACCAGCACCGGCTCGAAGCGCATCTGCGGCACCGCGCGCTCGACCAGACTCACGACATACGGCGGCAGCTTGTCCGGCTGGTCCAGCGTCTGCGCGGTCACCCGGCCCTCGCGGTCGATGTCGACGGTGCCGGTGACGAGCATGCTGGCCTCAACCTGGTTGCGCATCGCGCGCGCGGTCTGCGCCTGCGCGACCAACGGTGCGACCAGGGCGACGGCAAGCAAGGCGGCGAGAATACGTCTGGCGTTCATCCCGGATCGCTCCACGAAAGCATGTCCTCCCGACGATAAGCCCCGGAAGATGGACGGGCAAGCCCCGATATACCGATCGGCAGCGAAACCCGACCCGCCGCGCAGTCTCGCCCTGCGCGACCGGAAGGTGTACAAATGTCCACCATGCCACCCATCGACAGCCTCCCGCCCCAACGCGCCGCCGTGCTGGCCTTCCTCCGCCGGGAACTGGCGGCCGGGCGCGCGCCCAGCCTGGCCGAGATCGCCGCGGCCTTCGGCTTCGCCTCGCGCAATGCCGCGCACAAGCATGTCCAGGCCCTTGTCGCAGAAGGCCTGCTGGAACTGGCCCCGGGCCGCAAGCGGGGCCTGCGCCTGCCCGGTGGCGGCGCCGACCTGCTGCCGCTGCCGGTGCTGGGGCGGGTGGCCGCCGGCCAGCCGATCGGCGCGGACATCGGCCTGGACCAGCAGCTGTGGCTCGACCGCCGGCTGTTCTCGCCCGCGCCCGACTACCTGCTCCGGGTCCACGGCGATTCGATGATCGACGACGGCATCCTGGACGGCGACCTGGTGGGGGTGCACCGCACCGGCGATGCGCGCGACGGCCAGACCGTGGTGGCGCGCATCGACGGTGCGCTGACGATCAAGCGCCTGCAGCGGGGGCGCCAGCGCATCCGCCTGCTGCCACGCAACCCCGCACATGCGCCCATCGAGGTGCAGGCGGGGCAGGACTTCGCCATCGAAGGCGTCTACTGCGGCCTGGTCCGGCGGGGCTGACATGAGCGCCGTCGCCGCCATCGACAGCCTGCTGGCCGCGCGGACGCTGTGGCATGCCGGGCGCAGCGCGGCCAGCGCCGGCGAGGGCGAACCCACCGGGCACGGCCCGCTCGACGCCCTGCTGCCGCAAGGCGGCTGGCCGCGCCGGTCGCTGGTCGAACTGCTGCTGCCGGCCGATGGCGTGGGCGAACTGGCGCTGCTGCTGCCGACGCTGGCGCGCCTGACCCGGACCGGCGGCACGGTCACACTGATCGCACCGCCGTACGTGCCCTATGCGCCGGCGTGGCAGGCGGCGGGCGTGGACCTGGCGCAGCTGGCAGTCATCGATGCCGCGCCGCGCGATGCCTTGTGGGCCTTCGAACAGTGCCTGCGCAGCGGCGCCTGCGCAGCGGTGGTCGGCTGGCCGGCGACCGCGGATGCGCCCGCGCTGCGCCGGCTGCAGGTCGCCGCCGACAGCGGCGAGTGCCTGGGCTTCGCCCTGCGCGATCGCAGGCATGCGCGCAATCCCTCGCCTGCGCCCCTGCGGATCGAGTACGCGGACGCGACGGACCCGGTGCCGGGCTGGCACGTGCGCAAATGCCGCGGCGGCCATGCGCCGGCCCGGCCGTTCGCGCCGGGCGCGGGTTGAGGCACGCGCATGCTGTGGGCCTGTGTGCTGCTGCCGCAGCTGGCGCTCGATGCCGTCCTGCGGCGCCTGCCCGATCCCGGAGCGCCGCTGGCGCTGGTCGCCGGCCCGGCGCAGCTGCGCACGCTGCACGCGGTCAATGCCGGTGCCGCGCGCGCCGGCCTCGCGGCCGGCATGCGCCTGACCGCCGCACGCGCGCTGCTGCCGGAATTCGCGACGGTCGAACACGAACCGCAGGCCGAAGCCCGCTGCCACCGGTTCCTGGCGGCATGGGCATATCGCCACAGCTCGCTGGTCAGTGCGCAGTGGCCCGGCTGCATCGTGCTGGAGGTGCGCGCCAGCTTCGGCCTGCTGGGCCCCTGGCCGCACCTCGAGGCGCGGCTGCGCAATGAGCTCACCGCCCTGGGGTTCGCGCATCGCATCGCGATGGCGCCCACGCCGCGCGCCGCGTGCGTGCTGGCCGGCCTGCGCGACGGCCTGGCGGTGTCGCATGCCGATGCGCTGCGGCCCCTGCTCGACCGGGTGCCGGTGCGCCGCGCGCTGCTGCCCGGCGACACCGGCGAGCGTCTGCACCGCATGGGCATCCGCGACCTGCGCAGCCTGCGGGCGCTGCCGCGCGACAGCGTGCGCAGGCGGTTCGGCGGCGACCCGCTGGCGCACCTGGACCGCCTCTACGGCACGGCCGACGATGCCCTGGCGTATTACACGCCACCGGATCATTTCGATGCCCGGGTGGAACTGGGCCATGAAGTGGAAAGCCACACCGCCCTGCTGTTCCCGCTGCGGCGGCTGATCGTCGACCTGTGCACCTACCTGTCGATCCGCGACGGCGGCGTGCAGCGCTTCGTGCTGCGGCTCGAACACGACGGTGCGCACACCGATGTCGAGGTCGGCCTGCTGGCCGCGGAACGCGCGCCGGCGATGCTGTTCGAACTCACCCGCAGCCGGCTGGAACGCGCGCAGATCCCCGGGCCGGTGGTGGCGCTGCGCCTGCTGGCGCGCGAGCTCCCGGCGTTCGTGCCCGCCACGCGCGACCTGTTCGACGTGCGCGCGCAGCAGGCTTTGCCGTGGCCGCAGCTGCGCGAGCGCCTGCGCGCGCGGCTCGGCGACGAGGCGGTGTACCGCGTCGCGCCGGCAGGCGATCCGCGTCCCGAGCGGGCCTGGCGGCGGGTGCCCGGCGATGGCGCAGGCATCGGGGCGGCGCCGGTGCGCCCGCCGCGGCCGCTGTGGCTGCTGCCGCAAGCGGTCCCGCTGCGCGATGCGCGGCTGCGCATCGTCTCGGGCCCCGAGCGGCTGGAGAGCGGCTGGTGGGACGGCGAGGACGCACGCCGCGACTACTACGTGCTGGAAACCTCGAGGGGACAGCGGGCCTGGGCATTCGCACGCCCCGGCGAACGCGACGGCTGGATGCTGCACGGCTGGTTCGCATGAGCCGGGACGATGTGGTGCCCGGCGTGGACCGCGACACGCCCGGCGGGCGCCCGCCACGCGCATGGGAAGTCGCGCAGCGCATGGGGCGGCGCGCGGCCAACGACGATGCGCCCGTCGCCGACGCGCTGCCGCCCTATGCGGAACTGCACTGCCTGTCGGACTTCTCGTTCCTGCGCGGCGCGGCCAGCGCCGAGGACCTGTTCGCCCGCGCGCGCGATTGCGGCTACGAGGCGCTGGCGATCACCGACGAATGCTCGCTGGCAGGCATCGTGCGCGCACTGGAAGCCTCGCGCGCGACCGGCGTGCGCCTGATCGTCGGCAGCGAATTCACGTTGACCTGCGGATTGAAGTGCGTGCTGCTGGTCGAGAACCAGGCCGGCTACACCCGGCTGTGCCGGCTGATCACCATCGCACGGCTGGCGGCGCACAAGGGCCGCTACCGGCTGGAGCGGCACGACGTCGAGCAGGTGCTGGGCCAGACAGATCCGGGCGCGGCAGGTCCGGGCGTGTTCGCGCTGTGGCTGCCCGGATCCGCGCCCGATCCGCGCGAAGGACGCTGGCTGCGCGACCTGCTCGGCGCACGCGCCTACCTCGCGGTCGAGCTGCATCGCGAATGCGACGACGCGGCCCGCCTGCAGGCGCTGCGCGCCGTCGCCGACGACCTGGGCCTGGTGCCGCTGGCGACCGGCGACGTGCACATGGACGTGCGCCGCCGGCGGGTGCTGCAGGACACGATGACCGCGATCCGCCACGGCCTGCCGCTGGCCGACTGCGGCGAGCACCTGTTCCGCAACGGCGAACGCCACCTGCGCACGCGGCGCGCACTGGGCAACATCCATCCACCCGCGCTGCTCGAGGCCGCCGTGCGGCTGGCGCGCCGCTGCACCTTCCGCCTCGACGACGTGCGCTACGACTATCCCGCCGAACTCGTGCCGGCCGGCCACACGCCCGCCAGCTGGCTGCGCGCGCTGACCGAAACCGGCATGCGGCAACGCTGGCCGCAGGGCGCGCCGCAGGCGGTGGTCGCGCGGATCGACGAGGAACTGGCGCTGATCGCCGACCTCCGGTACGAGGCATTCTTCCTGACCGTCGAGGACATCGTCCGCTTCGCCAGGTCGCAGGGCATCCTGTGCCAGGGCCGCGGCTCGTCGGCCAATTCGGCGGTGTGCTTCGCGCTGGGCATCACCGTGGTCGATCCGGCCGAGAGCCGGCTGCTGATGGCGCGCTTCCTGTCGAAGGAACGCAACGAGCCGCCGGACATCGACGTCGACTTCGAGCACGCGCGGCGCGAGGAAGTGATGCAGTACGTGTACCGCAAGTACGGCCGCGAACGCGCGGCCCTGGCCGCCACCGTCATCCGCTATCGCGGCAAGAGCGCGGTGCGCGACGTGGCCCGGGCCTTCGGCCTGCCGGCCGACCAGGTGACGCTGCTGGCCGGGTGCTACGGCTGGGGCAATGGCGAGACGCCGATGGAACAGCGCCTGCGCGAGGCCGGCTTCGATCCGGACAATCCCCTGATCGCGCGCGTGCTGGCGGTGACCGCGCAGCTGCGCGGGCACCCGCGGCACCTGTCGCAGCATGTCGGCGGTTTCGTCATCAGCGATGGGCCCTTGAGCACGGTGGTGCCGGTGGAGAACGCGGCGATGGCCGATCGCACCATCATCCAGTGGGACAAGGACGACCTGGAGACGATGAAGCTGCTGAAGGTCGACTGCCTGGCGCTGGGCATGCTGACCTGCATCCGCAAGGCCATCGACCTGATCGAACGCCACCGGGGCTACCGGTTCGACATGGCCACCGTGCCCCCGGACGACGAGCCGACCTACGCGATGATCCAGGCCGCCGACACGGTGGGCGTGTTCCAGATCGAATCGCGTGCGCAGATGAGCATGCTGCCGCGGCTCAAGCCCAGGAACTTCTACGATCTCGTGATCGAGGTGGCGATCGTCCGGCCCGGCCCGATCCAGGGCGACATGGTGCATCCCTACCTGCGCCGCAGGCAGGGCCAGGAACCGGTGACCTATCCCTCGGCCGGCATCGAGGCGATCCTCGGCCCGACGCTGGGCATCCCCCTGTTCCAGGAGCAGGTCATGGAACTGGTGATCCACGCCGGCTACCAGCCGCACGAGGCCGACAACCTGCGCCGCTCGATGGCGGCCTGGCGGCAGGGCGGCGACATGGCGCCGCATCGCGCGCGCATCCGCGAACTGATGCAGGACAAGGGCTATGCCGCCGGGTTCATCGACCAGATCTTCGAGCAGATCAAGGGCTTCGGTTCCTACGGGTTTCCGCAGAGCCACGCCGCGTCGTTCGCCAAGCTGGTCTACGTCAGCTGCTGGCTGAAGCGGCACGAGCCAGCGGCGTTCGCGTGCGCGCTGCTCAACGCGCAGCCGATGGGGTTCTATTCGCCGAGCCAGATCGTGCAGGACGCGCGCCGCGGCAGCGACGCGCGCGCGGGCGTCGAGGTCCGGCCGGTGGACGTGACCTGCAGCGACTGGGACTGCACGCTCGAAGGCGGCCATGCCCGGCGCGGCGTGGACGATGGCGGGCAGGCCGCGATCCGGCTGGGCCTGCGCCAGGTGGCCGGCCTGTCCGAGGTAATGGCGCAGGCCATCGTCGCCGCGCGCGCGCAGCGGCCCTTCGCCGATGTGCGCGACCTGTCGCTGCGCGCCGGGCTGGACGACAGGGCCCGCCGCGCGCTGGCCGAAGCCGGCGCGCTGCAGGCCCTGGCCGGCCATCGCCATGCGGCGCGCTGGGCGGTGGCCGGCATCGAGCGCCAGCGCCCGCTGCTGCCCGCCAGCCCGGACGAGGACGCCATCGCGCTGCCGCCGCCGACCACCGGCGAGGACGTGCTGTCGGACTACCGCAGCGTCGGGCTGACGCTGCAGGCGCATCCTCTGTCGCTGCTGCGGGCCGCGCTGCGGCGGCAGCGGGTCCTGCACTCGCGCCAGCTGCGCGCCGTGCCGCATGGACGCGGCGTGCATGCGGCGGGCATCGTCACCCAGCGCCAGCGGCCAGCCACCGCCAGCGGCACCATCTTCGTCACGCTGGAGGACGAGCACGGCATGGTCAACGTGGTGGTGTGGCCGCACGTCGCGCTGCGGCGGCGCAAGGCCCTGCTGGGCGCGCGCCTGCTGGCCGTGCGCGGCCGCTGGGAACACGTGGATGGCGTGCAGCACCTGATCGCCCGCGACCTGCAGGACATGAGCCACCTGCTCGGCGCGCTGCAGACCAGCTCGCGCGATTTCCATTGACGCCGCGCCGCGCCTCGAAGCTCGTCCTTGATCCCGCAGGTCGGTCCCACGCGGCCGACGTGCGCGATGCCGGGGTTCACGCGATGTCGGAAGCGTGGCCGCGGCCTGCGGCGCTGACGCCGGGCCCCTCGGCGCGATGGCGGGTCGAGACCCGCGCTGCCCGGCATGACCGGAAGGGAACTTCAATCGACGCCGTGCCCAGCCCCTCGAACGCTCAGCGTTCCCGGAGGAACCTGGCCATCGACACGCCGTCGCCGCTCTGGGCGGGGGCGAATTCGGCGGCGACGTCGATGAAGCCGCGCATCACCGCGATCTCGCGCGGGGTGCGGTTGAGGGTGTCGCGCAGGTCGGGGTCGGCGCCGGCACGCAGCAGGCGGCGGGCCAGGCGCAGTTGTCCGTGCAGGCCGGACAGGTGCAACGGGCCGAAGCCGCGCGGATCCTGCGAATCGAGCGAGACGCCCTCGTCGAGCAGGTGTTCCATCGCCGCCAGCACCACATCCTCGTCGCAGGCCGTGCCCGGCTCGGCGCGGGCGCCGAGCAGCAACAACAACGGGGTGACGCCGCCAGCTGCAGGCGCGTCGACCTCGGCGCCGGCCAGCAGCAGGGTGTCGAACAGCGCGAGCAGGCGCGGCCGGTCGCGCGAGGTGAAGCCGTAGAGCGCCGCGCAGTGCAGCGGGGTCAGGCCCTGCGCATCGGTCGCGTGGATGTCGGCGCCGGCGGTCAGCAGGCGCGCGGCGAGATCGGGCAGGCCCAGAGCCGCGGCGAGCATCAGCACGCTGACTTCGCCCGGCAGACGCTGGTCGAGCGAGACGCCCGCCGCGAGCAGGCGGTCGACGACCTCGGCGTGCCGCATGCTGACCGCCGCCGACAGCGGCGTCGCGCCGGACTGCGCGGCGCGCGCGGCATCGGCGTCGCGCGACAGCAGCAGATCGACGACGTCGCGGTGGCCGCCACCGGCGGCGCGCAACAGCGCGGTGCAGCCCTGCGCGTCCACGGTGTCGACCGGGAAACCGAGATCCAGCAGGCGACGCACCGCTTCGGCATCGCCGGCATTCGCGGCGGCCGGCAGGTCGGTCGGTTCCAGCGCGCGTCGCGGAAGTTTCCAGCCGCGCCAGTCGAGCCAGTCGGCGAGATCGCGGCGACCGGCGGACAGGGCGACGCCCAGCGGGGTCTGGCCGTCGGCGGCGCAGGCGGCCGGCGAAGCGCCGTGACGCACGAGCACCTTCAACGCACCTTCGCGACCGAGCGCAGCGGCGAGATGCAGCGCGGTCATGCCGCGGGCATCGCGGGCGTCCGGATCGACGCCGTGACCGACCAGGCGCTCGATCAGCCGCAGCCAGCCCAGCCGCACGGCCAGCGACAGCGGCGGATCGCCCGCGGGCGACGGCGCGAACGGATCGGCACCGCGCGCCAGCAGGTCGAGCGCGAAGGTCTCGTACGCGCGCGCGGCCTGGTCGTCGTCGCTGCAGGCGGCGAGATAGCGCGCGAGCGTGCCGGCGCCGCCGGGCGAGGCGCCGTGGCGCAGCAGCGCCTGCAGGATCGGCAACTGCTGCGGCGCCGACGACAGCAACGCGCACAGCGGCGGCGCGCCGGCCGCGTCGGCCACTTCGACATCGGCGCCCTGCGCGAGCAACCATTCGATGCGGTCCAGCGACGGCGGCATTTCGGGATCGAGCAGCAGACCGCCGAGATCGCGCGCGCCGAGCAGGCGCAGCAGCGGGCCCTGGTCGTCGAAACGCCCTTCGCGCAGGCTCGCGCGCAACAGCAAGACCGGCGTGCGGTCGCTGGCGACGGCGCCGTCTTCGTCGTCGCCGATGCCGAGGTTGACCGGCAGCGGGTAGTCGGGATCGAGCAGTCGCACCAGCGTCCAGCGGCCGGTCTCGGCAGCGCGGTCGACCGGTTTGCGGCCGTCGGCGTCAGCGATGTCGACCGGCACGCCGAGTTCGAGCAGACGCTGCAGCAGTGCGGCCGACGGCAGTTCGGCGGTGCAGGCCAGCATCACCGCGTTGCGGCCGGCGACATCGACCGCGGCGACATCGGCGTTCGCGGCCAGCAGCGCTTCGAGCGCGGACAGGCGACCGCCGCGCGCGGCGTCGAGCAGGGGCGTGCGACCATCGTTGTCGCGGCCGCGCACATCGGCGCCAGCGCCGAGCAGCGCGGCGAGGATGTCGTCGTGACCCTGGAACGCCGCGACATGCAGCGCGCTGCGGCGCAGCGCATCGCGCGCATCCACCCGTGCCTTGTGCTTGAGCAGCAACTGCACGCCGGCCGCATCGTCCTCGTCGCCGCCGGCCGCGGCCAGCAGCGCGGGCGTGCCGCCGTCGACCTCGGCGCGCGCGCCGCGTTCGAGCAGGAACTTCGCCAGCCGCCAGTTGCCGACCGCGCAAGCCATGCCGAGCGGGGTCAGGCCGTCGTGGTTGCGCGCTTCGAGGTCGGCGGCGGCATCGCGCAGCAGCGCGGCGACGCCCGGATCGGAACTGCGCGCGGCGAGGTGCAGCGGCGTGTTGCCCTCGTGGTCGGTGATCCGCGGATCGGCGCCGTTGGCCAGCAGGGTCATCACCGCATCGGGGCGGCCGTGCCAGCTGTCGCGGGTCGCGGCCAGCAGCGGGGTCATGCCTGCATGCACGGCATTGACGTCGACGCCGCGCGCGATCAGTTCGCGCAGCAGCCGCAGATCCGGCAGCACCGCGGCCAGCACCGGCAGGCTGCGCTGGTCGCGATCGTCGCTCGCGGGCAGCACGCGCACGTCGGCACCGGTTTCGATCAGGGCCAGCGCGCGATCGACGCGGCCGGCGCGCGCGGCGGCATACAGCGCGACATCGGGCGCCGCGTCGAGCGGCTCTTCCGACAACGCGACTGCAGGATCGCCCTGCATCTCGACGATCTGGATCGGCAACGCCGCCGGCGGCGCGAGGCGTTGCAGCACGGCATGCAGGCCCAGCGAAGCGAGCACGGCGAGGATCGCCAGCCCCGCGCGCGGGCCGATACCGCCGGCCGGCAGCCAGGCCGGCACCAGCACGAGGGCGACGATCGCCGCCACACACAATGCCGCGCCGACACCGCGCCAGTGGCCGGTCTCCCGCTCCGACAGCGCGCGCCAGTGCGTGCGCAGATCGCCGCCGTCGCGCTCGATCGCGTGCCATAGCGGCCAGGTGCGCCAGAAGCCGATGACCGCGAGGCCGACCGCGACGCTCAGCGCGAGCGCCGCGCCGAGTTCGCCGCCCTGCCGCAGCGCCGACAGTGGCCAGGCGACCAGCGCCGCCGTCGCGACGGTAGCAGCGCCCCATGCGCCGGCCAGCGACAGCAGATCGGTCCGCAGCGTGGCGCCCGCGGGCACGGCGCGCGTGCGCCAGCCGCGGATGACCAGCGCGAACGCGGGCTGCGCGAGCGCACCGGCGACCGCGGCGGGCGGGCCACCGACGAGCGTCACCGCAGCCAGCGCGATGCCGGCCAGGAGTACGAGGATCAGGGAACGGGCGAACGCGGACGACGGCCGCTGCGCGGACTCAGGCATCGGTGCCCCAGTCCTCCGTCAGTGGATCGTGGACCAGACGCGGCGGCATCTGCAGATGGAACTTCTGCGTGCGCAGCTTCTCGCGCACGGTCGCGACATCCTCGCGCGCCAGCTTGCGCTCGGGCGTCAGCGCCACATCCAGCACGAAGCTCAGCTCGCCCAGTTGCGCGCGCACCGGATCGGGCAGGACGTCGAACGCGTCGCGCTCGGCGAGGTACACATAGGTGTCCGCCTTGCGCTGGCTTTTGTAGACGTAGGCGTGCATGGCCGAAGAACCGCGGAAACACGCTGGATTGTGCGGCAAAAGCCCTGCCTTGGGTATCGCGCAGGGTATCTGCGGGCTGCGTCCGTCGACATCGTGTTCAGTGATAGCCGGCGTCGGCGGCCACCTTGCCGCGGAACACGCGATACGACCACGCGGTGTAGCCCAGGATCAGCGGCAGCAGCACGACCAGCCCGGCCAGCACGAAGCCCTGCGACGACGGCGGCGACGCGGCCTCCCAGATGCTCAGCGACGGCGGCACGATGTTCGGCCACATGCCCAGCACCAGCCCGATGAATCCGAGGCCGAAGAAGCTCAGCGTCAGCAGGAACGGGCGCGCGTCGCGGCCCTCGCGCATCGCCGCGCGCCACAGCCACACCACGTTGAGCAGCGCGAGCACCGGCACCGGCGACAGCCACCAGAAATTCCCGTCCTCGAACCAGCGCGCCATCAGCCGCGAATCGAGGAACGGCAGCCAGGCGCTGACCAGGCCCATGAACGCCGCGACCACCAGCACCAGCGGCCGGGTCAAGGTGCGCGTCATCTGTTGCAGGCGGCCTTCGGTCTTGAGGATCAGCCAGCCGCTGCCAAGTAGCGCGTAACCGAACACCACCGCCGCGCCGGTCAGCATCGAGAACGGGCTGAACCAGTCGAGCGCGCCGCCGGCGTACTTGCCCTCCTCCAGCGCCATGCCCTCGACCAGCGCGCCGAGGATCACGCCCTGCGCGAACGCGGCCAGCAGCGAGCCCAGCGCGAACGCGATGCCCCAGAAGCGCTTGCCGCGCTGCGCCTTGAATCGGAATTCGAACGCGACGCCGCGGAACACCAGCGCGATCAGCATCAGCAGCACCGGCAGATACAGCGCCGACAGCACGATCGCGTAGGCGCGCGGGAACGCCGCCAGCAGCCCGGCGCCACCGAGCACCAGCCAGGTCTCGTTGCCGTCCCAGATCGGCGCGGCGGTGGTCATCATGTGGTCGAGCTGATCACTGTCTTCGGCGAACGGCGCGAGCACGCCCAGACCCAGCACGAAGCCGTCGAGCAGCACGTACATCAGCACGCCGAAACCGATCACGCCGAACCAGATCACCGGCAGCACGGTCTGCAGGTCGAGATCCATCAGTCGTCTCCCACCGGGCCGTCGGCCGCCGAGATCGGCCGCATCGGCGTGCGTTCGCCTTCCTCGTGGTCGGGGCCGTCGTCGAAGGGCTGCGGGCCCGTGCGGATCATCTTGAGGATGTAGCCGCCGCCGGCGCCGAACACCACCGCGTAGGCGATGACGAATGCGGCCAGCGAGACGATCACGCTGCTGCGGTCGATGTCGCTGACCGCATCGGCGGTGCGCAGCAGGCCCTGGATCGCCCACGGCTGGCGGCCGATCTCGACGACGAACCAGCCGGCCAGCACCGCGATGAAGCCGCTCGGTGCCATCAGCCGCCAGGTGTTCAGCAGCCACGTCGATTCGAACAGCCAGCGCCGCCGCCATGCCCACAGCGAGACGACGGTCAGCAGCAGCATCGCCATGCCGATACCGACCATGACCCGGAATGCGTAGAACACCGGCGCGACCGGCGGCCGCTCGTCGCGCGGCACTGCGGTCAGCGGCGCGATGGTGCCGTCCCAGCTGTGGGTCAGGATCACGCTGCCGAGGCGCGGAATCACGATCTCGAAATCGTTGCGCTCTTCGTCCACATTCGGCACCGCGAACAGCACCAGCGGCACGCCTGCGCCGGGCGCGCGCTCGTGCCAGTGCGCTTCCATCGCCGCGAGCTTCACCGGCTGCACCTCGCCGGTCTTCAGGCCGTGCAGATCGCCGACGAAGATCTGCAGCGGCACGGTGATCGCCGCGAACGCGACCGAGAGCTTGAGCATCCGCGTGGCCGCATCGACGTGCTCGCCGCGGCGCAGATACCACGCCGCGACGCCGCCGATGACGAAGCACGTGGTGATGAACGCCGCCAGCGCCATGTGCGCCAGCCGGTACGGGAACGAGGGATTGAAGACGATCGCCATCCAGTCGGCCGGATGGAACACGCCGTCGATGAGCTCATAGCCCGCCGGCGTGTGCAGCCAGCTGTTGGCCGAGAGGATCCAGAACGTCGAGATCAACGTGCCCAACGCGACCAGGCAGGTCGACAGAAAATGCAGCTTCTCCGACACCCGGCCCCAGCCGAACAGCATCACGCCGAGGAAGCTCGCCTCGAGGAAGAACGCGGTCAGCACCTCGTAGCTCAGCAACGGCCCGAGGATGTTGCCCGCCGCGATGCTCAGCGCCGACCAGTTGGTGCCGAACTGGAAGCTCATGACGATGCCCGACACCACGCCCATGCCGAACGACACGGCGAAGATCCGCATCCAGAAAAAATACAACTCACGCCACACCGGATCGCGCGTGCGCAGCCAGCGGAATTCCAGGAACGCCAACCAGCTCGACAGGCCGATCGTGAAGGCGGGGAACAGCACATGGAAGGAGATCACGAATCCGAACTGGATCCGTGACAGCAGCAGGGCGTCCAAGGGGAGCTCCGGTGGGGCGGCGCGAAGCGAGTCTGCGGGCGCGCGCGTGAAAGCGGGATGCGGCATAGCGTCGCGCGACCGGGCGTCGCGGGCCCACCCATGACCTTCGCCAGAGCGGCCCGGCTGGCCGTGCCCGTTACACTTCGGCCTCCTTGTCCGTCATGGAACCGTCGAATGCGTCGACTGCCGCTGAGCTGGGTGCTCGCCTGCGCCCTCGTGCCCCCCGCCGCCCTCGCGCAACCGGCGCAGCCGCTGACGATGGCGCGGATCATGGCCGATCCGGACTGGATCGGTGCCCCGGTCGAAGGCGCGTGGTGGCGCTGGGATGGTCAGGCGGCGTACTACACGCGCAAGCGCGAGGGCAGCAGTGTCCGCGAGACCTGGCAGCAGCCGCTCGCCGGCGGTGCCTCGGCCCGCGTCGAAGACGGCGCGCGCGCCGATCTCGATGCGCAGAACCCGATCACCGACGCCACCGGCACGCGCATGGCCTTCCTGCGCAACGGCGACCTGTTCGTGCGCGACCTGCGCACCGGCGCACTGACCCAGGTCACGCGCACCGAAGCTCCGGAAGCGCAGCCGCAGTGGTCGACGACCGGCGGCCTGGTCTGGCGCGCGGGCAACGACTGGTTCGGCTGGGACGCACAGCGCGGCACCACGCAGCTCGCCAGCCTCAAGGCCGAGGACGATCCGGCCAAGCCGCCGAAGACCGACGACCTGCGCGACCGCCAGCTGCGCATGATCGAAACCCTGCGCGTCGAGCGCGACCGCCGCGACGGCCTGCGCACGCAGAACGAGGCCTGGCGCCGCAGCGATGCCACGCGCGCGCCCGGCCCGGTGTTCCTGGGCAAGGACGCCACCATCGCCGGCAGCGCACTGTCGCCGGCCGGCGACCACCTGATCGTCGTCACCAGCGCCAAGAACGGCGACGCGGGCCAGGCCGGCAGGATGCCCAAGTACGTCACCGAATCGGGCTACGAGGAATTCGAGGACGTGCGCACGCGCGTGGGCCGCAACGACCCGCTGCCGCACACGCTGTGGCTGGTGGACGTCGCCAGCGGCCAGGCGCGCGAACTCAAGACCGACGCTCTGCCCGGCATCGGTACCGATCCGCTGGCCGACCTGCGCCGGTCCGCCGGCAAGGACGCGCTCAAGGGCAACCGCCCGGTGCGTCTGGAACTCGACGGCCGCGGCGGTGGCGGCGGTGCGATCCGCTGGAGCAACGATGGCCGCAGCGTCGCGCTGTCGATCCACTCGGTCGACAACAAGGACCGCTGGCTCGCCACCGTCGATCTGGCCGCCGCGACGCTGCACAGCCGCGACCGCCTGACCGACACCGCGTGGATCAACTGGGATTTCAACGAGTTCGGCTGGCTGCCCGACAACCGCACGCTGTGGTTCCTGTCGGAGACCTCCGGTTACTCGCATCTGTATCTCAATGACGGCGGCCGCTCGCGTGCGCTGACCTCCGGCCGGTGGGAAGTGTCCTCGCCGGTGATGTCGCGCGACGGCAGCCGCTTCTTCTTCCTGTGCAACCAGCAGTGGCCGGGCCGTTACGAGGTCTGCAGCGCGAATGGCGGCACCGTCAGCGAACTCACCAAGACCGGCGGCATCGAGGACTTCTCGCTGTCGCCCGACGAGAGCCGCCTGCTGCTGCGCACCTCCGCCAGCTACACGCCGCCGCAACTCGCGGTCGCCGATGTCGCCGGCGGCGAGGTGCGCGTGCTCACCGATACCCGCACGCCCGAGTTCAAGGCGCACGACTGGCTGCAGCCCGAGTACGTGCAGATTCCGTCGAAGCACGGCGCCGGCACGGTCTGGGGCAAGTTCTACGCGCCGGACAATTACGAGCCCGGCCGCAAGTATCCCGTCGTGCTGTTCGTGCACGGCGCCGGCTACCTGCAGAACGTCAGCGACCGCTACCCGAACTACTTCCGCGAGCAGATGTTCCACAACCTGCTGGTGCAGCAGGGCTACCTCGTGCTGGATCTCGACTTCCGCGCGTCCGCCGGCTACGGCCGCGACTGGCGCACGGCGATCTACCGGCAGATGGGCCACCCGGAACTCGAGGACTACCTCGACGGCATCGACTGGCTGGTCGACCACCACCAGGCCGATCGCGACCGCGTCGGCATCTACGGCGGCAGCTACGGCGGCTTCATGACCTTCATGGCGCTGTTCCGCGAACCCGGCGTGTTCAAGGCCGGCGCCGCCCTGCGCCCGGTCACCGACTGGTCGCAGTACAACCACAGCTACACCGCCAACATCCTCAACACGCCGGACATCGATCCCGAGGCGTACCTGAAGTCCTCGCCGATGGAATACGCCGACCGCCTGCAGGACCACCTGCTGATCGCGCACGGCATGATCGACGACAACGTGTTCTACAAGGACTCGGTGATGATGGCGCAGCGCCTGATCGAGCTACGCAAGGACAAATGGGAACTGGCGAGCTATCCGCTCGAGCGCCACGCCTACCAGCACCCGGCCTCGTGGTACGACCAGTACCGCCGCATCTTTGAACTGTTCGAGCGCACGCTGAAATGACCGCGCCCGGCCCGTTGCCGGCAGTCGAGCTGCTGCGGCCTTCGCCGTGGAAGATGCTCGCGCTGCTGGCGATATCGGCCGGGTTCGTCTGGATGGCGGTCGTCATCGGCGACCGTCATCTCCTGATCGCATGGCTGTGCGGTGGATTCTTCGGGCTGTGCGCGCTGGTCGCGCTGGTGTCGCTGCTGCCCGGCGCGAACCATCTGCGGCTCGACGCCGACGGCATCGAGCTGCGCTCGCTGTTCCGGGTCACCCGCTGGGGCTGGCGCGATGTCGTGCGCTTCGGCCCGACGCGCGTGGGCCTGCACACGATGGTCGGCATCGATTTCGCCGACCACGTGGAGGCCGCGGCGCGCCTGCGCCGCGTCAACCGCGGGCTGACCGGCTTCGATGGCGCCCTGCCCGACACCTACGGGCACAAGGCCGCGGCGCTCGCGGCGAAACTCGAAGCCTGGCGGCAGACCTGCGCGTGACGTCCCGACAGCATTGACCACGATCAATGCCGCCACCCGGGCGCCCCCTACAATGCGCGCCATGAACGATTTCGACACCGTCCGCGACTACCTGACCGGCCTGCAGGACCGGATCTGCCATGCGATCGAAGGCGCCGACGGCCGCGCCCGCTTCATCGAAGACCTGTGGCAACGGGCCGAAGGCGGCGGTGGCCGCACGCGCGTGCTGCGCGACGGTGCCGTGTTCGAACAGGCCGGCATCGGCTTCTCCGATGTCTCCGGCACGGCGCTGCCGCCATCGGCCAGCGCCAACCGCCCCGAGCTTGCCGGCGCCTCGTGGCGCGCCTGCGGCGTCTCGCTGGTGTTCCATCCGCACAATCCGCACCTGCCGACCACGCATGCCAACGTGCGCCACTTCCGCGCGATGCGCGACGGCGAGACCGTCGCCGCGTGGTTCGGCGGCGGCTTCGACCTGACGCCGTTCTATCCGGTCGATGAAGACGTCCTGCACTGGCACCGCACCGCGCGCGCGCTGTGCGAGCCCTTCGGCGGCCAGGCGCGATACGACGCGCACAAGCAATGGTGCGACGAGTATTTCTTCCTCAGGCACCGCGGCGAGACGCGCGGTGTCGGCGGCCTGTTCTTCGACGACCTGCACGAAGACTTCGACGCCGACTTCGCCTACATGCGCGCGGTCGGCGACGGTTTCCTCGATGCCTACCTGCCGATCGTCGAGCGCCGCAAGCACGCCCCGCATGGCGACGCCCAGCGCGAGTTCCAGCTCTACCGCCGCGGGCGCTACGTCGAGTTCAACCTGGTCTACGACCGCGGCACGCTGTTCGGCCTGCAGTCGGGCGGCCGCGCCGAATCGATCCTGATGAGCCTGCCGCCGCGCGTGCGCTGGGAGTACGGCTACGCGCCCGGCGCCGGCAGCGACGAGGCGCGACTGGCCGATTACCTGCGCCCGCGCGACTGGCTCGCCGAACTGGCCTGACCCGGTGAGCGCTGGCGACGAAGACGCGCATCCGGACGTCGTGCCGGACTGCCTGCGCATACTGCACGCCGACGACCACCTGCTGGCATTCGACAAGCCCAGCGGTTTGCTGTCGGTACCGGGTCGCGGCGCGGACAAGCAGGACTGCCTCGCGACCCGCGCGCTGGCGCAATGGCCGGATGCGCGCATCGTGCACCGGCTCGACCAGGCGACCTCGGGCGTCATCGTGCTGGCGCGCGGCCTGGCGATGCAGCGCGCGCTCAGCGACGCGTTCGCCGAGCGCCGCGTCGACAAGCGTTACATCGCCATCGTCGACGGCTGGCCCGACGCGGACGCCGGCACCATCGATCTGCCGCTGCAGGCGGACTGGCCGAACCGGCCGATGCAACAGGTCGACCGGATCGGCGGCAAGCCGGCAGTGACGCACTGGCAGGTGCTGTCGCGCACGCGGGCCACCGATGGCGCCCCCTGCACGCGGCTGACGCTGACGCCCCGGACCGGCCGCACGCACCAGTTGCGCGTGCATCTGCAGGCGATCGGCCATCCGGTTCTCGGCGATGCCCTGTACGCCCCGCCCGCCGTCCAGGTACGTGCATCGCGCCTGCTGCTGCACGCCGAATCGCTGGTGCTCGCGCATCCCGCGACCAGCGCACGCCTGCGGATCGCGTGTCCCGTGCCGTTCTGATGCTGGCGTGGGAGCGCGCTTGCGCGCGATGGGCTTTGCCGGTCACGCCCCATCGCGCGCAAGCGCGTTCCCACAGAGATGGCGCATGGGCGAAGTGCGGACATAAAAAAGCCCCGCAGGCAGGGGGGGCCTACGGGGCTCGGGAACCGGGCGCGGGGAGACGCCTGATGGTTCCGGTCGATCACTCCAGGGGAAGGAAGCGATCTGGCGACAGACCTTGCATCTGTCGAGGGACATCAGACCATTCCGCGGATGGATGGATCGTGAAGATTCGAGTTAATTTTCTGTTGGATTCAGGCCGCATTTAGCCCCATCCCCGCGCCTGTCACGCATCGCCAGACACGGCACAGTCTAGGTCCGCGAAGGGCTCAATGCGCCTCGTCCCAGTTGTCGCCGACGCCGCTGTCGACGACCAGCGGCACCCGCAGTTCAGCCGCGCCGGTCATCCGCGGCACGACTTGCGCGAGCAGCGTGTCGACGAAATCCAGATCCGCTTCGAACACCAGTTCATCGTGGACCTGCAGGATCATTTTCGCGCGGTCCGCGTGGTCGGCGATCCAGCCGTCGATCGTGATCATCGCGCGCTTGATGATGTCGGCCGCGGTGCCCTGCATCGGCGCATTGATCGCGGCGCGCTCGGCGCCGGCGCGCTGCGAGGGGTTGCCCTTCTGGATGAAGTCCAGGGTAAGCCTGCGGCCGAACACGGTCTCGACGTAGCCGGTCTCGCGCGCCTGCAGCCGGGTGCGGTCCATGAAGTCGCGCACGCCCGGGTACCGCGAGAAGTACAGCGCGATGTAGTCCTGGGCCTCGCCGCGGCCGATGCCGAGGTTGCGCGCCAGGCCGAACGCGCTCATGCCATACATGAGGCCGAAGTTGATCGCCTTGGCCGCGCGGCGCTCGTTGCCGGTGACCTCGTCGAGCGGCCGGCCGAAGACTTCGGCGGCCGTCGCGCGATGGACATCGACGCCGGATTCGAACGCCCGCACCAGGCCCGGATCCTCGGACAGGTGGGCCATGATCCGCAGTTCGATCTGCGAGTAGTCGCATGCGATCAGCTTGCGGCCCGGCGGGGCGACGAAGGCACGGCGGATGCGGCGGCCGTCGTCGGTGCGGATCGGGATGTTCTGCAGGTTCGGATCACTTGAGGACAGCCGCCCGGTCGCCGCGCCCGCCTGGTGATAGCTGGTGTGCACGCGGCCGGTGTCGGCGTTGATCATCTCCGGCAGCTTGTCGGTGTAGGTGCTGCGCAGTTTCGCGAGACCGCGGTATTCGAGGATCACGCGCGGCAGTTCGTGCTGGTCGGCGATCGCCTCCAGCGCTTCTTCATTGGTACTCGGCTGCCCCTTCGGCGTCTTGACCACGGCCGGCAGGCCCAGTTCGTCGAACAGCAGTGCCTGCAGCTGCTTCGGCGAATCGAGATTGAAGGTGCGCCCGGCGAGTTCGGTCGCCTTCTGCTGCGCGGCGAGCATGCGCTTGGACAGGTCCGCGCTCTGCCGGCGCAGTTCGTCGGCATCGATGCGCACGCCATTGGCCTCGATGCGCGCGAGCACCGGCACCAGCGGAATCTCGATGTCGGCGTAGACGCGCGCCAGGCCCGCATCGGCCTCGATCCGCGGCTTCATAACCCGGTGCAGCCGCAGGGTGATGTCGGCATCTTCGGCGGCGTACTTCGACGCGTCGTCGATGGCGACCTGCGAGAACGAGATCTGCTTGGCGCCCTTGCCGGCCACGTCCTCGAACTTGATCGTGTCCATGCCGAGGTGCCGCCTGGCCAGCGAGTCGAGATCGTGGCGGGCGATGCCGGCGTCGAGCACGAAACTTTCCAGCAGCGTGTCGTCGGCGTAGCCGCGCACCTCGACGCCATGCCGGCGCAGCACGTGGATGTCGTACTTGCCGTGCTGGCCGAGCTTGCGTTTGGTGGGATCCTCCAGCACGCCGCGCAGCGCATCGAGCACCTGCGCACGGTCGAGCTGCGCCGGCGCGCCGGGATAATCGTGGCCGACCGGGATGTACGCGGCGCGGCCGGGCTCGATCGCGAAGCTCAGGCCCACCAGGCCCGAGCGCATCGCATCCAGTGCGTCGGTCTCGGTGTCGAACGCGAATTCCCCGGCGGCCTGCAGCTGCGCGACCCAGGCGTCGAGCTGCTCGCGTGTCATCACCGTCTCGTATTCGCCGGGCGCCGACAGCGCGGGATCGAGCGTCGATGGCGCTGCGGCAACCGCGACCGCGGCGGCGCCTGTCGGCGCAGCGACCGTATCGCCGGCGGCGTCGAGATCCTTCAGCGCCTGGCCGAAGCCGTAGCGCGTGTACAGCATGCGCAGGGCATCGACCGCGCGGGGTCGCAGGACCAGCGTCTCCGGCCCGCCGTCGAGCGCGACGTCGGTCTTGATCGTCGCCAGATCCCGGCTCAATGGCAGCTGGCGCAGCGCCTCGCGCAGGTTCTCGCCGATCTTGCCCTTGATGCTGCCGGCGTTCGCGATCACGCCATCGAGCGATTCGTACTCGGCCAGCCACTTCGCCGCCGTCTTCGGCCCGCACTTCGGCACGCCGGGAATGTTGTCGATGCTGTCGCCCATCAGCGCGAGCAGGTCGACGATCTGGTCGGCGCGGACGCCGAACTTCTCGACCACGGTGGCATCGCTGTCCATGCGGCTGCCGCTCATCGTGTTGACCAGGGCCACGCGCGGACGCACCAGCTGGGCGAAATCCTTGTCGCCGGTGGAGATCGTCACCTCGATGCCGGCGTCGGCGGCCTGCAGTGCCAGCGTACCGATGACGTCGTCGGCCTCGACGCCGGGCACGCGCAGGATCGGAAAGCCCAGCGCCTCGACGATCGCGCACATCGGCTCGACCTGCGCGCGCAGCTCGTCGGGCATCGGCGCGCGGTTGGCCTTGTACTGGTCGTAGAGATCGTCGCGGAAGGTCTTGCCGGGCGCGTCGACGACGAACGCGGCGAAGTCGGGCGCTTCCTTCAGCGTCGCGCGCAGCATGTTGACGATGCCGAACAACGCGCCGGTGGGTTCACCCTCGGCATTGGTCAGCGGCGGCAGCGCGTGGAAGGCGCGATACAGGTACGAGGACCCGTCGATCAGGATGAGGCGTTTCATGCCGCCGATTCTACCGCCGCGTCCCCCGCGGCCCGTGAGACGCGTCACCCCTGCGCGATCCGATGCCGCGCATACTGGCAGCCTTCGTCCGCGCTGGAGTTCGCCATGCACAGGTTCCGCACCGCCCTGCTCGCCACCGCCCTGCTGGGCCTGTCCGCCTGCGCGACGACCGGCGGTTCCGGACTGCCCGAAGGCGTACCTGCCGACGCCGAGCAGGTGACCCGGACCGAATCCAACGGCGACCGGATCACCGAGTACCGCATCGCCGGCCAGTTGCGCGCGGTGCAGGTCGTGCCGTCGCGCGGCCCGGCGTACTTCCTCTACGACCGCGACGGCGACGGCAGCATCGACAGCGACCGCGACGACGTGCCGCAGACCTATTTCAGGCTGTTCGGCTGGTAAATCCATGACCGGCGATACGCTCCGGGTCGCGCTGGTCGGCCATGGCCTCGCCGGCCGCGTGTTCCATGCGCCGCTGATCAAGGCGACCACGGGGTTGATGCTGCACACGGTGGTCTCCAGCGATGCGGGCAAGGTGCATGCCGACCTGCCCGGTGTGCGTGTCGTCGCCGAGCCGCAGGCCGCGTTCACCGATCCGGCAATCGATCTGGTCGTCATCGCCTCGCCCAACCTCACACATGCGCCGCTGGCGATCGCGGCGCTGCAGGCCGGTCGCCACGTGGTCGTCGACAAGCCGCTCGCGATCGATCTGGCCGAGGCGCAGAGCGTCGCTGCGGCTGCACGCACGAGCGGTCGCTTGCTCTGCGTGTTCCACAACCGCCGCTGGGATGCCGATTTCCTCGCGCTGCGTGCGTTGATCCATGCCGGCACGCTCGGCGACCTTGCCGAGGTCCATTCGCATTTCGACCGGTTCCGCCCGACCGTGCCCGACCGCTGGCGCGAACGCGCCGGTCCGGGCGCGGGACTGTGGCTGGATCTGGGCCCGCATCTGGTCGACCAGGCGCTGCAGCTGTTCGGTCTGCCGCAGGCGGTGCAGGCCGACATCGCGATCCAGCGTGCCGGTGCCGAGGTCGACGATTACGTCCATGTCGTGCTGCGTTATCCGCGATTGCGCGTCGTGCTGCATGCCGGTGCGCTGGTACCCGGCGCCGGCCTGCGGTTCGCCGTGCACGGCACGCGCGGCAGTTGGCTCAAGCACGGGCTGGATCCGCAGGAAGCCGCGTTGCGGGCGGGTCGCGTGCCGGGCGCGTCCGATGACTGGGGCGTCGATCCGGCGCCCGGACGGCTGCTGCGCGTGGATGCCGATGGCACGGTTCGCGATGCGCCGTCGCCAACAGCCGCGGGCGATTACCGCGCGTTCTATGCCGGCATCCGCGATGCGATCCGCGAGGGCGCGCCGCAACCGGTCACGGTCGACGAGGCGCTCGATGTCATGCGGGTGCTGCAGGCCGGGATCGACAGTGCTGCGAACGGATGCGTGGTGGCGCTGGACTGAACCGCAGGATGGGGAGCGCGCAGCGAAACCCATCGTGTTTCGCGCGGTTTCGGAGCGTTGCCCTGCGAACGCAAGACGTATTGGCGCAATCTGCTCGACCACGACGATGGGTTCGCTGCGCTCTACCCATCCTACGCAGCGTCGCTGCGTCGTGGGGGGGGGGGGGGGGGGGGGGGGGGGGGGGGGGGCCCCCCGGGGCGGGGCGGGGGGGGGGGCGGGGGCGGGAGGAGA
>NZ_JAIWPU010000015.1 GCF_021191705.1 Proluteimonas flavola
TGGGAGCGCGCTTGCGCGCGATGAGGCCTCCAGGGAAATGCCCCATCGCGCGCAAGCGCGCTCCCACGCCCGAATCCGGGACGCGCTTACTTCTGCAGCAGTTCACCCACCAGCGCGTCGGCGCCGTAGACCGACTTCAGCGATTCGATGATTGCCGCGCTGTGCACCGACACCGTGCGGTTGAGCTTGGGGTCGTACCAGAAGCTGCCGCCCAGCGAGTGGATGTTGCCGTCGAACGCGAGGCCGATGACCTGCGCCTCGCGGTTGATCACCGGGCTGCCGGAGTTGCCGCCGATGATGTCGTTGGTGCTGACGAAGTTGAACCGCGTGTCCTGGGCGATGCGGCCTTCCGCATCCAGCCAGCGCTTCGGCAAGGCATACGGTTCGGCGCCCGTGTTGCGCGCGAACACGCCGCCCATCGTCGTGAACGGCTCGATCGTCTTGCCGTTCTCCTCCCAGCCGGCGACATCGCCATAGGACAGGCGCAGGGTGAAGGTCGCATCCGGGTACACCGTGGTGCCGAGCTTCTCGAAGCGCACCTTGGCGATCTGCGTGGCGGCGCGCGATTCGATCGACGCCACTTCCGATTCCTGCCGCTGCCGCACCGCGCGCGCCGGCGCATCCACCGCGCGGGCGAGGCGGATGAAGGGATCGTCGGAAGCCTCGATCGCCGCCGCGCCGCCGTTCCACAGACGCTCGCGCTCGGCGACGTCTGCAAGCTTCGAGCCTTCGACGAGCGACATGGCGACCTGCGCGGGCGACTGCGTGCCGAGCACGGACTTCACCAGCGGATCGTCGGTGCCCAGCAGTTCGCGGAACTTGGTCAGCGACCAGGTCAGCTTGGCGATCTCAAACTCGGGATACACCGGCGCCGTGCTCAGCAGGGTCTGGCGCAGGCGGCCCTGGCCGGCGTCCTGGAATTCCGGCAGGCGCGCATCGTTGGCCTTGGCGCGCTCGGTGCCGCCGCGCACCAGGGTGCGGGCGATGCCGAACAGGCGCGAATCGAAGCCGCGGCCCTGCTCGAGCAGCATGTAGGGCACGGCGAGCTGGCGTGCGACGACCTGCGCCGCTTCGACCTCGTTCCACGGCGCCGCGTCCACGCCGTCGCGCAGACGGGCTTCCTCGGCGCGCTTGCCGGCGAACACCTGCGGGTCGAGCAGCGCCTGCAGCTGGCCGCGGAACACCTTGTAGCCGTTGTCGGTGAAGGTGAGATCGGACTGCGCCTGACGCGCGGCTTCTTCATCGATGCGACCGTACTGGCCGAGCATCGCGCGACGTTCGGCCAGCCACAGCAGGGTGTTGATCAGGCTGACGTCACGCACGGTTTCCAGCTGCGCGACGGTGAGCTGGCGCTGGGTGCGGCCCGGGTGGCCGGTGACCATGACCAGCTCGCCGGGCTCTGCGCCTTCGGGCTTGAGCGTGAAGTGATGCGCGAGGGTCGCCGGCCTGCCGTCCTCGTAGGCGCGCAGCAGCGCGGCGTCGAGGTTGTAGCGCGGGAAATTGAAATTGTCGGGATCGCCGCCGAAGAAGCCGACCGAATACTCGGGCGTGAACACCAGGCGCACGTCGGAGTAGCGGTGGTAGCGGTAGAGATGCTGCTGGCCGCCGTTGTAGAGCTCGACGACATCGCAGCGCGTCCTGGCCTCGTCGTCGCCGACGCATTCCGATTCGATGCGGCTCTTCTCGGCGTTGCGCGCATCCACGTACGCCTGGCCCTGCTTGCCTTCTGCCGCGCTGGCCAACCGCCCGCTGACGTCGGTGATCGCGCGCAGCACGTTGAGTTCCTCGGCCGGGCACTGCAGCTCCTCGCCGCGCGCATCGGCGACGAACCCGTCGTTCTGCAGATCGCGTTGCGGCGACGACAGGCCCTGCACGCAACCGACGACGCAATGCGCGTTGGTCAGCACCAGGCCGTCGGGCGAGACGAACGAACCGGAACAGCCGCCGGCCAGGCGCACCGACGACTGCATCGCGTGGTCGACCCAGGCCTGGTCCGGCGCGAACCCGTACTGCGACTGCAACGCGGCCCGCGGCAGGTTGTCGAGCGTCCACATGCCTTCGGCGGCGAATGCGGCAGGCACGAGCGGCATCGCGAGCAGCCCGCCGACACAGGCGGCGAGGCGGGCGCGGCGAACGGCACGCGATTGGACGGGCGAGGCAGCAGCGGGTGCCATGGAATCTCCGGTGGAGGTGGCCGTGTCACGGCCGAAGGCCGCCCAGCTTACGCCGCCGCAACTTGGCCGGCGTGACCTGAAGGTCATGGTCGCCCGGCCGGGTTTGGATCGCGCGCCGCACTCACGTAGGATCGGCCCGCGTGCGGCGCAGAGGGCTGTCGCCTGTTCCCGAGGAGCCCGATGCAACCCCCCGACCGCCGCAAGCCGGACCATCCCGACGCCACCACCCTCCGCGCCGGCCTCACGCCCGCGCAGACCAGCGCGATCGCCACGCTCGAACAGTTCGGCTGGACCCTGCGCTTCGTCCGCCGCCCGCTGTTCCGCGACCCGGTGCCGGTCCTGTTCGAGAAGACCGGCAGTCGCTGGATCGTCGTCGATGGCGACGGCACGCTCGATGAGAACCCGGGTTTCGAGATCCGCGACTGACCGCCGGATACATGGCCGACCGATGGCTGGACGCGACCGTCACATCCATATCGCCAGCATCGGCGCCCTGTTCATCGAAAAGGCGCACGCGATGTCTTCGTTCTCGATCTACATCGTCGGCATGCTGATCCTGATCGGCGGGCTGGCCTACGGCGCCCACCTGGCCGGCCTTGCGCCGCAATGGATCGCGGTCGGGGTCGTGGTCCTGCTCGGCCTCGCCATCGTCAAGGCGGTCTCGCGCACACGCCGTCCGGATCCGCCGGCGCACTGACGCACGGGCTCAGAACCTGTTCACGATCTCGGCGTATGTCGCGCCGGAGCGTGTGGGCATGCAGGCCAAGGAAGAGCGAGAGAGCGTAAGTCCGTACGCGACCGAGCGATGACGCGGGTCTGCACGTCCACAGGCCCGGCCCGCAGGGTGGCCGCAACGCGGCCACGCGACGTGCGGCGGGATCGTGAACAGGTTCTCAGCGCACAATCAGCACCGGCAGCTCGCTGCGCGCGACAACCGCCTGGGTCTGGCTGCCGAGCAGCAATCGCCCGATCCCGCGCCGGCCATGCGACGCCATCACCAGCAGGTCGACCCCGCGTGCAATCGCGGTTTCCAGGATCGCGTCCGCCGGGGGTTGTTCGGCGACGAACAGCGTGGTCGCGTCGACACCATGACGGGCGGCCGCCTGCCGGGCGGACGCGAGCACGTCGTCGGCGCTGGCCTGCGCCGCGGCGCGGTAGTGCCTGAGGAAGTCATCGAGGCCCACCAGCCCGCTGGGATCGGTCAGCGCCGCATTCCACGGCTCGGAGACGGTGACGATGGTCAGCGTCGCGCCGAGCCCGGCCGCGAGCGCCGCGGCGTGCTCGACACCCCGGGCGGCGAGCTCGGATCCATCGGTGGCGACGAGGATGTTGCGATACATGGCGTGCTCCGGTCTGGACAGGACGACCCCCTGAATATACGCCCGGCGGCGCGGGCTCCCTGATGCCGAACGTCGGTCCAGGGGGACGGGCGGCGCAGCGATGCTTCAGGCCGGCTGCAGGTTCGCGTAGGCCAGCACCAGCCACTTGCTGCCGGCGTCGTCGAAATTGACCTGCACGCGCGCATGCGCGCCGTCGCCTTCGATGTCGGTTACGGTGCCGCTGCCGAACTTCACGTGGGTCACGTTCTGGCCGAGCCGCACGCCGACCGATGGCGCGAGGCTCGCGTGGCCGAAGTCGCGCTGGCGTTGCGGGAACGAGGCGCGCGTGGCCTGCGCCTTCGGCCGCACTTCGTGCAGCAGCACCGGCGGAATCTCGCGCAGGAACCGCGACGGCACGCCGAACATGTCCTGGCCGTGCAGGCGCCGCGCTTCGGCGTAGGTCAGCACCAGCTTCTGCCGCGCGCGGGTGATGCCCACGTAGGCGAGCCGGCGCTCTTCCTCCAGCCGACCGCTTTCCTCGGCGGTGCGCGCGCTCGGGAACAGGCCTTCTTCCAGACCGACCAGGAACACCAGCGGAAATTCCAGGCCCTTGGCGCTGTGCAGCGTCATCAGCTGCACGCCGTCCTCGCCGGCCTGGGCCTGGCTTTCGCCGGCTTCCAGCGAGGCGTAGGCGAGGAAGGCGACCATCTCGGTCAGCTGCGCGCTCTCTTCGTCGTCGCCACGCACGAAGCGCGAGGCCACCGACACCAGCTCGTCGAGATTCTCGACGCGCGAATCGGCGCTGCCCTTGGATTCGTTGGCGTAGTGCACGCGCAGGTTCGAGCGCGCCAGCACGTGGTCGATCTTGTCCTTCAACGACAGCTCGGCCAGTTCGACCGACAGCTGGTCGATCAGCTGCGCGAATCCGGCCAGCGCGTTGCGCGCGCGGCCGGCGAGCACGTTGCCCTGCGCGCAGCGCAGCGCGGATTCCCACAACGGAATGCCCTGCGCGCGCGCCTGCTGGCGCACTTCGTCGAGCGTGCGTTCGCCGATGCCGCGCGGCGGTGTGTTGACCGCGCGCTCGAACGCCGCGTCGTCGTCGCGGTTGGCGACCAGACGCAGATAGGCCAGCGTGTCCTTGATCTCGGCGCGTTCGAAGAAGCGCACGCCGCCGTAGACGCGGTACGGCACCTGTTCGGCGACCAGTTGCTCTTCCATCGCGCGCGACTGCGCGTTACTGCGGTAGAGGATCGCGATGTCGCCATGCGAACCGCCATCGCGAACCCACTGCAGCGCGCGTTCGACGACGTAGCGCGCTTCGTCGATCTCGTTGTAGGCCGAGTACAGATCGATCGGATCGCCCTCGCCGCTGTCGGTCCACAGCTGCTTGCCGAGGCGCTCGGGGTTGTGCGCGATCACCGCGTTCGCGGCGCCGAGGATGTTGGCGCTGGAGCGGTAGTTCTGTTCGAGGCGGATCGTCTCCGCGCCCGGATAGTCGCGCAGGAAGCGCTGCACGTTCTCGACCTGGGCGCCGCGCCAGCCGTAGATCGCCTGGTCGTCGTCGCCGACCACGAACACCTTGCCGGTGTCGCCGGCGAGCACGCGCACGAAGGCGTACTGGATCGCGTTGGTGTCCTGGAATTCGTCGACCAGCAGGTGCCCGAAGCGCTGCCGGTAATGCGCGAGCAGCGCCGGCGTGTCGCGCAGCAGCTCGTGCGCGCGCAGCAGGATCTCGGCGAAATCGACCAGGCCGGCGCGGTCGCAGCGCTCCTGGTACAGCGCATAGGCCTTGCGCATGACGTCCGACCATTCGTCGGCGCCGGACGCGCCTTCATTGGGCTGGATGTGCTGCGGGCGACGGCCCTCGTCCTTCTGCGCATTGATCCACCAGGCGATCTGCCGCGGCGGGAAACGCGCATCGTCGAGTTCGAGCTGCTGCACCACGCGCTTGACCAGGCGCAGCTGGTCGTCGCTGTCGAGGATCTGGAAGCTCTCGGGCAGCTTCGCGTCCTGCCAGTGCAGGCGCAGCAGCCGGTGCGCGAGGCCGTGGAAGGTGCCGATCCACATGCCGCGGGCGCCGCTGCGCAGTTGCGCGTCGACGCGGTGGCGCATCTCGGCCGCGGCCTTGTTGGTGAAGGTGACGGCGAAGATGCCATGCGCGGGCACGCCGACGACTTCGTTCAGCCACGCGATCCGGTGGGTGAGCACGCGGGTCTTGCCGCTGCCGGCGCCAGCGAGCACGAGATAATGGGCATCGGGCGCGGAGACGGCCTGACGCTGGGCGGCGTTGAGGCCGTCGATGAGGTGTGACACATCCATCGCGCCATTCTACGCGGTCGCGGTCGCCCGCCCTGCGACGGATCAGGGCGCGCCGGACCGCTCGAGCAGCGCCAGCACGTCCCCGAACGGCGCCGGGCATGCGAACAGGTAGCCCTGCAGTTCCTCGCAGCCATGCGCAGCCAGCCAGGTCCACTGCAGATCCGTTTCCACGCCTTCGGCCGTCGTGCCCAGGCCCAGGCGCTGCGCCATGCGGATGATCGCGTCGCAGATCGCCTCGTCGTCGGGATCGCGGCCGAGATCCTGCACGAACGAGCGGTCCAGCTTCACCCGGTGCAGCGGCAGGCGCTTGAGATAGGCGAGGCTGGAGTAGCCGGTGCCGAAGTCGTCGATCGCGATGCAGACACCGGCATCGCGCAGCGTCGCCATGTCGCGGATCACGTTGTCCGGGCTCGCCATGACCACGCTTTCGGTCAGTTCGAGTTCGAGGATGCCGGCCGGCAGCTGGAAGTCCTGCAGGACCGACAGCACGTCGTCGACCAATCCCTGCTGGAACTGCGCCGCCGACACGTTGACCGCGAGCCGCAGATGGCCCCAGCCGTGCGCGGCGAGGATCCGGTGATGGCGCGCGGCCTCGCGCAGCACCCAGCGCCCGATCGGCACGATCAGCCCGCTGTCCTCGCATACCGAGATGAACGCGTCCGGCGTCAGCAGGCCGCGCTCGGGATGCCGCCAGCGCAGCAGCGCCTCCATGCCGACCGGCCGGCGCTCCTGGTCGAACTGCAGCTGGAACGCGAGGGCGAACTGGTCGCTCTGCAGCGCGTCGCGCAACTGCGAGACCAGCGCGAGGCGTTCGCTGGCCTGGGTGCCGAACTCGTCGCGATAGGCGACGACACAGTTCCGGCCCTGCTGTTTGGCCTGGTACATCGCCTGGTCGGCGTGGCGCAGCAGCAGTGCGGGATCGTCGCCGTCGCCGGGATGGCGGCAGTAGCCGATGCTGGGCGTGATCTGCAGCGACGCGGCGCCGATCTCCATCGGTTGCGACAGCGCCGCGAACACGCCGTCGATCGCGCGTGCGATCGCGTCACGACCGGTGGCGTTCATCACCAGCACGAACTCGTCGCCGCCGAAGCGGCCGACCGTATCGCCCGGCTGCAACGCCGCGCGCAGGCGACGGCCGACGGTGCGCAGCACTTCGTCGCCGCTGGCATGGCCGAGGCTGTCGTTGATGAGCTTGAAATCGTCGAGATCGACGAACGCCAGTCCGACGCAGCCGCCGCTGGCGTCCGCATGGGTCACGGCCTCGGCCAGACGCTCCATCACCAGTTCGCGGTTCGGCAGACCGGTGAGTTCGTCGTGGGTCGCGCGATGCGCGAGTGTTTCTTCCGCCCGGCGGCGCTCGGTGATGTCGTTGAGGATGCCGACGAAGTGCGTGAGTGCGCCGTCCTGGTCGCGCACCGGCGCCATGCGCAGTTCGTTCCAGAACGGCGAGCCGTCGCGCCGGTAGTTTCGCAGCTGCACGCGGACTTCGTGCGCCTGTGCGATGGCATCGCGGATCGCCGGCAGCGCCGGCTGGTCGCGCTCGCCGCCCTGCAGGAAGCGGCAGTTGCGGCCGATGCTGTCGTCGGCGGTGTAGCCGGTGATGCGCGAGAACGCCGGATTCACGTACACGATCGGCTGATCGTCCGCGCATGCATCGGCGATGACGATGCCGTTCTCGGTGGCCTCCACCGCGCGTCGCAGCAGGCGCAGGTCCGCTTCGTCGCGACGCCGGCGCGTGACGTCGAGCACCCCGCCCACCGCGCGCACGGGCTGGCCGTCCGCGTCCCGCAGGATCATGCCGCGGTCCTCGACCGACGCGTACGCGCCGTTCTCGCAGCGGAGCCGGTACTGCGCATTCCACTCCGTCGCGCCGCTCGACAGTGCGGCGTCCAGATCGCGCCTGACGCGCACCTCGTCGTCGGGATGCAGCAGCGCCGACCATTGATCGATCGTGGACGCGTGCGTGCGCCAGTCCCAGCCGTACTGCGTGGTGAACCCGTCGTTCCACCACACGCTGCCGGTGGCGATGTCCCAGTCCCAGATCGCATCGCTGGTGGCGCGCACGACCATCTGGAAGCGCGCCTCGCTGCGCTCGCGTTCGGCCTCGACGCGCTCGCGGTCGCTGGTGTCCACCACCAGCACCAGACGCGCGGGACGGCCCAGGAACCGGAGGTTGCTCGAGTACACCGTGACCGCGAACGTGCTGCCGTCGCGGCGCCGGTGACGGAAGCGGCGACCGACGTGCGACGCGGGCGCACCGGCGACTTCATGCTGGATGCCGTCGCCGTCCATGTCGACGACGACCGCGTCCGCATCGAGGGCGAGAAACGCGTCGCGCGGATAGCCGTATTCGGCGATGGCCGCATCGTTGACGGCGAGCATGCGCAGCGTGTCGCGGTCGTAGACCAGCGCCGGCAGCGGGTGGCGTTCGTAGAGATAGCGGTACTGCGCTTCGACATCGCGCATGCGCGCGGTGAGGTGGGTGATGGCGCCCGCCGATCGCGCGATGTCGGCGCTCAGCGCGCGCTCCCGGCGCGCACCCGTCACCAGCATGCGCAGGCCGGTGAGCCAGGCCAGCAGCAACAGCAGCCCGCCGGTCGCGAGCGCGCCGACGAACGCCCACCAGCCGGCGAGGAGTTCTTCGCGCCCCACGCCGACCGTGGCGATCAGCGGGTAGCGCGACAGGGCGTGGAAGCCGATCAGGCGCCGCGTGCCGTCGAGATCGCTGTGTCCTTTCAGCAATCCCGCATCCGCGACGTTGACGCCGTGCGTGAACAGCAGCGACTGGCGGACATCGGTGCCGACGTACCGGTCGCCCGGATCGGAACGCGTGACGATCTGGCCGCTGCGATGCACGAAGGTTGCGGTGCCGGTGCGGCCGAGATCGAGCTCGCGCAGCAGCGCATGCAGCGAAGCGACCCGCAGATGGCCCAGCAGCCAGCGGGGCGACCCGTCGGGACCGTCGGAAACGGCTAGCGCGAGCGGCACTACCCAGCCATCGCCATCCTTCGCCGGCAGCGGACCGCCGGCCTGCAGCCGCGCGCCGTCCGCGCCGGGCGGCGTCGCAAAGCCAGGCCGCTCGTCCACCAGTGCGAGATCCTGCAGGTCCGGGTGGCGCGCCAGCACACCCTGCACCGTCTCGTCGGCGAGCGCACCGCTCGCGTCGGGCCCGCGCTGCCGGATCGCGTCCAGATCCGCGCCGATGCCGGTGAACGCGCGATCGAGGTTGCCGAGGGTCAGTTCGAGATTGCGCGCGAGCCCGGCGGACATGTCGTGCACGTAGCGCTCGCCCGCGTCCTGGCGCACGCGCAGATCGTTCCAGGCCACGACCGAGGCTGCGACGCAGAGGCTCGCCACCAGCAGCCCGCCGATCAGCAGCGCGCGGTTGCGCCGACGCCGTGCAGACGCGCCGTCCGATCGATCCATTTCCCTGGCTCCTTCGTCCTGCATCGCGGCCCGGCGCCCCTGTCACGGCAGCATCGATGCTGCCACAGGTGACAGGTCCGGCGCGTCACGCATTGCGCGACGTGCTGGCGAAGGTTTCGTGACTGCCGACGATCACCATCACCAGCAGGCTGGAGACCACCACCACGTCGATCAGGCCCAGCACCAGCCGCATGATGCCCTGTTCGGTCCGGGTGGAAGCGCCTGGCAGGGAATGCTGCAGCGCAGCGCTCCGGTGCGGTGTCGAGGCCATGAAGCGCCTCACGGCGGGCATCGGCGCAGCCATTGCCTCTTCTGAATTGACAGCGTTGTCATGCGTTGGGTACAACGCACCTCGCGATGCCGCCCGGTGTCGCATCCGGGATCTGGGAGGGTCGGGGATGTCGTCGACGCGCCTGGCGCGAACGGTGGACGCGGCGTTTGCCGCGCTGCCGGATCACCGGTGGATAGCCGTGCGCGCCCAGCGCGCGGTGGCGGGCGTCATCGAGCACGGCGCTTCGGCATCCACGCCCGGCCATGCCTGCGACGGTTCGGCCTGCATCGTGAAGCGCAGTTGCCCGCCGGCGAGGCTCGCGGCATGACGCAGGACGGCGCGCTGCAGCGGCTTGACGTTCGGCAGCCGCAACATTGCCCGCGTCAGGAACGGGCGGCCGATCACGTATTCGCCGCCGATCCGCGCGCCCGCGGCCTGCAGGCCGCGCGGCTGGCGCGCGCGCGACTGCGTGGCGACCTGCCCGATCCCTTCCACGCCACCATCGTCCCCGTTGCGCTGCAGGTCCGTGCCAGCACGTCCGCCGCGCCCGACACCGCATTCCAATCGCCCGCCCGGGCCCGAGGTAGCGCCGCATGAATCCGTCCAGCCGCACGATGTCCAATACCGCCGCAATCGCGGTGGTCAGCCTGATCTTTCTCACCTGGGGCGGCCTGACCAGCCTCAACGACGTGCTGATCCCGCATCTCAAAGCCGTGTTCTCGATGAACTACGTGCAGACGCTGCTGATCCAGTTCACGTTCTTCGGCGCGTACTTCCTGATGTCCATACCGGCGGGGGCAGTCGTTTCACGCATCGGCTACAAGGCCAGCATTGTGGTCGGCCTGCTGGTGGCCGCCGCCGGCGCGGCCATGTTCTTTCCTGCGGCACGCCTGCCCTCGTACGGACTGTTCCTGACCGCACTGTTCGTACTCGCCTCCGGGATCACCTTGCTGCAGGTCTCCGCCAATCCGTACATCGCGCTGCTGGGATCGGCCGAGTCCTCGCACAGCCGGCTCACCTTCGCGCAGGCACTCAACTCGTTCGGCACCACAGCGTTCCCCTATTTCATCGGGCCGCTCATCCTGGCGGGCACTGTGCTTGGCGCAGACCAGATCGCCGCAATGCCGGTCGCCGAACAGATCGCGTATCGCGCCGCCGAAGCGCGCTCGGTCGAAATGCCTTATCTGATGCTCGCAGGTGGCCTGCTGCTGCTGGCGGTGTTCGTCATCACGATGAAGATCCCTTCGCTGCGCGCGGAAGGCACGCCGACCCGCGACAACCACACGTTCCGTGAGGCGTTGGCCCACCCGCACCTGCGCTGGGGCGTGATCGGCATCTTCATGTATGTCGGCGCAGAAGTCGCGATCGGCAGCTTCCTGATCAACTACATGGCGGAATCTTCAATCGGCGGCCTCACGGAGGCCAGTGCATCGCAGTACCTCTCCTGGTACTGGGGCGGCGCGATGGTCGGCCGCTTCATTGGCGCGGCACTCATGACGAGAATCGATGCACGCAAGCTGCTCGCATTCGCGGCAGTCATGGTGTGCGTGCTGCTGGTCGTGACGATGACCACCAGCGGACGGGTCGCCATGTGGAGCGCACTGGCGGTGGGCCTGTTCAACTCGATCATGTTCCCGACCATCTTCACCACCGCGATCGAGCGCCTCGGCACGCTGACCAGCAAGGCTTCGAGCCTGCTGGTGATGGCGATCGTCGGCGGCGCGATCATTCCGTTGGTACAGGCGGCACTCGCCGACAGTATCGGCATCCAGAATTCGTTTCTCGTGCCGCTGGCCTGCTACGTCTACATCATCTGGTACGGCCTGCGCGGCTCGCGCCCGAGTGGCGCCGCGCCGACGATGGCCGGTGCCCCGGCGCCGCGGCCGGGCGCGATGCATTGATGGCGGAAGCAGCTCTCACGTCCACGCGCAACGTCGCCTGCTTCGACAAGGCGCTGATCGGCTTCCGCGCAGGGCGGGGCTTCCAACAGCTGCATGGCTGGTCATCTAGTGCCTTTGCCTTCAACAGCTTGAGAGCCTCTGCCCGCCGGAACCTTCAAGTACTTCCATTTCTCCATGCCGACCCGTCGACGCTCGATCCCGCGACGACGGATCCGACCACCGGAGCGCATCCGCTCCATGCCGTCGCGACGCAGCCGCGATGTCGCAGTTGGCTGCTGCGCCGCAGCACGAATCCCGCGTTTTTCCGCGTTGGGAATGCGTTTTCGCCCACCGCTCACGGGCGCGTTGACAACGCTGTCAACCTGACATCCAATCCGCGCTGACGCACGCCGCCCGCATCGCCTCCGGCGCGCGGGCACACCACCAGACTGCATGCGAATCCTTGGGAGGGGAGATCCATGAAGCGATTGCACGCCGCGCCGAAGAAGCGGCTTCTCACGTCCGCACTGTTGTTCGCGCTCGCGCCGCCGCTGGCCGCGCAGGTCGCCGACCAGAACCAGCCCCGGACGCCCCATACCGCCAGCAGCGAAGACGCGACCGAGCTCGACAGGGTCACCGTCACCGGCATCCGCGGCAGCCTGACCTCGTCGATGAATCTCAAGCGCGATGCGCAGGGCATCGTCGACGGCATCGCCGCCGAGGACATCGGCAAGTTCCCCGACACCAACCTCGCCGAATCGTTGCAGCGCATCTCGGGCGTCTCCATCGACCGGTCGCAGGGCGAAGGCTCGAAGGTCACCGTGCGCGGCGTCGGCCCGGACTTCAACCTGGTCCTGCTCAACGGCCGCCAGATGCCGGCTTCGAGCATCGAAGCGACCAACGCTTCGAATTCGCGTGCATTCGATTTCGCCAACCTGGCTTCGGAATCGATCTCGGGTGTCGAGGTGTTCAAGACCTCGCGCGCGGCGACGGCGACCGGCGGCATCGGCGCGACGATCGACATCAAGACCGCCCGCCCGCTGGAAAGCGCTCCGCTGGCGAGCGTCGGCATGAAGGCCGTGCACGACAGTTCGGTCGACAACCTGCCCAAGCCGATGCAGGGCGACAAGTGGACCGGCGAGATGTCGGGCATCTTCAGCACCAGGACCGACGACGGCCGCTTCGGCATCGCGCTCAGCGGCAGCTACCAGGATCGCGACTTCGGCTACAACGAAGCGGCGGTCGGCGGCGGCTGGTATCCGTTCCCGGCGGGCGAAGGTCCGCTGGCCACTCCGGATCCCGCGGCCAACGCGACAAATCCGCCCGGCGCCGGTGACATCTATTCGATCCCGCAGAACCTGATCTACGCCGTCAACGGCGTGAGCCGCCAGCGCACCAACGGCCAGGCCACCGTGCAGTGGGCGCCGACCGACCGCATCACCGCGACGCTCGACTACACCTACGCCGAGAACCGCATCCAGCAGCGCCGGCACGAACTGTCGACCTGGTTCAACCAGGCCGCCTCGCAGACCGCGTGGACCGATGGCCCGATCGCCGCACCGATCAGCTACACCGAGTACGCGGGCTGCTTCAACGAGAGCACCGACCAGTGGGCCGCCAGCGATGCGGCCGGCGTGTGCCCGGCCGGGTTCGAGCTGCGGCCGGGCGACCTGGCGATGTCGGGGTCCCAGTTCGCGACCAGGAACGAGAACAGGTCGGTCGGCTTCAACGTCGCGTGGGCCGCGACCGATGCGCTCGACCTCGAGTTCGACGTCCACCGTTCGAGCGCGGAATCCGGTGCGGACAGCCCCTACGGTTCCAACAACGTGATCGGTACCGCCGCGTTCGCCCGCAGCGTGACCAACGTCGATTTCAGCGGCGACTTCCCGGTGCTGTCGGTGATGCTGCCGCCGGGCCAGACCTCGGTCGGCGCGGACGAAATGATGGTCACCGGCTCGTCGTTCCGCAACAGCTACATGAAGTCCGAGGTCGACCAGGGCCAGGTACGCGGCACGTTCCGCTTCGCCGACTACTCGCAGCTGGACTTCGGCGTCGCCTACACCGAAGTGCAGAACCGCACCGCCTACAACTTCACCCAGCGCGACGACTGGGGCGGATTCGGCAACGGCGCGGCCGACTACGCCGACGGCCTGTGGATCGCCGACGACATCAGCCGCTACTTCGACCAGTTCCCCGGCAGCGGCAATGCGTTCGGCCAGTTCTACCTTTTCGACTTCGACAAGCTGAGGGACGCGGCGATCGCCGCGCGTGGTGGCGATGTCGCGGCCTACCTGCCGCCGTCGAACTTCACCACCGACCGCCGCACGACCGAGAAGTCCAAGAGCGCGTACGTCCAGTGGAGCAATACCTTCGACTTCTCCATGCCGCTGAACGTGGCAGTCGGCGTGCGCTACGAGGAGACCGACATCACCTCCAGCGCGCTCGTGCCGATCGCGACCGGCCTGGTCTGGACCGGTGCGAACGAGTTCTCGGTGCAGTTCGGCGATCCGGATTTCACCACGCTGCGCGGCAAGTACGAATACTGGCTGCCCAGCCTCGACACCAGCCTGAAGATCACCGAGGACATGGTGCTGCGCGCCAGCTACGGCCACAGCATCGGCCGGCCCCAGTGGAACCACATCCAGGGCGGGCAGACGCTCGACTCCTTCGCCGCCTACGAAGGCGGCACCGGTTCCCAGGGCGATCCAGGCCTGAAACCGCTGGAATCGAAGAACTTCGACCTGTCGTTCGAGTGGTACTACGGACAAGGCAGCTACCTGTCGGTGGGCTGGTTCCGCAAGGACATCGACAACTACATCGGCACCTCGGTCGTCGAGACTTCGCCGTTCGACCTCACCACGCCGGTGGGCGGCGCCTACTTCAACGCGGCCGTCGCCAACGGCTGCGCGGTGGGCGGCACCGACTTCCGTAACTGCGTGCGCCAGTACATCTTCGCCAACCATGCCGGCGACCCCGGAGTCGTCGTCACCGGCACCGATACCAACGGCCAGCCGACCGGCACCATCGCCGGCCTGCCGGGCGACCCGGCTGCGGTGTTCCGCGTGTCGGTGCCGGTCAACCGGAATTCGTCGTCGCTCGACGGCTGGGAGTTCAACGTCCAGCACATGTTCGGCGAATCGGGCTTCGGCGTGTCGGCCAACTACACCATCGTCGATTCGGACCTGACCTACGACGACTACAACCTCGGCGACCAGTTCGCGATGGTGGGCCTGAGCGACTCCGCCAACCTCGTCGCGTTCTACGACAAGGGCCCGTGGCAGGTGCGCGCCGCCTACAACTGGCGCGACGAGTTTCTCTCCAGCACCTACGACAGCTGGCGTCCGAACCCAGTCTACGTCGAGGCCTACGGCCAACTGGACATGAACATCAGCTACCAGGTCAACGACAACTTCTCGATCCACGCCGAAGCCATCAACCTGACCGACGAGACCATGCGCTCGCATGGCCGCAACGAACGCCAGGTGTTCTACGCCACCCAGACCGGCCCGCGCTACATGTTCGGATTCCGCTACAAATTCTGAGTGCGGCCGGGCCGTGCGCCCGGTCGCGCTGGACCACGACGACGCCCGCATGATCGCGCATCCTGCGGGCGTTGCTTCCAGAGGGACGTCCGCCTTGCACGCCCGCCTGCCCGCCCCCGCGCCGATACCCGAGGCACCACCCGGCATCGCGCTCGACGCGCTGCTCGACGGCACGTCGCCCCTGGTCGTCCGCGGCCTCGCCGCGGACTGGCCGGCGGTGCGGGCCGCGAGGCAGGGCGCCCGGGATGCGATCGCCTACGTGCGCGGTTTCGCGAACGACGCCGTGCCGGCGACCGCGACAATCGCACCGGCGCAGGCACGCGGGCGCATCTTCTATGACGAGACGATGGCCGGTTTCACGTTCCGGCACGAGCAGGTGCCCGCAAGCGTCGCGCTCGCCACACTGGCCAGGCATCTCGATGACCCGGGCGCACCGATGATCTATCTCGGCGCCACGACGCTCGACACCTTCTTTCCGGGATTCACGCGGGACAACCGCTTCGATTTCGCGGGCCGCGCGCCGATGGAAAGCATCTGGATCGGCAACCGCACGTCCATTCCGCCCCACCACGACCTGCCCGACAACCTCGCCTGCGTCGTCGCGGGGCGGCGCCGTTTCACGCTGTTTCCGCCGGACCAGTTGGACAAGCTTTACGTCGGCCCGCTCGACTTCACGCCTGCGGGCCAGCCGGTCAGCCTCGTCGACCCCGCTGCGCCGGACCTCGAACGCTTCCCGCGATTCAGGGCGGCCTGGGCGCATGCGCAGGTCGCCGAACTCGGGCCCGGCGATGCGGTGTTGATTCCGAGCATGTGGTGGCATGCCATCGACGCACTCGACGGCTTCAACGTGCTGGTGAACTACTGGTGGCGACGCGTCCCCGACTGGATGGACCCGCCATTGATCGCACTGATGGCCGGCCTGCTCAGCATCCGCCAGCTGCCCGCGCACGAACGCGCGCACTGGAAGCGGATGTTCGAGCACTACGTGTTCGATGCCGATGCCGCGACGGCAGCGCATGTCCCGATCTCCGCGCAGGGCGTCCTGGCACCGTTCGACGCGGCCGGCGCCTCCCACCTGCGTCGCCACCTGCGCGAGCGACTGGACCGCTGATCGTGGCGCGGATGCGTCGTGCGGGGCGCGATCAGCCCCGTACCGGCCCTGTCGACCTGCGCACCTGCAAGGCGTAGGGCAGTTCCAGCGTTTCGCCGGCGCTGCTGTCGCGGATCGCCTTGAGCAGTTCGAGGCCGGCCAGACGGCCCATCTCGCGGCTGGGCTGGCGCACGGTGGTCAGCGAAGGATAGATGTGGCGCGCGATCGGCATGTCGTCGAAACCGCAGACCGAGACGTCCTTCGGCACCGACAGGCCACGCTCGCAGATCGCGCAGATCGCACCGGCGGCCATGTCGTCGTTGGCGGCGAAGACCGCGGTCGGCGGATTCGGTAGATCGAGCAGCGTGTTGGTCGCGTCGAAACCGGATTCGTAGAAGAACTTGCCCGCGACGACCAGCGAGGCGTCGTAATCGAGCCCGGCCTGCTTGAGGCCATCGCGATACCCGGCCAGGCGCCAGCGGCTGGCGCCGTGCGCAGGATGGCCCTTGATGTGGGCGATGCGGCGGTGGCCCAGGCCGGCGAGGTGCCGCACGACATCGCGCGCCGCACTGCGTTCGTCGACGACCACGCCGATGCGCCGGTTCGGTTCCTGCGCCGATACGCTCGCGAATGGAATGCCCATCTCTTCGAGTCGCGCGAGCAGCTTCGCGTCGTCGGTGATCGGCGGCGTCAGCACCACGCCATCGAGCTGCGACTGCACGATCATCGACTCGACCTTGGCGACGATGTCCCTGGCGGTGTAGTCGACCGGCGCGAGCATCAGGTTGTAATGCTGCGACTGGCAGGCGTCGAGCACGCCGAGCTCGACCTCCATGAGGTAGTTGCTCGACGGATTGTCGTAGAGCATCGCGACCAGGTAGGACCGGCGCCCGGCCAGCAACCGTGCCGAAGCCAGCGGGCGGTACTGCAGCTTCTCCACCGCGGCTTCCACGGCCACGCGCGTGCGTTCCGACACGTTCGGCTCGTTGTTGAGCACCCGCGAGACGGTCTTCATCGACACGCCCGCCGCTTCGGCGACATCCTCGATCCGCACACGCATGCTGTTCAATCCGGCCATCGTGATCCCGGTGGCGCATTCTGCCAGAGCCCGCTGTGCACCGCGTGCGGTGTGCGACATGCGTCGATGACGCCCTGCAGCAAGCGTCGGCGACCCCGCGCCGGTATGCTGGCCGCCCGCTGACAACGCTGTCATCGCTGCGCCGCAGCATGGCGTCCCGAACCATCCCGCGGCGCAGGTCGCCTCTTCCGCTCCGGAGCCCTTCGATGATCCAGTCGCATCGCCCCGCACACCGCTCCCTCCGTCGCGCATTGCTGCCTGCGATGCTCGCCGCACTCGTCCTCGGCGCCTGCGCGCGCGACGAAGCACCCGCCGCTGCAGCCACGCCCGCACCCGCGGAAACCAGCGCCGCCGATGCCGGCGCGATCGATCCGGCCAACTGGCCCGAGACCGCGTGGCCGCTGGCCGAGGATCCCGCCCTCGAGCAGAAGATCACCGACCTGATGGCAACGATGACCGTCGAAGAGAAGGTCGGCCAGATCGTGCAGGGCGACATCGCCGATATCACCCCCGAAGACCTACGCAAGTACCGTCTCGGTTCGATCCTCGCCGGCGGCAACTCCGATCCGGGCGGCCGCTACGACGCGGCGCCGGCCGAGTGGCTGAAGCTGGCCGATGCGTTCTGGGAAGCGTCGATGGACACCGCCGGCGGCGGCAAGGCGATCCCGGTGATCTTCGGCATCGACGCCGTGCACGGCCAGAGCAACATCGTCGGCGCGACGCTGTTTCCGCACAACATCGGCCTGGGCGCGACGCGCAATGCCGAACTGATGCGCGAGATCGGCCGCGTCACCGCCATCGAAACCCGCACCACCGGCATGGAATGGGCGTTCGCGCCGACCGTCGCCGTACCGCAGGACGATCGCTGGGGCCGCACCTACGAGGGCTATTCCGAATCGCCCGACATCGTCGCCGCGTTCGCGCCAGCGGTCGTCGAAGGCATGCAGGGCAGGGCCGGTTCGCCGGACTTCCTCGACGATCACCACGTCATGGTCTCGGTCAAGCACTACCTCGGCGACGGCGGCACTGCCGGCGGCAAGGACCAGGGCGAAACCGCGGTGACCGAGGCGCAGCTGCGCGACATCCACAACGCGGGCTATCCACCGGCGATCGCGGCCGGCGCGCAGGCGGTCATGGCCTCGTTCAACAGCGTGCACGGCCAGCGCATGCACGGACACAAGGCACTGCTGACCGACGTGCTCAAGGACCGGATGAATTTCGGCGGCTTCATCGTCGGCGACTGGAACGGCCACGGCCAGCTGCCGGGCTGCACCACGACCGATTGCGCGGCGACGTTCAACGCCGGTCTCGACATGGCGATGGCGCCCGACAGCTGGCGCGGCCTGTACGACAGCACCGTCAAGCACGTGCAGTCGGGCGAGATTCCGATGGAACGCCTCGACGATGCGGTGCGCCGCATCCTGCGGGTCAAGTTCCGCATGGGCCTGTTCGATGCGCCCAGGCCGTCCGAGCGCGCGCTCGGCGGCAGGTTCGAACTGCTGGGCGCGCCGGAACACCGCGAGATCGCGCGCCGCGCGGTGCGCGAGTCGCTGGTGCTGCTGAAGAACGACGGCGTGCTGCCGCTCGCGGCGAACCAGAACGTGCTGGTGGCCGGCGACGGCGCCGACGACATGGGCAAGCAGTCCGGCGGCTGGACGCTGAACTGGCAGGGCACCGGCACCAGGCGCGCCGACTATCCGAACGGCGACACCATCTGGGACGGCATCCGCGCGCAGGTGACGGCCGCAGGCGGCACCGCGCAGCTCGCGGTCGACGGCACGTACCGGCAGAAGCCGGACGTGGCGATCGTCGTGTTCGGCGAAGACCCGTATGCCGAGTTCCTCGGCGACCTGCCGAACCTGCTGTACAAGCCCGGCGACGATGCCGATCTGGACCTCGTCAAGCGCCTGCGTGCCGAAGGCATTCCGGTGGTCTCGGTGTTCCTCAGCGGCCGCCCCTTGTGGATGAACCGCGAGATCAACGCGTCCAACGCCTTCGTCGCCGCGTGGCTGCCGGGCTCGGAAGGCGCGGGCATCGCCGACGTGCTGCTGCGCGGCGCCGATGGCCAGCCGCAGCACGACTTCAAGGGCAAGCTGAGCTTCTCGTGGCCGCGTCGCGGCGACCAGTACGTCAACAACGTCGGCATGGACGGCTACGACCCGCTGTTCGCGTTCGGCCACGGCCTGACCTATGCCGACGACGGCAACCTCGACGCACTGCCGGAAGACGCCGGCGTCAGCGCCGGCGACGGCAAGGATGCGGGCTACTTCGCCCGCGGCGTGCCCGGCCCGGGCCTGCGCCTGGTCGTGACCGGTGCCGATGGCCGCAGCGCCGACGTGCTGCATCCGCGCGTCGCCACGCCCGACGGCACGCTCACCCTCGCCGCCGTCGACTACCAGACCCAGGAAGGCGCACGCCTGCTCACCTGGACCGGAGACGCGACGGCCGAACTGCTGTCGCATTCGCCTTACGACCTGAGCCGCGAGACCAACGGCGACTCGCTGCTGCTGGCGACGCTGCGCATCGATGCACTGCCGGCGTCGGGTGACACCGTGCTGTACGCGGACTGCGGCGCAGGCTGCAAGGCCGAACTGCCGATCGGTCCGTGGCTGGCCACGCTGCCGCGCGGCGAATGGATCACCGCCGGCGTGCCGTTGAAGTGCCTGACCGTCGCAGGCCTCGACGCCACCCGCGTCAGCACGCCGTTCGCGATCCGTGCGCCGGCCGGCCTGACCCTGGGCCTGGCCGACATCCGCATCGGCACCGAAGCGACGCACAAGCTCGACTGCAAGACGCAATAAGCGCTGAAGCGATCCACTCCTTCCCCCGCTCGCGGGGGAAGGCTGGGATGGGGGCAAGCTTGACGATCGTGAGATGTCAGTCTCCCGTCGACCCGGGACGTCCACTGATGGGTTTCGCTTCGCTCTACCCATCCTACGCACGCGCCGCTTGCAGCCCCTCTCCCCCAGGGAGAGGGGCTGGGGTGAGGGCAGACGCCCGCGAGGAACCTCATCGACGCCGCCTCTCCAGGCAGCGTCGTTTTGTCAGCGCCCCAAGCCCCACCACCGCAACGCAGCGTGCGCCCCGTACCCACGCCGTCCTACAGGCGCGCGCCTAGGAGCGTGGGCGGCAGAAATCGTCCGGGCTGCAAAGCCCGCTGCACGGTCCATATTGACCAGCTTCGCTGTTGTGAAGCGCTTCCGCCGGTTCTTGGCCCGTAGCACCACTACGAGCCTGCAAACCGGCGAAATGCTCTGCAACAGCGAAGCTGGTCAAATCTGGCCTCGTGCAGCGAACTTTTCGCCTCGAACATTTCTGCCGCCCACGCTCCTAGACTCGATGCACTGTCCCACGGAGCGTCTTCCCCATGATCGACCTGCATTACTGGCCCACCCCCAACGGCCACAAGGTCACCCTGTTCCTCGAAGAGTCCGGCCTCGATTACACGATCCATCCGGTCGACATCGGCAAGGGCGACCAGTTCAAGCCGGAGTACCTCGCCTTCTCGCCGAACAACAAGATGCCGGCGATCGTCGACCACGCCCCGGCCGGCGGCGGCGCGCCGCAGACGGTATTCGAATCCGGCGCGATCCTGCTGTATCTGGCCGAGAAGTCCGGGCAGTTCCTGTCGACGGATCCGCGCGTGCGTATCGAGACGCTGGAATGGCTGTTCTGGCAGATGGCGGGCCTCGGCCCGATGACCGGCCAGTACGGTCACTTCAACGTCTACGCGCCGGAGAAGATCCCGTACGCGATCGAGCGTTACACCAACGAGGCCAACCGCCTGCTGCAGGTGCTCGACACGCACCTCAAGGGCCGCGACTTCATCGCCGGCGACGCCTACTCGATCGCCGACATGGCGACGTATCCGTGGATCGGCGTCTACGACAAGGCGCCGATCGACATGACGCCCTATCCGCAAGTCCAGCGCTGGCACGCCGCGATCCAGGCGCGCCCGGCCACGGCGCGCGCGTATGCGAGATCGAAAGAAGTGAATCCCGACGCCGGCAGGACGATGAGCGACGAGGAAAAGAAGCTGCTGTTCGGGCAGGGGCATCGCTGAGGCATCGCTGATCAAGGCTGCCTTTGCTCGTCATTCCCGCGAAGGCGGGAATCCAGTGCCTTCACGTTCAGTGGCTTGAAAGTCTCTGGATTCCCGCCTTCGCGGGAATGACGGCTTTTTCAGCGTTGCCCTGAAGCATCAGCGCGCATGGCGGTCTGCACTGCCACGCGTGGATCAGCACAAATTTTTCCGCAGATGCATTGCATGTGGGCTGGTCGGACGGCACGACGCGCCGCGAGGGCTGCGCGGACTGAGCATCACCAGAGCGCGGTCTGCCCACCCGATACACTGGCCCCATCGTCCCACTGGACCCGCCATGCGCTCCGTACTCGCTGCCGCCGCCCTGATGATCGCCACCACGTCCGCCCTCGCCACCACCCCGCCCACCGTCGGCGGTCTCACCCTCGAAGCCATCACCGGCGATGCGCCGCTGTCGGGACCGACGCTGATGAAGCCGCAGGTCGCGCCGGACGGTTCGCGTGTGACCTTCCTGCGCGGCAAGGACGAGAACCGCAACCAGCTGGATCTGTGGGAATACGACATCGCCAGTGGGCAGACGCGGATGCTGGTCGATTCGAAGGTCGTGCTGCCGGGCGAGGAAACGCTCAGCGATGCCGAGAAGGCGCGCCGCGAGCGCCAGCGCATCGCGGGGCAGTCGGGCATCGTCGATTACCAGTGGGCGCCGGACGCGCAGCGGTTGCTGTTTCCGCTCGGCGGCGAGCTGTATCTCTACGACCTGTCGAAGTCCGGCAGCGATGCGGTGCGAAAGCTCACCGACGGCGGCGGCTTCGCGACCGATCCCAAGGTCTCGCCGCGCGGCGGCTTCGTCAGCTTCGTGCGTGCGCGCAACCTGTGGGTCATCGATCTGGCCACCGGCGCCGAGCGCCAGCTGACGACCGACGGCAGCGACGTGATCGGCAACGGTGTCGCCGAGTTCGTCGCCGACGAGGAAATGAACCGCCACACCGGTTACTGGTGGGCGCCCGACGACAGCGGCATCGCGTATGCGCGCATCGACGAATCGCCGGTGCCGGTGCAGAAGCGCTACGAGGTCTATCCCGATCGCACCGAGGTCGTCGAGCAGCGCTATCCGGCCGCCGGCGACGACAACGTGCGCGTGACCCTGCACGTCGTCGCGCCGCAGGGCGGCACAGTGACCGATGTCGATCTCGGCAAGAACACCGACATCTATCTCGCCCGCGTGCAGTGGCGCGATGCGCAGCGCCTGACCTTCCAGCGCCAGTCGCGTGACCAGCAGACGCTCGAACTCATCGAGACCACGCTCGCCACCGGCGCGCAGCGCACGCTGGTCACCGAACGCGGTCGCACCTGGGTGCCGTTGCACGACAGCCTGCGGTTCCTCGAAGACGGCCGCATCATCTGGTCGTCCGAGCGCGACGGCTTCCAGCATCTGTATCTCGCGTCCGAAGACGGACGCCGCATGACCCAGCTCACGCAGGGCGACTGGCCGGTCGACGAACTGCTGGCGGTCGATGCCGCGGCGGGCCTGGCCTACTTCCGCGCCGGCATGGCGCTCGAAGACGGCAAAGCGTTGCCGCGCGCAACGGAATCGCGGATCTACAGCGTCGGCCTCGACGGCAAGCGCGCCTACATCGCGCTGTCGACCGAACCCGGCATGCATGGCGCCAGCTTCGCGCGCAACGCCTCGGTCTACGTCGACAGCTGGTCGAACACGACCACGCCGCCGCAGATCGCGCTGCACCGCGCAGACGGCACCCGGCTCGCGACCCTGGTCGAGAACGACCTCGCCGCGGCCGACCATCCCTATGCGCCGTTCCTTGCCGCGCATCGCCCGACCGAATTCGGCACGCTGACCGCCGCCGACGGTCGCACGCCGCTGCACTACTCGCTGATCAAGCCGGCGGATTTCGACCAGACGAAACCGCATCCGGTCGTCGTGTTCGTCTATGGCGGCCCGGCCGCGCAGACCGTGCTGAATACCTGGCCCGGCCGCGCCGACGCCAGCTTCCACCAGTACCTTGCGCAGCGGGGCTACGTGGTGTTCTCGCTCGACAACCGCGGCACGCCGCGTCGCGGCCGCGACTTCGTCGGCGCGCTGTACGAGCGCCAGGGTACGGTCGAGGTCGAAGACCAGTTGCGCGGCGTCGAATGGTTGACGTCGCAGCCGTGGGTCGACGGCGACCGCATTGCCGTCAACGGCTGGTCGAACGGCGGCTACATGACGCTGATGCTGTTGGCCAAGGCACCCGACGCCTACGCCTGCGGCATCGCCGGCGCGCCGGTCGCCGACTGGGCGCTCTACGACACGCACTACACCGAGCGCTACATGAACCTGCCGAAGGCCAATGTCGACGGCTACCGCGAGGCCAGCGTGTTCACCCACGCCGACAACATCAAACCCAACGCGCTGCTGCTGATCCACGGCATGGCGGACGACAACGTGCTGTTCACCAACGCCACCCAGCTGATGAGCCAGTTGCAGCAGGCCGGCACGCCGTTCGAGCTGATGACCTATCCGGGCGCCAAGCACGGCCTGCGCGGACGTGACGCGCTGCATCGCTACCGCACCAGCGAGGCGTTCTTCGCGCGTTGCCTGGCACCTTGACGGAACACGCTGACCGGGCACGCATGTCCACGATCCCGCCACCACTGCCGCCGCGTCCCGCAGCCATGCCGCCACCGCCGCGCGGCTGGTGGCAACGCCACTGGAAGTGGGCGCTGCCTGTCACCGTGCTGACGTTCGTCGCGCTGGTCGTGGCGTTCGTCGCGATCGTGCTGTTCGCGGTCCGCGGTTCGCTGATGCGCTCGGATGTCTACGCCGATGCAATGGCACGCGCCCGCGCACATCCGGAACTCGTCGCGACCATCGGTGAACCGATCACGCCCGGCTTCATGCCGGTGGGCTCGGTCAGCACGTCGACCGAGGACGGCGGCTCGGGCCGCGCGGACCTGGTGATCGGCATCGAAGGCCCGCGCGGCCAGGGCCGGCTCATTGCGACCGCCGATCGCCGCCTGGGTGCCTGGACCTGGGAATCGCTGCTGTACGTGCCGGGAGACAACGATCCCGCGCAGATCATCACCATCGCCGAGGCGGACACGCCGGTCGAACACCACGCATTGCCGGCGCCGTGACCTCCGGCCATTGCCGGCACGCACGCGAGCGCCTACGGTCGGCGTTCGTTCTTGCCGCTGGTGCTGCCATGAAACCGCTCGTCCTCGCGATCGCCCTGTCCCTCGCCGCGCCGCTCACGGCGCCCGCCCACACCGACGATGCCAGGACCTCCATCGCGGCGGCGCCGACCGCGTCGCCGGCCTGGGTCACGCGCAGCAACGCACTGGCTCAGATCCTGATCGATGCGCAGGCGCCGTTCCAGCCGGAGTTCGCAGGTTTCTTCGGCGTGCCGGGATATGACGACCAGGTGGCCGATTTCGGCCCCGACAACGCACGCCGCTATCGCGAGGCGCTGGCCGGCGCACGCGCGAAGCTGCAGACCCAACTTGAACTCGAGCGCGACGCGAACGTGCGCCAGGATCTGCAGATCCTGCTGAGCAGCATCGACGAAAGCGTCGAGGGCAGCACGCTCAACGAGCGGTACCTGCTGCCGTGGACGGACGCGCCGCAGCTGGTCTTCAGCGGCATCAACGGCCTGCTGTCGTCGCAGACGCCGCCCGAACGCCGCGCACATGCGCTCGCGCGCCTGACGCGCTACGCCGGACTCGACGAGGGCAGCACGCCGATCACCACCCTCGCCCGCCAGCGTTACGAGGAGCGCCTGTCGGATCCGCAGCTGCTGCAGCCGACGAAACTGGAAGTCCAGCGCGCGCTCGACAGCGCAGACACCTACATCGCCGGTATCCGCAAGCTGTTCGGGGAATACGGGATCGAAGGCGCAGCGCCTGCGCTCGATGCGATCGCCAGGGAGATCACCGCCTACGCCGACTGGACCCGCACGACGGTGCTGCCGCAGGCGCGCGAAGACACCCGCCTGCCGCCGGAACTCTATGCGTTCGGGCTCAAGCAGTACGGCACCGACATCGATCCACAGTTGCTGATGCAGCGCGCGCAGCTGGCCTTCATGGAAATCCGCGCGCAGATGCAGCAGCTCGCGCCGCTGGTCGCCAAGGACAAGGGCATCGACGCGACCGACTACCGCGAGGTCATCGCCGCGCTCAAGCGCGACACGATTCCGAATGCGCGTCTGGAAGCGAGCTATCGCGACGTCATCGACGCGATCGATCCGATCATCGAGCGCGAGGCCATCGTCGACGTGCCGCAGCGCGAGATGCAGATGCGCCTGGGCTCGGATGCCGAATCGGCCGCGCAGCCCGCCCCGCATTTCCGCCCCGCGCCGCTGGTCGGCAACACCGGGCAGCAGGGCACCTTCGTGCTGCCGCTCGGCAATCCCGGCGGTGGCGGCGAGGACGACGCCTACGACGACTTCAACTTCGACGCGGTGCGCTGGACGCTGTCGGCGCACGAAGGCCGTCCCGGCCACGAGCTGCAGTTCACCGCGATGGTCGAGCGCGGCGTGTCGCTGGCGCGCTCGATGTTCGCGTTCAACTCGGTCAACGTCGAAGGCTGGGCGCTGTACGCCGAAGCGGAACTGGTGCCCTTTGAGCCGCTCGACGGTCAGCTGATCGCGCTGCAGTTCCGCCTGCTGCGCGCCGCGCGCGCGATGCTCGACCCGATGCTCAACCTCGGCATGATCGACCGCGAACGCGCCGGCCGCGTGCTGACCGAGGAAGTGATGCTGTCGCCGGCGATGGCGCGCCAGGAACTGGACCGCTACACCTTCAATGCACCGGGCCAGGCGACGAGCTACTTCTACGGCTACACCCGCATCCTCGAACTGCGCATGCGCACCGAACTGGCGCTGGGCGAGACGTTCGACCGCCGCGCGTTCAACAACTTCCTGCTCGATCAGGGGCTCCTGCCGCCGGACCAACTGGCCGAAGCGGTGGAAACGATCTTCATCCCGGCGCAGCAGCGCCGTTGATGACGTGCGGCGTGTAGCCGGCTGCCGCCCAAAGCGCGTCGGGTGAGGGTTGAGGCTCTACAGGCGTCGTTCCAAAGCGTCCTCATCTGCCCGCGGGGCAGCTTCCAAGGATCCTCTGAACAAGTCCGTCATTCCCGCGAAGGCGGGAATGACGGCCCGGCATTCCAAATCCTGATGAGTATCGTGTCTCAGCTGAAGACTTTCAGATCGTCATTCCCGCGAAAGCGGGAATCCAGCGTCTTGCTTTTCAATGCCTTGAAGTCGCTGGATCCCCGCTGTCGCGGGGATGACGATGGAAAACTGACGCCCAGCTGAGACACGACACTCATCAGGTTCCAAATTGGCAGCGGGGGCATGATGCGCATCAGCCCCTCATGGCACCCCCGCATCGACCACGACCCGCTGCGCTGCCGTGCGTGCATTGCTGGCGCCGCCGTACATCAGTTCGGCGGTAGCCGGCGCGGCAAGATAATCGCCGCCGTTGCCGGCGCGCAGGAAGTAGTGCAGCGCGTGCGTGCCCGCCGGCAGACGTTCGGCATAGAAACGCGGCGACCGCGGATCGAGGCGGCGCGTCGCGAACCAGGCACTGCCGGTGTCGGACACCTGTTGCAGATCGAGTCCCGCGATCGCACCCAGTGCGAGATCGGTCGGCCGCAGGCCGCCCGGCGCCGCATCGGTGACGGCGACGAAATAGCGCGGCGCACTGGTGCGCACGGTCAGGGTGACGCGCAGCCAGTCGCCTTCGCGCACGTTGGCCTCCTCGACCGGCGTCCAGGCACCGTCGCGTAACACCGCGTAGGCACGCTCGATCGAGAATCCGACCGCCGAGGCGCGCGCCTCGCGTGCGTCCTCGTCGAATGCGATCTCGGCGATGTAGCCGGCCGGCGCATCGCCCGAGGACCTGTTGGCGATTGCGAGCCGTCCCTCCGCGGGCAATGCGTCCTGGATGCCTGCCTGCACATCACCGGGTGCGACGGTCAGCACGCGCTCGGCCGGCGTGCCGGGCTGCAGTGCAGCGGACACCGTGCCGCTGCCCGGACGGGCGACATCGCGCAGGGCCAGCAGACACATCGCACCGCTCTGCGTGTCGACCGACGGCGTGCCGCCGGCATACAGATCGCCGAGGCCTGCGATCAATGCGCGACGGTCGCCGGCATGCGCCGCATCGCCACGCAGCAGGTCGATCAGCGCGCACTGCTCGCGCAGCGCCGAGCCCATCCAGCGCGTCGCATCGCCGGCTGCACGCAGCGTGCGCACGGGACCCTGCGCCGGTGCCTGCTGCAGCAGGCGGGCGAGTGCGTCATCGGCCGACGCGTGGTTCGCATGCCGCAGACCCCTTGCCAGTGCGATGCGCGCAGGCATCGCGAGCAGGTCCCAGCGTGCGAAGGTGCCGTCGAACGATTCGGCGGGTGCATCCGTGGACGCCCCGAGCGCGAACGCGTGCTCGTTGACTGCGACGGCATCGGCGGCGGCGGGCAGTGCATCGTCTGCGCGTTCTCCGAGGAAATCGCGGGCGCGCTGGTCGATGCCGGCTTCGACCGGATGGCCCAGCCGGCGCAGTTCGTCGAATGCACGCACCGTCCACGCGGTCAGCGCGAACTGCGCGCGTGCGCCGGCATACATCGCGTCGTCGCCGTCGGCGAAGAAGCGGAAATCGCCGCCGCGGTTCTGGAAGACCGCGGCGTTGTCGAGCGCTTCGCGCACCGCCGCTTCGGCGTCGGGCCAGTCGGCGATGTCGCCGCGTTCGATCGCGAGTGCGGCGGCGACGGCGCGGCTGAGGATCTGCTCCCAGCAGCGGTGGCGGTAGTCGCGCATGTCGCCGGTCCAGCGCGAGACCAGCCCGGCGACGCCGTGCTGCAGGGTGACGTGCAGATGCGCGTTGCGCGCGCTGTCCGGCAGCTGCGGCAAGGCCAGCGAGACCGGCACGTCACCGAGCCAACCGGCCTGCAGGCGGCGGCCGCGGATCGTCGGCGGCGCGACCTCGATCGTCGCGGCGACGGCGTCGCGTCCCGCTTCCGCGTCGGCCATCGCGAGGACCTGCAGCGTGCCCGGCGCTGCGGGTTCGATGGCGGTCGCGATGCTGGCCTGCCCGCGCGGCGACAGCGTCACCGCCTGCGCGTCGCGCACCGGCGGATCGAGGCCTTCGATCCGCAACGTCCCCTGCACGTCCGCCGGCGCGTCGCCGGACTGGCGCAGGTTCGCGGCCAGGCGCGCGCGGTCGCCGAGATACAGGCGCACCGGCGTCTGCAGGCGGACTTCGATCGGCAGTCCGGTTTCCAGCGTCGCTTCGGCGACATGGAAGTCGTCGTCGGCATCGCTGCTCCATGCGATCGCGCGCCAGCGGGTCAGGTTGTCGGGCAGCGTCAGCGGCACCTCGCGGGTTTCGCCGGGCGCCAGCCGCACGCGCGGCAGCCACAGCGCCGCATCGGCGAAGTGCGTGCGCACGCGCGCACGCGCCCGCAATGCGCGGTCGATGTCGCTGCTGCGTGCGTCGTCGATGTCGAGATCGCGACGGCCGCTGCCGGCCTCGGCGACGGCATCGGCGAGACGACTGCCGGTGACTTCGATCCGGTCGAGGCTCGAAGGCACCGGATCGACGCTGGCACCGATGTCGGCCATGGCGGCCGGCGCCGGCGGTGGTGGTGGCGCGTCCACCGGGCTCGAGTCGTCGAACACCACCGGCGGCGCCTCAGGCATGACTGCCCCCGCGCCTATCATCGTGGTGCCGTCTCCGGCCGCAGTCCACGGCAGACGCACTTCCCACGGCCCGGAACGCCGCCACTGCGAGAAGCCGGCCGTCGCCGGTATCGAGTAGGACTGGCGTGCGCCCAGCCATGCGTGACCCGCCGGATCCGAATAGGCCAGAAACGGTGCCGCGAGCGCGCGCAGTGCATCGTCGACGACGGTCAGCGCAACCTCACGCGGCCGGGTGCCGGCGTTGTGCAGGCGCACCACGTGGCGCGCACCGGGCGCTGCTTGGCTGGCATCGAATGCGACCGTCACCGGTGCGTCCGAACCGGACGCCGAAGGCATCGGCACGTCAGCGCGCAGCGACGTCACCGCCGGCGCCTCGCGGATGCCGCCGACGACCTCGGGCGGCGACGCATCGCGCACGAACGCGTGCAGCACCGGCGTGCCGCGCCACTCGCGTTCCGTCGGCAGGGTGAGTTGCGCGGCGCCGCCATCCAGCGTCTCGACCCGATGCGTCAGCAGCGTGTCGTCGCCGGCGGTGAACACCAGCAGGGCGCGGGCACGTGCGTGCGGCTGGCGCAGTGCGAAACGGGCCGCATCGCCCGCGGTCTCCACCGGCTCCGACAGTTCCAGCATCGGACGCTGGCGCGCCGTGGACGCCGTCCAGCCCTGCCAGACATGGCGCACGAGCGTGGCCGGCGCGGCATCGCCGCTGCGTGCGGTGAACCGGTAGCGGCCCGCGGCCTTGCGCGGCACGTCGCAGGTCGCCGCCTCGCGCGTCGGCACGCTGCAGCGCGCGACCACCTCGGACGCGCCATCCGCCGCGGCGTCGTGCGACTGGTACGCCACCACCACTTCGACCGGCCTGTCGACCACGGCGCCTTCGGCATCGATGACCAGGCCCTGCAGCGTCACCGGCGTATGGCCGTCGAACGCGCGCGGCTCGACCTGCAGACCCACGAAACGGGCGTAGCGGCTGTAACGCGCGGTCGCCGCGTTGCTGGCGGTCGCCTCGCGATCGCCCGGGCGCAGTTCGGCGACGACACGCAGATCGCCGAACGGCACCGGCGTCGCCTCGGGCGTGCGCATCGCGACCGGCTGGACGATGCGCGCGCGTCCATCGGCTCCGGTCACCGGCGCAGGATCGACCGCCTCGACCAGCCGCACCGGTCCATGGCCGGCGAAGGATTCGATGAAGGTGTAGGCCGCGTGCTGCGGATATGCCGAGCCGATGCCGCGTGGGGTCACCGTCGCGGTCACACGCGACACGGCGATGTCCGCCGCCGGCCCGCCCGAGTAGTAGCCGGCCGAGACGTCGACATCGAAGCGCTCGCCGTCGCGCAGCACGCGCGGCGCATCGCCCTTGGCCTCGACCCAGAGATCCTGCGCGCGGTGCGTGCCGACGAAGAAGCAGGTGCCGCGCACGTCGTGGGACGCGCCGGTGCCGATGCAGTAGCTGCCGTCGGTCAGGTGCACCGGCAGCGCGAGTTCGCCATCGATCCCGCCATCGGCATCGGGCGTCGCGTCCCAGCGCAGGATCGTCCGGCCGCGGTCGCGGTCGAACAACTGCAGCGCATGCGCGGGCGGCGTCCCGATGCGCAGCAGCCGGCCGCCGCTGCGCTGGCGCTGCCACAGCCGGTAGCGCACGGTCTCGCCGCTGCGGTACATCGGCCGGTCGGACACGCCCCAGGTCTGCAGCGGTGCGGACTGGCCGAGCGTGAGATTGTGGGCGGCCGGCTGCCACGCCGGCAGCACCGCCCGGCGCGCGCGCGCGCCGCGGCCCTGGGTCGCGCGCAGCAGCCACATCGGAAAGCCGTTCGCGCCCTGCGTGTCGTCGGCAATGGCTTCGGGCACCCGCAGGCGGGCCACGCCATCCCGATCGGTGCGGGCCGTGGCGACCACGCGCGGCGCCGCATCGGCGCGGTCCATCCACAGCAGTTCGACCAGCGCGCCGGTGACCGGCGCATCCGCATCCCAGGCGTTCGCCCAGGCCAGCACCTCGCGACGCCCGGCGACCGCGAACAGGTCGAAGTCCGGCGCGGCGAATTCGAGCGCCGAGGGATTGGCGCCGACGTCCGGCCGCCAGCGCGCCCAGCCGCCCTCGCCCAGCACGCGGGTGGTGACCTCCGATTCGATCGGCTGCGGCCGGGCCAGCGCGGATGCCTGCGCGATGGCGCGGCCGGCATGCAGGGTCCGGCCGATGCCGGTCACGTCGATGTCGACACGTGCGGTATTGACCGCCTCTGCCAGCACCGGCGGCATCCGGTCGGCCCCGGCGACCAGGCGGCGTTGCCCGGGTGCACGCAGCGCGGGGCGGAACGGCCTGGTCCGCAGCGCGAACCGCGCGGCTTCGATCGGCGTCGAAGTGCCGGACGCGCGCAGGTCGCCCGGCACCTCGATCGTCACGTCGGCGCCGGGTGTATCGAGCGCGATGCGCGCGGACCTGCCCGGCGCCGCGGCGAGCGGACGGCCGTCGTCGGCATAGACCCCTGTCTGGTGGGTCCAGCCGAGGAAGGTCGCGCCGGCCGGCAGCGAGGCGACCCAGCGGGCCTCGTCGGCGGAATCGAGCGGCTGCGAGAACCAGAGATGGACCGGTTCGCCGGCGACGCACGCGAGCGACACCACGCCGTCGCGGTTGCGCGCGTGGACGGGTCCCTTCGGCGCCGTGCACTGCCCGCCGCGGATGCGGAAGGACTCGCGCGCCAGCACGCGCAGCAGCGACGTGTCCTGCGTGCCCGGCAGCGGACCGGCGGTGCTGCGCAGGCCCGGTCCGATCGAGAGTTCGACGATGCGGTCGTGACCGTCGGGCACGCCCAGCGCATCGGCCGCGATGTCGAATGCCGCCGCATTGTTCCAGCGCGGTGCCGGGGCCGGTGTCAGCGCCGACGCCGGCACGGCCACCGGCCTGCCGTCGACGGTCAGGCGCAGCGCCGCGGCGACGGCCTCGCGCGTGGCCGGCAGGGCGGACACGACCCGGATGGACGGCAGACCCTCGTGCCAGCGGCCGGCGAACGCGGCGAGCGTCGGCCGTGCCGTCTCGGCGTCCAGCACGCGCGGCGCAACGGCGGCGCCCTGCTGGGTGGTCAGGCCCGCGGCGATGTGGATGCGGTAGCGCGTCGCCGGCGCCGGGTCCGCATCGCCGAAATCGCAGTCGAGCGACAGGTCGCTGCTCCAGTTGCAGGTCGTCGGCAGTTCGGGCTGCAGGCGCACGAGACCGTCGCTGCGCGGGTTGTCCCAGACCTGCATCGGCTCGGAGAACCGCAACTGCAGGCGGCCGTATTCAAAGCTGGCGTCGATCCGCGTTGCATGCGCGGAAACGGATGCGAGGCCGCAGGCCAGTGCGATCGCCAGTCCCACCGAACGGCGCGTCCACGCGCCTGCCACATCCGCTGCCCGCATCGTCCTGCCGCCCCCTGCCGAAGACGGGACCAGCCTACACGGCGCGCGTCGCACCTTCTCGACGCCCTGGCGACAACGCGCGATCAACGCGCGATCGACGCGTGCATGCGACGCGCTTCAACTGATCCGATCGATCATCCGCCGATGACCGATCAGCTGCGCCCAGCGCACGCCGATATCGAGCCAGCAGACGTAGGCCGCCTCGCCGGCGATGCGCCACAGCGTGCCGGGACGCCAGGACAGCGCCGGTTCGGCCGCGCACAGTTCCCAGTGCAGGCCGAGGCCGCGTGCGAAGAGGGCGCAGCGTGCGAGGTGGTAGCGGCTGCTGAGCAGGGTGACCCGGCGCGTCGGCGCGTCGGGATCGACCGCCGCAGCGGTCAGCAGGCCGCGGGCGTTGCGCAGGTTCTGCAGCGTGTCGCGCGAAGCATCCTCGAGCACCAGCGGCGCGTCGTCGGGCACGCCCAGCGCATGCAAAGCATCCCGCGCCAGCGCAGCCTCGGTCCGTGTGCCCGCGGGGCCACCGCCGAGCAGCAGCACGCTGCCGGGCGCATGCGAGGTCCACAACGTCGCCGCACGCGACAGCCGCGCCTGGAAATCCGCGTCCAGCCGGCCCTGCGGCGAATGCTTGCCGAACACGAGCACGCATTCACCGTTGACCGGCACGCAGGGCGCGCTGCGCGCGACCCGCAACACGTGCACCAGATAGCCCACATAGACCAGACCGAAACTCAGCACGCAGGCCGCCGCGGCGACCGCGAGCGTATGCAGCGCGTCGCGGTCGGCGAGCCTTTCCAGGCGGTGCAGCAGGCGGGTACGGGCCATCTTGGAAACAGCTTTTCTGGCAGTCCGGAACTGGGGCGGACCCGGAAGTCTAGCCTCACGATGCTGTGGCTATACTCGGCCGCTTGATTGTCCCCCGGATCCGTTGCGTGCCTGAACCGCTGTCCCTGTCGCCGATGCCGGCACTCGCCATCCGCGCGTTCACCGCGACCACCGCCATCGGACGCGGCAATGCCGCGCAGGCCGCGGCCTTGCGTGAACGACGCGGTGGATTGCGCCGCAACGATTTCGGCCCGACCCCGCTGCCGACCTGGATCGGTCGCGTCGAAGGCGTGGAGGACGCGCCGCTGCCCTCCGCGCTGTCGCGCTGGGAATGCCGCAACAACCGTCTCGCGTGGCTGGCCCTGCAACAGGACGGCGTGATGACCGCGCTCGAAACGCTGGTCGCGAAGCACGGCGCGGATCGCATCGCGCTGGTCGTCGGCACCTCGACCTCGAGCATCGGCGCGAGCGAGGAAGCCTATGCACGCGCGGACGCCGATGCCGATGGCGTACGTCATTTCCCCGACGATCTCGCACGCCCGATCGTGCACACGCCGCATTCGCTGGGCGATTTCCTGCAGCACGCCACCGGCCTGCGCGGCCCCTGCATCACCGTCGCCACCGCCTGCTCGTCGAGCGCGAAGGTGTTCGCGCAGGCGGCGCGGATGATCGAGGCCGGTCTCGTCGACGCGGCCCTGGTCGGCGGCGTCGACACGCTGTGCGGCAGCGTGCTGTTCGGTTTCAATGCGCTGGGCCTGGTGTCGAGCGAACGCTGCCGCCCCTTCGACGCCACGCGCGATGGCCTGTCGCTGGGCGAAGCCGGCGGATTCGCGGTGCTCGAACGCGCGGCCACCGGCGATTCCGGGCTGCAACTGCGCGGCTACGGCGAATCCAGCGACGCGCACCACATGTCGGCGCCGCATCCCGAAGGGCTCGGCGCGACGCTGGCGATGCGCGGCGCGCTCGACCGCGCCGGCATCGGCTCGGCCGAAGTCGGGTATCTGAATCTGCATGGCACCTCGACGCCGGCCAACGATTCGGTCGAGGCGCGCGCGGTCGATGCGCTGTTCCCGGCCACCCTGCATGCCAGTTCGACCAAGGGCTGGACCGGCCATACGCTGGGCGCGGCCGGCATCGTCGAATCGGTGTTCGCCCTGCTCGCGCTGGAGAACGGCCTGCTGCCGGGCATCCTCGACAGCACGGTCCGCGATCCCGCGTGCGGGCCGCAGATCCGTTTCGACAACGGCGAGGCCGACATCCGCTACGCGATGAACAATTCCTTCGGCTTCGGCGGCAACAACTGTTCGCTGGTGTTCGGCAAGGTGGCCGCGTGAGCGCGTTGACCGCGACGATCGCCGGCATCGGTTTCTGGGCAGACGGCCTGCCGGACTGGCACGCCGCGCGTGGGTTCGCGCTCGATGGCACGCGCCCCGAGAACGCGCCGGCGCGTCCCTCACCACAGCTGCTGGCGCCGAACGAACGCCGGCGTGCGCCGGGCTCGGTCGCGGTCGCGCTCGAAGTCGCGATGGCCGCGTGCCGCGATGCCGGCATCGCGCCGGACACGCTGCCGTCGGTGTTCGCATCGACGCATGGCGACCTGGGCATCACCGACTACATGTGCGACACGCTGGCGACCGATCCCACTGCGATCTCGCCGACGAAGTTCCACAACTCCGTGCACAACGCCGCGGCCGGCTACTGGACCATCGGTGCCGGCTGCACCGAGGCGACGACCGCGCTCAGCGCCTACGACGCCACGTTCGCCCAGGGCCTGCTGGAAGCGATGATGCAGCTGTCCACCGGCAGCCCGGCCGTTCTGCTGGTCGCCTACGACACCGCGTCCACCGGCCTGCTCGGCACCGTGACGCACAGCGAAGGCCTGCTTGGCGCCGCGCTGGTGCTCGTGCGCGACGGCGATGGCCCGCGCATCAGTGCGAGCCTGCGCGACGGCGCCGATCTCGAATCGCCCGGCCCGCTGGGCACGCATGCCCAGCGCAACGCGATGGCGCAGATGCTGCCGCTGTTCGACGCGCTCGCCACCGTCGGATCGCGCGCGGTGCTGCGCGCCGGCCCGCACCGTTCGCTGTCGCTGGACATCTCCCACGCAGACCAGTCGCACGCGGAGCAGGCCCATGGTTGAGCGTCCGCACCTGCACCGCGGCAACGTCGCAGTGGTGATTCCGGCGCTCAACGAAGCGCTGCGCATCGACGAGGTCGTCAGCGAAGCGCTGGCCTGGAGCGAGCACGTGATCGTGGTCGACGACGGTTCCGACGACGCGACGCCCGACATCGTCGCCGCATTGCCGGTGACGCTGCTGCGCCATCCGCAGCGCATGGGCAAGGGCCAGGCCCTGCGCGACGGTTTCGCCGAAGCGCGGCGACGCGGCTTCGCCGCAGTGGTCACGATGGATGGCGACGGCCAGCACCGCGCGAGCGACATTCCGCGCATGATCGAAGCCGCGAACCGCTACCCGGACTGCATCGTCAACGGCGCGCGCCTGAAGAAGCGCGGCACCCAGCCCTGGTACCGGCGGATCGGCAACGATTTCGGCGACTGGGGCATCGCCTGGGGCTGCGGCTACCGCATGGTCGACACGCAGAGCGGTCAGCGGCTGTATCCGGCACCGGTGCTCGCGCTCGACGACATCCCCGGCGAAGGCTTCGTGTTCGAAGCGCAGATCCTGATCAGCGCCGCGCGCCGGCTCGGCTGCGGCGTGGTGTCGGTGCCGGTGGAGACGCGCTACCACTGCGCCGAGTCCGACGAGCAGTTCCGCAAGAGCCATTTCCGCCTGTTCCGCGACCTGAAACTGATCACCCTGCATGTGCTGCGGCAGGTGCTGACGCGCGGCGACCTGCTGCGCACCTGGCGCGCGACGCGCGCGAATCCGCCGGTGATCTTCGATCCCGGCGCCGCGCCTGAACCAGCGCTCGCCCCCGAACGCATGCAGGGCGCCGGATGAAGCGCGACCCATTCCGCACCGATATCGCGACGCCCGCCGGACCTGGCGGTACAGCGCTCGACCTGCAGCCGCCGCGGCACACCCACACGGCCGCACGTTTCCGACCCACTTTCCATCTTCCACGAGGCCCCGTCTTCGCATGAATCCAGGCACTGCGCCCACCACCGGCGGCGACGGCCGCACCGATGTCGTGATCCTCGGCGGCGGCCTGGCCGGGCTCACGCTCGCCCTGCAACTGCGGCAGCGCGAGCCTTCGCTCTCGGTGACGGTGATCGAGCGCCGCGCGCATCCGGTGCGCGAAGCGGCGCACAAGGTCGGCGAATCGACGGTCGAAATCGGGGCGCACTACTTCGCCGACGTGCTGGGTCTGCGCGAACATCTGGAAGCCGAGCAGGTGCGCAAGTACGGCCTGCGCTACTTCTTCACCGATCGCGAATACGACGTGCAGGCCTGCAGCGAGATGGGCGTCAGCAAGCTGCTGCCCACGCCGTCGTGGCAGCTCGACCGCGGCCGCTTCGAAAACTTCCTCGGCGACCGTGCGCGCGAGATGGGCGTCGATTTCCGCGACGAAGCGGTCGTGCGCACGCTGGACCTGTCGGAAACCGATGCGCCGCATACCGTCGCCTTCGATCACGCCGGCGAGCGCCGGACGCTGGAAGCGCGCTGGGTCGTCGACGCATCCGGCCGCGCGGGTCTGATCAAGCGCAAGCTCGGCCTGGGACAGGCCAACGACCACGACTGCAATGCGGTGTGGTGGCGCATCGACGGCCAGTCGGATCTCGACCAGTGGTCCGACGATCCGCAGTGGCGCGACCGCTTCACGCCGGCGCGCCGGGTGAACTCGACCAACCACATGTGCGGCCCGGGTTACTGGTTCTGGCTGATTCCGCTGGCCTCGGGCTCGCATTCGCTCGGCATCGTCTGCGACGCGAAGATGCATCCGCTCGAGACCATGAACACCTTCGACAAAGCGATGGACTGGCTGCGCACGCACCAGCCGCGCGTGCACGAAGCGCTCGACAGGCCCGAGTACACGCTGCAGGACTTCCTGTTCCTGCGCCACTTCTCGCACGGCTGCAAGCAGGTATATTCGAAGCACCGCTGGGCGCTGACCGGCGAGGCCGGCCTGTTCCTCGATCCGTTCTATTCGCCGGGCAGCGACTTCATCGCGATCAGCAACACCTACGTCTGCGAACTGATCGGCAAGGACCGCGCGGGCGAATCGATCGCGCCGTATGCCGACATCTACCAGCAGCTGTATTTCTCGTTCTACGAGAACACGCTGACCCTCTACCAGGACCAGTACCCGATCTTCGGCCACCCGCAGGTCATGCCGATCAAGGTGCTGTGGGACTACGTGTACTACTGGGCGCTGCTGGCGCCGCTGTTCTTCAGCCGCCGCCAGGCCGATCTGTCGATCCTCGCAAAGCTCAAGCCCGCCTTCGCCGAAGGCCGTGCACTGAACCTGGCGATGCAGGCCTTGATGCGCGAATGGGGCACGCGCGATGCCACGCCCGATCTGCGCGAGGCGCGCGCCTACGATCAGTACGAGGTCGAGTGGTGCCGCGAGATGAACGGCGGACTGACCGACGCGCTCGACGATGCCGCCTATCTCGCGCGCACCCAGCGTTCGATGGCCGCGATGCGCCAGCTGGCGTCCGAGGTGCTGGCGCTCGCGCGCGCCGCGATTCCGGACATCGGCGATCACGGCCTCGACGCATTGCTGGCGAAACACGACAGCAGCGCGCATGCGCCGATGCTGCCGGCGCACTGGTTCGTGCCGGTTGCCGAAGCCGCCTGAGCCGTCGATGATTGCGGCTGCGCCGGCTGGATGGCCGCTTTGAACACCCAGGGACCTGTGCCGCGATGACGACCCTCCTGCTCCTCCAGTTGGCCGTGATCTTGGTCGCCGCACGCGCCTGCGGCTGGGTGCTGAAGTACTTCGGACAGCCGCCGGTGATCGGCGAGATGACCGCCGGCCTGCTGCTCGGGCCGGTGGTGTTCGGCGCGATGCTGCCGGACGTGCACGCCGCCCTGTTTCCGGCCGCGTCGTTGCCGCCGCTGTCGGCGCTGGCGACCGTGGGCCTGGTGCTCTTCATGTTCATCATCGGCGCCGAACTGCGTTCGGTCGAAGGCACGCGGTCGCAGGTGCGCGCCGCCAGTCTGGTGGGCGTGCTCGGCATCTCGCTGCCGCTCGCCCTGGGCCTGGCGATCTCGCCGTGGCTGTACCCGCGTTTCGCACCGGAAGGACTGGGCTTCTGGCCGTTCGCATTGTTCATGGCCGCGGCGATGTCGGTGACCGCGTTCCCGGTGCTCGCACGCATCCTCAAGGACCGCAACCTCACCCAGACGCGCGCAGGCCGGCTCGCGTTGAGCGCGGCGATCATCGACGACGGCTTCGTCTGGATCTTCCTCGCGCTGGTGCTGACCATCGGCGGCGCGCATCGCGGCCCGGGCGTGGGCATGGTCGCCGCAGGCGCGGTGGTGCTGGTCGCGGTCGTGTTCCTCGTACTCAAGCCGCTGTATGCGTGGATCCTCAAACGCGGCTGCGATGCCGACGGCGCGCCGACCCGCGGCACGCTGGTCGCCATCCTGATCGGCCTGGTCTGCTGCGCGGCGTTCGCCGAGGCGATCAGCCTGCACGCGGTGTTCGGCGCGTTCGTGTTCGGCGTCTGCCTGCCGCGCGACAACCGCCTGCTGCATCACCTGGCGAAGGCGTTCGAACCGGTGTCGATGCTGCTGCTGATGCCGATCGTGTTCGCGCTCGCCGGCCTCAACACCACGTCCGAAGCCTTTGTCGGTGCGGGCCTCGGCGCGTTCGGCCTGATCCTGCTGGTCGCGATCGCCGGCAAGATGATCGGCGGCACGCTGGGCGCGCGCCTGTCGGGCTACGACTGGCGCGACAGCCTGTCGGTCGGCTCGCTGATCAACGCCCGCGGCCTGATGGAACTGGTGGTGCTGAAGATCGGCCTCGACGCCGGCCTGATCGGCCCCGAACTCTTCACGCTGATGTTCGGCATGACCCTGGTCACGACGCTCATGACCTCGCCACTGCTGTCGCTGTGGAACCGGCGCAGCGCCGCCGCCGATGCGCTGGAGCGTAAGCGCGCGCACTGACGGCACCATGACCCGCACACTGCGGAGACCGCATACGAAAACGCCGGCCGCATGCGGCCGGCGTCGTCTGCAGCATCGCCGGGCTCAGCGCGCCGGCGGCACCGCCGGGGCGGGTGCGGGTTCGACGGGCGGCGGGTTCGCCACCCAGATCGCGACGCCACTGGCGTACTTCTGCTGCGGGCTGATGTCGACGCCGACGCCGGCCGACGAAAACGAGCGGCCGCCGCCACGTCCCAGGCCGCCACCGACGCTGACGCCGCCGCTGCGATAGCCGTCGGCCGTGCCCTGGAACAGCACGCCGTTCGCACCGAGCTTGGCGGCCTCGTTGCGGAGCTTCTGCAACACCGAATCGACCTTGTTCTGCTCGCCGTAGGTCAGTGCGCCGCTGCTGGTGTTGAGGATCGCGATCTCCTCGTACTGGCCCGGCGGCGGGCCGTGATAGATGCGCACCTGGGCCGGATCGATCGGCGCGCGCGGCGTACCGGTGAGGACATGGGAGCTCGCGCAGCCGGCCAGCAGGCCGACGCCGAGCAACAACGGAAGCAGACGGGAAGCGCGCATCGGGACATCCTCATGGCGGGTGCAGGCATGATGCGACTGCGGGTGTGAATCCCGGCTCATGGCGCTGAAGGGCGCCTTTTCTGTCGCGAACCGCGGTCAGCCCATGCCGCCGTTGATGCCGATGACCTGGCCGTTGATGTAGCCGGCCGGTTCCGAACACAGGAACGCGACCAGTGCCGCGACCTCGTCCGGCGTGCCTGCGCGCGCGGCCGGCACGATCTGCTTGATCATCCCGTCGGGGAACGCATCCTGCGCCATGCTGCCGGCGATCACGCCGGGCGCGACCACGTTGACGCTGATGCCGCGGCTGGCCATCTCGCGCGCCAGCGACTTCGATGCGCCGTGCAGCGCCGCCTTGGCCGCCGCGTAGTTGGTCTGCCCGCGGTTGCCGGTCACCGCGGCGACCGACGACACGCTGACGATGCGGCCCCAGCGCGTGCGCGCCATCGGCAGCAGCAGCGGCTGGGTCACGTGGAAGAAGCCGTGCAGCGACACGTCGATCACCCGCTTCCACTGCGCCTCGGACATGCCGGCCATCGGCGCGTCCTCGTGGATGCCGGCGTTGTTGACGATCACCTGGATCGGCCCGGCTTCGAGCAGACCATCGAGCGCAGACCGTGCCGCGGCGCCGTCGGCGACATCGAAGGCGACCGCCTCGGCGCTGCCGCCCGCGGCGACGATGTCGGCAACCACCGTGTCCGCACGCGCGGGATTGCCGTTGGCATGGACGATCACGTGCAGGCCGTCGGCCGCGAGACGACGGCAGATCGCGCCGCCGATGTCGCCGCTGCCGCCGGTGACGAGGGCGCGTTTGAGTGTGATCGTCATCTGGAGATTCTAGCGTCGTTGCGCGCTCGTGATTGGTGATTGGTGATTGGTGATTGGTGATTGGTGATTCGAAAGAGCGTCCGCTGCGAACGACTGTTTTTTCAGATCATCCGTCGCGAATCACCGCCCCAACATCACCGCCGCGCGCCCTTCGGCGAGCAGGACGCCATCGCACTGGATGCGGAACGCGTACTGCTGGCTGTCGCCGGACTCGACGAGCACCTCGGCGATGCATTCGAGATCGCCGGCGAGGTCGTCGATGCGCGCGGCATGTAGTTGCACGCCGCGCAATGCGACCAGCATCCCCGGCCGCACCGGCGCGCCGCTGTCGCGTGCGCGCAGGCCGCCGTGGACGGCCATCGCCTGCGCGCCGTACTCGCACAGGTGCAGCGCGCGCAGCCGGCCGTCGCTGCGCAGCGGGTGCGCCGGATCGCGGTGGCTCGCGCTGCGCAGCGTCACGCTGCCCGTGTCCCATGCGGTGACCGCATCCCAGAGGCACATCGCGCCCTGGTGCGGAATCATCGACTCGATCGTGTCGCGATCGACGTGGGTCATGCCACCGGCTCCGGTTCGGCGCGTGCCGCCTCGATCGCCGCGCGATGGCGCGCGACCAGCAGCGACAGCACGAAGTTGAAGACCACGCCGAGCGCGACCGTGCTGCCGATCGCGCGCAGCACCGGAATCGACGACAGCGCGAGCAGGCTGAAGACCAGCAGCGTCATCAGGCTGCAGACGAGGATCGCGTGCAGCGTGCGGATCTGGTCCTGGCGGTCGTCGCCGGCATGCTCGAAGAACAGCGCGTAATCGAGTCCGAGGCCGGCCGCGAGGATCAGCGCGACGAGATGGAACAGCGTCAGTTCGACGCCCATCAGGCGCAGCACCGCGACGACCGCCAGCAGGGTCAGCAGGGTCGGCAGCAGCACGCGCCAGACGCGGCGCGGACTGCGCAGCGCGATCCACACCGTGGCGACCAGCAGCACCAGCGCGACCGCCATCGCGGCGAGCACGCGGCCGCGATACTCGACGACCAGCGATTCGGACGCGTCCTTCATGTCGAGCAGGCGCACGTCGACGCCGGGTCCGCTGGCCTTCGACGCGAGCGCCGCAACGTCGGCCGGATCGTCGAGGCCGCTGAGCGACACCAGCGCGATCGAACGGTCCTCGTGTTCCAGCAACAGGCCGGACACCGCGGTCGCCAGCGGCGAGCCTGCGAGATCGGCGCGGGTCAATGGCACGGCGGCCTTGGCGCGGGCGACATCTTCGACGAAGGGTTCGAATGCATCGTCGTTGAAGGCGGAGTCCACCAATGCGTCGGCCAGCATCGCGCGCAGCGCAGTGCTGTCGGGCAGTGCGGCCTGACGCGCGCGTTGCGTGTCGGCGCCGGGCAGATACCGCGCGGCCATGTCGTAGCCGTCTAATCGGCCGTCGGCGACCAGGGCATCGAGCGCAGGCTGCAGCGCCGCGGTCGCACCGAGCGCGGCGTCGCTGTCGGCGGCCTGGGCGACCAGCACGTAGCGCACGTCGGGCGCACCGAGTTCGGCGCGCAGTTCGGTGTCGCGCTGCATCGAATGCGGATCGACCGGCGTCAGCTTCGACAGATCGTTCTGCCAGAACGCGCCGGGGCTCAAAGCAATCGCGGCGACGGCGGCGAGCGCCAGCACCGCCAGCGACCACTTCGGCCTCGGCAGCGCTTCGATCCGCTGCCACAGGCGCTGCAGCCGCCGGGAGTCGGCGAGGTCCGGCGGCGAGGGATCGACCAGGCCCGGCAGCAGATAGCGCGTGCTCAACGCGGCGACGCCGAGGGCCGCGACCGTGAACACCGCGAGCTGGCGCAGTCCGTCGACACCCGAGAACAGGAAGGTCGCATACGCGATGCAGGTGGCGACGACGCCGGTCGACAGCGCCGGCCACAGGCCGCGCACGTTCTTCCACGGCGACAGGCCGGCGCGCTGGTGGCTGAAGAAGTGGATCGGATAGTCCTGCACCACGCCGATCAGGGTGAAGCCGAACGCGATGGTGATGCCGTGCACGCCGCCGGGAAACAGCAGCGCCACCGCGGTGAGCCCGGCGATACCCGCGCTCGCGAGCGGCAGCACGCCGAGCAGCGGCATCTTCCAGCTGCGATACGCCACCAGCAGCAACAGGATCAGGCCGATGGTGTCGACCAGGCCGATGCGCTGCGCCTCGGCCTGCGTGCGTCCGCCGATGTCGACCGAGAACGCACCGGGGCCGACGACCTCGAGCGTCGCGCTGCCCGCGCCCGCCTGCTGCGCGAAGGTGTCGCGGATCGTGCCGACGGCATCGAGCTGGCCGGTCGGATCGAACCCCGCCGCGCGCGTCTCGACCAGCAGCAAGGCCTGCGTGCCGGCCTGGTCGAACCACACGTCATGCAGCCGCTGCGGCGCACCGGCGGGCTGCCAGGCTTCGGCCAGCGCGAGCACTTCGAGCGTGGGATCGGAGGGAATCAGCGGTTCGACCAGTCCGGCGGCCGGCGAGCCGAGATCCTGCAGGCGCGCATCGAGCGCATCGCGCAGGGCGTCGGCATCGAGCGGCACGTCGTCGAACGACGACGTCAGCAGATAGCGGTACGGCAGCAGCGCCTGCGGAAATGCATCGAGTCCGGCTTCGCCGCCATTGGTGACCAGGGTGTAGCGCGGGTCGCCGACCAGCGCGTCGTGCAGGTCATGCGAACGCTCGGCGAGCGCGTCGGGCGTGTCGCCGGAGATCGCCAGCATCAGCAGGCGCGAACCGGGCCCGTCGCCGAGTTCCTCCATCAGCAGGCGCTGCTCGGGCGTGCGGGCATCGGGCAGGAAGCGGCGCAGGTCGCCGCTGAATTCCAGTTTCGCCGCGGCGATCCAGCCCAGCGCGAGCAGCGCCAGCAACCACGCGACGGCCAGCGTCAGCCGCAGGCCCGGGCGCTGCAGCAGGCTGTCGCGAAGTCCGGCGCGCCGGCTCAACGCGGGACGTCGTGGCACAGCCGCTGCGCGGCTTCGAGCGAATCCACGGTGGCCGCGGACGTGGCGGCGCTGCCGAGCAGGGTCGGCTGCGCGTCGCCCTGCCTGGGCCGCGTCTCGATGCAGCGCAGGTCGGCGTCGCGGCCGCGCAGCACGATGCCGGTCACGCGCGTGGCGGTGCGCGGATCGCGCGGCGTCAGCGTCAGCGTCCAGTCGGCCGGCACGCCGTCGGCTTCGAGCGCGTACACCGCTTCCAGCGCCTTGCGGTCGCCGGCGAGCAGCGCGCCGAAGCTGCCCTGCAGCGCGGCGAGTTCGGGCACGCGCGACAGCGGGAACGTGCGCGGGTTGCGGCCTTCGCGGGCGATGCTCGCCTCACCGGCGCGGATCGTCGTGGTCTCGGCGTAGGGCTCGCGCACTTCGCGCACCAGCGTGCCGGCGTCCGGACGGCGGTATTCGCCCGACAGCAGCAGCGGGCGCTTGAGCATCGAGGACGTGCGCAACTCGACGAACGGCGTCGCGGTGGCGCCGTGCCGGGTCAGGCGCTGCAGGATCCAGTCGGCATCGACGCTGCGGCCGGTCGCGGTGACCGGCGCGGGCGCGCGGTCGCGCGACTGGTTCGCGCGCGGCGTCTCAGCGGTCTGCGCCGCCGCCCACGTCGGGACTGCGAGCAGCGCCGCCAGCAGCAGGCAGACCGCCGACCGCGGGCGGGAGATCGTCGCGCGTGTCATCGGCGCCTGTCCAGAAGTCATAGAAATTGAACCAGTTGTAGGGGGCGCTGCGTGCGTGATGTTCCAGTCGCGCGGCGTAACGGTGGATGAGTGCGGCCACACCGGTCTGGCGTTCGCGGCGCGGCAGGTCGATGCCGTCGCTGAAGGGTTCGAACACCAGCTCGTAGCGGTTGCCGCCACGGTACAGGCCGAACGCCAGCATCACCGGCACCTTGAGCACCGAGGCCAGCAGCCACGGCGCGACCGGGAACTGCGCCGGCGCGCCGAGGAACGGCACCGCCAGCGTCGTGCCGCCTTCCTGGCTGCGGTCGACCAGCAGCGCGACCATCGCGCCCTGCGCCAAGCCTTCCTGGATCGCCAGCGCGACCGCGGGGCCGCCTTCGCCGGCATCGATCACCGTCGCCGCGACTTCGGGATTCAGCGCTTCCAGCAGCTCGGTCATGGCCTGGCCATGCGCGCGGTCGAGCACGACGCGGATCGCATAGTCGGGTCGCTGGCTGGCGAGCACGCGCAGGACTTCGAAACTGCCCAGGTGCGAGCCGAACAGCAGCACGCCGCGGCCGGTGTCCAGATGCCCGTGCAGGACCTCGAGTCCCTGCGCGTGCACGTCGAAGCGACGCGTGTTCTCGCTGAGCAGGAACAGCCGGTCGAGAATCGTCGCGGCGAAGGTGCGGAAATGGCGCGCGACCTCGCCCAGCGTGGCCGGCCGGCCGAACATGCGCGTGAGATACCGGCGCGAATCGCGACGTTCTTCGCTGCGGCGGATCATGAAATACAGCGCGATCGGATACAGCAGGGCACGCGCCGGTGCGCGCCCGCAACGCGATGCGAACACCAGCAACGTCCGCAGCGCGAGCCGCCCGCCGCCCTCGCGGCGCGCCTTCCACTCGCTGCTCATGCCAGCGCGGGACCGTCGGCGACGAGCTCGCCGCTGGCGAGCAGCACGCCCGCGCGTTCCACCCGGAAGCGCCAGCGCCGCGCGCCGTCGCGGCTGGCATCGTCGAGTGCGATCTCCGCCCGCTCGCCCGGCAGCAACGGCTGCACGAACTTCACCTGCGGCAGCCGCAACGCGCCCTGCGGGCCGTGCGCGGCTTCGACCGCCGCGACCACGCGATCGAGGATCACCACGCCCGGCACCAGCGGCTGCCCCGGGAAGTGGCCCGGCAGGCAGGGATGCGCGGCGTCGATCACGAACGTGTGCGCCGCCATCGCTCAGCGCCTGCCGAGCATCGCGGCGACGGCGTCCTGCGCTTCGCGGGCGACGGCCTGGCGACCGGTGGCGCCGACCCGGCCTTCGACCCGGATCGGCGTGCCCACGGTGGCGCCCATCGGGCCGCGGCAGACGCGGAAGAAACCGGTCGGCGGCAGGACCTTGCCGGTGCCGTGCAGCGCGATCGGCAGCACGTCGACGCCGGCATCGATCGCAGCCTGGAACGAACCCGACTTGAACTCCCCCATGCGGCCATCGCGCGAACGCGTGCCTTCGGGAAACAGGCACAGCGACTGGCCGGCGCCCAGCAGCCCGGCGACCTGGCGCCGCAGCAGCGGCCCGGCGCGGCGGTCTTCGCGGCTGATGAAGAGCATGCCGGTGGCGCGCGCGTACCCGGCCAGGAACGGCACGCGCCGCATTTCCTGCTTCAGCAGGAAGCGCAGCGGCACCGGCACGGCCATGAACAGCACGCAGATGTCGAGCAGCGATTCGTGGTTGGCCACCACCAGGTAGGGACGATTCCAGTCGACCGCATCGGCGCCTTCGACGGTCAGTCCACCCGCGGGCCCCACCAGACCCGGCGCCCAGTGCGTGCGCGCCATGTCGAGCGCGAGGTCGCGCCGGCCCGTCACCGCCTGGCGGATCAGCGACGCACTGATCCAGCCCGCCGTCCATAGCAGGGTGTACAGGCACTCCAGGACGTTGATCGCGCGTGCGGACAAGGCCGCGAACGCCGCGGCCCCGGGTGCGGCACGGGTCTGTCGGTATTCCATGAGCGAATAGGATATCCCGTGTGACCGCCGCGCACCGCGCGCAATGCGTTCAGCGAACGCCGCGTCAGCGCAGCAGATCGCGCCAGAACACCGGGCCCAGGCCGGCCAGCTTGCGCAGGAAATCCAGAAAGCCGGCATAGCGGCCCGGAAAGCGCCGCTTGCGGAACGCGAATTCGACGACGAAGAATCCGCCGATCGCGCCGTAATTCAGCAGGTTCGCCCACAGCGACCACTGCTCCTGGGTGATCGGCAGCGGCGAGCGCACGCCCACGCTTTCCAGCAGCCCGGCCGGGCTGGCGATCAGCGCGAGCAGCAGGTTGGCGCCGGCCATCAGCAGCAGCACGCCCGCCCAGGCGGCGGTCAGGGTGCGGGTGTAGCGCAGCAGATCCGGGCCCAGGGCCGCCGGGCCGTCGCCACCTTCGATGCCCAGCACGATGCGCGTGATCAGCGGCACCGAGCCGGCGCGCAGCGTGCGCGCGAACAGCCAGGCGATCGCGACCACGAACACCACCGGCACCAGCAGCAGCGGCAGCGCGGCGTGGCCCGCGGCGTACAGCGCCCACGTGCCCCAGCCCAGCAGCGGCGTGGCGACGAACGCCCACGGGCGACGGGCCAGCAGCGGTTCGATGACCACCATCGCGATCAGCAGCACCAGCGCGCCCAGCGCGAGGCCGTCGTGGTGCCAGCGGCTGGCGAGATGCGCACACGCCGTGTAACCGAGCCCCAGCAGCAGTTGCAGCAGCAGGATCAAGTGGTGCGGTGCTGCTCGATGTGCGCCGACAGCGCGCGCAGCGAGGCGAAGATCTTCCGGTTCTCGTCGTTGTCCGAACGCAGCTGGAAGCCGTAGCGCTTGCTGACGGCCAGCGCGAGTTCCAGCGCGTCGATGGAATCCAGCCCCAGGCCGGCGTTGAACAGCGGCGCTTCGGGATCGATGTCGGCCGCCTGCACGTCCTCCAGGTTCAGGCTCTCGACCAGCAGGTCGGCGAGCGCGCGTTCGGCTTCGGTTTGGGCGGACATCGGGACTTCCGTGGATTGGCAGGGCTGCCACGATCCGGCATCGGACCGGCGCGCGCAAGCACGCCGGGCCGCCGTGAAGGCTTCCCGTTATGATGCGCGACTGCCCGACCCCCCCCCAGATCCAGGATGAGCCCGATCGCGACCGCCGTTGCCACTTCCGAGTCCACCCGGCTCGACGTCGACGTGCTGGTCATCGGCGGCGGCCCGGCGGGCACCACCGCGGCCACGACGCTCGCGCGGCGCGGCTGGAAGGTGCTGCTGCTGGAGAAGGACGTGCACCCGCGCTTCCACATCGGCGAATCGCTGCTGCCGATGAACCTGCCGATCCTCGAACGCCTCGGCGTGCTGGAGCAGGTGCGCGCGATGGGCACGCTCAAGCTCGGCGCCGATTTCCCGGTGCACGATGCGCACGACAGCACCCACGTGTTCCGCTTCGATCGCGCGCTCGATCCGAAGTTCGGCTACGCCTTCCAGGTGCGCCGCGCCGAGTTCGACGCGATGCTGTTCGACAACGCACGCGCCAACGGCGTCGACGCGCGCATGCGGGTCAAGGTCGAATCGCTGGTCCACGATGCCGACGGACGCCCGACCGGCGCGGTCGCGCGCGATGCGGAAGGCGGCCGGCTCGACGTGGCGATGCGCTACCTCGTCGATGCCAGCGGCCGCGACACCTTCCTGGGCAACAGGCTCAAGCTCAAGCGCAAGAGTGCGAAGCACCAGTCGGCGGCGATCTTCAGCCACTTCCGCGGCGTGCAGCGCCGCGACGGCGACGACGCCGGCAACATCACCGTCGACCGCTTCGAATACGGCTGGTACTGGCTGATTCCGCTGGGCGACGACGTCATGAGCGTCGGCGCGGTGTGCTTTCCCGAATATCTCAAGCAGCGCCAGGGCCTCGACAACGAGGCCTTCCTGATGCGCACGCTGCTGCGCACGCCGTCGGTGGCATCGCGCATGACCGGCGCCGAACGCGTCGCGCCGGTGCATGCCACCGGCAATTATTCCTACGCGTGTGCGCGCATGACCGGACCGGGCTGGGTGATGGCGGGGGATGCGTATGCGTTCATCGATCCGGTGTTCTCGTCGGGCGTGTACCTGGGCATGAACAGCGCCGAGCACGCGGCCGATGTCGTCGACGGCGCCTTGCGCGATCCGTCGTCCGAGCGCGTACTGCAACGCGCAATGGAACGGCGCCTGCGCCGCGGCCTGCGTCATTTCAGCTGGTTCATCCACCGCTTCACCACGCCGGTGATGCAGCGCCTGTTCGCCGCACCGCGCAACGACTGGCAGCTCGAGCAGGCGGTGATCTCGATGCTCGCCGGCGACGTGTTCGACAATCCCGCGGTATTGCGCCGCCTGCGCCTGTTCCGGCTGGTCTATGCGGTGAACGCGGTCGCGATCGCGCCGCGCGCGCTGCGCGGCTGGTTCGCGCGCCGTCGCCAGGTCCGCGAGCAGTTCCGCGGCGACACCCTGCACGAGGGCAATCCATGAGCCGACCGGCACCGCTGCACTCCGAACCGCTGCCGCGCCTGCGCGTCGATTACGTCGACGGCACCGCACCGGCCGACCTGCTCGCGCAATCCGACGTGCTCGCCGTGCTCGGCTTCGGCGACGCCGCGCCTGTGCTCGACGACCCGCGCTGGCTGCGCGTACCGCTGCAGCCCTACGGCACGGCGCCGGTGGAAGTCTGGCGTGGCCGCGCGCCGGTGCACGCGGGCCGCGATGGCGAGATCGCGTGGTCGACCGACGGGCATCTGATGTTCGGTGCGATCGAGGTCGACGAGCCCGAAGGGCATACCGGCGAAGGCGACCACAGCGGCATCCTGCTCGCGGCCGAGCACGCCTACCGCGAACTGACCCGCTTCCTCGGCGACAGCGGGTGTCCGCACCTGCTGCGGATCTGGAACTACCTCGACGCGATCACCCACGGCGACGGCGACACCGAACGCTACCGCCAGTTCTGCGTGGGCCGCGCGCGCGGGCTCGGCACGTTCGACACCTCGCAACTGCCGGCCGCGACCGCGATCGGCCGCTGCGACGATGCGCGCACGATCCAGGTCTACTGGCTGGCCGCGCGCGTGCCGGGCATTCCGGTCGAGAACCCGCGCCAGGTCAGCGCCTACCAGTATCCGCGCCAGTACGGCCCACAGGCGCCGAGCTTCGCCCGCGCGATGCTGCCGCCGGCCGGCAGCGCGATTCCGCTGATGCTCTCGGGCACGGCCAGCGTGGTCGGCCACGCCTCGCAGCACGAAGGCGAACTGCTGGCCCAGCTCGACGAGACCTTCGCGAATTTCGATGCGCTGATCATGTCGGCGCGCAAGCACCGGCCCGACCTGCCGGCGGCGTTCGGCCCCGGCTCGCGGTTGAAGGTCTATGTGCGCGACGCCGCCGACCTGCCTGCCGTGGCCGAGGCTTTCGACGCGCGGTTCGGCGACCGCCTGCCGCGTGTGGTGCTGCATGCGGCGATCTGCCGCCGCGAGCTGGCACTGGAAATCGACGGCGTCCACGACGCCGGCTGAGCCGGGCACGTGCCCGGGACGTTCCTGCGAAAGCCCCATCGCGCGCAAGCGCGCTTGTGTCTGCCTCGATAGGTAGTCTTAGGTGGAGAGCGATGTGCGGCACGCCGACGGCGCGCAGTGTCCGAGCACGTGTGGGAGCCGGGGCGGCCGCACATCGACCTCGTTCCCAAGCCC
>NZ_JAIWPU010000016.1 GCF_021191705.1 Proluteimonas flavola
GTTTTTGGCCCGTAGCACCACTACGAGCCTGCAAACCGGCGAAATGCTCTGCAACAGCGAAGCTGGTCAAATCTGGCCTCGTGCAGCGAACTTTTCGCCTCGAACATTTCTGCCGCCCACGCTCCTAGCAGGCGAACGGCATTTGCTTGTGGGAGCGCGCTTGCGCGCGATGGGGCTGTGCCGGGAACGCTTCATCGCGCGCGAGCGCGCTCCCACAGCATCGTGGACATTGCTCAGCCGATCACGCGCTTGAACGGCGGCAACGCATCGAGAATGCGTTTGCCGTAGCGGCGGTTGAGCAGGCGCGAATCCAGGATCACGACGCGGCCGGTATCGGTCGAGGTGCGGATCAGGCGGCCGGCGAACTGGGTCAGGGTGCGCAGCGCATGCGGAATCGCGATCAGGTTGAACGGGTTCTGCCCGCGCGCCTCGAGCCATTCGCCGAGCGTCGCGGTCTGCGGGTCGGTCGGCACCGCGAACGGCACCTGGGTGATGACCACCGTCGTGCAGGCTTCGCCCGGCAGGTCGAGACCCTCGCCGAACGAGTTGAGGCCGAACAGCACCGAGCCCTTGCCGGCGGCGACGCGCTCGAGATGCGCAGCGACGACCTGCGACTTGTTGCCGCTGCTCTGCACCTGGATCGCGCCGCGGCGCGAGGCCGGCATCAGTTCGGCGACCTTCTCCATCTTCCAGCGCGAGGTGAAGAGCACCATGCTGCCCTTGTGCCAGTCGAGTTCGCGCGCCAGCCACTCGGCGACGGCCTTGGGGTGACCTTCGCGGTCGTCGGGCGCCACCGGGAACTGCGGCACCACCAGCTGCGCCTGGTTCGGCAGATCGAATGGCGACGGCAGCGAGGCTGTCTCGGCGTGATCGGGCAGGCCGGTGTCGATTGCGAACGACTGGAAATCGCCGCCGCCGGTCAGCGTGGCCGAGGTCATCACGACCGAATCGATCTCCTTCCACAGCAGCGTGCGCAACACGTGCGCGGCCGACACCGGCGAGCAGTGCAGGGCGAGATCGCCATCGCGCGTCGCGGTGATCCAGCGCGCCATCGGCGGCGCACCTTCGCGGTCCTCGCGGCGCCAGCCGGCCCACAGCTCGTGCTGCTGCTCGACCATCTCCAGCGCCATGCCGAGGCTGCGCTGCAACTTCTCGCGTGCCGGATCCTCCTGCTTGCTGCGCGCCACCGCCTGCTGCGCGGCATGTACCCAGTTGAACAAGGCGCGCGTGTCTTCGCCGAGGGTTTCGATCGCATGCGCCCACGCGTCGGGCAGGCGACCGAGCGGCGCGCGCCACATGGGGTCGCGGTCGCCCGGTTCGGGCTGCCAGACGCGGTCGACGTCGAGCTGGAACGCCTTGAGCCCCTTCGACACGCGCGACGCGAGTTCGATCGCCTCGTTCGGCAGCAAGGTGCCGATGCGTTCCTTGTCGACCAGCCGATAGCTGCCGGCGATCAGGATCTGCATGCGGCTGGTGCGCCTGGCCATGTCGGCCAGCGGCAGGCGCGCCGCGCCCTGGTCGATCGCGACGTTCGCCACATGGTGGCCTTCGTCGAGCACCAGCAGCATGTCGCCGGGCGGCGCCAGCAGCGGCTGGCCGGTCTCGATGTCGCCCATCGCCAGCGACGACAGCAGCAGGGCGTGATTGGTCACGACGATCTGCGCTTCGCGCACGGTGTTGCGCACCTTCAGCACCGGACACTGCTGGGCGAAGCTGCAGCGACGCCCGGCGCAGCTCGATGCGGGCGTGGTGATGCGGGTGCGCAGCGCGGGCGAAACGGGTTCCGGCGCGGTGTCGAGATCGCCGTCCCATTGCCGGTCCGCATGCGCTTCGAGCAGGCGCCGCGCGGCGTCCACTTCGTGCGGCGCCAGCGGACGGTCGTAGAGATGGCGCTCGTAGTCGCCGCCTTCGTCGGGCCCGGCGCCATCGAGCAGCATCGTGCCCTGGCTGTGCTCGGCGTGCAGTTCGGCGGCATTGCGCGTGCACAGATACCGCGTGCGGCCCTTGGCCAGCGCGACCCGGGCTTCGAGCCCGGTCGCGGCGAGGAAGGCCGGGATGTCGCGTTCGACCAGCTGCGACTGCAGCGCCACGGTGCCGGTGCTGATCACCAGCTTCTTCTTCGTCGCCAGCGCGATCGGCACGCCCGCGGTCAGATACGCCAGGCTCTTGCCGACGCCGGTCGGTGCCTCGGCCACGCCGATGCCGCCCGAGGTCGCGAGCGCGCGCGACACCAGCCCGATCATCGCGCTCTGCGAACGGCGCGTACTGAAGCCGGGCGTGTTCGCCTGCAGCTTCGCGTACGCGGCACGGATGTCGGCCTTGAGCGCGTCGTTCAGCGCGCGCGGCGGCGCGTCGGCCGCGGTCGTGGCCGGCGAGGTGGAGTCGGAATCGCCCATGCGCCCATTGTCCCACGCCGCGTCGCGCGGACCGAGACCGGGATGCTGAACGCAGCGGGCGTGGACACCGGCGATGCCCTGCGGAGGACGCGTCGCGCCTATGCGATCAAGGCCTTGGCCGCGCGTCGGACACCGACACATCGCCATCGCCGCGCGGCGCATCTTCGAGCATTACCAGCCGCTGGCCATCGAGCCGGTAGTCGAGCCCCGCCTGGATCGACTGCAGTTCGCGCACCTGCGTGCACAGGGCATCGGCCTGCGCTTCGAGTACGGCGCTGCGGGCTTCGATCCTGCGGTCGAGATCGGCCTCCATGCGTTCGGCGCGCGCTTCCATGCGCCCGGCGCGGCCGGTGAACACCTGCCACATCACGCTGCGGCCGAGACTGCCGGTCATGCGCTGGGCCGCGTCCTCGATGCGCGATTCGAAGCCTTCGCCGAACACGTCCTGGTCCCAGCGCCCGGTGCCGAGCGTGGTGTCGATGTAGCCGAGCGTGTCGGCGCGGAAGCGCTCGACCTGGCGCACCTTGCGCGCGCTGCCGGTCATGACTTCGACCACGCCGGCCAGCGCATCGAACGCGATGCCGGTGCTCTCGCGCGCGACCGCCGTGACCTGCGGCATCAGCGTGCGCGCACCCGATTCCAGCCTGCGCAAACGCGCGGCGTCGGCGGCGCTGACCGTCTGCACCGCGCGGTCCACGCTGAGCGTACCGTCGTGGAAGAAGATCTCCTTCGGCACGCCGCTGTCGCGGTAGAGCCACACGCCGCCGGTATCGACGAGCACGTTGTAGGGCGTGGACACCGAGCACTGGTCCGAGGACAACCGCGGCGCGGTGTCGTCGCCGGCGGCGAGGACCGGCATGGACGTTGCGAGGAGACCAGCGACGAGCGCGGTGCGATGGAAGGACATGGGCAGCGTTCCCGGTTGCATGGCCGCGAGCATCGGGCCATCGCGGCGCGGTATCGCGTGCTTGAAGTCACGGTGAGGCATCCGACGCGCGACGGGTCAGGCGCCTGGCGTGACACGCATCGGATGGCGGTGGCGAAGCCGGTCCGGTGGCATCGATGCAAGGGCCTGCCCGCGTGCGTGGCCATGCATCCGCCCTCGATTGCCGCCGACCCGGGGTGACGGCGCGTTTCATCGCCGGTTGCACGCGCCGCGAAGATACTCGGGCGATGAATCGCGCGCGCTCCCTGACTCTCGCGTTGCTCGTCGCCTGGTCGACCATCGCCCTGCCTGCGTCTGCGCAGACAGCCGACGCTGCGCGCACCGCCGCGCTCGACACCGTGCTCGACGACGCCACCTCGATGGCGCCGCTGCGCACGGTACTGGTCGCGCGCGACGGTGCGCTGCTCGCCGAACGTGGCTATCACGGTGCATCGACCACGCGCCCGGCGAACATCAAGTCGGCGTCGAAGACGGTGATGTCGGCGCTGGTCGGCATCGCGATCGAGCGCGGCCTGCTCGAGGGCGTGGACCAGCCGGTCGCGCCGCTGCTGGCCGAGCGCCTGCCGCGCGATCCTGATCCGCGTCTGGCGCAGGTCACCATCGGCCATCTGCTGTCGATGCAGGCCGGGCTGCAGTCCACCTCGGGCCGCGGCTACGGGCGCTGGGTCGCGCAGCGCGACTGGGTACGCGACGCGCTCGCGCAGCCGTTCGTCGATGCGCCGGGCGGCGGCATGATCTACTCCACCGGCTCGACGCATCTGCTGTCGGCGGTACTCGCGCAGGTGGGCGGCAAGCCGGTGCGGACGCTCGCGCGCGACTGGCTGGGTCCGCAGGCGGGCTTCGCGATCGCCTCGTGGGACACCGATCCGCAGGGTCTGCATTTCGGCGGCAACCAGATGGCGATGACGCCCCGGTCTCTGCTCGCGTTCGGCGAGTTGTACCGCAACCACGGACGCGCGAAGTCGGGCGCCCAGCTGCTGCCGGCGACCTGGATCGCGCAGTCATGGCAGCCGCGCACGCGATCGGTGTACACCGGCGACGGCTATGGCTATGGCTGGTTCGCGCGGCGGATCGGCGGGCACGACGTCCGCTTCGCCTGGGGCCATGGCGGGCAGATGCTCTACATCGTGCCGTCGTTGGGGCTGACGGTCGCGATGACCTCCGACGAGGCCACCGGTGTCGCCGGTTCCGGACATCTCGCGCAGCTGCACGCGCTGATGGGACGCATCATCGCCACGCAGGCCGGCTGAACGGCCTGCAAAGGGCGGCTCAGCCGGCGGTCCGGGCTGCCGCGTTGGCCGATTCGACGCTCGCCGCGAGCTCGTGCTGCCGGAACGGCTTGTTGAGGATCGTCAGCCCGGGATCGAAGTCGGCCATGCTGGTGTAGCCGGACACGATGACGATCGCCGTGCCCGGCAGGCGCGTACGCACCGTGCGCGCGAGTTCGGCGCCGGTCATGCCCGGCATCAGGTGATCGGTCACCAGCACGGTGGGCAGCAGGCCATCGTCGAGTGCGCGCAGCGCTTCTTCGGCGGAGCCGGCTTCGACGATGCGGTAGCCCATGTCCTCGAGTGCGTCGGAGGTGCACATGCGCACCGCCGCCTCGTCGTCGACAACCAGTGCGGTGCCGCGATGTTCCGTGGTGTCCAATGCCGTGTCTCCGTTTTCGGGTGCGGCACCGGGGCGCGAACCTGCCGGTAGCCAGAGATGGATGGTGGTGCCCGTACCGGGCGTACTGTCGATGGTCAGGTGGCCACCGAGCTGGGACACCAGGCCATGCGCCATCGACAGGCCGAGCCCGGTGCCCTTGCCGATCCCCTTGGTCGAGAAGAACGGCTCGATCGCGCGATGCCGCGTCTGCTCGTCCATGCCGAATCCGGTGTCGGCGACCGATACCACGACATAGCATCCCGGCGCGATGCGGTCATCGTCGGACACATGGGCATTGCGTGCGGACAGTGTGAGCGTACCGCCGTCGGGCATCGCGTCGCGGGCGTTCATGCTGAGGTTGAGGATCGCCATTTCCAGCTGGTTCGGATCGGCCAGCGCGGGCAGCAGCGCGTCGGCGATGTCGAGCACGAGGCGCACGCGCGGGCTGCTGGAACTGTCGACCAGCTCGGCCATGCCCGCGACGAGCGCAGCGACATCGACATCGACCGTCTGCAATGGCTGGCGGCGCGCGAACGACAGCAGGCGTTGCACGAGGGTCGCGGCGCGCTCGGCCGACTGGCGGGCGACGGCGAGCATGCGTGTGCGGCGTTCGGGTCTCGAATCAGGATCGGCGGCCAGATCGAGCGCGGTGACGATCGGCGTCAGCAGGTTGTTGAAGTCGTGCGCCACGCCACCGGTCAGCTGACCGATCGCCTCGAGCTTCTGGGACTGACGCAATGCGTCCTCGACATGCCGGCGTTCGGTCGTGTCGATCGCCTCGGGGACGACCGCGATGATGCGGCCATCATCGTAGATCGGCCGCAGCGACAGATCATGGCTCCGCCGACCGCCGGCCAGATCCAGCTCGACCTCGTCGCGCACCGTCTCGCCCGCCGCCGCACGTTCGAACATCGCGCGGATCCGCGCCGGCATGCCGACCGTGCCGCTGAACCACGGCGTTTCCCACAGGAACAGGCCGATGAGATCCTCGAAGCGGGCAGCGACGGCTTCGAGCACCGGACGGTTCGCGTCGGTGACGATGCCGTCTGGCGTACACATGCCCTGCAACTGGTAGCTGGTCTCGAACAGCGTGCGCAGCTGGGCCTGCGAGCGCGACAGCGCGTCGACCGCCGCATTGATGTCGGTCACGTCGCGCGCGCTGCAATAGAACCGACCGCTCTCCGGAGCGGCAACCCACGACAGCGTGCGCAGCCCGCCGCCACGCGTGCGCCAGCGGTTTTCGAAACGCAGGACCGGCGCGCCGGCCTGCAAGGACGCCAGCACCTCGCCGGTTGCCGCCCGGTCGTCGGTGCTGACGTATTCCATCCAGCTGCGACCCAGCAGGTCTTCGGCGCTCCAGCCCAACAGCTGCTCCCAGGCCGGGTTGGTGCTTTCGATCAGGCCGTCGGGATTGATCACGGCCAACAGGTCGGGCGTGACCTGCCAAGTCAACGAGCGCGCGCGCGCGCGCTCGACCACCTGCCGTTCGAGATCGCTGTTGAGCGTCTGCAGCTCGGTTTCGCGGGCAAGCAGCGCCAGCTCGCTGCGTCTGCGCGCGCTGACGTCGACGCCTTGCACGAAAATGCCGATCACACCCCGCGCATCGGTGATCGGCTGGTAGACGAAGTCGAGATAGCGCTCGACCGCGGGCAGGCCGGGGCCGGCCTGGACGACGTAGCGCGCGCCATCGGTGGAGAACGCGTTGCCGCTGCGGTAGACCTCGTCCAGCAACTGCAGGTAGCCCTGCTGCACCGCGTCGGGAAGTGCAGCCGTCATGCGCTTGCCCACGACGTCCCGGTCACCGATCAGGTGCCGGTAGGCGGGATTGACGTACTGGAATACATGATCCGGGCCGGTCAGCATCGCCATGAACGAAGGCGCCTGCTCGAACATGCGGCCCAGTTGCGCGACATCCGCGTGGAGCCTGCGCTCGTTCTGGACCTTGAGGGTCGCGTCGGTGGCGATGTTGAGAAACCCGACGATGCGATCGCTTTCATCGCGCAACGGCGAGTACGAGAACGTCCAGAACGTCTCTTCCAGATAGCCGTTGCGCATCATCGCCAGCGGCATGTCCTCGTTCCACGTCGCGGTCCCCGACAGTGCACTTTCGATCAGCGGCCGGATGTCGGGCCAGACATCGGACCACACCGTTCTCATCGGTCGACCCAGCGCAGCAGGTTCTTTCGCGCCGAGAAACGGCGCATAGGCATCGTTGTAGAAGAACGTGAGTTCATCGCCCCAGGCCAGGTTCATCGCGAACCGCGAATCGAGCATCAATCCCAGCGTGGTACGCAACGACTGCGGCCAGCTTCCGGTCGGGCCGAGCGGCGTGGATGCCCAGTCGAAGCGCGCAATCCGCGCTGCCATCTTGCTGTGGGCAGGCAGGAAGTCGGGCTGGACGATGGAAGCGGTCACGAAGTGGCGGGGAAACCGGGGACGGCGCATCCTGCCACATGGGCTCGTTGTGGCGGGATGAGGACATCAGGCCAGACGCGGCTGCAGGGCGGCGGCATCGGGTACCGCGTGTCCGGCGGCGGTGTTGTCGAACACCACCCAGGCATCCGCCGGTCCGGCGCGGACTGCGGCAGCGATCGCATCGAGTGCCTCGGCGTCGTAGTCGCTGTAGTAGATATCGGGACTGCCATGCCAGCGCCAGTAGGCGAACCGGGTGCAGCCGCCCGGCTGCGCATCGCCTCCATGGCGGGCGGGATCGGCGGCCACGCGGGCGACATGATGGTCGGCCAGCAACGTATCGGCCGCGGACGCCAGCCAGGTGGGATGCCGCGGTTCGCAGGCGAGACGTCCAGGCCAGCGCCGCGACAGCATTGCGAAGAAGGTGCTCGCGATACGTGCGTCAAAGGCCAGGCTCGGCGGCAGTTGCACCAGCACGCAGTCCAGCCGGTCGCCGAGGTCGCCGGCCGCGCCGAAGAACGTGTCGAGCGCGGCGCCGCAGCCGGTCAGCCGCGCCTCGTGGGTGATCGCCTTCGGCAGCTTGATCGAGAAACGGAAATCCGCCGGCACGCTGGCCGCCCAGCGCGCGTAGGTCGCGGCGCGGTGCGGCCGATAAAACGAGGAATTGATCTCGACCGCGTCGAAGCGGGTCGCGTAGCGGGCGAGCATGCTGCCGCCGCCATCGAACAACGCCGCGTCGCGCGAGGCGATCGACCAGCCCGCGCAGCCGATGCGGATCATCCGTCGCCGCGCCTGGGCTTCGGGTCCGTTTGCGCGGACTGCGGCGTCTGTGTCGATGGCGGCGCATGCGCGGATTCGACGGTGCAGGGCAGGCCGAGCGCGGTGATGGGCATGCGCAGACTCGATGGGTGCGATCGGGAAGCGGACTGTCCGGCACGCGGTGTCCATCGGCCGTCATCGTGTCGCGTTCAGGCGCCCGTCGCTGAACCGCGGTGCCACTGCAACGCTGTGGTCGACACATGCCCGGTGACGCCGATGCTGCGATGCACAATAATTGCCGGTCCTGTTCCGGAGACCGGCCATGGCCACCGCACCGGCGCTTCCCGATCGCCGCACCCGCACCCTGATCCTGTTCGCGCTGGCGATGGGCGGTTTCGCGATCGGCACCAGCGAATTCGCGATGATGGGCCTGATGCCGGAACTGACGCGCGGCTTCGGCATCGACGAGCCCGCGGTCGGCCATCTGATCAGCAGCTACGCGATCGGCGTCGTCGTCGGCGCACCGCTGCTCGCGATTCTCGGTGCGCGCCTGCCGCGCCGCCGCCTGCTGCTGGCGCTGATGGGCTTCTACGCGCTCGGCAATCTGGCGAGCGCGCTGGCGCCCAACTACGCGACGATGCTGGTCGCCCGCTTCGTCGCCGGTCTGCCGCATGGCGCGTACTTCGGCGTGGCGATGCTCGTGGCCGCGTCGATCAGTCCGCCCGCGCAACGCGGCGCCGCGGTCAGTCGCGTGCTGCTGGGCCTGTCGATCGCGATCCTCGTCGGCAATCCGATGGCGACCTGGCTCGGCCAGCAGCTGAGCTGGCGCTGGACGTTCGCGCTGGTGTCGGTGCTGTCGGTGCTGACGGTGGCGCTGGTCGCGCGCTTTCTCGCGCCCGATCCCGCCGAGCCGGCGCAAACGCCGATGCGCGAACTGCGCGCGTTCAACACCTCACAGGTCTGGTACGCATTGCTGATCGGCGCGGTCGGGTTCGCCGGCATGTTCTGCGTCTTCAGTTATCTCGCCCCGACGCTGATCAACGTGACCCGCGTGGCCGAGTCGTGGATTCCGGTGGCGCTGGCGGCCTTCGGCGTTGGCGCGATTCTCGGCAACATCGCCGGCGGCTGGCTGGTGGATCGCCTGCAGTTCCGCGCGGTGCCGGTGATCCTCGGCTGGTCGTTGCTGGTGCTGCTGCTGTTCCCGCTCGCGACCGCCGCGCCGTGGTCGATCCTGCCGGCGATCGTCGCGGTCGGCACGATGGGCGCACTCGCGCCGGCGCTGCAGACGCGATTGATGGATGTGGCCGGCGAAGCGCAGACGCTCGCTGCGGCGTCCAACCATGCAGCGTTCAACACGGCGAATGCGCTGGGTCCGTGGCTCGGTGGCATCGCGATCAGCGCCGGACTGGGCTGGACGTCGACGGGTTACGTCGGCGCCGCGACCGCGGCCGCGGGTCTGCTGATCTATGCCTGGGCCCGTCGCGCCGAACGGCGCCGCCAGCCCGACGCGACCTCGACCTGCTGACGCTCGGGCGCCTTGCACCCTGACGTCCCGGCCTTCACGTCCATCGCCCGCCGCGCTGCCGACACTGCGCGTTGATTCCTGACGGGAGTGCGACATGGCGACGCGAAGCAGCAAGGGCGCGAAAGACGCGCAGACGATCGCGAAACTGATCGAGGACATCGACATCACGATGTTCACCACGGTGGGGCCGGGCGGCTATCTGGTCAGCCGGCCGCTGTCGACGCAGAAGGCGCAGTTTGACGGTGAGCGCGTGTGGTTCTTCGTCGCCTCCGACAGCCCGAAGGTCGCCGAGATCGCGCGCAATTCGAAGGTCAACCTCGCGTACGCGTCCAAGGGTCGCAACACCTACGTGTCGATCACCGGCGATGCCTGCGTCAACGAGGATCCGGCGAAGATCGAGGCGTTCTGGAACGATGCGCTCAAGGCTTACTTCCCGCGCGGCGTCAACGATCCCAAGCTCACGCTGATCGAAGTGCAGGCGCATACCGCCGAGTACTGGGACGGCCCGGGTTCGCTGATCGGCAAGGCCATCGCATTCGCCGTCGCGCGCGTGACCAGGCGCGAGGACGTGATGGGCGAGAACCGCATCGTCAATCTGCGCGGCCCGGACAAGACCTCGAAGCTGCCGCCGTCGCACGCCGATGCTCGCGGCGCTGCCAAGAAGGCCGCGAAGAAGACCATGAAGAAGGCGGCCGGCAAGACCGCGACGCCGAAGCCGGCTGCGAAGAAAGCGACGGCGGCGAAGAAGGCCGCGACCCAGCGCACCGCCAGGACTGGCAAGCGCGCAGTGAAGAAGACCGCCGCGCGAAGCTGAGTCGCAGATCCGCTCCGATCGCGATCCGGTGCGCCGCGGCGCTGTTGCCGCGGCACACTACGCCGCCCGATCTTCCGAGTCCTGTCATGGCCGCGCACGAACACGAGTTCGATCCCGACGACAACTTCTCTTTCGGCGCGCCCGAGCGGGACGACGGCGAAGACGAAGCGCACGACGGCGATCTCGAAGCGATCGCATGGCAGTGGCTGCTGCGCATCAATCCGGGCGACGAGGACGCCGCCACCCAGCAGTTCCAGGCCTTCCGCGACGCGCTGGGCGACGACGATGCACAGGACGCCGTGCAGGCCGCGCTCGAGTCGGCGACCGACTGGCGCGCGAGTTTCCGGATTCCCGAGGACGAGCGCGCGACGTTGATCGACGCGATCAGCACGCTGGCCGGGCGATTCCGCGTCGAACTCGACTGGGGTGTCGAAGACCCGACCGACGACGTCGCGCTGGGCAGCGCCTCGACCCACGCCCTGCTCGAAGCCGCCTACGATCAGCTGCGCGTGGCCGGCTACACACTGTGGACCTGGGACACGGGCGACGACAGCGTCGCCGGTGTCATGGCGCCACGCGACGACGACGAGGGCATGCGCGTCATCGGGCATGCGCTCGGACTGGACGTGCGCCCCGGCGCAGGCTGAAGCGTTGGCTGAACGCGTGGCTTGAACACACCGTTCGCAGATTCCCTGGTACGGTGCCGCAGTCCGTCTCCGCATGGGAGGGTGCGATGGACAGCCGAACCGTCTACACCGCATGGGGTTGCGCCGTGTCGCTGGCCGTCGCATGCATGGCGCCGGTCTGGGCAACGGGGCCGGATGCGGGTGCCGAGCCGCCGGGCGCGGTATTGGATGGCGATCAGCGGGCGGCCTGGCTGCAGCCGATCCACACCGACCGCCCGATCCGTCGCATGTCGGCGCTGAAGACCGAATACCGCCGCATCCGCGAGCTGCGCCGCGAACAGATGCAGCCCGAGTACGAACGTCGTCTGGCAATGTCGGGCGAGGACGCGGCGGAGGCGTGGCGCGAAGAGACGCTGAAGAACATCGCCCGGCGCGATCTGCGCGATCTGCGGGCGCGCCTGGAACGCTGACGCGCTGCGGTCGCCCGGTCAGGGCGACGTTCAAGACTCCGCGCCGTCAGCGCTGGATATCCGGCAACGCATCCCTGGCGCCCGATTGCGCGACCGCTTCGTTGGCATCCGCATGATCCCCGGCGTCCGCGTCGAGACCGGCGTCGGCATCGTTCTCGCCCGGCGAAAGCGCGAGTTCGACCAGGATCGGGAAATGGTCCGAGCCGACATCCGGCAGACGCTGCATGCCGGCCAGGGTGAAGTGCCGGCTGTGGAACAGATGGTCCAGCGGCCAGCGCAGGCCCGGCAGTTTGGCGTGGAAGGTGTTGTACATGCCGCGGCCGATGCGCGGATCGAGCAGGCCGCTGAGCTTGCGGAACAGACGCGTGGTGCGTGACCACGCCACGTCGTTGAGATCGCCGGCGACGATCACCGGCAGCGTGGCTTCGTGCGCGGCGCGGCCGACGATCACCAGTTCCGCATCGCGGTCGACCGAGCTGTCGGATTCGGTCGGACTCGGCGGACGCGGGTGCAGCGCATGCAGGGCAATGCGGCGGCCGCCGTCGAGTTCCAGTGTCGCGTGGATCGACGGGACGTCGTCCTCGACCAGATAGCGGATTTCCGCATCGTGCAGCGGCAGGCGCGAATACACGTGCATGCCGTAGAGATTGTCGAGCGGACAGCGCAGCACGTGCGGCAGCGCATCGGTCAGTACGTCCAGTCGTTCTTCCCACCAGGCATCGGTCTCGACCGCGATCAGCACGTCGGGCGTCTGCGCGCGCACGACGGCGATCAGCGGATCGGCGTTGCGGTTGGTCGTCAGCACGTTGCTGGCCATCAGCCGGATGCGCACGGGCGCGTCGGCCGGCGCGTCCTCGACCTCGACGCGCGCGATGCGCGTGTACGGAATGATCCACCACGCCTGCCACAGCATGCAGGCCGCATTGACGATGACGACCGCGATCGTCCACGGGTCGTCGATCGGATGGAAGACCAGTTGCAACACCAGGATCAGCGCCGAGAGCAGCAGCAGCTGCAGGCGCGGGAAATCGAAGCCGCGGATCCACCACGCGCCGCTGCGGATCGTCGGCATCAGCGTCGCGACGGCCAGCAGTGCGGTGACTGCGGCGAAGATGAGGGTCAGCATCATGCGTGGGGCGGCGGCAGGAGCCGCACTATGGACACGCGCGCGCTGCAGGCGTGTGAACCCGTGACGTCCCCGGCGGGCGCGTCCGCTTCAAGCGCCGCATCAGCGGTTCAGTGCGCCCATGCCCGCTGCGGGATAGCGCGTGCCGGCCGCCGCATCCGGCGGGAAGATCGCATCGATCCGCGCGAGGTCGTCTTCGGTCAGATGGATGTCGAGCGCGGCGATGTTCTCGTCGAGGAAGCCGATGCGCTTGGTGCCCGGGATCGGCACCAGGTCGTCGCCCTGCGACAGCACCCACGCGAGCGCGAGCTGGCCCGGCGTGACGCCGTAGTCCTGCGCGATCGCCTGCACCGATTCGACCAGCGCGAGATTGCGGTCGAAGTTCTCGCCCTGGAAACGCGGCGAATGGCGGCGGTAATCGTCCTCGTCGAAGTCCTCGATGGTGCGGATCGTGCCGGTCAGGAACCCGCGGCCCAGCGGCGAATACGGCACGAAGCCGACGCCGAGTTCGCGACACGCCGTCAGCGTGCCGTTGGTTTCGGGATCGCGCGACCACAGCGAGTACTCGCTTTGCAGCGCGGCAATCGTGTGCACCCTGGCCGCGCGCCGCAGCGTCTCGGCCGAGGCTTCGGACAGACCCAGATGCCGCACCTTGCCCTGTTCGACCAGCCGCGCCATCGCGCCGACGGTGTCCTCGATCGGCACCTCGGGATCCACGCGGTGCTGGTAGTACAGATCGATCGTCTCGATGTTGAGCCGCTTGAGGCTGGCTTCGCAGGCCCGCTGCACGTACTCGGGCCGACCGTTGATGCCGCGTGCGTGCGGATCGGACGGATCGAGCTGGATGCCGAACTTGGTCGCGATGAACACATCGTCGCGGCGTCCGTCGATGGCGCGGCCGACCAGCGTTTCGTTGGTGTGCGGGCCGTACATGTCGGCGGTGTCGAGCAGGGTGATGCCCTGGTCGAGTGCGTGCCTGATGACGGCGATCGCGTCGGCATCGCTGCCGCGGCCGCCGTAGAACGCGCTCATGCCCATGCAGCCGAGGCCGATCGCGGAGACGGTGGGACCGCCGAGTCCGAGGGTGCGGGTCTTCATCGCGGGTCTCCGTCGTGAATGCGAAGGCTCACTGTGCCGGTCGGGATGGCAAGCCGGTGTCGAGATCCGGTTCGACGACGGTCTCCGTGGCGGCTTCGGCGCCTGGCGACTGCGTGCGAGCATGGGCCACGGGCGCGACCGCCTGCGTGGCGGTGCGGCGTGCATCGCCGTCGGTGACCTCGTTGCGCACGCGCGGCAACGCCTGCGGGTGGTGGGCATCGAGGAAGGCGAGCATGCCCTCGCGCACCGCGCAGCGCAGGTCGAACAGTTCGCCGGAATTGCGCGCGCTGACCAGCAGGCGGACTTCGATGGTGTGCTTGTCGGTCTCGGTGATCTGGGTCACGCAGACGCGGCGGTCCCAGCGCGGATCGGCCTCGCAGATCCGCTGCAGCGCCTCGCGGATCGCCGGGATCGGCGCGCGGTGGTCGAGCCACAGGAACACCGTGCCCAGCAGCTGCGCGCTGGTGCGCGTCCAGTTCTGGAAGGGATTGGAAATGAACCACTGCAGCGGCACGACGAGACGGCGTTCGTCCCAGATGCGCACGACGACATAGGTCGAGGTGATCTCCTCGATGCGGCCCCATTCGCCTTCGACGATCACCACGTCGTCGAGCCGGATCGGCTGCGCCAGCGCGATCTGCAGGCCGGCGATCAGGTTGCCGAACACCGGCTGCGCGGCGACGCCGGCGATCAGGCCGATGATGCCCGCCGAGGCCAGCAGGCCCGCGCCGACCTGGCGCACCTGCGGAAACGTCATCAGCGCCAGCGACACGCCCACCAGCACCACGCCGGCCTGGATCACGCGGCTGATCACCCGCGCCTGGGTCTGGATGCGGCGCGCGGCGAGATTGTCTTCCACGTCGACCGGATGCTCGAGCAGAATGCGTTCCTCGACCGCCCCGACCGCGCGCGCGACCAGCCAGGTCAGGCACAGCATGCCGCCGATGGCGATCCAGTGGCGCAGCTGGCCGAGCAGCGCCGGATCGATCGGCGTGGCGTTGAGCGCCAGCGACAGGAACAGCAGCGGCAGTCCGACCGCGGCCGGCACGGCCACGACGTGCGCGATGCGTGCGCGCATGCGTTCCTGTGCGCGGCGGCTGGCGGCGCGGGCGAGTGCACGCAGACTCCAGTGCACGGCGAAGCCGAGAATCAACGCAACCAGCAGCGGCCATGCGATGGCGGCGAGATGGGTCCATTCGGGGGACATGGCGGTCTCGTCGACGGCGGGCCAGTGTGCGGGGTGGCAGGTCCACGCCCCGTTAATCCGCAGTCCGCGCAGCCCCTCGCCTGTGTGGGAGCGCGCTCGCGCGCGAAGACGCTCTACCGGGAAAGCGTCTTCGCGCGCAAGCGCGCTCCCACAGGCCGCTCCTGCTGGATGCTTCAGCGCAGCCACGCCGCCGCGAGCGCGACGAGGACGAGAAGCGTGGCGGCGATCGCGCCGGCGCGGCGCAGGTGGCGATGCATCATCGGGTCGCGTCTCCGTGTGCGCTCATACGAGATCGAAGCGTTCCGAATACAGCCGGTCCGACGGCACGCCGCGCGCGACGAGCTCGGGTTCGACCGCATTCGCCAGCGCATCCGGGCCGCAGACGTAGACCGGCAGCGACGCGAGATTCCCGGGAAGCCGCCGGTCGATGAGGTCGCCGTCGATATGGCCGGTCTCGCCGTCCCAATCATCGGGCGCGTGTTCGAGCACATGGATCACGGTCAGCGGCAAGGCCTCTGCAAGCGCATCGAGCGCGTCGCGATACAGCACCTCGTCCCAGTCCGGATTGCCGTAGACCAGCCACAGCGGCGCGGTCGCGCCGCGATCGCGCGCGCTGCGCAGCATGCTCATGATCGGCGTGATGCCGACACCGCCGGCAATGAACACCGCGCCATCCGGACACTGCGTCGGCAGATACACGAATTCGCCATACGGCCCTTCGACGAAGGCGCGCATCCCCGGCAACAGCGTGCCCACGCGTCGGGTGAAATCGCCGAGCGGCTTGATCGTGAATTCCAGCGTCGCCTCGTCGGCGCTGGAACTGATCGAGAACGGATGCTGCTGCAGCCGCCACGGCGTGTCGCCGACCGTGACCCAGGCGTACTGGCCGGGCCGGAATGCGATGCCGTCGTGACCGGACGGCAGCAGGCGCAGCATGTGGCTGCCATCGCGCGCGGCGTCGACCGACTGCACGGTCCACGGCCGTCTGGCGAGACGACGCGGCCGCAGCACGCGGTTCTCGAGCACCGCATGGATCGACGCGCCGACGGCCAGCGCCAGCGCGGTCTTCTTCCACAGCGGCCCGGTGTAGTGGTCGACCATCAGCGCGTGGCCCAGGCCGATCGCGACGACCAGCAGCGCGAGCGCACCGTGCAGGAAGCGCCAGTGCTCGTACTGCAGGCCGAACGACATCCGCCACAAGGATGTCGTCGCCAGCCAGGTCGTCGCCAGCAGGACCGTCCACAGCGGCGTCGCGCGCAGCCAGTCTTCGCGCGGGTCCAGATACTCGAGGTAGCGCGCATCGCCCAGAAACATCGTCAGCGGATGCGCCAGCACCAGGCCCCAGCCGAGCAGGCCGGTTTGGCGATGGAACTGCAGTACGTCGTCCTGGCCGAGTCCCTTGGCGAACCAGCGCTGGCGGCCCGAGGTCAGCGCCTGCGCCGACAGCACGCCCAGACCCAGCAGTCCGAGCATCGCGCCGGTCTCGACGATGCGGTCGCGCACCGCGGGCGGATCGCCGCTCAATGCGATCGCCATCGGCAGCAGCGCTAGCGCCATCCACGCGATCAGCCACAGCAGCAGGCGGCGCCAGCGGGTGTTCATGCCGCGGGGCCATCCGCCGCGCCGCGCTGCACCTTGCGCAGCAGGGCGACGACGAGACACATGCCGACGACGAGGTAGGACAGGCCGCCCGGCACCCACATCAGCAGGCCCGCGAGCTGCTGGTCGCGCAACGCATCGAGGCCGGCGAGCAGCGCGCGATCGGTGTAGGCGGGATACAGCAGCCGCGGCGAGAACGTCAGCAGGGCGCCGAGAAAGCCCATCAGCATCATCGCCGTGACCAGTGCGACGAGTCCGCCGGCTGCGCCGCCATCGTGCGTGCGCAGTCGATGCAGCACGGCGCTCCAGAACCAGAGTCCGGCGATCAGTACGCTCGCGAGCATCGTCCGGTGCAGCGGTTCGCTGGCCAGCGTCGCCGAAGTCGCCGCGGGCAGGTGCCACAGCCACATCGTGCCGACGTGGACGAGCGTCGCGCCGCCGAGCTGCGCGTGCGCACGCCTGCCGACCGGCCCGAGTGCGCGCGCGAGACGCGACGTGGCCGCAGTCGGCAGCGCATGGGCCGCGACCGCACAGGGCCGTGCGATCAACAGCAGAGGCGGCGCCCAGGCGAGCAGGGCCAGGTGCTGGGCGACGTGTGCCGACAGCGCGTAGGCCGCATACCTGTCCAGCGGCCACACCAGTGCGAGGCCCAGCGCGACCATGCCGGCCGTGAATGCGAGCGGGTCGCGCCATGCGTGCGCAGGCCGGGTGCCGGCAGACGCGTGGCGCATGCGCACCCGGCCCGCGGTGTACAGGATCGCCGCGGCTGCCAGCGGCAGCAGCGACCATGCCGACAGTGTCCACGCATGACCGGGTGGCGGTGGCGGACCGTCCGGCATCGCCGCGCCGGCCATCGATGCGACCAGCGCGAGCGCCAGGCCGGCGGTGACCGGGATGAAGGAAGCGGCACGCGACATGCGACCGACCCTAGCAGCCGGCGGCTGGACATCGCGTCGAGGTGAAGGCGACGCCACACGAACTTGATGCGCCTCCGCGTAGGCTGCCCGATTCGACGATTCGTGGAGCGCCGGTGTACTTCTGGCTCAAGGTCCTGCACATCCTGGCGATGACGATCTGGTTCACCGGCCTGTTCTTCCTGCCACGCCTGTTCGTCGCCCGGCACCGCCGCGAGATCGACGCCGATCCCGCGTACTGGAATCCGGTCACCAACACCCTGTTCTTCCGGATCATGACGCCGGCGGCGCTGGTGACGATCACCCTCGGCGGCATCCTGATCGCCTGGAATCCCAGCGGCGCATGGCTGGTGCTCAAGCTCGTGGTCGTCGCGGGCGCGGTGCTGCTGCACCTGTACATGGGCCTGCTGCTCTACGAGCTGGGCCACGACCGCTGCCGGCACGGGCCGACGTTCTTCCGCGTCGTCGGCTGGGTGCCACTGGTGCTGTTGCTGCTGATCGCCGGGTTGACCGGGGCGAAGCCACAGACGCTGGGGGATCTGCCGGCGCCGCCGTCGCGATCGGTGGATGTCGAGGATGTGGTGCCCGGGCTGGAGGACTGAGCCGAGCGGGCAACCACGTGCCGACGTCGGTATCCAGGTTTCCCGTACCGGCATCCCGCACTGCGGGTTTGCCCCAGCTTGTCGGACAACCGGGCGTCCACGACCATCGGACGACCCCGCCCTCGAGCCACGACCATGCAGATCGGAAGCCTCGCCACGACGACGTCCCTTGCGCCAGTGGCGCCGCGCGACGCTTCGCCCGTGGATGTGGATGTCGCCCCCGCTGCGCATCGCGCCGACACGTCGTCGTCCGTCCTGTCCGACGATCTGATCGCCGCCCGTTTCGGCCTGGATCGCGCCAGGCAATCGGAATGCGACGAAGGCGGCATCCTGGGTCAGTTCGCCTGCACCGTGCGCGAGGCGGCCGCACGCGCCGTCGAGGCCGTCACGGCCACGATGCCGTCGGGACCGTTCGCAACCGCGGACGCGGCGGCGGTGGCCGCACTGGACCGCGCCAACCCCGTGTCGATCTCCGAGAACCGTGAGTACGGTGGTCTGATCTACAAGGACGAGGCGGGACAGTACTGGGCCACGGCTCCCGCGCCGGGGACCGGCACGAGCTTCGATCCGTATGCGATCGAGATCCCGACGGGCGCGATCAAGGTCGGCGATTACCATACGCATGGGGACTACTCGCTGGCCGGGCCGGACGGCAACCCCCAGCGCACTGGCGATCCGGCCCGCGACGACTACAACAGCGACGCGTTCTCCGCCAGCGATCTGCGCGGCATCGCGGCCGATGCGCGGGGTGTGGACGAGTACACCGGCTATCTGGGCACGCCCAGCGGCACCTATCTGCGCTTCGACCCGGCCAGCAACGATGTCTCCGCTCTGGAAGCGGGGCGCTGACGGGGATGTCCGCTGTTGTACGGCATGCGGGGCGGAGCGGGGCGTGGGTGGGCTGCTTTCGCTCTACCATCGCCCTGGTGGCGCTGCTGATGGCGGCGGCCACCCCGATTCACGCAACGGAGACACCGACGATGCAGGCAGGCCATACCCTCGAAGCCAGCGAGGCGCGCGCGATCTCGGTCGCCTACGCCGGGTTCGTCGCGGCGCTTCCCGAAGCACGCGCGGAGCAGTACGAGGTTCTGGTGCGGCCGGACGACGCGCATTACGTCGTCACGTTCCTGCCCAAGCTGGCGGAAGGCGAGCGCCCGGTTCGCGGTGGCCGGACGTCGCAGGGGCAGGAGTGGACCGCCTGGGTGTCGCGCGAGACCTTCGAACTGGCCCGGCAGGCCTTCGCGCGCTGACGCGGTTTCACTCCGCGGGCGGCTTCTCCACCGCATCACGCCCGCTGTCCGCATCGGTCTCTTCGTCGCCGTACACGCCCACGCCATGGCGGAAGCTCAAGGTGCCGCCGAGCCAGCCGGCCACGCCCACCAGCATCGCCATCGTCGCCGACGACAGCAGGCCCCACGGCCACACGGCCTCGGCATGCCCCGGCAGACGCAGCCACACGCCGAGCGCGGCCATCGCCAGCACCATGACGGCGACGATGAAATGGTTCCACGCCGAGACGTGCCGGCGCACGACGCGGATCGACATCATGTCGATCGTGCCGACGATGCCGGCCAGCACGCCGAAGCCGAGACCGCCGACGTTGAACCAGAACGAGAGTTCGGCCCAGAACGGGGCGCCGAGCCACAGGTAGAGCACGTCAGTCACGACCACCATCGACAGGAACGCGATGGGAAAGGTCACCAGCATCGGGTGAATCGGGTGCTTGGCGATCGCCAGCACGCTCTCCACGGTGTGGCTCTGCGTATCGGGGACGGGTTGGCGTAGATCCTTGCGCATCGAAAATCCGGGTCAGGCGCAGGTCGGCAGCAGCGCGACCGGCAGGGCGGTGAAAACGACGCCGATGGCGGCGATCAGGGCGACGAGCGCCGACAGTGCGGTGAGGAAGCGCAGGCGCGCGGTTTCGGTGCGGCCATCGGTCTGCGCGCGCGCGACGCGCCAGGCGCGCAGCGCGCTCGCGCCGAACAGCGCGACGACACCGAGGGCGAGCGCGGTCAGCGCCCACAGCACCCAGGTCATCGCCTCCAGTCCGGCGACCGGCGCGCGCCACAACGCGCGCACGCAGGCCAGACCCTGCAGGCTGTAGACCACGACGAAATGCACCGCCCAGACCACCAGCGGCATGGACATGCGGGTCAGGCCGATCGGCAGCGCCGCGCTCATGCGAACCTCGGGAACAGGTGCAGCAGCGCCCAGACGATCAGGCCCTGCGCCACGATGTAACGCCAGAAGCCGGTCGCGATGCGCGCTTCGAGACTGCGCACGGCATCCACATGGCCGCGATGGATGCGCAGCGCGACGAAGCCGGCGATCAGCACGGCCACCGTGACATGCAGCGCCTGGAAGCCGGCCAGCGTCCACACCACCGATCCGTAGGCATGGCGCTGCGGCGCGCCGACGGCGTCGGCGATCGCCGGCAGCTGCAGGGCGAGGCAGGCGATGGCGGACAGGATCGCGAACCCGCTCCACAGCACCGCCGAGCGAGGACTGCCGGCGCGCAGGGCGATCGGCATGCGCCAAGCGCCGACACCGGCCGCCAGCAATGCGCCCAATGCGGCGAGCATCGGTGTCGATGCCGTCAGCCTGGCGCCGCCGCCGGGCCAGGCCGGGGCGTTGAGCCAGAGATAGAAGTAGGCGAACACCAGGGATGCGAACAGCGAGCCGACGATCATCAGCGTGCCCACCAGCGCCCACCAGCCCGGTGCATTGCGCGCGAGCGCCTGCGTGGGCAGGCGCAGGCCCGGCGCGACTTCGATCTCCAGCGGTGTCTCGCGGCCGTTGACCGTCCACAGCCAGCGCAGGAACAGGCCGATCAGCGGCAGCAGCATCAGGATCGACAGCCAGTACTGCGAAGTGATGAAGCCGCCCAGCAGCACCGCGATCGTCAACGCCGCGAACAGCGGGAACCAGGTCGAGTCCGACAGCCGGATCGCCTGCTCCGGCTGCGCGGACTGGATGCCGGTGCCGAGGATCCAGCGGCGCCCTCCGACGGCCTCGCCGAGCAGGCCGTCGGTGCGCCGCGTCGCCTCGACCACGCCCGGGTCGCGCCACAGCGGATTGCGGTCGTCGACGACCGGGATCGAGGCGAAGTTGTACTTCGGCGCAGGGTGCGGCAGCGCCCACTCCAGTGTGCCGGCCTGCCACGGATTCCCGGTGCCGCGGCGGCCGAGGCGGAAGCACAGCGCGACGTCGATCAGGATCGCGACGATGCCGACCGCGAGCACGAAGCCTGCCGCCGTCGACAGCAGGTTGAGCCACTGCACGCCGAGCTCCATCGTGTAGCTGCCCACGCGCCGCGGCATGCCGACCAGGCCGGTGATGTGCATCGGCAGGAAGGCCAGATGGAAACCGATGAACACCAGCCAGAAGCCGCTGCGGCTCAGCGATTCGGACGGCATGCGTCCGCTCGCCAGCGGCAGCCAGTAGTACAGGCCGGCGAACATCGGGAACATCATCCCGCCGATCAGCACGTAGTGCAGATGCGCGACCACGAAGTGGGTGTCGTGCGCCTGCCAGTCGAACGGCACGAACGCGAGCATGACGCCGGTCAGGCCGCCGCAGACGAAGGTGATGAAGAAGCCGATGATGTAGAGCATCGGCACGCGCAGCCACGGCTTGCCGGCCCACAGCGTGGCGATCCACGCGAACACCTGGATGCCGGTCGGGATCGCCACCGCCATGCTCGCCGCGCTGAAGAACGCCAGCGCCAGCAGCGGAATGCCGACCGCGAACATGTGGTGCACCCACAGCCCGAAGCTGAGGAAACCGGTCGCGACCAGTGCCAGCACAACCCAGGTGTAGCCGACGATCGGGCGGCGCGCGAAGGTCGGCACGATCGTCGACACCACGCCCGCCGCGGGCAGGAAGATGATGTAGACCTCGGGATGGCCGAACAGCCAGAACAGGTGCTGCCACAGCAGCGGATCGCCGCCGCGCGCGACCTCGAAGAACGCGAAATCGAATGCGCGCTGGATCTCCAGCAGCAGGCTGGCGAGGATCAGCGGCGGAAAGCCGAACGCGATCATGAAGGCCGTGACCAGCACCGCCCATGCGAACAGCGGCATGCGGGTGAGGTCCATGCCCGGTGCGCGGGTGATCAGGATTGCGACGATCAGTTCGACCGCCGCGGTCACCGCGGCGATCTCGGCGAAGGTCACGCCGATCAGCCAGAAATCCGCGCCCTTGCCCGGCGAATACGTCGAATCGGTCAGCGGCGTGTACATGAACCAGCCGCCGTCGGGCACGCTGCCGAAGATGAAACTGGAGTACAGGAAAATACCGCCGAACAGGTAGCACCACCAGCCGAACGCCGACAGGCGCGGAAACGGCAGATCGCGCGTGCCGAGCATCTTCGGGATGAGATACATCGCGAAGCCTTCCATGATCGGCACCGCGAACAGAAACATCATCGTCGTGCCGTGCATGGTCACGAACTGCGCGTAGCGCTCGGGATCGAGCACGTTCAGGCCCGGCCACGACAGCTGCAGGCGGATGAACATCGACAGCATGCCGCCGATCAGCAGGAAGACCAGGCCGGTGACGATGAAGCGCAGCGCGATCGTGGTGTGGTTGACCGCGGTCAGCTGGCCGACGAGGCCGCGGCCGTTGGCCCAGACGCGCTCGAGCAGGGCGATGCGGTCGGCGTGGCGCAGGTGGTCGCCGGGCGTGCGAATCGTGTGATCGGGGGTCAGGGGGCTCACAGCACGTCCTCGGATGCGCCGTGACGCGGGGGCGCGCGACCGGCGGGATGGCCGGGCGCGGGGGCTTCGATGGTAGGCGCGGGCGGGCGCGCGGCCAGCCAGCCTTCGATCGCATCGGCGTCCATCACGTGCACCGGGAACACCATGCGCGCGTGTTCGAGACCGCAGAATTCCGCGCACTGGCCGCGCATCGGCGTGGCCCGGTCGGCGCGCAGGCGCAGGGTGTTCACGCGGCCGGGAATCGCATCCATCTTGCCGCCCAGGCGCGGGATCCAGAAGCTGTGGATCACATCACTGCTGGTGATGCGGTACTCGACCATCGCGCCCAGCGGCACCGCCAGTTCGTCGACGCTTTCGCCGATCACCTGCCCGTCGGCATCGCGATAGCGGAAATGCCATTGCCACTGCCGCGCGGTGACCTCGACCACCGTGTCGGGTTCGACACCGACGCCGGTCACGCGCGCGCTGGTCAGGCTGCCGTAGACCAGCAGCCCGGCAAGCACGACGGTCGGAAACGCAAGGCCGCCCCAGACCACCAGGCGCTCGGGCCGGCGCAATGCGCCGTCGGTGTCGCGGCGTCGCAGCGCCCGCCACAGCAAGACCAGCACCAGCGCCCAGACGCCGGTGAACGCACCCGCCATCAGCCACCAGCCGCGGGCGATTTCGGCCGCGGCCGGGCCGGCGGGATCGAGCGCGGATTGCGGACCCGCGCAGGCGGTGACGAGCGCCGCGAGTGCGGCGCCAAGCAGAGCGCCGGCGGTGCGGCGGACCCGGTTCATGATGTCGATCGTTGCGGCCCCGTCGTCCACGTACAGGCTCTGCCGGTCGACAGGCCCGCAGTCACGCTACCGATCCGCGCGGCCACGCTCCGTGAATGCGTCGTCGCGACGCGGCCTTTGCGAACCGCTCACGGCAGCGGCCATCACCACGCCGCAGTCTCATGGATTGAGACACGTCCCAGGCACCGTAGGCGCGTGAACCTGACCGACAAGCTCGCGATCCTCGCCGACGCCGCCAAGTACGACGCCTCCTGCGCGTCGAGCGGCGCGAACCGGCGCGACTCCTCGAAGACCGGCGGCATCGGCAGTACCGAGGGCATGGGCATCTGCCACTCGTACACGCCCGACGGGCGTTGCGTGTCGCTGCTGAAGATCCTGCTGACCAACTTCTGCGTGTTCGACTGCGCCTACTGCGTCAATCGCGTGTCGAGCAACGTGCGCCGCGCGCGCTTCACGCCCGAAGAGGTCGTGAAACTGACGCTGGACTTCTACAAGCGCAACTACATCGAAGGGCTGTTCCTCTCCAGCGGCATCATCCGCAGCGGCGATTACACGATGGAGCAGATGGTCGAGGTCGCGCGCAGCCTGCGCGAGGACCACCGCTTCGCCGGCTATATCCATCTCAAGACGATTCCCGACGCCGCGCCCGAACTGCTGGCCGCGGCCGGCCGGTATGCCGACCGCCTGAGCATCAACATCGAGCTGCCGACCGAAGCCGGCATGTCGGCGCTGGCGCCGGAGAAGACCCACGCCGGCATCCACGGCGCGATGGGCGAACTCAAATGGCGCATCGACGAGGACAAGGACGCGCGCCGGATCAAACGCCAGGGCGCGACGACGCGCCGGGCGAAGCCGCCGCGCTTCGCACCGGCCGGGCAGAGCACGCAGATGATCGTCGGTGCCGACGCCGCCAGCGACCGCAGCATCCTGGAAACCAGCAGCCGCATGTACGGCACCTACCGGATGCGCCGCGTGTACTACTCGGCCTTCAGTCCGATCCCCGATGCGTCGAAGACCCTACCGCTGCAGCCGCCCCCGCTGCTGCGCGAGCATCGCCTCTACCAGGCGGACTGGTTGCTGCGCTTTTACGGCTTCGATGTCGACGAGATCACGCCCAACGCGGCGAACGCCGAAGACGTGGATGCCGAGACCCCGGGCATGCTCGATCTCGACGTTGACCCGAAGCTGGCCTGGGCGCTGCGCAACCCGACGCGCTTTCCGGTCGACATCAATCGCGCCCCACGCGAGATGTTGCTGCGCGTGCCGGGCCTGGGCACGCGCAATGTCGAACGCATCATCGCCGCGCGGCCGCATGGTGCCCTGCGCCTCGATGACCTCGCGCGTCTGCGCGTGCCGCTGAAAAAGATCATGCCGTTCGTGATCACGCCCGGCCATCACCCGCGCCAGCGTCTCGACGACCCCGCACGCCTGCGCAATGAACTCGCCCCGCAGCCGCGGCAGGCGAGTCTGTTCTGATCGATCTTGGTCACGCATTTGGACAGCAGATCGCAGCGCGCGTGCTCTGAAGCCCTCCCCCGTGAACGGGGGAGGGCTGGGTGGGGGCGAACGTTACGGTTGTCGCGACGTGTGGGTTCGCCCCCATCCCAACCTTCCCCCGCGCGCGGGGGAAGGAGACGAGCGCGCACCTCCGCGCCCGATCCGGGTCTGGTGGGAGCGGCCTTGGTCGCGCTTCCGGAGGATGGTCTGCTGCAGCTTCGCCATTCCACGCTCGATGCATCCTGCGCGGCATGAGCACGCTCGCGCCCCATATCCGCATCTCCGCCCAAGTAGACCCGCCCTGGGACGCCCACGCCTGGCGTGCCGCCGCGCGCGCTGCCCTGTGCGCAGGCCTGCCACCCGAACGACTCGACTGGAGCGGTGGTGCACAGGGCTCACTGCTCGGCGGGCTTGATCTGTCGATGCTGCCCGCGCAACGCACTGCCCCGCGCGTGCCGTCCGAATTCCTGTCGCTTGCTGGCGCCGTGCTCTGCAACCGGGCCGAGGACCGCCACGGTCTGCTCTATCGCATGCTCTGGCGCATCGCCGAAGGTGAGCGCGCATTGCTGCAGCGCGCGTCTGACCCCGATGTGCATCGCGCCACGACGATGGCGCAGGCGGTGCGCCGCGACAGCCACAAGATGAAGGCCTTCGTGCGCTTCCGCGAAGTACCGGGGGCGGACGAGGAGTACGTTGCCTGGTTCGAACCCGACCACCACATCGTCGACCGGGTCGCGCCGTTCTTCGCGCGCCGCTTCGCCGGCATGCGCTGGGCGATCGTGACCCCGTACCGCAGTGCGGTGTGGGACGGGCAGGCACTGGCGTTCGCGCCGGGCGGCACGCGCGCCGACGCGCCGGCCGAGGACGCACGCGAGGACCTGTGGCGCACGTATTACGCCAACATCTTCAATCCGGCGCGGCTCAATACCACGATGATGCGCGCCGAGATGCCGCAGAAGTACTGGAAGCACCTGCCCGAGACCGCGCTGCTGCCGGACCTCGTCCGCGACGCCGGCCTGCGCGTGCGCGAGATGGCCGAGCGCGAGCACCAGGCGCCACGCCGCCGCATTCCCGCAGCGCCGGCGCCCGCGCCGGTGGTGGCCGGCACGCTCGAAGCGCTGCGCGAATCCGCACGCGATTGCCGCCGCTGTCCGCTGTGGCAACCGGCGACGCAGACCGTGTTCGGCGAAGGACCGCCCGGCGCGCGCACGATGATCGTCGGCGAGCAGCCGGGCGACGAAGAGGATCTGTCCGGTCGTCCCTTCGTCGGCCCCGCGGGGCGTCTGTTCTCGCGCGCACTGGACGAACTCGGCATCGACCGCAGCACGCTGTACCTGACCAATGCGGTCAAGCATTTCCGCTTCGAGCCGCGCGGCAAGCGTCGCCTGCACAAGCGGCCGGACGTGGCGCACATCGAAGCCTGCAATGGCTGGTTGCGCGCGGAGATCGCACAGGTGAAGCCCGGGCGCATCGTGTGCCTCGGCGCGAGCGCCGCGCGCGCGGTGTTCGGGCCGGGCGTGCGGCTGAGCGAGGAGCGCGGCATCTGGCGCACCCGCGACGACGGCGTGCGCGCGTTCGCGACCGTGCATCCGTCGTGGGTGCTGCGCCAGGGCGACCCCCAGGCGCAGGCGCAGGCCTATGCCGGCTTCGTCGACGACCTGCGCCAGCTGCTGGCCGCCTGAACACCGGGCACGGTGCGCTGGGTGTCGGGTGCGCGGCGCCTGAACGCAACGGCGTCGCATTCACTGCCGTTTCGCGCCGCCGGCGAAAGACTCTGTCGACCCCAACGCAGGATAGAACGATGCACACCAAACAGACGCTCGCCATCCGCGCCCTGGTGCTGGCACTGTCGCTGACCGCCGGTGCCGCCATGGCGCAGACCACGCCGCCGGACGCCGCTGCGCCGCAGTCGCAGAGCGGCTTCACCAGCGCCCAATTCCGCGCGGCCCTGACCGAGGCGGGCTACACCAACATCCACGATGTCGAGTTCAAGGGCGGCCTGTGGAAGGCCGACGTCACCGATGCGACCGGCAAGGACATCGACGTGCGCCTGGATCCGGCGACCGGCCGCCTCTATCCCGACAACGTGCGCGACACCCGCCTGGGCGAGGCCGATATCCGCGCCAAGCTCACGGCCGCCGGCTACACCCGCATCGAGGACGTCGAATTCGACGACGGCCTGTGGGAAGCCGAGGCCACCACCGCGCAGGGCCAGCGCGTGGACCTGAAGCTCGATCCGCAGGACGGCCGCGTGATCAGCCAGACCCGCGACTGATCCAAGGTCCACGCATCAGTCGATGCAGGACAGGCCTGGCCCCGGTCGGGCCTGTCTGCGTCCGGGGCCGCGAGCTCAGCCGCGCGCGTGGTCGGGTACCGGCACGTCGAGCGGCATACGGTCGCGCACGCAGTTCGCCGCGTCCTTCGCTGCATCCGCATTCGCATCCACGCAGCGCGCGGCGATCATCGCCCAGCGCGAGACCGCATCGTCGCGTGCCGAGAGCGCGTCGGTCGCGACCATCCAGCGGGCGATGTCGACCAGTTGCGCGCGTTCGTCGAGCGAAGACACCGCATCGATCGCCGCGGTGCTGACGATGAAGCTGTGCGCGAAAGCCTCGGTCGTCCGCTCGGTCGACAGCGTCGGTGCGGCGATGCCGCCGGGTGCTTCGAGCAGCGCATGCAGGCGGATCGCTTCGCGCGCCTTGAGATCGCCCGCCGAGCCGATGCTCGTGCGCAGCAGCACGGTGGCGCCGAGCGCGCCGATGAAGATGCCGATCATCAGCACGAACGCCGCGCCGATCAGCAGCGGGCCGCGCGGACGTGGCGTATCGGTGGCGTCATTGGGAAGCTGGTTCACGCGAACACTCCATCGCCGACCGGTGCCGGCGGCGGCATAGGCTAGCGCAGCGCATCCGCGATGCCGAACGCGCTGCCGGTTTGGCGGCTGCGACCGGTCAGCGCAGCCAGCCGGCGAGTTCCTCGCGGCTCAGGCGGCCGTCGCGGTTGCTGTCGATCGCGTTGAACTCCGCGTCGAGCGCCGGATGGGCCTTGGCTTCGGCCCGGCTGATGTAGCCGTCGCCGTCCACGTCGAGCGCGGCGAAGTCGACGCGGTACTGGTCGCTCGGGGCCGAACGCGGCTCGTAGGAGCGGATGATGACCTGCGGGCCGTCGTCGCGCTCCATCGTGACCACGCCGGTCTGGCGGCCGGACTGTGAGGACAGTTCGGGTTGCGCGTCCACCTGCTGCAGCGGCGAGGTGGTGACCTGCGCGGCGGCGGGCAGGGCGCAGGCGATCAGGCCGATCGTGAGCAGCGGACGGAACATGGAACACCCCTGTGATGGATCCGTGATGGAAACAGGATCGCAACCACGTGCCGCACGAGGCGTGAACGCAATGCGCTGCGCGGCTTCAGCGGCGACGCAGCCGCAACAGCACAGTCTGCAGCGCCAGTGCCGCGCCGATGGCGAGCGCCACCCAGGCCGAGGTCGCGGCGCCCGGCAGCGGCCACCCGGTCTGCTTGAACCACACCGCGAACAGGCCCCACAGCGCGATCGCCAGATAGGCGACGTTCCCGCGCATGCGCAGGTTGAGCGCCAGCAGCACGATGGCCGAGATCGCCCACAGCGCGAGACTCCAGCCGAGCATGCGGGTGGTCGACAGTAACTCGTAGGCGACGATCGTCTGCGCGATGTTGAGGAAGGCCGCCAGCGACAGCCAGCCGGCGTGGATCGACACCGCCAGCCACGCCAGCCGATAGCGCCTGGCGTTGCTCGCGCGCGACAGTTGCACCGCGCACCAGGCCAGGGCCATCAACGCACCGAAGATCACCACCACGCAGGCCCAGAACAGACCGGCCGAGAACAGCGGCATCCAGATCGCGGTCAGGAAGAAGCCAAGCGCTGCGACGGGGGCGATGCGGCCGAGCAGCGGATCGCTGCGACGCGTACCGGTCGCCTGCCAGATCGCATAGAGGAGATCGAGCAGGAAGATCAGGCCCCAGACCGAAAATGCGTAACCGGCCGCGACCAGCAGGGTGGGATAGCGGTCGGAGACCGTGCCCTGGTCGGGCCCGAAGACACCGGTCTGCGACAGCCAGGCGATGACCGGCATCGCGATGGCGAACAGGAGGACGAGCAGACGCATGGCGGTGGTTCCTGCGGAAAATCGCGCGGATGCTGGCACCGCGGGCGTGAGGGTTTCGTGGGGTGCGGTCGGCGAGCCGGTGGGCGCCTGGACCGCGCGCTTACGCACCTTCCCCCGCGTGCGGGGCATTGCGCCCTTCACGGCTGGAAGGTTGGGATGGGGGCAGTCGATCGAGTGCGGCTACATCCCGCTATGCCGCAACAACGCCGCGATATCCGGATCCCGCCCCCGGAACGCGCGGAAGTTCTCGATCGCATCCCGACTGCCGCCGCGCGACAGCACCTCGTCGCGGAAACGCCTGCCGGTCTCCGACAGCTGATCGGTCGCTTCCTCGAACGCCGCGTACGCATCCGCGCTCAGCACTTCGGCCCATTTGTAGCTGTAGTAGCCGGCCGCATAGCCGCCCGCGAAGATGTGGCTGAACTGGTGGGGGAAGCGATGCCAGTCGGGCGTGCGGGTGACCGCGACCTCGTCGCGCACGCGCTCGAGCAGGGCCAGCACGTCGTCGCGGCCGGCGTCGAAGTCCGAATGCAGCAGCATGTCGAACAGCGAGAACTCGATCTGCCGCAGCGTCTGCAGGCCGCTCTGGAAATTGCGTGCGGCCAGCATGCGGTCGAACAGCTCGCGCGGCAGCGGCTCGCCGGTGTCGACGTGCGCGGTCATCGCCTGCACGCGGTCCCACTCCCAGCAGAAGTTCTCCATGAACTGGCTTGGCAGTTCGACTGCATCCCATTCCACGCCGTTGATGCCGGCGATCGGCAACGTGTCCACCTGGGTCAGCAACTGGTGCAGGCCGTGGCCCATCTCGTGGAACAGCGTGGTGACTTCGCCGTGGGTGAAGGTGGCCGGCCGGCCGCCGGTGCCGCGCCCGAAATTGCAGACCAGGTAGACCAGCGGCGTCTGCACGCCGTCGGCGGTCGCGCGGCGGTTGCGGCAGTCGTCCATCCACGCGCCGCCGCGCTTGCCTTCACGGGCGTAGAGATCGAGATAGAACTGGCCGACCAGGCTGCCGTCGGCGTCGACCAGACGATAGAAGCGCGCGTCCTCGTGCCACACCGGCGCGTCGTCGCGCTCGACGCCCAGGCCGTACAGCGACTGGATGACATCGAACAGCCCCGCCAGCACGCGGTCCTCGGTGAAGTAGCGTTTCACCGCCTGCGCAGAGTAGTCGTAGCGCGCCTGGCGCAGGCGGTCGCTGGCGAAGGCCATGTCCCAGGGCTCCAGCGACGGGATGCCGAGCTGTTCGCGCGCGAAGTCCGCCAGCGCTTCGCGGTCGTCTTCGGCGTGCGGGCGTGCGCGCGCGGCGAGATCGCGCAGGAACGCCAGCACCGCGTCGGGCGCGGTCGCCATCTTGGTCGCGAGCGACAGTTCGGCGTAGTTCGCATGACCGAGCAGGCGCGCCTGCTCGTCGCGCAGCGCGAGGATGCGGGCGATCAGCGGTCCGTTGTCCAGCGCTTCGGGGCCGGACTCGGACGCGCGCAGGCCATAGGCGCGATAGAAGCGCTCGCGCAGCGCGCGGTTGGTCGCATAGGTCTGGATCGGCAGATAGGACGGCATCTGCAGCGTCAGCTTCCAGCCGGGCCGCCCGTCGCGTTCGGCTGCGGCGCGCGCGGCGGCCAGGGTGTCCTCCGGCAGTCCATCGAGTTCGGCGGGATCCTCCACGTACACCGCGAACGCATCGGTGGCGTCGAGCACGTGCTCGGAAAACTCGGACGACAGCTTCGCAAGCGCCTGCTGGATCTCGGAAAAGCGCGCGCGCCCGGCGTCATCGAGCGCGGCGCCGCCGAGCCGGAAGTCGCGCAGCGCGTGGGCGAGCACGCGGCGCTGCAGCGCGTCCAGACCCAGCGCATCGGCCTGGTCGGACAACGCCTGGTAGGCCGCGAACAGGGCCTGGTCCTGGCCGAGCGCGCTGAAGAAGCGCGTCACCTTCGGCAACGCGGTGTTGTAGGCCTCGCGCATGGCGGGCGTGTTGACCACCGCGTTGAGGTGGCCGACCTGGTTCCAGGCGCGGCCCAGCCGTTCGGTCGCATCTTCCAGCGGCTCGACCACGCTGTGCCAGCCGACCGGTTGCGCGCGTCCGGACAGCGCCAGCGCGACTTCGGCCTCGGCGACCAGCGTGTCGATCGCGGGCTGCACGTGCGCCGGCTCGATCTCGTCGAAACGCGGCAGGCCGGAGAAGTCGAGCAGCGGGTTGTCCATCGTGCGAGCCATTGTGCGGAAGAGGGAGGCCGATTCTAGGCACAGGCGGATGCACGGATCGTGTCGGCGCGCCGTGCAGCGGCTTCGGCGCTATCGTGGCGGCTTCTCCCCCGCGCCGCGTCCGCAATGCATTCGATCGAAGTCGTCTTGGTGATGCTGCTGGCCGTGGTCGCCAGCGGTTACCTGACCCGTGTGCTGCCGCGCTGGCTGCCGCTGCCGTTGCCGCTGGTGCAGATCGCGCTGGGCGCGACGATCGCGGGCGTGTTCGGCCAGGGCGTCACCCTCGATCCGCACCTGTTCTTCGTGCTGTTCCTGCCGCCGCTGCTGTTCCTCGACGGCTGGCGGATTCCCAAGAGCGGCCTGTTCCGCGACCGCGGCCTGATCCTGCAACTGGCGCTGGGCCTGGTGGTGTTCACGGTTGTCGGCGCGGGCCTGCTGATCCACTGGATGATTCCGGTGATGCCGCTGGCGGTGGCGTTCGCGCTGGCGGCGATCGTGTCGCCGACCGATCCGATCGCGGTGTCGTCGATCGCCGCGCGTGCGCCGATTCCCAAGCGCGTGATGCACATCCTGGAAGGCGAATCGCTGCTCAACGACGCGTCCGGCCTGGTGTGCTTCCGCTTCGCGGTCGCCGCGGCGCTGACCGGCACGTTCTCGCTGATGTCGGCCTCGCTGACCTTCCTGTGGCTGGCATTGGCGGGCGTGACCGTGGGCGTGGCGCTGACGATCGCGATCAACCGTGGCCATGCGCTGGTCTCGCGCGTGTTCGGCGAGGAGGCCGGCACCCCGATCCTGATCAGCCTGCTGACCCCGTTCGGCGCCTATCTGCTGGCCGAGCAGATCGGCGCCTCGGGCATCCTGGCCGCAGTCGCCGCCGGCGTGACGATGAGCTACGTCGAACTCAGCGGCCGCGCGCTGGCCACCACGCGCGTGCAGCGCGCCGCGGTCTGGGACACGGTGCAGTTCTCGCTCAACGGCATCATCTTCGTGCTGCTCGGCGAGCAGCTGCCGTGGATCGTGGAGCGCGCGGTGCGCTCGGTGCGCGAGGCCGGCCAGGTCGATCCGTGGTGGCTGGTGGTCTACGTCTTCGCGATCTACGCCGTCCTGTTCGCGCTGCGGTTCGCCTGGGTCTGGGTGTCGTTGTGGATCGGGCTCTACAGCAGCGGCCGTCACGACACGCGGCCGCGTGTGCGCCTGGTCACGGCGATGTCGCTGGCCGGCGTGCGCGGCGCGATCACCCTGGCCGGCGTGCTGACCCTGCCGCTGCTGCTCGACGACGGCACCCCGTTCCCGACCCGCGACCTGGCGATCTTCCTCGCCGCCGCGGTGATCATCCTGTCGCTGCTGCTCGGCAGTTTCGTGTTGCCGCGCCTGCTGCGCGGACTGGAAGTGCCCGAGGAAGACGAGGACGCACGCGAACTCGACCGCGCCCGCCATGAAGCCGCGGTGGCCGCGGTGGCCGCCGTCGAACGCGCGCAGCACGCCCTGCCGGCGGCGCAGGCCAATCCGGACCTCTACGCCAGCGCCGCGGTGCGGGTGATGGCCCTGTATGAAGAGCGCCTGCGGCGCGACGGCACGCAGGGCGTGCAGGCCGCCGAACTGCGTCGCGCCGACGAGGCCGAGCGCGCGCTGCGCCTGGCGGGCGTGCAGGCCGAACGCGAACGGATCTACGCACTGGCGCGGCACCGCGAAATTTCCGACGCAGTCGCGCGCAGGCTGGTGCGCGATCTGGACCTGATGGAGGCGCGGTACCGTTAGGTCGAGCCCTCCCCCGTGTACGGGGGAGGGTTGGGTGGGGGCAAACCGTCAGATATGAGCGTGCTCGAGAGCTGGTCCTGCTTGAATCGGACGTTCCGGCGATCCTATGGTTCGCCCCCATCCAACCTTCCACCCGTAAAGGGCGCAATGCCCCGCATGCGGGGGAAGGCTTCAAAGCACGCTCAACCCGGCTGCCAGTCGAACGCCAGCGTCTCATCGCGCGCGAAGCGCTGCAGATGGTTTTCGATGACCTGCTGGTAGCGCTCGCTGTCCTCGGCCGTGGGCTGGGTCAGCACGATACGTAACGTGTCGCCTTCGACGAAGAAGTCGGCGCCGTTCTCCTCGCCCTGGAACGGGATGAAGGCATGGCCGCCCTCGTCGTCGCGGGCGATCTCGAACTTGTGCCGCCAGTGGTTGCACAGCGTGCGCAACAGGCGCGGGGCGTCGTTGGACGACGTGGTCGCGGTGGTGGTGATCGACATCGTGGACTCCTGCGGGCGGCGCGTCGCCGCGGCCGCGAGCATAGGCGCGCGCGTGGACGTCGTGAAGCCCGGCGCGCCAACGCAGTGTTGCAGGGCCGATGCCGCACACTGTCCGCCCTCCCGTTCCCCGCAGGTGTTCCATGGTTGATGCTGCCGCGCCGCGCGCATTCCCCTGGCCGGTCGTGCTGTTCGATCTCGACGGCACGCTCGTCGACAGTGCGTCCGACATCGCCGCCGCGGTCAATCGCCTGCTGGCCGAACTGGGCCATGCGCAGGTCGGCGAGGCCACGGTGCGCAGCTGGATCGGCGACGGCGCGCGCCAGCTGATCACCTCCGCGCTGCGCCACGCCGGCGACCTGCAGGACATCGATGCGGTGATGCCGCGTTTCATGCGCCACTACGCCGATTGCCTGTTGCTCGATCCGCAGCTCTATCCCGGCGTGGTCCCGACGCTGGAGGCGCTGCGCACAGCCGGCGTGCGGCTGGCGGTCTGCACCAACAAACCGGCGCAGTTCGTGCCGCCGCTGCTCGAAGCGCTGGGTATCGACGGCTACTTCGACGCGGTGCTCGGCGCTGGGGACCTGCCCGAGCGCAAGCCGCATCCGCTGCCGCTGCTGCACCTCGCGGAGGGCTTCGGCGTCGACATCGCGCAGTGCCTGATGGTCGGCGATTCGGCGGCCGACGCCGGCGCCGCGATCGCGGCCGGCGCACCGCTGGTGCTGGTCGGCTATGGCTACCGGCGCGATTTCGACCTGCACGGCTGCGGCGCGCGCGCGGTGATCGAGCGGTTCGACCAGTTGCTCGAATTGCACTGACGGCGCCGGCGCCTTGTGGGAGCGGGGGGGGGGGGGGGGGGGGGGGGGGGGGGGGGGTCGGGGGGGGGGGGCCCGCGCGCGCCCACCCCCACACCCCGCTCCCACAGGAGCAACCGTCGCAATTTCGGCAGGTGTCAAAGCCGCAGCCGCGCACGCACCTCGGCCGCGATCCGCGCGGTCTCGCGCAACGGCGTGACATCGAACGCCGGCAGCCCTGCCTCGAACGGCCGCGCGCGTCCATCCGCGAGCAGTCCCTCGACGAAGCGTTGTGGCGCGCCGTCGAGCGGCCCCGGCGCGAACACGAACACCGGCGCCTGCGTCGCGCAGGCCTCCGACAGCATGTTGACCGAGTCCGAAGAACAGACGATGCGGTCGGCCCAGCCGAGCATGCCGGCGTACGGATTCGCGCCGTCGCGGTCGTCTGCCCAGACGCTGCCGGCGCGTCCGGCATAACGGCTGCGTATGGCGTCGCGCACTTCGGGCGATGTCCGCCGCGATCCGGTCAGCAGCAGGCTGCCGCCATCGCGCGCGACGATTGCGTCGAGCCGGTCGGCGAGCGCGGTGAACGCGGCGACATCGAAACGCCCATGGCGCGAATCGCCGCCGAGCAGCACCGCGATCCGCGGGCCGGGCAGCGCGCCGATTTCAGGATGCGCATCGCGCGCGGCGGCCAGCCACGCGTCGTCGACCGGATGCAGGCTGCCGCGCAGCACCAGCACGTTGTCGCCGCGCAGGGCATCGTGCTCGGGCACGACGACGAGATCCCAATGCCGCGGATCGATCCGTGGATCGAGGATCTGCACCGTGCGTGCGCCGCGCTGGCCGGCCAGGCGCGTCGCGAGCGCGGCCTGGCGGCCGCAGCCGATCGCGATGTCCGGCGTGGTGTCGAGACGCGAGGCGTAGCCGCTGCCGAAGGCGTGAAGCGCAAACGGCAACACACGCGGCGCAGCCCAGCGCCACGGCGCGCGCGGGCCGAGATGCAGGGCCTCGGCCTGCGGCGACAGCGCGGCGGCCAGCGCTTCGGCCTGGCGCGCGTTGCCGGCGCGCCCATCGCTGAACGCCCAGATCCGTCCGCAATCCCGCTCTTCGCCTGGCCTACGTTCCACGTATGTGATCATCCGTTCTGCGCCTTCGCACGCGTCGCGCCGCCGCAGGACTCTACACTGCGGCCCTGCCTGGCCCCATCCGATCCGAGGTTGCCCGATGACCGCTGTTCTGCCCGATGCCGCGCTCGACCAGCTGTTCCGCACCGCCCGCACCTACAACGGGTTCAGCGGCGAGATCAGCGACGACACGCTGCGCCAGCTCTACGACCTGCTGAAGTTCGCACCGACGTCGGCCAACTCCTCGCCTGCGCGCTTCGTGTTCGTGAAATCGGCGCAGGGCAAGGCGAAGCTCGGTCCGGCATTGAGCGAAGGCAACTACGAGAAAACGATGTCGGCGCCGGTGACGGTGATCGTCGCCCACGACGAGGATTTCCACGAGAAACTGCCGTTCCTGTTTCCGCACACCGATGCGAAGAGCTGGTTCGACGGTCCGCGCGCGAACCGTGAGGTGCCGGCGTTCCGCAACGGCAGCCTGCAGGGCGCCTACCTGATCCTGGCTGCGCGCGCGCTGGGTCTGGATACCGGGGCGATGTCCGGCTTCGACAACGCCAAGGTCGACGACGCCTTCTTCGCCGGCACCGCGATCAAGTCCAATTTCCTGGTCAATCTGGGCAGGGGCGATCCGTCGACGATCTTCGCGCGCTCGCCGCGCCTGCCGTTCGACGAGGCCGCGCGCATCGTCTGAATGTTTTCTGCCGCGCGGCCGCGATCCGGCCCTGCGGGCTTCAATTCTGTCCGTACCACCCACCACCGTTCGAGGATCCGTCCATGCGTACCGCCCATTTGTTGCTCCCGCTTGCCGCCGCCCTTGCCCTTGCCGCCTGCGCCCAGCAGGACCAGGCAGCGGGCGACGCGACCCCGCCCGCCGCGTCCGCGCCCGCACAGCCGTCGTCCGAGGCGCTGGCCGAGACCGAGCCGACCGCCGAAGCCATCGCCGGCGTGTCCGGCACCTACGTGCTCGATCCCAACCACACCGATGTGATCGCGCAGTGGAGCCACTTCGGTTTCTCCAATCCGATCGCGCACTTCGGCGAAGTCTCCGGCCAGATCGTCTACGACGCGGAGAACGTCGGCGCGTCGTCGGTCGAAGTCACGCTGCCGCTGTCGGGCCTGAACTCGCACGTCGGCGATTTCGACGACCACCTGCGCAGCGCCGATTTCTTCGACGCGGCCAAGTTCCCGAACGCCACGTTCAAGAGCACCTCGGTCGAGAGCGCCGGCACCAACCAGCTCAAGGTCACCGGCGACCTGACGATCAAGGACATCACCAAGCCGGTGGTGCTCGACGTCACGATCAACAAGTTCGGCGAACAGCCGATGGCCAAGCGCGCCGCCGCCGGTTTCGATGCCGTCGCACAGATCAAGCGCAGCGATTTCGGCGTCGGTGCGTATGTGCCGAACGTCAGCGACGAAGTCGAACTGCGCATCACCACCGAGGCCCTCGTCGCCGAGGGTGCAGCGCCGGCCGGCGCGTCCGCGCAGTAATATTCCGCGTCACGACGCCGGCGCACGGGTCTCCCTGCGCCGGCGTTTTCGTTTCCGCGTCCGGGATTCTGCCGTCATGAAAGTCCATCGCCCCGCCGACCGGCGCGGCCGCACCACGCACGGCGCCCGCACGCGCCTGTGCGCGTTCTCCAGCGGCGATTTCCACGATCCCGACTGGCTGGGTTTCGGTGCGCTGCGCCAGCTCAACGAGGACCACCTGCCGCCGAACGCGACCGTGCCGTCGCAGCGCGTGGCGAACATGGAACTGCTGACGCTGGTGCTCGACGGCATGCTGGCCCGCGATGGCATCGCGCTCGACGCCGGGGCACTGGCGTGGACCGGCGCCGGTCATGGCAGTCACACGCCGGTCGAAACCGCGGGCGCCGAGGGTGCGCGCGTGTTGCGCATCGCGATCCAGCCCGACCGGGTCAATCTGCCGCCGGCCGGCGATGTCGTGCGTATCGTGGCCGTCGATGGCTGGACGCCGCTGGCCGCGCCCGATGGCGCGGCGGACAGCCTGCCGATCCGCCAGCAGGCCTGGCTGCGCCATGCGCGACTGGCGCCCGGTGCGCGTCTGGCGCTGACGCTCGACGCCACGCAGCGGCACTGGCTGCAGATCCTGCGCGGCCGCGTGGCCGTCGACGGTCAGTCCCTGACGGCCGGCGATGCACTGGGTTGGCACGACGAAGCCATTGCCAGCGATCTCGTCGCCGCATCCGAGGGCGCCGGACTGCTGCTGATCACCCTGCCGGGCTGAGCCCGCCGCTACGGCCGCGCGCTAGAATGGCGGCCTCCACGCCGATGAAACCCGCCGTCATGACCGCAGCCCCGACGCAAGCCAACGCCGCCCAGCGCTACGAAGTGCGCCGCGCCGACCTGCCGCTGAGCTGTCCGCTGCCGTCGATGGCGCTGTGGAACTCGCATCCGCGCGTCTATCTGCCGATCGAGGCCGAGAACGGCGAATCCGATTGCCCGTACTGCGGCGCGCACTTCGTTCTCGTCGACTGATCCCGGCGCGCTCCGCGCCCGCATGCGTCGACCGCTGACCGTCATCCAGTTGCTGCCGGCACTGTCGTCGGGCGGCGTCGAGCGCTCCGCGATCGAGATCGCCCAGGCGCTGGTCGATGCCGGCCACCGCGCCATCGTCGTCTCCGCCGGCGGACGGCTCGTGCCTGCATTGGAGGCGACCGGCGCGACCCACGTCACCCTCGACATCGGTGCGAAATCGCTCCGGGTGCTGCGCCACGTGCGAAGCCTTCGCCGCCTGTTCGCCGAAACCGGCGCCGACATCGTCCACGCGCGTTCGCGACTGCCGGCGTGGATCGGCTGGTGGGCCCTGCGCGGCATGCCCGAAGCGCATCGTCCGCATTTCGTCACCACCATGCACGGGCTCAATTCGCCGTCGCGCTACAGCGCGATCATGGCCCGCGGCGAACGCGTGATCTGCGTGTCGGACACCGTGCGCGACTATCTGCTGCAGCACTACCCGGCGACACCGCTGACCCGCCTGCGGGTGATCCCGCGCGGCATCGATCCGACGCAGTTTCCGGCCACGCCGCATCCCGACGCGGCCGCGCGGGCCGACGTCGCGGCGCGCTGGCCGGCGCTCGGTGGCGATGGCCCGCTGCTGCTGTTGCCGGGACGCGGCACGCGGCTGAAAGGCCATCACGATGCGATCGCGCTGCTTGCCGACCTGCGCGCCGGCGGCCTCGACGCGCGCCTGTGGATGCCCGGCGCACGCGAAGCGGGGCGCGAGGCCTACCTCGACGAACTCGCGCGCGCCGCCGAGGCCGTGGGCTGCGGCGATGCGCTGGCGATGACCGCACCCACCGACGCGATCGCGCGTGCCTACGCGGCCAGCGATCTGGTGCTGCAGCTCTCGCGCAAACCCGAGGCCTTCGGCCGCACCGTGCTCGAAGCGCTGTCGTGCGCGCGGCCGGTCGTCGGCTGGGCGCACGGCGGCGTCGGCGAACTGCTCACGCAGTTGCAGCCTGAAGGCGCGGTGGCGCCCTTCGATCGCGGTGCATTGGCGCACGCCGCACGCGCGCTGGTCACGCGAGCGCCGGCGCGAGCCGGTACGATGCCCGACACGCTGCGTGCGATGCAGGAGGCGACCCTCGCGGTCTATGACGAGTTCGACGACGACAACTGAGCCGACGACCGGCGCGCGCGCGCCGCGGTCCGTCGGCTGGCGCTGGGCGCCGCACTGGGTACTGGCTTTCGTGATCCTGTGGCCCGCGCCGGGGTACGCCGAGGGCGTGATGGTGCTGGGTGCGCTGGCCGCGATCATCCATCTGGTCGGCGTGCGCTTCCGTGGCGGCGCTGCGTTGCTCAGCGCGCCGGCATGGGCGCTCACCAGCGTGCTGTTCTTCGCCTACTGGCTGCCGCAGTTGCTGTCGGCGGTGGATTCGGTCGATGTCGGACGCGCGCTGCGCGAGGCGCTGGTCGATCTGCGTTACCTGCCGTTCCTGTGGCTGGTGGCGTCCGCAGTCGCGACGCGTCGCGGCCGGCGCATCACGCTCGGGGGCCTGGCGGTCATCGTCGCGGTGTGGACGCTCGACGGCCTGTGCGAGGTCGTGTTCGGCACCAGTCCGCTGTTCTTCGGCATCGACCAGCTCAAGCAGCTCATCAGCGGCCGGCCGATGTGCACCGTCGAAGAGGTCGCGCTCGCCGATCGCCTCGGCGGCGTGCTCGGCCCCTGCAATCTCAAACTCGGCGTGGTGCTGGCGAGCCTGTCGCCGTTCGGCCTGTACTGGGCCGGACGCCGCTTCGGCGCGAGTGGCTGGGTGGTCGCGAGCGCGGCGATCGGCATCGTGCTGCTGTTCGCGGGTTCGCGCGCGTCGTGGCTGACCTACGCGCTGGTGCTGCTGCTGTCAGGCTGGCGCCTGCTCGGCTGGCGTCGCCTGCTGGCGGTGTTCGCCGCCGGCGTCGTCGTCTCCGTGGTCGCGGCCGTGAGTTCGCCACAGGTCCGCGAACGCATCGAGCGCACCGCGACGGGCCTGGCGGCCGATGAGGCCGGCGTCGACACCGCGCTGTCGGGCCGCGCCCGCATCTGGGATGCGGCGCTGTGCATGGTGCGCGAGAATCCGGTCAACGGCGTCGGTGCGCGCGGCTTCCGCGAAGCCTTCCCCGGCTGCGATCCGCGCCCCGACGAGATGGCGGCCTGGGGCGACGGCCCTGCGTTCCACGCCCACCAGATCGTGCTCGAGATCGGCAGCGAGACCGGACTCATCGGCCTGCTGATGTGGCTGGCCGGCGTCGCGATGGCCTGGCGCGCCTGGCGCTTCGCCACGCCCGAAGCGCGCGAACAGGCGCGCCCGGCGATGCTCGCGCTGGCGGTCACCGTGTTCCCGCTCAATACGCATCTCGCGTTCTATTCGACGTTCTGGGGCGGCTTCACGCTGCTGCTGTCGGCCCTGTATGCCGGCAGCCTGCTGGCGCGCGTGGAACCGGTGCGGCCTGAGGATGGCGTGCTGCGCTGAGCGCGATACGGCGGCGGGCTGCGGCCCCTCAGTACAGCGATCCGCCACCCGGCTGACGCTTGAACCGCCGGTGGATCCACAGGTACTGGTCGGGCGCGGCGCGGGCCATGTCTTCGACGCCGGCCATCACCGTCGCGGTATCCGCGGTCGCGTCCGGGGTCGGATACGGTTCGGGCGCCGGGGACAGCGTCAACGTGTAGCCGCCGTCGTCGCGGCGCACGTGGCGGTAGAACATCACCGCCGCGCCGGACAGGCGCGCGAGCGAGTGGGTCGAGGTCAGGCTGTGCGCGGGGCGGCCGAAGAACGGCACGTAGACCGCGTCGCCACCACTGGGATCTTGGTCGGGCGCGTACCACAGCAGGCCGCCGCGCTTGAGATGCCGCACCACGCCGCGCACGTCGCGCTTGGGGAACATTGCCGCGGCATAGCGCGCGCGGCCGCGGCGCACGGCCCATTCCATGGCCGGCTCCGAATGCGGGCGATACATGCCGGCCAGCGGGACGTAGTCGCACATCAGGCGGCCGCAGACTTCGAGCGTTGTGAAGTGCCCGGACACGACGATCACGCCACGACCCGCCGCGCGCGCGGCTTCGACATGCTCGACGCCTTCGACGATCAGGCCGCGCTGCAGTGGCGCGATCGAGCCCCACCAGGCGCGTGCGAATTCGAACAGGCCGATGCCCAGCGCGTGGAAATGCCGGCGCAGCAACGTGTTGCGCGCGGCGATGTCGAGCTCCGGAAAGCACAGTTCGAGATTGCGCGCGGCGACCCTGCGACGGCTGGACAGCGCGATGCGCAAGGTATCGCCGAGACCCCGACCCAGCGCGCGCTGCAGCGGCCACGGGATCCGCGCCGCGAGCGCCATCAGGCCGATGCCGATCCACGCCGGCCAGTGGCGGGGCGCGAGCGGCGGGCGGGGCGGGGGCGTCGTCGACATCGCGCCATTGTAGAAGGTGGTGCCGAGCAGGCATCCGCTATCCTGTGCGGATGCGGGCCGACACCACAGAACGACTGCTGCGCGGCCTCTATTCGGCCCTGCTCGTCGTGCTTGCGCCGATCACGGTCTATCACCTGATCTGGCGCGGCTTCCGCCAGTCGGCCTACCTGCTGCGCTGGGACGAGCGTTACGGCATCTATCGCACGCCGCCGCTGACGGCGCCGGTGTGGGTGCACGCGGTGTCGGTCGGCGAGGTCAACGCGGCCGCGCCGCTGATCAATGCATTGCTCGCGCGCGATCCGGCGCGTCGCCTGCTGGTCACCACGATCACGCCGACCGGTTCGGAGCGCGTACGCACGCTGTGGGGCGATCGCGTCGAACACGTGTATCTGCCCTACGACCTGTCAGGCGCGGTGCGGCGTTTCCTGCGCCATTTCCGCCCCCAGATCGGCCTGATCGTCGAAACCGAACTGTGGCCGAACCTGCTGTTCTGCTGCCGCGATGCCGGCGTGCCCACGGTGATCGTCAATGCGCGGCTGTCGGCGCGTTCGCTGCGCGGCTATCGCGTGCTGCGGCCGCTGGTCGGCCGCGCGTTGCGCACCGTGCGCCGGGTCGCGACGCAGTCCGCCGACGACGGCAAGCGGTTCGTGAAGCTCGGCGCGCTGCGCCACGCGGTGATCGACACCGGCAACCTGAAGTTCGACATCACCCCCGACGAGACGAAGATCGCGGCGTTGGTCGCCGACTTCCGTGGTTGCGCTGGCGTGCGTCCGGTGTGGATCGCGGCCAGTACGCATCCCGAGGAGGAGGCGGCGGTCATCGACATCCATCGCCGCCTGCGCCTGCGCTGGCCGGATCTGCTGCTGATCTGGGCGCCGCGCCACCCCGAACGCTTCCGCAGCGCGATGCAGCTCGGCGTCGACGCCGGCTGGCGCGTGGCGACGCGCGCGCTGACCACTTGGCCCGATGCCGGCGACGATGTCTTCGTGCTCGACACGCTCGGTGAACTCGGCCTGTTCTTCGCCTGCGCCGATGTCGCCTTCGTCGGCGGCAGCCTGCAGGACATCGGCGGCCACAACCTGCTCGAACCAGCTGCGGTCGGCACGCCGGTGGTCACCGGGCCGCATCTGCAGAACTTCGCCGACATCGCCAGGCAGCTCGGCCGCGCGGAGGCGCTGCGCATCGGCGCGGACGCGAATGCGGTGCACGACCACATCGCCGCGCTGCTCGACGATGCGCACGCGCGCGAGGCGATGGCCGAGGCCGGCCGCGCGCTCGTCGCCAACGGCCGCGGCGCACTGGCGCGCACGCTGGCATTGATCGAGCCCGATCTGCCGGTGCCGGAACCGAAAACGGCGCGGATCCTGCGATCCGCGCCGTCGTCGTTCTGATCGGACCGGCTTACTGGGGCGGCGTGGCGGCACCGGCGCCAGTGGACGCGCCGACGCTGCTGACGTCGACGGTCAGCTGGCGGTTCACGTCCTGCAGGTTGCCGATGTCCAGCGTGCCCGCGGCCTGTTCGAGCAGCAGGCGACTCTGCAGGAAGTTGTACTTGGCGAAGGCATAGGCCTGGCGCGCCGAGAACAGGTTCTGCTGGTTGATCAACACGTCGATGACCGTACGCGTACCGACTTCCAGCCCGACCTGCGAGGCCTCGTAGGCGCTGTTGGCCGAGACCAGGGCAAGGCGGCGCGCCTCGACCTCGGTGATGCCGGCGACGAGGTTCTGGTAGGCGCTGCGGGTGTTGCGCTCGATCGCGCGACGCTGGGCTTCGTACTGGTCGCCGGCGATGTCGCGCTGGGCGATCGACTGGCGCACGCGCGACTGAGTGATGCCGCCGCTGAAGATCGGCACGGTCAGCGTCAGACCGATGCTGTTGGTCTCCGACTCGCGCTGCTGCGAATCCAGGCTGCGTTCGCCCCAGCTGTCGCTCCTGCCGTAGCTCGCACCGAGATCGAGCGTCGGCAGGTGGGCCGACTTCGCCGCGGTCACGCCGTATTCGGACGCCGTCACTTGGTAACGCAACGCCTGCAACTGCGGGTTCTGCTCGATCGCGGTGGCGACCCACGCCTCGGCGTCGCGGCCTTCCGGCAGCTGCGGGGTGAAATCGTCCGGCAGGCCGCGCAGGTCGCGGATTTCCGAGCCGGTGATCTCGGCAAGCGCCTGGTAGGCATCCTGCAGCGCATTGCGCTGGACGATCGTGTTCGCGCGCGCGCTGTCGTACTGGGCGCGGGCTTCGTGCACGTCGGTGATCGGGGCCAGGCCCACTTCGAGGCGCTTGTCGGCGAAGTCGAACTGGCGCTTGAACGCGGTCTCGGCGGCTTCCGCGGCGGCCAGCGTTTCGGTCGCGACCAGCACGTCGAAATAGGCCGCGGCAGTGCGCGTGATCAGCGAGTCGTTGTCGGCGTCGAGCTGGAAGTCGGCCGCCGTGCTCAGCGCACGCTGCGAGCGCAGTGTCGCGATCTGGCCCCAGTCGAACAGCACCTGGCCGGCATTGACGCCGACGCTGCGCGTGCGTGCTTTTCCGGACTGGCCTGCGCGGCGGCTGTCGGTCAGCGAGGCGCTGCCGTTGATCTGCGGCAGCAGCGCGCCCCGGGCCTGGACCGCGCCTTCCTTGGTCGACAGGCGCTGCGATTCGGCGATCGACAGCGTCGGGTCATTGGTACGGGCCAGCTCGTAGGTCTGGACGAGATCGGCGGCCAGCAGCGGGCTGGACGTCAGCGCGAGTGCGAGCGACAGGAACAGGGGGCGGCGGAACATGGAGGATCCTTGGACGATCAGAGAGTGAACTGCGGCACCGGCGCGGCGCCTGCGAGATAGGCGAGTCCGGTTTCGAACAACGATTCGATGCGCGGCGCGTTGACAGCGTCGCCCTCGCGGTGGACCAGCACGGCCTCCATCGCGGGCGCGCGGCCGCGGACGATGAACATGCGGCCGCCGGGACGCAGCCACTGCACGAAGCGCTCGGGGATCACGTCGACGGCGCCACAGACGCAGATCGCGTCGAAACGGCGGTCGGTGTTCCAGGCGAACGCATCGGCGGCGATCACGTCGACGTTGGCGATGCCCTGCGCCTGCAGGCGGCCGCGGGCGGCGTCGGCGAGGTCGTCGTGGCGCTCGAGGCTGACGACGTCACGGGCCAGCCAGCCCATGCACGCGGCCAGATAACCGCTGCCGGTGCCGATCTGCAGCACTTCGTCGCCCTGTTCGAGCTTCAGCGCCTGCAGCGCACGGCCTTCGACCACGGGCTTGAGCATGTGTTCGCCGTGGCCGAGCGGGAGTTCGAGGTCGGCATAGGCCAGCGCGCGGCGCGCGTCGGCCACGAAGGCCTCGCGCGGCAGGCGCGAAATCGTTTCGAGCACGCGCGCATCGAGCACGTCCCAGGGCCGGACCTGTTGTTCCACCATCGCCGCGCGGGCCTTGGCGTAGTCGATCGTCATTGTTGCGGGTTCCTTCGTTCGCCAGCGCGCAATTCTAACGGTGCGGGCGCGGGTCCATCATCGCGGGGGGATTGCGGTCGACGCAGTGCCGGAAGTCACCGGCCCAGACGGCACGCGGGGCGCACATGCGACCGCGTTCAGCGACGCCCGTAGGCGCGCAGGAACATGTCCACCGAAGCTTCCAGGTGCGCGCGCCGTTGGCCGGCGCAACTGCCGGCCTCGTCGCAGTCGAACACCATCCGCTGGTGCAGGTCGCCCTTGAGCAGCACGAAGAACTGCGCCGCCGCCGTCGGCACGAGGGCCTCGTCGATGTCCAGGTCGCCGCTCTCGATCCGGCGCCGGAGCATCGCCGCGAACGACGCCTGCACGCGCTCGGGGCCGCCCTTCCAGAACCGCTGCGGCAGGCGCTTTTCGACCATCTGCGGGGTGCACAGCAGGCGGTGGCCGGCGACCGCCTCGGGCGAGGACACCATCGTGAAGAACGCTTCGGCGACTTGCAGCAGGCGCTGGCGCAGCGGCGTGGCCGGCGCGGGTTCGAACACCGAATCGGGCATCTGCTGTTCGCAGTAGCGCGCCGCAGCCTCGGTGAACAGCGTGTCCTTGTCGCCGAAATGGCTGTAGACGGTCAGCTTGGACACGCCGGCCTCGGCCGCGATCTGGTCCATGCTCACGCCCTCGTAGCCCTGCTGCAGGAACATGCGTTCCGCGGCTTCGAGGATCGCCGCGCGCTTGGCCAGATCCTTGGGACGGCCTGGACCGGCCGGCACCTTTTCGGGCGTCGGGGCAAGGGGCAGCGAGGACGGGCGCGTCGACATGGCGGGGAATACTATACCAATCAGTTCTGAAAATATACGATGCGCCTCCGTATTCCCGCTTGCTGGACGGTCGCCATGCGCCGCCTGACCCTGCTTCGCCCCTTCCGCCCTGCGCTGCCGCTGCTCGCCGCCTGTGCGCTGGCACTGGCGGGTTGCGGCGATCGCCCTGCGCCCGAGCCTGCGGCCCGTCCGGTGCTCGTGGTGACGCCCGCAGCGGCAGGCGGCAATGGTGCGTCCGCGTTCGCTGGCGAGATCCGCGCCCGCGAGGAAAGCGCGCTGGCGTTCCAGGTCGGCGGGCAGCTGCTGCGACGCGATGTCGATGCCGGCGCGCATGTGCGTCGTGGCCAGGTGCTGGCCGAGATCGATCCCGGCGACCTGCGGTTGCAGCAGCAGTCGGCGCAGGCGCAGGTCGCCTCGGCCGAAGCGGAATATGCGCGCACCCGCACCGACCGCGCGCGTTACGCCGCGCTCGTCGACCAGCAACTGATCAGCCGCTCGCAGATGGACGCACAGGATGCGGCCTACACCGCGGCGCAGGCGCAGCTGCGCGCCGCGCGCGCGCAGGCGGATGTCGCCGGCAACCAGGCGGGCTATACGCAACTGCGTGCACCGCGCGACGGCGTCATCGCCAGCCGCGAGGCCGAAGCCGGGCAGGTGGTCGCGGCGGGCCAGGCGATCTTCATGCTCGCCGGCGACGACGGCCGCGAAGTCGCGATCGCCTTGCCGGAATCGCGCATCGCCGCGTTCGCGATCGGCCAGCCGGCGCAGATCGAACTGTGGAACCGGCCAGGCGTGCGCGTGCCGGGCACGATCCGCGAGATCGCCGCGGCTGCCGACCCGCAGGCGCGCACCTACGCCGCGCGCGTGGCGATCGCCGACGCCGCGGTCGAAGGCCTCGAACTCGGACAGAGCGCACGCGTGTACCTCGCCGCCGCGACATCGGACACGGCTCTGCAGGTGCCGTTGACCGCGATCCAGCCGGGCGCGGATGGCGGCAAGGCGGTCTGGGTCGTCGACCGCGCCGAAGGCACGCTGCGCTCGGTGCCCGTCGAAACCGGTCCCTACGGCGCGCGCAGCGTGCCGGTGCTCTCGGGCCTCGCGCCCGATGCGCTTGTGGTCGCGGCCGGTGGGCATCTGCTGCGCGAAGGTCAACGGGTGACGCCAGTGGATCGCGAGAACCGGCCCCAACAACTGGAAGTGCCGAAGCCGGCAGCAGTGAAATGACGGACGTCGTCATGGCGAGCCGGTCCCGTTCGGGGCACCCACACCTCCCCCGTTTGCGGGGGAAGATGGGTGGCGACCTGCATCCGCCGCGGTGCGCCGGTGGGAGCGCGCTTGCGCGCGAATGCGCTTTCCGGGTGAAGCCCTCGCGCGCAAGCGCGCACCCACCGGGGGGCCTGCGGTGGACCCCGTGCAA
>NZ_JAIWPU010000017.1 GCF_021191705.1 Proluteimonas flavola
CCCGCGGGGGGGGGGGGGGGGGGGGGGGGGGGGGGGGGGGGGGGGGTGCGGGGCCCCCCCCCCCCCCCCCCCCCCCCCTCCCACAGGGGCGCTGGCGGTGACCCGCTTCAATCTCTCCGAATGGGCGCTCGGCAACCGCACGCTGGTGCTCTACATGATGCTGGTCGTCGCGGTGGCCGGCATCTTCTCGTACGGCCGGCTCGGCCAGTCCGAGGATCCGCCCTTCACCTTCAAGGCGATGGTGATCCAGACCCAGTGGCCGGGCGCGACCGCCGAGCAGGTGTCGCAGCAGGTCACCGAGCGCATCGAGCGCAAGCTGATGGAGACCGGCGACTACGAGTTCGTGCGTTCGTATTCGCGGCCGGGCGAATCGCAGGTGATCTTCTTCGCCCGCGATTCGATGCGCTCCAGCGAAATTCCCGATCTCTGGTACCAGGTGCGCAAGAAGGTGGCCGACCTGCGGCCGTCGCTGCCGCAGGACATCGTCGGCCCGTTCTTCAACGACGAGTTCGGCGACACCTTCGGCAACATCTACGCGTTGACCGGCGAGGGCTTCGACTACGCGATCAAGAAGGACTATGCCGACCGCATCCAGCGCGAGCTGCAGCGCGTCGACGATGTCGGCAAGGTCGAACTGGTCGGCCTGCAGGACGAGAAGGTCTGGATCGAGGTCAGCAATACGCGGCTGGCGACGCTCGGCATTCCGATGGCGGCCGTGCAGCAGGCGCTGTCGGAACAGAACGCGCTGGTGCCGACGGGCTTCTTCGAGACCGACGATGTCCGCGTGCAGCTGCGCGTCGACGGCGCGTTCGGATCGGTCGATGCGATCCGCGATTTCCCGATCCGCGCGGGCGACCGTACCGTGCGCCTGGGCGACATTGCGACCGTCGAACGCGGCTTCGCCGATCCCGCTGCGCCGCGCATGCGTTTCATGGGCGAGGACGCGATCGGCATCGCGGTGGCGATGCACGACGGCGGCGACATCCTCAAGCTCGGCAAGCGACTGGAAACCGAGTCCGTGCGGCTGCAGGACACGTTGCCGGTCGGCATGGAGCTGCGCAAGGTCTCCGACCAGCCGCGCGCGGTACGCGATTCGGTCGGCGAGTTCGTCAAGGTGCTCGCCGAGGCGGTGATCATCGTGCTGCTGGTGAGCTTCGTCTCGCTGGGCTTCCGCACCGGCCTCGTGGTCGCGGTGTCGATTCCGCTGGTGCTGGCGATGACCTTCATCGCGATGGACCAGTTCGACATCGGCCTGCACAAGATCTCGCTCGGCGCGCTGGTGCTCGCACTGGGGTTGATGGTCGACGACGCGATCATCGCGGTGGAGATGATGGCCATCCGCATGGAGCAGGGCGACAGCCGGCTCGCGGCGGCGAGTTATGCGTGGACGCACACCGCATTCCCGATGCTGACCGGCACCCTGGTCACCGCGGCCGGCTTCCTGCCGATCGCGACCGCCGCATCGAGTACCGGCGAGTACACGCGCTCGCTGTTCGAAGTGGTGACGATCGCACTGGTGGTGTCGTGGATCGCCGCGGTGCTGTTCATTCCGCTGCTCGGCGAGAAGATGCTGCCCGATCTCGCCAATCCGCAGCCGCCGCGTCCAGGTTCTCTGGCGGCGCGTTGGCGCGACGCACGGACGCGCGCGGCCGACCGCTGGCCGACGTTCGCGTTCGCACTGGCGCCGAAGGCGCCGCAGGCCCACGACCACGATCCCTACCAGCGTCCCTTCTACCGCCGCTTCCGCGGCCTGCTGGACTGGTCGCTGACCCACCGCTGGATCGTCATCGGCGCGACGGTCGCGCTGTTCGTGGCGTCGCTGCTGCTGTTCCGCTTCGTGCCGCAGCAGTTCTTCCCCGATTCGACCCGACTGGAGCTGATGGTCGATGCCGAACTCGCCGAAGGCAGTTCGCTGCGCGCAACGGAAGCCGCTGCTGCGCGTCTCGATGCCCTGCTCGCGACACGCGAGGGCGTCGACAACCGCGTCGTCTACGTGGGCACCGGCTCGCCACGCTTCTACCTGCCGCTCGACCAGCAGTTGCCGCAGGCCAACTTCGCCCAGTTCGTCGTGACCGCCACCGATGTCGAGGCGCGCGAACAGATCCGCGCCTGGCTGACCGACGAGGTCGCACCGGCCTTCCCCGAACTGCAGTTGCGCGTGACGCGGCTCGAGACCGGTCCGCCGGTCGGCTATCCGGTGCAGCTGCGTGTCTCCGGCGAACACGTCGAGCGCGTGCGCGGCATCGCCGATGCGATCGCCGAACGGGTGCGCGCGAATCCGAACGTCGCCAACGTCAATCTGGACTGGGACGAACCCAGCCGCATCGTGCGTCTGGTCGTCGACCAGGAACGCGCCCGCGTGCTGGGCGTGAGTTCGCAGAATCTCGCGCAGTTCCTGTCGGGTTCGCTGTCGGGCCTGCAGGTCAGCACCTACCGCGAAGGCAACGAACTGATCGGCATCGTCATGCGCGGGCCGGACGACGAACGCGGCCAGCTCGAGATGCTCGAGAGCCTCGCCATTCCCACCTCGAACGGGCAATCGGTGCCGCTGGGGCAGGTCGCGCGGCTGGAATCGACGTTCGAGGACGGCATCATCTGGCACCGCGACCTGCTGCCGACGATCACGGTGCGCGCCGACATCCGCGGTGATGTCACACCGCCGACCGTGGTCGCGCAGATCCTGCCGACGCTCGACGGCATCCGCGAGTCGATGCCCGACGGTTACCGCCTGGAGACCGGCGGCACCGTCGAGGATTCGGGCAAGGGCCAGGATTCGATCAAGGCCGGCCTGCCGCTGTTCCTGTTGGTCGTGGTCAGCCTGCTGATGTTGCAGTTGCGCAGCTTCTCGCGCACCGCGCTGGTGCTGCTGACCGCGCCGCTGGGCATGATCGGCGTGACCCTGTTCCTGCTGGTGTTCCGGGTGCCGTTCGGCTTCGTCGCGATGCTCGGCACGATCGCACTGGCCGGCATGATCATGCGCAACTCGATCATCCTGGTGGACCAGATCGAACAGGACATCGCCGCCGGCCACGCGCGCTGGGATGCGGTGATCGATGCGACGGTGCGCCGCTTCCGCCCGATCGTGCTGACCGCGCTCGCCGCGATCCTGGCGATGATCCCGCTGTCGCGCAGTGTGTTCTTCGGCCCGATGGCGGTCGCGATCATGGGCGGCCTCACCGTGGCGACGCTGCTGACGCTGACGTTCCTGCCGGCCTTGTACGCCGCGTGGTTCAAGGTGCGGCGCGACGAGCCGCCACGCCCGCAGGCTCCGGCATAGCAGGGCCGACGCATGCGGACGCCGGCTGCAGCCGGCGTCCGGGATCGGTCTCAGAGCATCTTCAGCAGGACGGCGAACTCGTCGCGGTCGAGGCGCTTGTCGCCATCACGGTCGGCCATGCTGAAATGCGCCAGCGCCGGATGGCCTGCCGGCAAGTCCGAGACCACGATGAAGCCGTCGCGATCGGTGTCGAGCCGGTCGAAGTCCAGCGCAGGCGCCGGCGTGGTGGCCGGCGCGTGCGCCGCATGGGCGGCGTGGCCCTTGCCGTGGTCATGGGCGGCGACGCTCGCCGGAATTGCGACCAGAACGGCGAGCAGCAGAGTACGGATGGTCATGCGATGTCTCCTCGGGAATGCGGATTCGGGAATGTGCAACCGGCAGCGGGCGCCGGATCAGAACCAGATACGGATGCCGCCCACCACGCGGGTGTCGCGGACGTGGGCGCCGGCGTCGCGGGCGTAGTCGGCGGTCCGGCCGAATCCGCGCTCGTGGACCAGGCCGATGTACGGTGCGAAGCGACGGCTGATCTCGTAGCGCAGGCGCAGGCCGGCCTCCAGCTTGTTCAAGCCGCTGCCGATGCCTTCGGACGGTTCGTCCTCGAGCGCCGCGGTCACCTCCACCAGCGGCTGCAGCACCAGGCGGTTGGTGAAGCGCACGTCGTACTCGGCCTCGGCCTTGAGCAGGACCTGCCCGCCGCTGCCGACGTAGGCGGTGGCCGACACTTCGAACAGGTACGGCGCCAGGCCCTGGATGCCGAACGCGCCCCAGGTACGCGATGACGGACGGGTGTCCTGGCGCACGCCCGCCACGAGGTCCCACCATGGGCCGATACTGCGACCATACAGCGCCTCGATGTCCGCGCTGCCGGTCCGCCCGCCTGCGCGCTCGCCCTCGCTGCGCAGCCACAGGCGATCCAGGTCCGTCCCCAGCCACGCCTTGGCCTTCCACGACTGGCCGGTGCCGTGATCGGTGTCCCAGGCTTCGAGCCGCTCGAGATAGACCTGGTGGTGGATCGGCGAGGCGTGCTCCATCGAATGATGGTGCAGCGCGGGAAATGCCGCGGCGCGATCGGCGTCGGTCACTGCCGGAATCGGCGTCAGCGGTTCGGCCGGTGCGGCGGGGCGCAGCGTGCAGTGGCCCATCGCGGCGTGCTCGGGCGTGCAGTCGGTCGCGGCGCCGTGGTCGGCGTGCGGCGTGTCGGTGTCGGCGCGCGCGGGCAGCGTGCAGTGGCCCATTGCGGCGTGTTCGGGCGTGCAGGCAGCCGCTGCCGGCGATGCGGGCTGGGCATGTGCGCCGTGCTGGGCATGCGCCAGGGCGGGCGCTGCGAGGCCCAGTGCGGCAAGGAGGGCGATGCGCAGGTTCATGCCGAGGCCTCCTCGATGCGCACTTCCCGCATCATTCCCGCTTCCATGTGGTACAGCAGGTGGCAGTGGAACGCCCAGCGGCCGAGGGCGTCGGCGCGGACACGGAAGCTGCGCCTGCTGCCCGGCGGCATGTCGACGGTGTGCTTGCGCACCATGAAGTTGCCCTCGGCATCCTCGAGATCGCTCCACACGCCGTGCAGGTGGATGGGGTGGGTCATCATCGTGTCGTTGACCAGCACGATGCGCATGCGCTCGCCATAGTTGAGCCGCAGCGGTTCGGCGCTGGCGAACGGGATGCCGTCGAACGACCAGGCGAACTTCTCCATGTGGCCGGTCAGGTGCAGTTCGACGTCGCGGCCGGGGTCGCGGCCATCCTCGTCGGGCGCGATGCTGGCGAGGTCGCCATAGGTCAGCACGCGCCGGCCGTTGTCGCGCAGGCCGATACCCGGATCGTCGAGACGATGGGTGGGCGTCATGGTCTGCATGTCGACCAGTGGATTGCCCGATTCGCTGGCCGGATGCATCTGCATGCCGTCGCCGTGCGCGCCATGGCCCGCGTGCGGATCGGCCGCCGCCGGTGCACCGTGGCCTGCGTGCGGATCGCTGCCGGCGGCGGCGCCGTGCCCGCCGTGCGCACCGTGTCCGCCGTGGCCCATGTCGTCCATGGTCAGCAGCGGGCGCGGGTCCACCGACGGGATCGGCGCTTCCAGGCCCGGCTGCACCGCCAGCGTGCCGCGTGCGTAGCCGGTGCGGCCCATGTCCTGGGCGAAGATCGTGTAGGCGTCCTGTCCGGATGGCTCGACGATGACGTCGTAGGTTTCCGCTGCCGCGATGCGGAACTCGTCCACCGTCACCGGGTGCACCGGCAGTCCGTCGGCGGCGACCACGGTCATCTTCAGGCCGGGGATGCGCACGTCGAAGTAGGTCATCGCGCCGGCGTTGATGAAGCGCAGCAGCACCTTCTCGCCGGAGCGGAACAGCCCGGTCCAGTTGGCCGCCGGCGTGGTGCCGTTCATCAGGTAGGTATAGGTGTGCGCGTTGATGTCGGAGATGTCGGTGGGGGTCATGCGCATCCGGCCCCAGGCGCGGCGGTCGGCCACGGTCGCCGCCCAGCCGTGCGCGCGCACGTCGCGGACGAAGTCGCCGACGGTCGGCTTGTAGTAGTTGTCGTACTCCGAGTACTGCTTCATCCGCCGGAACAGCCGGCCCGGGTCCAGGTCGCTCCAGTCCGACAGCAGCACCACGTGCTCGCGGTCGAAGCGGTAGGGCAGCGGTTCGATCGGGTCGATGATGATCGCGCCGTACAGCCCGGCCTGCTCCTGGAACAGCGAGTGGCTGTGGTACCAGTAGCTGCCCGATTGCCCGAGGCGGAAGCGGTAGTGGTACTGCTCGCCGGGCGCGATCCCGTCGAAGCTCAGGCCCGGCACGCCATCCATGTTGGCCGGCAGGATGATGCCGTGCCAGTGGATCGAGGTCATCGCATCGGGCAACCGGTTGGCGACGTGCAGGTTGACGGTATCGCCCTGGCGCCAGCGCAGGATCGGTGCCGGCACGCTGCCGTTGACGGTGATCGCCGGTCGCGTGCGGCCGGTGAAGTTGACCGGCGTGGTGCCGATGGACAGATCGAAATCGGTGCCGGTGAGCACCTGCGGGCCGGTGCGGGCGTCTGCGCTGGCGGCCTGCGCCGGCAGGCGCCATGCGCCGGTGCCGATGGCGAGGCCGCCGAGGGCGAGCCCTTGGACGAAGCGGCGGCGCGACAGCGTCGACGCCCCGCCGGACGCGGGGTGGAAAGGATCGTGGTGCATCGTGGACTCCTGGCACATCCGCGCGCGTATCGGCGGATGTCGTGGACATCGGTGACGCGTGCGCCGGATACGGAACACGCGCAGGCCTGCGGTCGCATGGCGACCGCGATGTCAGGCGGAGATCGGAGGCCGCAACAGCGGATGCGGGCGGACCGATGGCGGTCCGGCCGACAGCGGCGTCACCGGCGCGAGTTGCGCGGGCACCGGCGTTGCCGAGGCGAGCGCCATCGGCAGGACATGGCAGTGCTGCATGCAGATGCCCACGCAGAGCTTCATGCAGTCACTGTCGTCCGCATCGGGTGCGGCCGGATGCCGGTCGCCGTGCGTCGCGTCGGCGCGTGCCGCGCCCGCGTGCGGGCAATCCGCGACCGCGGGCTCGACGGACAGGGCAAGGACCGGCCCGGCTGACATCTCCATGATCGCCACGTGCACCGACGCCATGCCCGAGCCGATGCCGTTGAGCAGCAGCGTCACGCACAGCAGCAGACGGAACAGGAGTGGGCGCACGGCGGTTCGTGGAAGCGGCATGAAGGCAGACGCCGCAGCATACCGCAGCGCCTGCGCCGTCCGTCCGGGCCGGGTTGCGATGTTCATGTACGAGCCGCCTACCGCGCCCATCCGGCCTAGACCATCGGCAGGTTCAAGCCCTGCGCCTTGGCGCAGTCCCTGGCGATGTCGTAGCCGGCATCGGCGTGCCGCATCACGCCGGTGGCCGGGTCGTTCCACAGCACCCGGGCGATGCGGGCGTCGGCTTCGGCGGTGCCGTCGCAGACGATGACCACGCCCGAGTGCTGCGAATAGCCCATGCCGACACCGCCGCCATGGTGCAGCGACACCCAGGTCGCGCCGCCGGCGACGTTGAGCATCGCATTGAGCAGCGGCCAGTCGCTGACCGCGTCGCTGCCATCGGCCATCGCCTCGGTCTCGCGATTCGGCGAGGCGACCGAGCCCGAATCCAGATGGTCGCGGCCGATCACGATCGGTGCCTTGAGCTCACCGTTGCGCACCATCTCGTTGAATGCCAGGCCCAGCCTGTCGCGCACGCTCAGACCCACCCAGCAGATCCGCGCCGGCAGGCCCTGGTAGGCGATGCGGGTCGCGGCCATGTCCAGCCAGCGGTGCAGGTGCGGATCGTCGGGAATCAGTGCCTTGACCTTGGCGTCGGTCCTGGCGATGTCCTCCGGATCGCCGCTCAGCGCGACCCAGCGGAACGGGCCGATGCCGCGGCAGAACAGCGGCCGCACATAGGCGGGCACGAAGCCCGGGAAATCGAAGGCGTTGGCGCAGCCTTCGTCCTTTGCCATCTGACGGATGTTGTTGCCGTAGTCGACGGTGGGAATGCCCTGCGCGTGGAAGGCCAGCATCGCCTCGACGTGTACGCGCATCGAGCGCTTCGCCGCATCGCGTACCGCGTCCGGATCGGTCGTCTGCGCATCCAGCCACTGCTCGACCGTCCAGCCGATCGGCAGGTAGCCGTGCACGGGATCGTGGGCGCTGGTCTGGTCGGTGACGCAGTCCGGGCGCACGCCGCGCCTGACGAGTTCGGGCAGCACCTCGGCCGCGTTGCCGAGCAGCGCGATGGATTTCGCCTCGCCGGCCTGCGTGTAACGCTCGATGCGCGCGAGCGCGTCGTCGAGATCGCTCGCCTGCTCGTCGACGTAGCGGGTCTTGAGCCGGAAATCGATGCGGCTCTGCTGGCATTCGATGGTCAGCGAACACGCCCCGGCCAGGCTCGCGGCCAGCGGCTGCGCGCCGCCCATGCCGCCCAGGCCCGCGGTGAGGATCCACCGGCCGGTCAGGTCGCCGCCGTAGTGCTGGCGGCCCATCTCGACGAAGGTCTCGTACGTGCCCTGCACGATGCCCTGGCTACCGATGTAGATCCACGAACCCGCGGTCATCTGGCCGTACATCGCCAGGCCCTTGCGGTCGAGCTCGTGGAAGTGTTCCCACGTGGCCCAGTGCGGCACGAGGTTGGAATTGGCGATCAGCACGCGCGGCGCATCGCGGTGCGTGCGGAACACGCCGACCGGCTTGCCGGACTGCACCAGCAGGGTCTCGTCGTCGGCGAGGGTCTTCAGCGATTCGAGGATCGCGTCGTAGCAGGCCCAGTCGCGCGCCGCGCGGCCGATGCCGCCGTAGACGACGAGGTCCTCGGGGCGCTCGGCGACATCGGGATCGAGGTTGTTCTGCAGCATGCGGAACGGCGCTTCGGTGAGCCACGAGCGGCAGCTCAGTTCGTTGCCGCGCGGCGCGCGGATCGTGCGGGACGGGTCGTGGCGGTTCATCGCGAAGTCCTTGGATGCGGTGGCGCCGGTACCCGGCGGCGGGAATGGAAGACGAGGCCGGTCAGGACACGATGCCGGGCAGGGCCAGGCCGCTGGCGGCGACCAGTGCGCCGCCGCGCACCAGTGAGGTGGCGGCCTGCAGGTCGGGATGGATGTAGCGGTCCTCGTCCATGGTCGGCACGTCCCGACGCAGGCGCGCGCGTACCGCTTCCAGGGCATCGCTCGAGCGCAGCGGCGCGTGGAAATCGCAGCCCTGGACGGCGGCCAGCAGTTCGATGCCGACCACGTGCGCGGCGTTCTCGGCCATGCGGTGCAGGCGGCGCGCGCCATGTGCGGCCATCGAGACGTGGTCTTCCTGGTTGGCCGAGGTCGGGATCGAATCCACGCTGGCCGGGTAGGCGCGCTGCTTGTTCTCCGACACCAGTGCCGCCGCGGTGACCTGCGGGATCATGAAGCCGGAATTGAGCCCGGGACGCGGCACCAGGAACGCCGGCAGGCCCGACAGCGCCGGGTCCACCAGCATCGCGGTCCGGCGCTCGGACAGCGCGCCGATCTCGCAGACCGCCATCGCCAGCATGTCGGCGGCGAAGGCCACCGGTTCTGCGTGGAAGTTGCCGCCCGAGAGCACTTCGCCGGTATCCGTGAACACCAGTGGATTGTCGGAGACGCCGTTGGCCTCGTCGTGCAGGGTGTGGGCGGCCTGGCGCATCAGGTCGAGCGCGGCGCCCATCACCTGCGGCTGGCAGCGCAGGCAGTACGGGTCCTGCACGCGGTCGTCGTTCTCCAGGTGCGAGGCGCGGATCGACGAGCCCTGCAGCAGCGCCCGCAGGCCGGCGGCCACCTCGATCTGGCCGCGATGGCGGCGCAGCGCGTGGATGCGCGGATCGAACGGCGTATCCGAGCCGCGCGCCGCTTCGGTGGACAGCGCGCCGGTGACCAGCGCCGCCTGGAACACGTCCTCGATCGCGAACAGGCCGGCCAGCGCGCAGGCGGTGGAGAACTGGGTGCCGTTGAGCAGCGCCAGACCTTCCTTGGCGCCCAGTTCCACCGGCGCCAGCCCGGCGTGCCGCAACGCATCGGTCGCGGGCATGCGCACGCCGGCGTGGAAGGCCTCGCCGACACCCAGCATCGCCGCGGCCATGTGCGACAGCGGCGCGAGATCGCCGGATGCACCGACCGAGCCCTGCACCGGCACCACCGGCAGCACGTCGCGCTGGAGCATCGCTTCGAGCAGCGCCAGCGTCGCCGGCCGCACGCCCGACGCCCCCTGCGCCAGGCTCGCCAGCTTCAACGCCAGCATCAGGCGAACCACCGGCAGGGGGAGAGCCTCGCCGACACCGGCCGCATGCGACAGGACGATGTTGCGTTGGAGCGTGGAGAGGTCGCCGGCGTCGATGCGCACGCTGGCGAGCTTGCCGAAGCCGGTGTTGACGCCATAGACCGGCGTGCCGCGCGCGACGATCGCATCGACCACCTCGGCACTGCGACGCACAGCGGCGGCGTGCGCCGGATCCAGCGCCGCCTGCGCGCCACCCAGCACGGCGCGCCAGGTGGACAGCGGGACTTCGCCCGGCTGGAGCGTGATCGGATCGGTCAAGGCAATCGCTCCGCGGATTTGATATGTCTATACATTAGTGGCCGAATCGCGCATCGTCCAGACGGGCGACGCATCGGCGCAGCGCAGGGATGGGACACACATGGAGACGACACGGGAGGCGCCGCTGAGCCAGCGGATCCGCGCCGACATCGAGCAGCGCATCCGCAGTGGGGCCTGGGCGCCCGGACACCGGGTGCCGCCCGAGCGGGAGCTGATGGTCGACTACGCATGCTCGCGGATGACGGTGAACCGCGCGCTCACCGCCCTGGCCGAAGCCGGACTCATCGTCCGCAGGCGCAAGTCCGGCAGCTTCGTGCGTGCGCCGGATCCGCAGATCGAATCGGTGGCGCTGCAGATCCCCGACATTCCGCTGGAGGTCGCGCAGCGCGGACATGCGTACCGGTTCCATCTGCTGTCGCGTCGGCAACGCGTCGCCCGCAGGCGTGCCGTCGAAGAGATGGCGCTGGCCGGCTCGGATGGCCGGCTGCTCGAGCTGCGCGGTGTGCATCTGGCCGACGGACAGCCGTTCGCGCTCGAAACGCGCCTGCTCAATGCCGAGGTCGCGCCTGCAGCGTTGACGACCGATTTCTCCGCGACCGCGCCCGGCAGCTGGCTGCTGCGGACGGTGCCGTGGACGCGTGCGGCGCATCGCATCGGCGCGGTGGCCGCCAGCGCCGAACAAGCCGTCCTGCTTGCCGTTGCCCCGGGCGCGCCGTGCCTGGCGATCACACGGCAGACCTGGCGTGGCGGAACCTGCGTGACGTTCGTACGGCAGTGGTTCGTCGGCGACCGCTACGAACTGGTGGCGGGCGACGACGCAGGCTGAGCGCAGGTGGCGGACGGCACCGGGAGACGCGGGTGTGAAGGCGGCGTTGACATCACCCGGAGCCGCATGGTACCCATGTTCATCCTTCGTATATACAAATACACGAAACCGACACATCCCCATGTCTGTCCGTCGATTCGTCCTCCGCCTCGTGCTCGCCATGCTGCTCTGCCTCAACGGCAGCGGTGCACTGTGGGCATCGACGGAAATGACGATAGCCGCGACCGGGACCGGCAGCGGCCCACTGCCTGCGCATGCCGAAGGGGCTGCACACGCGCATCATGCCGTGTCGGCCGACATGCAGGCCAGCGGGGACGGCCACGCGCACGCGGGTGAGGACTGCCAGTGCGGGATCGGCATGCGCGGCGGCTGCGGCTGCAGCTGTGCGTATCCCGCAGGCTGCATCACCGTCGGCGTGCCGTTCTCCGCCCACCACGTGCTGCCGGCGGCCGCGCCCGCCTACAGCGAAATCCGTGCGCCGCAGCAGCCCAGCGGCAAGATCTTCCGCCCTCCGATCAGCTGATCCGCGTCGTTTCTCCGGCGCTCCCGCCGCGACATTGCGTCGCGCGCCGGGCCGTGCCGTCACGCCAGATCATGTCCAGCTGCCATCCGGAGAGCTTCCCCATGCCGTTCTCACGCCACCAACTCGCCTTGGCGGTCAGCGCACTGCTGGCCGCGGGCCCGCTTGCCGCCCAGTCCGATACCGCATCGCCCGATGCCACCACCCTCGACGCGGTCAGCGTCACCGGTTCCCACATCAAGGGCGCCCAGCTGTCGGGCGTGGGTCCCGTCAGCATCGTCGATGCCGATACCATCGCCCGCTCCGGCGCCACGTCGGTGGAGACGCTGCTGCAGCGTCTGCCCGCCTCGGCCGGCTTCGCCGGCAACCAGACCAATGCCTACTGGACCGGTGGTGGTTACGGCACCACCCAGGTCAACCTGCGCGGTATCGGCGTGAACCGCACGCTGGTGCTGCTCAACGGCCGGCGCATCGTCAACGGCGGGACCGGCGCCAACAGTTCGGTCGATCTGAACGTGGTGCCCGTGGCGATCATCGACCGCATCGAGGTCCTCAAGGACGGCGCGTCGGCGATCTACGGCGCCGACGCGGTCGCCGGCGTGGTCAACATCATCACCAGGCGCGGCGTCGACGGGGCGCAACTGGGCCTGCGCTATGGCGAGACCTTCGAGGGCGACGGCGCCAACCAGGCCGCGGACCTCGTCTGGGGCGTGACCGGCGAGCGCGGCGCGCTGACCGCCTCGCTGAGCCACTCCGAAAGCAAGGCCGTCAACATGGCCAGCCGACAGCCCTGCGGCCTGGGCGAGGTGAACGGGCAACTGCAATGCGTGGGCAGCTCGGCGACGGTCGGCGGTCGCGCGCTGCTGGCCGACGGCAGCATGGTCAACTTCAACCAGGACCCGGACGGCGACGGCGATGCCTTCGCGCCGTACTCGGGCATCCACAACTACAACGCGTATCCCACGCTCAACGCCGTCAATCCGATCGAGCGCACCAGCCTGACGGTGTTCGGCGATCTGGCGCTCGGCGACACCGTGGATCTGTTCACCGAGTTGATGTTCACCAACCGGCGCTCCAACCAGCTCGCCTCGCCCGGGTCCATCGGCCAGTACCGGCCGGTTCGCATTGCCGCCAGCCATCCGACCAACCCGACCGGCCAGGACCTGACCCTGGTGCGTCGCCGGCTGGAGGAGGCGGGCCCGCGCCAGTTCTACCAGGACGTCGACACCTGGCGCGTGGTGGCCGGCCTGGATGGCCATATCGGCGACAACTGGCACTGGAGCACCGCGTTCAACTACGGCCGCAGCACCGGCATCGACGGCTCGAGCAATGTCGCCGACCTCGACCGCGTGGACCGCACGCTCGACCGCGCGCTGTGCAGCACCGCCCCCGGCGCGGCGGTGCCCTGCGCGGACTATCTCGGTTACGGCGACCTGTCGCCGGCGGTGATCGACTACATCATGTTCACCACCCGCGATACCGGCGGCAACGAACAGCGCAGCTTCACCGCCAACCTCGACGGCGAACTGTTCGAACTGCCGGCCGGCTTCGTCGGCTTCGCCACCGGCGTGGAACTGCGCACCGACCGCGGCTGGCGCGATCCGGACATCCTCACCCAGCGCGGCATCGCCAACAGCAATGCCGCCCAGCGCATCGACGGCGAGTACGAGGTGCGCGAGGTGTTCGCCGAGGTCTCGGTGCCGCTGCTCGCGGACCTGCCCGGTGCGCAACTGCTGACCTTCAACGGCGCGGTGCGCTATTCCGATTACGACCTGTTCGGCGGCGACACCAACTACAAGCTGGGGCTGGACTGGCAGGCGGCGGATGCATTCAAGATGCGCGCGACCTATGCCACCGCGTTCCGGATTCCCAACATCCCCGAACTGTTCGGCGGCGTCAGCGAAGGCAACCTGACCACGACCGATCCGTGCAGCGGCTGGAGCAGCCTGGACCCGGCCTCGAACGTGTCCCGCAACTGCCAGGCCAGCGGCGTGCCGGTCGGCTACACGCAACTGGGCAACTCGGTGCTCACCCGGACCGGCGGCAATATCGACCTGCAGCCCGAGGACGCGAAGACCTTCACCGTCGGCGCGGTCTGGACACCGGGCTTCGCCGATGGCCTGACGGTCACCGCCGACTGGTTCGACATCCGCATCGAGAACGCGATCCAGAGCGTGGCCGGTTCGACCAAGCTCTCGCTCTGCTACAACAGCGAAGGCCTGTCGCACCCGTTCTGCAGCGCGAGCAACTTCACGCGGCATCCGGTCACCGGCGAAATCGACTTCCTGTCCTCGCAGCCGGTCAACGCCGCCAATGAACGCATCTCCGGCATCGACCTGGGGCTGGTGTACGAGTTCGCCGCCGCCGGCCTGGACGTGACCGCAAGCCTGGACGTGTCCTATCTCGACCGCTACGACCTCACGCCGTTCCAGGGCGGCACCACGATCGCGTATGCCGGGCACATCACCGGCGGCCGCGGCAGCTATGCCAAGTGGCGCTCGTTCGGCTCGCTGGTGCTGGCGCGCGAGGCGTGGTCGGGCGCGTGGAGTGCGCAGTACATCGGCAGTGCCGACGACATCAACGCGTCCGCGGGTGACATCGGCGCGCGCGCCGGCAGCCTCGTCTACCACAACCTGCAGTTGCAGTACGCCGCCACCCCGGCGCTGGACCTGGCGCTGGGCGTGGACAACCTGTTCGACAAGCAGGCGCCCTTCATCCAGAGCTACACCGACGCCAACACCGACACGATGACCTACGACCTGCTGGGCAGGCGCTGGAACGCCAAGCTGACCTGGCGCTGGTAACGGGTGCGGGGCCGGCCGTGCGCCGGCCCCGTCCATCGACACGCATCGTGAACGGGAAAACGGCAATGAAACCTGCGTTCTGGGCGCGCCGCGCCCATAAATGGATCGGCCTGGTCATCGGCGTCCAGGCCCTGCTGTGGACGGTGAGTGGGGTCTACATGACGGTGATCTCGCTCGACATCATCCATGGCGACCACCTGGCCCACGCGCATCGCGAAGCGCTCGCGCACGAGGCGGCATACCTGCAGCAGTCGGCGCTGCTCGACCGCTATCCGGGCACGACGGCCATCGCGCTCAAGCGCCTGCTCGACCGGGACGTGTTCGAACTGCGTACCGGCGACGGCGTGCTGCTGGCCGATGCGCAGACCGGCGAGCGGCTGACGCCGCTGCCGGAGGACGCCGCCCTCGCCCTGGCCCGCGCGCTCTACCAGGGCGATGCGGACGTCTCGCGTACCGAGTGGATCACGGTCGCGCCGCAGGAGGTGCAGACGCGGCCGGTGCCGATGTGGGCGGTGCACTTCGCCGACCGCGGCGCCACCACCCTCTATCTCTCGCCCGATACAGGGGAACTGCTGGCGCGGCGCCACAGCCTGTGGCGCTGGTTCGACTTCCTCTGGATGTTGCACATCATGGATTACGACACCCGCAGCGACGTCAACAACACCCTGTTCCGGGTGGCGTCGATTGTCGGGTTGCTGTTCGCACTCAGCGGCGTCTGGCTGCTGTTCTACAGCTTTCGCCGGCGGGTGCCGGCATGACGCCGTGGCTGCGGCGGTTGCACAAGTGGATCGGCCTGCTGGTCGCGCTCCAGTTCGTGCTGTGGATGGTCAGCGGGCTGATGATGGGCTGGCTCGATCACGACCGGGTACAGGGCCACATCTGGCGGGCGCATGCCGGACCTGCGCCGGCGTGGCCGCGCGATGCACTGCCGGCGGAGGCCGTGCTGGGCGCCGCCACCGCGGCGGGTGCCCACGTCGGCGGCGTGGCATCGGCCTGGCTCGACGGCACGCCGGTGTACCGGATCCTCGACGGTGGCGTCACCCGCCTGGTCGATGCGCACACCGGACAGGCGCTGCGGATCGACGGGGCGTGGGCACGACGCCTGGCGCAGGCGTCCTATACCGGCCCGGGCAACGCCGGCGTGGCGCGCAAGGTGGAGGCCACGCTCGAAGCGCGTGCCCACGTCGGGCCGTTCTGGCGCGTGGATTTCGACGACGACGACGGCACCACGGTGTACCTGTCCGACCAGACCGGCGAGGTGCTGGCGCACCGCAACGACACCTGGCGGCTGTTCGACATCTTCTGGATGTTGCACATCATGGATTACACCGGCCGCAGCGACTTCAACAATCCGCTGGTGGTGATGGCCGGCATCGGCGGGCTCTGGATGGCGCTGAGCGGCATCTGGCTGCTGGTGGCGAGTTTCCGGCTTGGCGAGTTCGTGCCCAGGCGATGGCGCCCGGCGCGTGCGTTGACGGTGTTCGCGCCCGGCGGGACGCGACTGCGGACCGTGCAGGCCAGCGCCGGTGACGATGCCTACGTGGCCCTGGCGCGCAACGGGCTGCAGTTGCCGTCCAACTGTGGAGGTGGTCAGAGCTGTGGCCTGTGCGAGGTGCGCGTGCGCGGGGCGGCGCCGCGGCCGACCGCGGCCGACCGCGCCCATCTGCCCGACACCCGCCTGCGCCAGGGACATCGACTGGCCTGCAACCTGCGCCTGCGTGCCGACACCGAGATCGAGGTGGCAGGCGGGGCGGCGCTGTGGACGCACGCGCACGCGACGGTCGAACACGTCGAGGCGGTCACGCCGTTCCTGCGCGAGATCGTGCTCAGGCCGGATGTGGCGCCAGGCGCCGAATACCAGCCCGGCGCCTATCTGCAGGTGCATGTGCCCGCCTACGAGCGTCCGCGCTCCGACATCGTGCAGCCGGACGCGCATCGCGCGGACTGGGACGCCCTGGCGCTGCCGCCGGCCCTGCACAACGCCGAACCGGTGCGCCGCGCCTACTCGCTGTCCTTGCCGCCTGCCGGCGACGACGGCCGCCTGCGCCTGCTGGTGCGCTTCAGTCCCGGCAGCCGCCCGGGCCGCCGGCAGCCGCCGGGCAGGGGATCGTCGTGGATGTACACCCTGCAGCCGGGCGATCGCCTGGACTACAGCGGTCCGTTCGGTGATTTCGCCCTCAGGCCCGGCGGCCGCGAAAAGGTCTTCATCGGCGGCGGTGCGGGCATGGCGCCCTTGCGGGCGATGATCCATGCGCTGCTCGATGCGGGTGCCGGCGAACGCATCCATTTCTGGTACGGCGCCCGCGATCTGCGCGAAGCCCCGTATGTGGACGAGATGCAGGCGCTGGCGCAGGACCACGCGAACTTCAGCTGGCACCTGGTGCTCTCGGATCCCGCACCGTGCACGGATGCGCTGTTGCGCGGTCTGGTGCACGAGGTCGCCGGGCAACGATTGCTCGCCAGCCATCCGGCACTGCACGATTGCGACTTCTACCTGTGCGGTCCCCCGGCGATGCTCGCCGCCACCCGCAGGCTGCTCAAGCGCCTGGGGGTCCCGGATGCGCAGGTGGCCTATGACGACTTCAAGATCTGACCGGCGTCCGCGCCCAGGAGATTCCATGTACCGCCATGCCCCTGTGTTGCTGTCCATCGCGTTCTTCCTGCCACTGGCGGCCTGTGCCGGCCCGGCCGCGCCACCGGCCGCATCCGTGCAGGCGACGCATGCGCCGGAACCGGCGGTCCAGCCGGGCGCGGCGCGGCCGACCATGGTGGTCCACAAGACGGCCACCTGCGGCTGCTGCAGCGTGTGGATCGATCACGTGCGCGAAGCGGGCTTCGGGGTGGAGGTGGTCGACGAGGCGGACCTGGGCGAGGTCAAGGCACGGCTGGGCGTGCCGTTCGCCAAGGGCTCGTGTCATACCGCCGAGATCGAAGGCTATCTCGTGGAGGGCCACGTGCCGGCCGAGGACATCCGCCGACTGCTTGCCGAGCGGCCGGATGCCCGCGGTCTCGTGTTGCCGGGCATGCCGCTGGGCTCGCCCGGCATGGAGATGCCGGATGGCCGCCGCCAGGCATTCACGGTGGAACTGGTCGACAGGGACGGCGTCACCCGGCCGTTCTCCCATCATCCCGGACACGCCGGTCAGGCTGGCGTGCCTTGAGCTCCGCCGTGCGGGCGGCCGCGCGAGGGCAGCCGCGCGCCGGGCACGCCACGCGGCGTCAGCGCAAGGTCATGCGCCGGGAGAGGGGGCAGGTGCCGATGAACGCCTCCGCAACTCACAGCGGTCGCGTGCGCTCGCGCAGCCATCGCGCGAGCGCGACTTCGTCCAGCTCGCCGGCCGCCAGCGCCATCCAGGTCAGGTAGCGATCCGCCTGCGACGCGTCGAGATCGAAACCGTTGAGGTGCAGGAACAACAGTGCGGCGACGAGCGATGTGCGTTTGTTGCCGTCGACGAAAGGATGCAGATGCGCGATGCCATGCGCATAGGCCGCCGCGAGTGCCTGGATGTCGGGCGGCGGATCACCGTAACTCGCGAGCTGCCGGGGCTTTGCCAGCGCCGTTTCGAACAGCCCCCGGTCGCGAATGCCACTGGCGCCACCGTGTTCGGACAGCTGCGCAAGATGGATGGCCTCGACGACCCGTGGCTGCAGCCAGACGACCGCGTTCACTTGGCGAGCTGGCGCAGCACGTCCCGGTTCTCGCGCATGAGCTTGCGCGCGACTTCCATCTGCCGCTCGAACTCCGCGTCGTAGGCTGAGATGAGATAGCCGCCCGGTGCTTCGCTCAGGTGCAGCGAATCCCCCGCTTCCAGACGCAGGTTCGACAAGATTTCCTTCGGCAGCACGACGCCGACCGAATTGCCGATGCGGGTGAGCTTGAGGGCGGTCATGAAGCGGCTCCGGCGTTATTACGGATGTAATTACGCGCCGACCGGGCAACCCTGTCAAGTCGGGCCGCCTACCCGGTTCAGTCGCCGAGCATCGCCAGGTTTCGCACCGCACCCTTGTCGGCGCTGGTCGCGAGCAGAGCATAGGCCTTCAGCGCGGCCGTGACCTTGCGCGGGCGCGCCTGCGCAGGCTTCCAGCCGATCGCGTCCTGCGCGCTGCGACGCGTCGCCAGTTCGGCGTCGTCGACCAGCAGTTCGATGCGTCGCTGCGGAATGTCGATCCGGATGCGGTCGCCGTCGCGCACGAGGCCGATCGCGCCGCCGGCTGCGGCTTCCGGCGATGCGTGGCCGATCGACAGGCCCGAGGTACCGCCGGAGAACCGCCCGTCGGTCAGCAGCGCGCACTGTTTGCCGAGGCCTTTCGACTTCAGGTAGCTCGTCGGATACAGCATTTCCTGCATGCCGGGCCCGCCTCTCGGGCCTTCGTAGCGGATCACCACCACGTCGCCCGCCCGCACTTCGTCGGCGAGGATGCCCTTCACTGCCGCGTCCTGGCTTTCGAACACGTTCGCGGTGCCTTCGAACACGTGGATCGACGCGTCGACGCCCGCGGTCTTCACCACGCAGCCATCGGGCGCGAGGTTGCCGCGCAGCACGGCGAGGCCGCCCTCCTGCGAATACGCGTGCGCGACATCGCGGATGCAGCCGCCGGCGCGGTCGTCGTCGAGCGTGTCCCAGCGCGTGGCCTGGCTGAAGGCGGTCTGGGTCGGAATGCCCGCGGGGCCGGCCCTGAAGAACGTGCGCACCGCATCGTCTTCGGTGACGGTGATGTCCCAGCGCGCAATCCCTTCGGCCAATGTGCGGCTGTGCACCGTCGGCTGGTCGACATGCAGCAGGCCGCCGCGCGCGAGTTCGCCGAGGATCGAGACGATGCCACCGGCGCGGTGCACGTCTTCCATGTGGTAGGTCTGGATGTTCGGTGCGACCTTGCACAGCTGCGGCACGCGCCGCGACAGCCGGTCGATGTCGTGCAGGTCGAACGCGACTTCGGCTTCCTGCGCGGCGGCCAGCAGGTGCAGGATGGTGTTGGTCGAACCGCCCATCGCGATGTCGAGCGTCATCGCGTTCTCGAACGCCTCGAAGGTCGCGATGCCGCGCGGCAGGGCGGTCGGATCCTCGGCGCCGTACCAGCGATGGCACAGTTCGACGACGGTGCGCGCCGCCTCCAGGAACAGCCGCTCGCGATCGGCGTGCGTCGCCAGCATCGAGCCGTTGCCGGGCAGGGCGAGGCCGAGCGCTTCGGTCAGGCAGTTCATCGAGTTGGCGGTGAACATGCCGCTGCAGGAACCGCAGGTCGGACACGCGCTGCGCTCGTAGGCGGCGACCTTTTCGTCGGAGGCGTCCGGGTCGGCGGCGACGACCATCGCATCGACGAGATCGAGGCCGTGTTCCGACAGTTTCGTCTTGCCGGCCTCCATCGGCCCGCCGGACACGAACACCACCGGGATGTTCAGGCGCAGCGCGGCCATCAGCATGCCGGGCGTGATCTTGTCGCAGTTGGAGATGCACACCAGCGCGTCGGCGCAATGCGCGTTGACCATGTACTCGACCGAGTCGGCGATGATCTCGCGGCTCGGCAGCGAATACAGCATGCCGTCGTGGCCCATCGCGATGCCGTCGTCGACGGCGATGGTATTGAACTCCTTGGCCACGCCGCCGACGCGTTCGATCTCGCGCGCGACCAGCTGGCCGATGTCCTTCAGATGCACATGGCCGGGCACGAACTGGGTGAACGAGTTCGCGACCGCGACGATCGGTTTGTGGAAATCGTCGTCCTGCATGCCGGTCGCGCGCCACAACGCGCGGGCACCGGCCATGTTGCGACCAAAGGTGGAGGTTCTGGAACGGTACTCGGGCATCGATGACTCGCAGGTGCGGCGGGCGCGGGGCTGGCGGCGTGTGTGTGGTTGTACGCGATCGAACGCGGCGGGGTGTTGCCCGCCGCGTCGATCCGGCGCGCTATCCGGCGATCTGTGCAGGCGTCGCGATGCGCGCGAGCACCGCCGCGGCGGCTTCGCGCGTCGATACCGCGGTGCCGTCGGATGCCAGATCCGCGGTGAACACACCGGCCTCCAGGGCCTCGTCGACCGCCTGCTCGATGCACGCGGCCTCCTGCGACAGGCCCAGCGAATAGCGCAGCAGCAGCGCGGCGCTGAGGATGGTGCCGTAGGGATTGGCGATGCCCTTGCCGGCGATGTCCGGCGCCGAGCCGTGGATCGGCTCGTACATGCCGACGCAGCCTTCGCCCAGCGACGCCGACGGCAGCAGCCCGAGCGAGCCGGCCAGCATCGAGGCCTCGTCGGTGAGGATGTCGCCGAACATGTTCTCGGTCACGATCACGTCGTAGGCGCGCGGCTTCGACAACAGGTGCATCGCCATCGAATCGACCAGCTGGTGCTCGATCGTGATGTCGGGAAATTCATCGCGCGCGATGCGGCTGGCGACGTCGCGCCACAGTCGGGAGGTCTCGAGCACGTTGGCCTTGTCGACCGAGGTCACGTGGCCGCGGCGGCCGCGCGCGAGCAGGCAGGCGCGGCGCACGACGCGTTCGATCTCGCTCACGGTGTAGCGGCACAGATCGCTGGCGCTGTCGGCGTCGCGGGTCTTGTCGCCGAAATAGATACCGCCGGTCAGTTCGCGTACCACCAGCAGGTCCACGCCGGCCAGCAGGTGTGGCTTGATCGGAGAAGCGCCCATTGCAGCCGGATGCGGCTTGGTGGGGCGCAGGTTCGCGTACAGGCCCAGCGCCTTGCGGATCGCCAGCAGGCCCTGTTCGGGGCGCACGCTCGCGTTGGGATCGGACCACTTCGGACCGCCGACCGCGCCCAGCAGCACCGCATCGGCATCGCGCGCGGCGGCCAGCGTGGCATCGGGCAGCGGCTTGCCGGTGGCGTCGATCGCGGCGCCGCCGATCAGATGCTCGTGCAGCGAGAAGCGATGGCCGAAGCGCTGCGCGACCGCCTGCAGCACCCCGACCGCGGCCGCGGTCACTTCGGGGCCGATGCCGTCTCCGGGCAGAACGACGATGTCAGCGTGCATGGTGCGTGTCCTCGTAGTTGCGGATGTCGGCGCCGCGCGCCAGCAGAAACCCCATTTCGTCGACGCCTTCGAGCAGGCAGGTGCGTGCGAACGCGTCGAGCGGGAAGGCGTGGACGGTGCCGTCCGGTGTGCGCAGTTCGCGGGCGACGATGTCGACCGTCAGCACGTCGTCGGGACGCGTCATCAGGTCCTGCACCACCGCCTCGGGCAGCACCACCGGCAACAGCCCGTTCTTCAATGCGTTGTTGCGGAAGATGTCGGCGATCTCGCTGCTGACCACGACCTGCAGGCCGAGATCGCGCAGCGCCCATGGCGCATGTTCGCGCGATGACCCGCAGCCGAAGTTGCGGCCCGCGAGCAGCACCGCGCGGCCGGCGTTGTGCGCCTGGTTGAAGGCGAAGTCCGGATTCGCGCTGCCGTCGCCCTGCCAGCGCCAGTCGTTGAACGCGTGCCGGCCCAGGCCCTTGCGCTCGGTCGTTGACAGGAAGCGCGCGGGAATGATCTGGTCGGTGTCGATATTGGTCTGGGTCAGCACCACGCTGGCCGAGCGCAGCGGAAACCCGGGGATGTGATCGGCGGACATCAGGCCACCTCCCGGCGGTCGTCGAACAGTTCGCGTGGATCGGCCACGACCCCTCGCACCGCGGCCCACGCAGCGGTCGTCGGCGAGGCCAGCAGCGTGCGCGCCCCCGGGCCCTGGCGGCCTTCGAAATTGCGGTTGCTGGTGCTCACGGCCAGCTGGCCCGGCGCGACCAGATCCCCGTTCATCGCGATGCACATCGAGCAGCCCGGCTCGCGCCATTCGGCACCGGCGTCGCGGACGATTGCGTCGATGCCCTCGGCCTCGGCCTCGCGCTTGACGATCTCCGAGCCCGGCACGACCAGCATGCGCACGCCCGCCGACACGCGGCGGCCGCGCAGCACCTGCGCGACCTCGCGCATGTCGCGCAGGCGGCCGTTGGTGCACGAGCCGACGAACACCACGTCGACCGGCATGCCGGCCAGCGACTGTCCGGCGGCGACGCGCATGTAGTCCTGGCCCTTCTGCTCGGCCGCATCGGTCGCGGCCGGCACCGGCACGTCGACGCCGATCGCGGTGCCCGGATGCGTGCCCCAGGTCAGCGTCGGGCGGATGTCGGCCGCATCGATGTGCACCTCGACATCGAAGCGCGCGCCCTCGTCGCTGCGCAGTTCGCGCCAGCGGGCGACCGCAGCCTCGAAGTCGGCGCCCTTGGGACCACGCGGCGTGCGCGCGATCCAGTCGAACGTGGTCTCGTCCGGCGCGACCATGCCGGCGCGCGCGCCGGCCTCGATGGACATGTTGCACAGGGTCATGCGCTGCTCCATGTCCATCGCCTCGATGGTGGAGCCGCGGTATTCGATGACGTGGCCGGTGCCGCCGTTGACGCCGATGACGCCGATCGCGTGCAGGGTCACGTCCTTGGCGCCGACGCCGGGCGCGAGCGGGCCATCGACGGTGATCGACATCGTCTTCGGCCGCCGCTGCAGCAGGCACTGCGTCGCCAGCACGTTGCCGACCTCGCTGGTGCCGATGCCGAACGCCAGCGCGCCGAACGCGCCGTGCGTGGACGTGTGGCTGTCGCCGCAGACGATGGTCATGCCGGGCAGGGTGAAGCCCTGCTCGGGTGCGATCACGTGGACGATGCCGCGCTGGTCGGAGGCCATGTCGAACAGTTCGATGCCGAATTCGGCGCAGTTGCGCGCGAGCGTCTGCACCTGCTTTTCCGACGCTTCGCTGGCGTAGGGCAGGCGGCCGTCGGGGCCGGCCGGCAGCGTCGGCGTGGAGTGGTCCATCGTCGCCTTGGTGCGGTCCGGGCGGCGCGGGATGAGACCACGCGCGCGCAGTTCGGTGAAGGCCTGCGGCGAGGTGACCTCGTGGATCAGGTGCAGGTCGATGTAGAGCACCGCGGGCGCGGCTTCGGACTCGGGGGTCACGATGTGCGCGTCCCACAGTTTGTCGAACAGGGTTTTCGGGGAACTGGCGGTCATTGCTGGCTCTGGATGCGTGTGTGGGAGCGCGCTTGCGCGCGATGGCGCTTTGCCGGTGAGATGTCTTCGCGCGCAAGCGCGCTCCCACAGGACATGGAGGATCGATCAGGCATGCGCGGCCTGCGGCGCCGGAACGGCACGCGCGCTGCGCAGGATACGGTTGGCGACATCCAGCCACGCCAGCGCGCTGGCCTCGATGATGTCGCGGCTGGTGCCGGTGCCTTCGTGGATGTCGTCGCCGTGGCGCACGCTGACGCTGGCTTCGCCGCGCGCATCGCGGCCCATGCCGACGCTGTGGACCTGGTAGCTTTCCAGCGCCAGCTCGACACCGGTCGCGGTGGCCAGTGCGGCGAACAGCGCATCGACCGGGCCGTCGCCCAGCGCGCTCTCGCTGACCTTGCCGCCCTCGGGATCGGACAGTTCGACCTGCGCGCTCGCGCGCTGGCCACGGTCGCTGACGGTCATCGAGGCCAGACGCCACCCCTGGCCGTCGACGTCACCGTGCATCAGCGCTTCCAGATCGTCGTCCTCGACCACGCGCTGGCGCTCGCACAGATCCTTGAACGCGGCGAAGACCTGTTCCAGCTGCGCCTCCTCCAGCGTGTAACCCAGCGCGCGCAGGCGATGGCCCACCGCGGCGCGGCCGCTGTGGCGGCCCAGCACCAGCTTCGAATCGGGCCAGCCGACGTCCGATGGGTTCATGATTTCGTAGGTGCCGCGGTGGCGCAGCATGCCGTGCTGGTGGATGCCGGATTCGTGCGCGAATGCGTTCTCGCCCACGATGGCCTTGTTGCGCTGCACGGCCATGCCGGTCAGGCGGCGCAGCAGCTGCGAGGTCGGGACCAGGTGACGCGTGTCCAGCCGCGTGTCGATGCTGTAGAACGCATTGCGGACCTTCAGCGCCATCGCCAGTTCCTCGACCGCGCAGTTGCCGGCGCGCTCGCCGATGCCGTTGATGGTGCACTCGACCTGGCGTGCGCCGCCTTCGATCGCGGCCAGCGAATTGGCGACCGCCAGGCCCAGATCGTTGTGGCAGTGCGCGCTGAAGATCACGTCGCGCGCGCCGGGAATCGTGTCGATCAGGCGCTGGAACAGCGCGCGGGTTTCCTCCGGCGTTGCGTAGCCCAGGGTGTCGGGTACGTTGATCGTGGTCGCGCCGTTGGCGATCGCAACCGCGATCACCTCGCTCAGGAAATCGTCTTCGGTGCGGGTGGCGTCCTCGGCCGAGAATTCGACATCGCCGATCAGCCGCCGCGCGTGGGCGACGCTGGTCGCGGTCATGTCCAGCACCTGCTGCCGGCTCATGCGCAGCTTGTGTTCGCGGTGCAGCGGGCTGGTCGAGATGAAGACGTGCAGGCGCGGATTCGCGGTGCCGTCCAGGGCGCGCGCCGAGGCTTCGATGTCGGCGGGCAGGCAGCGCGACAGCACCGCCAGCGTCGGCCGGCGGACCTCGCGCGCGATCAGCCTTGCGGCCTCGCGGTCGGATTCGGAACTGGCCGGGAAGCCGGTCTCGATGATGTCGACGCCCAGCGCATCGAGCGCGCGCGCCATCACCACCTTCTGCTGCGGGGTCATGCTGCAACCGGGCGACTGTTCGCCGTCGCGCAGGGTGGTGTCGAAAATTCGGATGGTGTCGGAGGCGGTCATGCGGGCAGTTCCTCGGTGATTCGGTGTGGCGTGCGTTCGGTGCGGGCAATGGGCGCGCGTCGAAGTCGCGGTTCGCCGCCCCCGGACGGCGCATGTGCAGCGAGGTCATTGCGACGACGTGGCGTGGCCACATGCGCAGTGGGTGCTGCCGTCGCAATGGCCGGCACCTCGGTCGCGGTTTCGCGTAACCGACGGCGCGGCTTGCGCGGCGGGCGCGGACGCACGTCCGACAGCAGCTGCGCCAGCACACCGGCGTCGACATTGCCGCCCGACACCACCGCCACCTTGCGCTTGCCGGCGACGCGGCGGCCGGCGGCCAGTGCCAGCGCGCCGGCCCCTTCGGCGATCACGTGTTCTTCCAGCGCCAGGCGCACCAGCGTCTCGCGCAGTTCGGCCTCGCGCACGATGACCACGTCGTCGAGCAGATCGGCCAGCAGCGCGCGCGTCAGCAGGCCGGGATCCTTGACCCGCACGCCGTCGGCCAGCGTCGCCACGGGCGAGAACGGCGAGTGGTCGCCGCGCAGCACGCGCGCCATCGCGTCCACCCCTTCGACCTGCGCGCCGACGATGCGCACGCCCTGCGATTTCAGCGCCAGCGCGACGCCCGAGGCCAGCCCGCCACCGCCGATCGGCACGATGACGACATCCGGCATCAGCACCGAGGCGATCTCCAGTCCGACCGTGCCCTGACCTGCGATCACGTCGACATCGTCGAACGCCGACAGCAGGCGGAAGCCGTTCTGCGCGGCCAGTTCGGCGGCGAAGGCCTTGGCCTCGTCGTAGGTCTCGCCGTGCAGGCGCACGGTCGCGCCCCAGTGGGCGACGCCGGCGACCTTGGTCGCGGGCGCGTTCTTCGGCATCACGGTGATCGCCGGCACGCCCAGCCGGTACGCGGCCCAGGCCATGCCCTGCGCGTGGTTGCCGGCCGAGGCGGTGATCACCGTGCGGTCGTCGCCGCGCTCGCGCGCGGCCATCAATGCGTTCAATGCGCCGCGCACCTTGTAGGAGCCGGTGCGCTGCAGGTTCTCGAGCTTCAGCCAGCAGCCGAAGCGTTCGGCGTAATGCATCGGCGTCACGTCGAGATGCCGACGCAGCCGCGCCTGCGCCGCCAGCACATCACTGGCGGTCGCTCGCGGGACGCGGCCTACGTCGGGCTCGGACATGCTCAGACCGCCGTCAGCCAGCCGCGCGCAGCCTCGGCTTCGCCGCGCACGACGCGCGCATACAGCGCGGCCAGTTCGCGGCTGACCGGGTTGTCGCCGTAGCTGCGGTCCTCGACGCCATGCACCGGCGCTACTTCGGCCGCGGTGCCGCAGGCGAAGACTTCGTCGGCGTCGTACAGCTCCTCGACGGTGACGGCGCGCGACTCGGCACCGCTCAGCGTCACCAGCGTGTCGCGGGTGATGCCCGGCAGCGCGTCGCGATGCTGGACCGCGGTCACGCGTCCGCCTTTGACGATGAAGACGTTGGCGCCGGTGCATTCGACGACGAAGCCATCGGCATCGGTGAACAGCGCCTCGTCGAAGCCGCGCGATTTGCTCTCGCGCTTGGCCAGGATGGAATTGACGTAGGCGCCGCACAGCTTCAGCGGCGGCAGCGAATCGGCGGGATTGCGACGCCACTTGCTGATGCCCAGTCGCGCGCGGCTGCCGTTGAGATGCACCTGCGTCGCCGTCGTCGCGACCATCAGATGTTCGGTGTGGCCTTCGACGTCCAGCCCGAAACCGCCTTCGCCGAACCATGCAAGCGGGCGGATGTAGGCATCGCGATGGCCGTTCGCGCGCAACGTCGCCAGCACCGCCTCGGTGGCCTGCGCGGGATCGAAGTGCATGCCCAGCAGCGCCGCACCTTCGCGCATGCGCGCCATGTGCTCGGGCAGGCGGAACACCGCGGCGCCATCGGCGGTCGCGTAGCTGCGGATGCCTTCGAACACGCCGCTGCCGTAGTGCATCGCATGCGTGGTCAGTCCGGCCTGCAGCGCGTCGATGTCGCACAGCGCGCCGTCGAACCAGGCCTGCGGGCGCGCGGGCGCTGCGGTTTCCGCGATCGACGGCGCCTGCGCCGGTGTCGCCTCGGCGGTGACGTTCAACGACACGGCGACACCTCCACCGACAGGCAGTCGTAGAGCTTGGCCAACTGGCCCTGCAAGGCGATCGCGGCGCGGTCGCCTTCGACGGTCATGCGCAGGTTCCAGTGGTCGCTGTCCCCACGCGCGTCGCCCTCGAACGACACCGGGCGGAAGCCGCGGCGCTCCGTCGTGCCCAGCACGCGCACCAGCGCGCCTTCGGCGCGGCGCAGGGTCATCTCAAACTGGTAACGCATGGCTCGATTCCTTGGAGGACGTGCCGACGACGGGTTCGGCGACAGGTGCGACGGAGGCGCCGATATCGAGCGAGGTGGCCTCGTCGGCATCGAGCATCTGCGCGTTGTTGTGATTCGGCGGCACCAGCGGCCAGACGTTGGCGGCGGTGTCGATGGCGACGTGCAGCAGCGCCGGACCGTCGGCGGCCAGCAGCGCGGCCAGCGCGGATTCGACATCGGCGGCCTTGTCGACCGACAGCGCCTGGATGCCGAATGCGCGCGCGACTTGCGCGAAGTCCGGGTTGTCGGACAGGTCGATCTCGGAATAACGGCGCTCGAAGAACAGTTCCTGCCACTGGCGCACCATGCCCAGCGCCTGGTTGTCGAGCAGGATGATCTTCACCGGCACGCGGTAGCGCTTCAGCGTCGCCAGCTCCTGCACGTTCATCAGGAACGAACCGTCGCCGCTGACGCAGACCACGCGCCGCGACGGGTCTTCCATCTGCGCGCCGATCGCAGCCGGCAGGCCGAAGCCCATCGCACCCAGCGCGCCGCTGGTCAGATGCTTGCGCGGATGGTCGAAGCGCCAGTGCTGCGCGACCCACATCTGGTGCTGGCCGACATCGCAGGCGACGGTGGCATCGGGCGCCAGTTCGCTCATGCGCTTCAGCAGCGCGGGCGCGAAGACCTTGTCGCCGGGTGCGTCGTAGCGGGCGGCGAACCGCTCGCGGCGCAGCGCGCATAGATCACGCCACGCAGCGCGCGCGGCGGCGTGCCGGCCCTGCATCTGCGCCGCGCAAGGCGCACCCAGACGCGACAGGCTGGTGGCGACATCGCCGCACACCGACACATCGGCGGCGCGCAGCTTGCCGATCTCGCAGCTGTCGCCGTCCAGATGCACGATGCGCGCCAGTGGCGCGAACTCGGCCAGCTTGCCGGTCGCGCGGTCGTCGAAGCGCGCACCGACGACGATCAGCAGATCAGACTCCTGCACCGCCAGGTTCGCCGCGCGGCTGCCGTGCATGCCGATCATGCCGAGGTTGGCCGGATGGGTCGGCGGCAGCGCGCCCAGCGCACGCAGCGTCAGCACGGTCGGAATCTGCGTCAGATCGGCGAACTCCCGGAACGCCTCCAGCGCATCGCCCAGGATGATGCCGCCACCGCCGTAGACCACCGGGCGTTCGGCCTGCGAAATCAGTGCGGCCGCTTCGTGCAGCGCGTGGTCGGCGCAGGCCGGCATGGTGTCGGGTGTTGACGGAATGTATGCGCCCAGATGCGCGGCATCGCCGATCTGCACGTCCTTCGGCAGATCGATCAGCACCGGGCCGGGGCGGCCCGAGCGTGCGATGCGGAAGGCTTCGGCGACGACGTTCGGCAGTTCGTCGACGCTGCGCAGCAGGAAGCTGTGCTTGACGATCGGCAGGGTCATGCCGAACACGTCCAGTTCCTGGAACGCATCGGTGCCCATCAGCGGCGTCGCCACCTGGCCGGTGATGACGACCATCGGCACCGAATCCAGCATCGCGTCGGCAATGCCCGTCACCAGGTTCGAAGCGCCCGGGCCGGACGTGGCCACGCAGACACCGACGCGCCCGCTGGCCCGCGCGAACCCGTTCGCGGCGAACGCCGCGCCCTGTTCGTGGCGGACCAGCACGTGCTTCAACGACGCACCATGCAGCGCGTCGTAGAACGGCATGATCGCGCCGCCCGGATAGCCGAAGATCGTGTCGACGCCTTCGGCCTCCAGCGCCTGCACCAGCCAGCGGGCGCCGTTCATCAGGCGGCCTCGCTCTGCGCTGGTGCCGGCGCGCCGGTCTGCTCGCCCAGCCAGGTCATCTTGGCGCGCAGCTGCTTGCCGACCTGCTCGATCGGGTGGTCCTTGTCGGCCTGCTGGAACTTCCTGTAGTTCGGCAGGCCGGCGTCGTATTCGGCCTGCCAGTTGCGGGTGAAGGTGCCGTTCTGGATGTCGGTCAGCACATCCTTCATGCGCGCCTTCACTGACGCGTCGATCACCCGCGGGCCGCTGACGAAGTCGCCGTACTGCGCGGTCTCGGAGATGAACTCCAGCATCCGGGTGATGCCACCTTCGTAGAACAGGTCGACGATCAGCTTCAGCTCGTGCAGCACTTCGTAGTACGCGATCTCGGGCTGGTAACCGGCTTCGACCAGCGTCTCGAAACCGGCCTGCACCAGCGACGACGCGCCACCGCACAGCACTGCCTGCTCGCCGAACAGATCGGTCTCGGTTTCTTCCTTGAAGGTGGTCTTGATGATGTTGGCGCGCGCGCCGCCCAGGCCCGCGGCGTAGGTCAGCGCCAGCTGCTCGGCCTTGCCGGTCGGGTCCTGGTGGACGGCGTAGATGCAGGGCACGCCGCGGCCGATTTCGTATTCGCGGCGCACCAGCGCGCCCGGGCCCTTGGGCGCGACCAGCACCACGTCCAGATCCGCGCGCGGCGCGATCATGTCGAAATGCACGTTGAGGCCGTGCGCGAACAGCAGGCAGGCGCCCTGCTTCATGTGCGGCGCCAGCACGTCGGCATACAGCTGCTTCTGCACCATATCGGGCGTCAGCACCGCCACCAGGTCGGCATCGGCGACTGCCTCAGCAGGTGTCTTGACGGTGAAGCCGTCGGCCTTCGCTTGTCGCTCGGTCGGGCCGCCGGGACGCAGGCCGACGACGACGTCGAAGCCGGAATCGCGCAGGTTCAGCGCGTGCGCGCGGCCCTGGCTGCCGTAGCCGACGATGGCGATGGAGGGATTGGCATTGCTCATGGGTGGTGGTGTCCGATCTGCGGGTGGAAAGGGGAGGGCGGGCGGCTCACGCGGCGATCCGTGAGGCCCGGATGTGGAAACGGCCGGCGGTCGAGGGCGTCGCCCCGTCCCGACCGGCCGTCCGATGCACCGCGCTGGCGGTGGAGGCGGCGGTGGCGCCGCATGCATGCGGACACGCTGCGCCTTGCGGCGTGGCGTGCTGTGTCGTGCGGGCGTTGGTGGGATGGCTGTGCATGGCGGGCTGGCTCTGGTGGTGAGAATTGCGAGGGGCCAAACAAAAACCCCGCACCTTTCGGCGCGGGGTTCAGGTTCTTTCGACCTTCTGGAGTTTCGTCTTGCTACACGAACCCCATCCCCGCGCCATTCCGGACGGTAATAAGGAGTACGAGTACAAGAAGAATGGCCGAGGTGAGCGCGACCGGCAGGCGCACGTCGCGCACGCGGAGGCGTGCGGCGATGGCGGTCTGGCGGTGGTTGTTGCGCTGCGTCATGTGGTCGAGAAAAACACGCCCGTGACCGCCGTGTCAACAGTTACTTCGAGAACGGTTTGCCCGCAGGGCGCTTGCGATGCCGCTGACGCAACAGCTTCAAGGCGGCCGCTTCCCACTGGCGTTCGCCGCGTGCGGTGCCTGCGGCGCGCTGCAGTCCGCCATCACGCCAGGCCTCGTAGAGTACCGGGTCGATGTAGGCCTTCCTGCATACAGCGACGGTGTTGCCGAGCGCATCCGCGACATCGGCGATGACGATCTTCTCCTGCGTCGCCAGTGCGCGTTCGCTGGGGTCGCCGCCCTTCAGGCCCTCGGGCAGGGGCATCGCCGCGAACCGCCGGAACGCCATCAGCGTGCCGCCCCAGGTGCGGAAGTCCTTGGCCGTGAACGCGCCACCCATCGCCTCGCGCAGGTAGTCGTTGACCATGCCGGAGTCGATGCCGTGGCGTTCGCCGGCGTCGTCGACGTACTGGAACAGCGCCTGTCCCGGCAACTGCTGCACCTTGCGTACCAGTGCGGTGAGTTTCGCGTCGTCGAGTTCGATCTCCTGCTCCTGTCCGCTCTTGCCGCGGAACTTCAGGCGTGCGCGACCGCCGCGCACCAGTTCGAAATGGCGGTTGCGCAAGGTCGTCAGTCCGAACGAGCCGTTGCTGCGTGTGTAGCTGTCGTTGCCGACGCGCACGAAGGTCTGCGCCATCAGCGACACGACGATCGCCAGCACCTTGTCGCGCTGCATGCCCGGCAACTTGAGATCGCGTCCCAGTGCGCGGCGCAGACGCGGCAGCGCGGTCGCGAACGCGACGATGCGATCGAACTTGCCGTGGCCGCGCACCTCGCTCCAGTCCGGGTGGTAGCGGTACTGCTTGCGTCCACGCGCATCGCGGCCGGTGGCCTGCAGATGTCCGTTCTCGAGCGCGCAGATCCACACGTTGCGATAGGCGGGAGGGATCGCCAGCATGCGCACGCGGTCGAGTGTCGCGCGGTCGCGCACGGTCTTGCCGTCGGGATCGCGGTAGCTGAATCCCTTGCCGGCGCGGCGCCGGCTCAGGCCGGGCAGGTCGTCGCTGACCCAGCGCAGGCCGGCCAGGCGCGCGGTGCGCACGTTGTCGTCGTCGTTCACGGATCTGCCCAGCTTCATGAGCGGCTGATAACAAGCGCGGGATCAGCGGATGGTGAACAGGCTGCGCTTCACCCCTTCGGCACGCGGTGGTTCGCACACTCGCCCCACACCACTTGCACGAGGAACACCACGATGAAGACGATGCACAAGACCCTGATGGGTGCCGCGATCGCCGGCACGATGCTGATCGCCGGCACGGCCGTGGCGCAGGAAGCGCAGGAACGCGCCGACCGCACCGTCGCCGCGCAATCCGATTCCGATCAGCCGGTGTCCGATACCTGGATCACGACCAAGGTCAAGGCCGATCTGCTCGCCACGAGCGATGTGTCGGGCCTCGACATCAAGGTGGAAACCACCAATGGCACGGTAAGCCTGTCAGGCGATGTGGAGAGCCGGGCCCAGATCGAGCGCGCCGAAGCCGTGGCACGCGGGATCGAGGGCGTACAGCGCGTCGACGTGAGCCAGCTCAAGGTCGACACGCACGCCAACCACAAGAACTGAAACGAGCGTCGTGTGAATCCGGGCCTCCCTTCGGGAGGCCTTTTTCATGCACGCGTCCATGCCGTCGAGGCGAGGCCCAGCAAGTGGCGTTGCAGGGCATCGGGCGTGCTGGAGAGCCGTTCCCCATGCGCCGGTCGCGCCAGCGAATGCGCCAGTGCGGGCGGCACGGGCACGACGTGGCCCACCAGCGGCTCGACGACGGCATCGAACTTTGCCGGATGCGCGGTCGCCACGACGGCCCAGTCGCCGGTGTCGCCGTCCGCCCGCAGCGTTTCGAGCAGATGCAGACCTGTTGCCGTGTGCGGGCAGGGCACGATGCCGTGACGCGCGGGGGCGTCGCGGATCGTCGTGCGGATGGTCGCGTCGTCGACCGAGCGTGCCACGAACGCGGCGCGCAACGCGTCGTCATCGGCATGCCAGTGACGCAAACGCTCGAAGTTGCTCGGCGCGCCGACGTCCATCGCATTGGCGAGCGTTGCGCGCGTGGGCTGCGCTTGGTAATCGGCGCCGTCGAAGAAGCGCGGCAGCGTGTCGTTCGCATTGCAGGCGAGGCGGATTTCGCCCAGCGATGCGCCCATTGCACGCGCCAGGAATGCCGCGGATGCATTGCCGAGATTTCCGGTCGGCACGATGAGATTGAGCCCATTGCCGGTCGCGGCATGGTGGTGAGCGGCGGCATGCGCATAGTAGGCCGCCTGCGGTAGCAGGCGGCCGAGGCTGATGCTGTTCGCGGTGCCCAGCGCGATGCGCGCGCGCAGGGCCGGATCCGACAGTGCCTGCTTCGCCAGCCGCTGGCAGTCGTCGAAACTGCCGTCGACGCGGTAGGCATGCACGTTGTCGCCCCAGCATTCCAGGCCATGCGCCTGTCGCGGCGACACGCGACCATCCGGATACAGGATCACGACGGAGAAGCCGGCCCGGCGATGGAACGCCGATGCGACGGCCGCACCGGTATCGCCCGAGGTGGCGACGAGGATCGTCGTGTCCGGCGCTGCGGGATCGCGCAATGCGCCGAGCGCGCCGGCGAGGAACCGGGCCGCGTAGTCCTTGAACGCCGCGGTCGGGCCATGGAACAGTTCGAGCAGATGGTCGCCCGGGCCTGCCAGCGGGCGCAGCGGCGCATCGAACGCGAACGCCGCCGCGCAGAGATCGGCAAGCTGCGATTCGATGCGCGAGCCCACGAACCACGGTGCGAGCGTCGCGACGGCAGTATCGGCAAGCGTTGTGCGCGGCGTGACGAGATCGATCGCCGGGATCGACTCCGGCACGTAGAGGCCGCCATCCGGGGCGAGACCGGCGACGAGCGCATCGTCGATGCCGGCTGCGGGCGCGTTGCCGCGGGTGCTGACGAACTTCATGCGGCGCCTCCCTCGATCAGTTCGGCGCGCGGACCCGCGACCGGCGAGACATGGGCCTGCGCGTCGATGCCGGCATCGATGAAGCCTGCGCGCATCGCGGGCGCGGCACGTTCGGCCGCCTCGCGCGAATCGAACCACGCGAACACGCTGGGCCCGCCGCCGGAGATGCTCGCGCCCAGCGCCCCGTTCGCAAGCGCGGCGGCCTTGACCGCATCGAAGCCGGGAATCAGCGGCGCGCGTCGCGGTTCGACCAGCACGTCATGCAGGCCGGCACGGATCAGGTCGCGATCGCCACGTTGCAGGCCGGTCAGGAACAGGGCGAGATGGGTGCTGTGCGTCACCACGTCGTGCAGCGCGTACGGGTCCGCCAGCACGGCGCGCGAGCGGCGCGTCTCCAGCACCTGGTCCGGATGCACGACGACCGCGTGCAGCCAGTCGGGCACTTCGAGCGCGATCAGTCGATCGGCGGTCGACAGGGTCACACCGCCCAGCAGCATCGGTGCGACGTTGTCGCCATGGCGCGCGCCGGACGCGACCGACTCGCCGTCGAGTGCGAACGGATACAGATCCTCGCGCGACAGTGGCGCATCGAGCAGCGCGTTCGCCGCGACCAGAGCCGCGACGCAGGACGCCGCCGAACCGCCGAGACCCGAGCCGAGCGGAATGCCTTTCTCCAGCGTCAGCGCGAAGCCGAACGGCAGCGACAACGCCGCGCGCAGCGACTGCAATGCGCGGCCGGCGGTGTTGTCGGCAGCGTTCAGCGGCAGGCGGTCGGCGCCTTCGACCGCGCCGCCGATGGACTCGATGCGCACCTCCGGCGTGTCGATGCGACGGACATGGGCGATGTCGCGCGGGCCTTCGATGACATGGCCGAGTACATCGAACCCCACGCCGATGTTGCCGACGCTCGCGGGTGCGAACGCGCGTGCGGCCATGCGTCTGGAATCGGGTGTCGGACTCATGCGTGACGCCAGCCGGTGCGCGCGCCGAGTGCGTGCGCGATCGCCAGCACGTCGCCGAACACGCCGGCGGCGGTGACCTGCGGGCCGGCGCCGGGGCCCTGCACGACCAGGGGATTCTCGGCGTAGCGGGCCGTTGTGAACTGGACGAGGTTGTCGGTCAGGCGGGTATGCATGCATGCATGATCGGCGGGAAGTGCGCGGACGCCAACACTCGCGTCGCCGCCGGCATCGAGCCGGGCGATGTGGCGCAAACCGCGGCCTGCGGCACGCGCGGCATCCAGGCGCGCCTGCATCGGCGCGTCGAGTTCGGACAGGCGCTCGAGGAAGTCGTCGAGCGGCACGTCGCGCAGCGCTTCGGGGACCAGGCTTTCCACGTCGACATCGGTGAGCGACAGCGGCCGACCGGCCTCGCGCGCGAGGATCACCAGCTTGCGGGCGACGTCGAGACCGGACAGGTCGTCGCGCGGATCGGGCTCGGTGTAGCCGAGCGCGCGCGCTTCGCGGACCAGTTCGGAGAACGGGCGGCTGCCGTCGAAACTGTTGAACAGCCACGCCAGCGTGCCCGACAGCATGCCGTCGATCGTATGCAGCGTGTCGCCGGTATCGAGCAGGTTGCGCAGGGTCGCGACGACCGGCAGCCCGGCGCCGACGGTGGCCTCGTACAGGAAGCGGCTGTGACCGGCGACGCGCGCTTCGGCGATCCGCGCATAGCGCTGCCAGTCGCCGCTGCCGGCGTGCTTGTTCGGGGTGACGACATGGATGCCGGCGGCGAGCCAGTCCGCGTACTTCGCGGCGACCGCATCGCTTGCGCTGCAGTCGACGATCATCGCGTGCGGCAGGTGGCCGGCGCGGACGTGTGCGGCGAAGGCATCGAGATCGCAGGGCACGGCGTGGTCATCGAGCAGTGCGCCCGCTGCGCCCGGTTCGAGCGCGGCGTCGCTCAGATGCATGCGCCGGCTGCCGGCGATCGCTCGCAGGCGCAGGTCGACACCGGCACGCGCACGCAGCGCGGGAATCACCTCGGCCAACTGCGCCAGCAGGGCGCGGCCGACGTTGCCGGGCCCGATCACGCCCACCGACACCGTCTGCGGCGACAGCCAGAACGCAGCGTGCGCGGCGCGCAGGGCCCGTGTGGCGTCGTCCTGCGCGATCGCGACGGAGATGTTGCGTTCGCTCGCGCCCTGGGCGATGGCGCGGATGTTGACGCGGGCCTGCGCCAGCCCGTCGAACAGGCGCGCGGCGACGCCCTGGCTGCCGACCATGCCGTCGCCGACCGCCGCGAGCACGCACAGGTCCGTCGTCACCGCGACGCCCTGCGCCTGGCCTTCGGCGATCGCGTCGGCGAAGGCTTCGACAATCGCGTCATGGCCGCGCGTCGCCTGTTCGGCGCGCACCACGCAGCAGATCGAGTGTTCGGACGAACCCTGCGAGATCATCGTCACCGACACGCCGGCGCCGTGCAGCGCGGCGAACATGCGCTCGGCCATGCCGGGCACGCCGACCAGGCCGTTGCCGACGAGTTCGAGCACGGCCACATCGCGCACCAGGCTCAGGCCCTTGACCGGCGACACCGCGGGCGCTGCTTCCAGCGCGATCAATGTGCCGGGCGCGGCCGGATTGCGGCTGTTGCGGATGCGCACCGGCGTGCCGCGCGACTGCACCGGTGCCAGCGTCTGCGGGTGCAGCACCTTGGCGCCGAAGTAGGCGAGCTCGCAGGCCTCCGCATAGGACATCGCGTCGAGGCATACCGCATCCGGTACGAGGCGGGGATCGGCGGACAGCACGCCGTCGACATCGGTCCAGATCGTCAGCGCGTCGGCATCGAAGAGGTTGGCGAAGATCGCCGCGGAATAGTCGCTGCCGTTGCGGCCCAGCGTGGTGTCGCGCCCATCGGCATCGCGCGCGACGAAGCCGGTGATGACGACGTCGCGTGCGCCGTGGGCGAGACGCCAGGTGGCGAGCCGCGCACGGCTGGCGTCCCAGTCGACGACGGCGCCCATTTCGGCGGCGTGGACGACCAGCACCTCGCGCGCGTCGAGGCGGTGCCAGTCCGGACCGAGCGCAGCCTGGGCGAGCCGCGAGGAGAGCTGTTCGCCGCAGCCGTGGATGCGCGCGAGGCGCGCGTCCCGCGATTGCGGATCGACACCGGATTCGTGGTGTTGCAGATCGCGCGCCAGCGCGGCGAACTCCACTTCGAGCGCGACGTGCAACGGCCCGCCCGCATCGGATTCGAATGCATCCGCTGTCTCGAGGTGGCGCTGGCGCAGCGCCTCCCAGCCCGGCTTCCAGTCCTCACCCGCAGCCGCGGCGTCGCCGAGTGCGACCAGCGCATTCGTGGTGCCGGCCATCGCCGAAACCACCACCGGACGCAGTCGCGCGTCGGCAGGCACGAGTGCGGCGAGCCTGCCGATGTGCGAGGCATCGGCCAGGCTGCTGCCGCCGAACTTGTGGACATGGCAGGCCAGCGCCGGCGCCCGTGAGGGGGCCGCGTGGGAAGGCATTTCGGACAGGGCGGCGAACGACATCTTGGAGCTCCGGTTGGGCTCTGCGTCTTCGCTCGGGAGGGATCGCGGATCCGCATCCCGGGCGGGGATGCGGAGCGGGCGAGGTCAGATCAACTGGCGGCGCACGTCCACATCCCGGGGCCGGTGGTACCGGTGCCGGTGCGGGTGGTCGTGGTAATGGCCATCGTCACGGGACGGACAAGCGACGGGCACGCCGGCGCACCGGCGCGACCGGTGGCGAAGCTGCGGGGCGAGTGTGTTGTGCGCTGCGTCATGGCCGCAGGACAGCATGGCGCTTCGTGCGGTGTCAACAGTTCGATCTGAAACCGACGGCCGGCGCGTGTGTGCGGCGCATCGCCGCGACTCAATTCGGCCGGTCCGCCGCCGCTAAGGAAACGGGGCGGAAGCGCAGCGGAAGATGATCATGTCGGAGTGCGGGAACGTCGCGAGTGCTCGCGCGATCGACGGTTTGCCGGATGCGCCCGTGGGTCTGCTGCGCCTGTCCGGCGACGGCCGCATCGTCGCGGCGAATGCCGCCGCGCGCGATCTGCTCGGCCTGGACACCCGACCGGATGCCGGTTGGCCGGCGCCCTGGGGAATTCCGCTCGATGCCCTGCAGGGGGCGGACGGCGTCTGGATCGCGCCCGGCGACGATCCCGCGCGCCGGCTGCGCTACCGGCGCGACAACGGAGGCTGGTGGGTGTCGCTGCCGCACGCCGAAACGGCCGCGTTGCTGCGCGACCACGCACGTCGGGCTTCAGGCGCGCCCGCGCGGTCGATGCCGGTCGCCGACACCGCCCCGGCGGACGACGCGCGCAGGCTGCTGGCCCGGATCGGCGCCGGCCTGGCCGCCTGCGATCTGGACCTGGATCTGGACGCCGCTGGCGCGTTGGCCACCGGGTGCCGCCTGTCCGCGGGCTTCGGCAATCTGACCGAGGCGATCCGGCAAGCGGTGTCGTTGTCGGTCGAGATCGCCGGCGCCGTGCCGCAGGTGGTCGAAGACAACGATCGGCTGGTGCAGCAGTCGCAGGTGCAGGTCGATGCCCTGGTCGACGTGATGGCCGCGAGCCGCCGGCTGCTGGAAGGCGTGCAGGCGGCCGCCAACGAACTGACGGCCGTCCGCGCCGAGGCCGCGCGCGCCGATGCCAGCGTGCGCGCCGGTCGCGAGGCGGCGACGGGCCTGGCGGAGGCAATCCGCGAGGTGGAACGCCGGGTCACGCGGGCGACCGAAGTGATCGAAGTGATCGACGCGGTGTCGATGCAGACCAACCTGCTGTCGGTCAACGCCGGCATCCAGGCCGCGCACGCCGGTCCGGCGGGGCGCGGCTTCGCGGTCGTGGCCACCGAGATCCGGCTGCTCGCCGAGCGCGCGGCCAAAGCGTCGCGGGAAGTGCGCAGCATCGTCGAGGACACGGTCGCCGCGCTCGGCGACGGCACTGCATCCGCCCGGCAGACCGGGCACGTGCTGGCGGAGGTCGGCGGCCTGCTGGCGCGCGTGGGCGGGGCGATGGCGTCGGTCGCGACCCGGATCGGCGCGCAGGATGCCGAGATCCTCGCGATCGACCAGGCGGTCGAACATGCCACCGGCCTCGGCCGGAGCAACCTGGAGCGCGCCGCGCGCGTGGCCGAGCGCAGCGAAGCCCTGGGCCGCAGCGTCGCCGAACTGCAGGACTGCGTGGGCCTGTTCAAGCTGCCGGACGATCCGATGCGCGTGGCGCGGCATGCGCAGGTGCGTGACCTGGCGCGCGTCACGGCGGCGGAGATCGGCTGCGCCCTGGACGCGGCGGTCGCCCGCGGCGACATCGGCGTCGACGCGTTGTTCGATCGCAGTTACACGCCTGTGCCGGGCATCGAGCCGCCGCGGTTCCGCACGGCGTTCGATGCCGTATGCGACCGGCTGTTGCCGGCGTTGCAGGAACCCGTGCTCGACGCGCATCCATGGGTCGCCTTCGCGATCTGCGCCAACCCCGACGGCTATGTGCCGACGCACAATCAGCGCTTCTCCAGGCCGCTGACCGGTCGCCGCGAACTCGACCTCGTCGGCAACCGCACCAAGCGCATCTTCGGCGACCGCGTCGGCCGCAGCGTCGGCGCGCACACCGATCCGTGGCGGCTGCAGGTCTACCGGCGCGACACCGGCGAGATCATGTTCGACCTGTCGGCGCCGGTCTTCGTGCAGGGCCGGCACTGGGGCGGCTTCCGCCTGGGCTACGCGCTGGACTGACACCGCGCGTGGAATCGCGCGCTGGTGCGACCTCCGCTTTCGCGGTCTAATGCGGGCAGAAGCGGGGGTACCGGCATCAGCCGGTTGAGACAGTCCCTTCGAACCTGATCCGGTTGATACCGGCGTAGGGAAGCTTCGCAGGATCCGCCGCAGAACCGTCTTCCGCATCTCCATGCGGCGGTTGCCGCGTCAGGCCCGCGCCGCCGCTTCGTCCGCGAGAAGGAGAGCCCGCCCTCGGGCTCCCGTCGCCACCACAGGACGAATGCCATGAATGCCGTGCCTTCCACGCTGCTGCAGCAGACCGACCAGCTCTCCGAATCGGTGACGCGCCCGATCCCGGGTTCGCGCAAGATCCACGTCGAGGGCTCGCGCCCCGACCTGCGCGTGGCGATGCGCGAGATCGTGCAGACGCGCACGCCGACGCTGTTCGGCGGCGAGGAGAACCCGCCGATCACGGTCTACGATCCGTCGGGCCCGTACACCGATCCGGACGTCACGATCGATCTCGCTGCGGGTCTGGCGCCGTTACGCGCGCGCTGGATCGAGGAGCGCGGCGATACCGAAGCGCTGTCGGCATTGAGTTCGGCGTTCGGCCGCGGCCGCGAACACGACCCGAAGCTCGCGCACGTGCGTTTTCCGTCGCGCACGCTGCCGCGCGTGGCGAAGGCCGGCGCCAACGTCACCCAGATGCACTACGCGCGCCGCGGCATCGTGACGCCGGAAATGGAATACGTCGCGATCCGCGAGAACCAGCGCCTCGAACTGGTGCGCGATGCGCTGCTGCGCCAGCAGCATCCGGGCGAGGCCTTCGGCGCCAGTATCCAGCAGGTCATCACGCCGGAGTTCGTGCGCGACGAGATCGCGCGCGGCCGCGCGATCCTGCCCAACAACATCAACCATCCCGAGAGCGAGCCGATGATCATCGGCCGCAACTTCCTGACCAAGATCAATGCCAACATCGGCAACAGCGCGGTGTCGTCGGGTATCGCCGAGGAAGTGGAGAAACTGGTCTGGTCGATCCGCTGGGGCGGCGACACGGTCATGGACCTGTCGACCGGCAAGCACATCCACGAGACGCGCGAGTGGATCGTCCGCAACTCGCCGGTGCCGATCGGCACGGTGCCGATCTACCAGGCGCTGGAGAAGGTGGACGGCCGTGCCGAAGAGCTCACGTGGGAGATCTTCCGCGACACGCTGATCGAACAGGCCGAGCAGGGCGTGGACTACTTCACGATCCACGCCGGCGTGCTGCTGCGCTACGTGCCGCTGACCGCGAAGCGGGTGACCGGCATCGTCTCGCGCGGTGGCTCGATCATGGCCAAGTGGTGCCTCGCGCATCATCGCGAGAGCTTCCTCTTTGAGCACTTCGAGGACATCTGCGAGATCATGAAGGCCTACGACGTGGCGTTCTCGCTCGGCGACGGCCTGCGCCCGGGCTGCATCGCCGACGCCAACGACGCCGCGCAGTTCGGCGAGCTGGAAACGCTCGGCGAGTTGACGAAGATCGCGTGGAAGCACGACATCCAGACCATGATCGAAGGCCCCGGCCATGTGCCGATGCAGCTGATCAAGGAGAACATGGACAAGCAGCTGCGCGAGTGCGGCGAGGCGCCGTTCTACACGCTGGGCCCGCTGACCACCGACATCGCGCCGGGCTACGACCACATCACGTCGGCGATCGGCGCGGCGATGATCGGCTGGTTCGGCACGGCGATGCTCTGCTACGTGACGCCGAAGGAACACCTGGGCCTGCCGAACCGCGAGGACGTGCGCGACGGGATCATGGCCTACAGGATCGCCGCGCACGCGGCCGATCTCGCCAAGGGCCATCCCGGCGCGCAGGTCCGCGACAATGCGCTGAGCAAGGCGCGTTTCGAATTCCGCTGGCAGGACCAGTTCCACCTCGGCCTCGACCCGGAGAAGGCCGAGGCCTTCCACGACGAGACCCTGCCCAAGGGCGCGCACAAGGCCGCGCACTTCTGCTCGATGTGCGGCCCGCACTTCTGCTCGATGAAGATCACCCAGGACGTGCGCGACTACGCCGCGGAGCAGGGCGTCGATGCGCAGGCCGCGCTGGCCGCCGGCATGGCGGAGAAGTCGGCGGAATTCCGCGCGCGGGGCGCCGAGGTCTACCGGCCTGAATGAGTCGCCGACGGCCGGCTGAACGACCGGTCGGCCGTCGCATCCGTTCGACCCGGGTCCGCGTATGTTCAGGACCGGTATCGAGGCCGCACGTCACGATCCGCCAGTCAACAGGGAGATCCGAAATGAATAGCTCCAAACGCGTCGCCGCCTGGCTCGTCGCGTTGTGCGGACTCGTGCTGCTCGCGGGTTGCGCAACCGGGCCCCGCATCACCACCGAAGCCGATCCGCGGGCCGACTTCTCGGCCTATCGCACCTGGTCGTTCTATTCGCCGCTGGCGATCGAGAGCGGCGGTTATGAGACCCAGACCAGCGCACTCGCCAAGGCCGCCGTGCGCGACGAGATGGAACGCCGCGGCTACACCTACAGTGAGGCGAATCCCGATCTGTGGGTCAACATCAACGCCTATCTCGAGCGCCGGACCGACGTCAGCAGCGTTCCGACCGTGGACTACGCCTACTACTACAGCTATCGCCACCGCGGTTATTTCGCGGTGCCGTACTGGAACGAGCGCACCCAGGTCTATCGCTACACCGAGGGCACGATGAACGTCGACCTGGTCGATGCGCGCGAGAAGCGTCTGGTGTGGGAAGGCATCGCGGTGGGCCGTGTCGCGAACATGCGTGCCGACCAGCGCGCGCAGCGGGTGAACTCGACGATCGCCGAGATCTTCGCGAACTATCCGCACCGGGCAGGCGCACGCGGCCAGGCGATGTAAGCCGCGCACTGGATGCAGCAACGAAAAAGCGGACCGTTCGGTCCGCTTTTTTCATGCCGCTGTGGGAGCGCGCTCGCGCGCGATGAAGCGTTCCCGGTGAAGCCGTCGTGGCCATGGGCCGCTCTCCTGCACGCCGGTGGATCAATCGGCGCTGCGGCCTTCGCCCAGATCCTGCGCCAGCCGCTGCAGCCAGCCACGCCAGGTGGCGCCATCGCGCGTCGGGTCGTACTCGCTGCCCAGCGCGGCGATCCGCTCGCCCAGCGCGTCCTCGTCGAGTCCCTCGCCGAGCAGCGCCTCGGCCTCGGCGCGCGCGCGCGACACCTGTTCCGGCGATTCGCCGTCACGGTAACAGGCGACCACCGCGTCGGGCGTGTCGTGCTCCATCGCCCAGTCCTGGTGGAAGTAGGCGGCGAAGAAGTTTTCCAGCGTCGGATATGCGTGCATCAGGCCAGAAACTCGGTCAGGGCTTGTTGGGATAGCCGGTCACGATTCTATAGCCGATGTCGAGCTGGTTCGAACGCTCCAGCACCAGCCGGACCGAGAACACGTCGATTGCGCTGGTGTCGCCGCGAGCGACCGAAATGCCGGTGCTGGCGTCGAAGGTGGTGTCGATGACCAGACGGTTGCCGCCGCTGCCAGCGGCCCAGGCGTCCACCCGCGACTGGTGGTCGGCAATGGTCGCGGAGACGAAGTGCTCGGCTTCCGGCAGGTCGCGGAAGCTGGACGCGGCGCTGATGTTGTCGCGGCTCACGCGGTCGAGCAGCCATTGCTCGCTCTTGCCGACATGTCGTTCGATCAGGTGGCCGCCGACGTCCTCGTGGGCCTCGAGCCCGCCGCCGGGCACTTCGGCTGCGCCGTCGGGACCGCCCGGCGTCTCGACGCTGTCGAGATAGGTGTCGATCCGCCCGATGGACGCTTCCAACGCATCGCGTTCGACCCGTGAGAGGGCGTGCGACGGCAGCGCCGACAGCGCGTCGCGGATGTCCCCGAGCAATGGCGCGAATTCGTCTGCGAACACCGGGCTGCGCTCTGCCTGCGTGACGGCATCACCGGTTTCGGACAGGAAACCGGTCAGTTCGCCGGCATCGAGTCTGGTTTCGATGTGGCTGTCGATGGCATCGCGGCATATCGCGCCATCGGTTGCACTGTTCCAGGCCTGCGCGCCCGCGCCTGCCCATGTGCTCGGCGGCTGGTCGGGCTGTGTGGCGGTCACGTCCATCGGCATTGAAGTCCTGTCATGGAAACACATGACACTAAGGCGCCGCGGGCCTGCCGGCAGCCTGGGGCAGACCCGGGGCGGTGCCCGAACCATGACCTGCGGCCCGCGCGCCATGCGGAATCTGGCGTCAGGCTGCACGTCATTCAGCCTGCCTTGGCTACCCTCCCTCGCCTGCCTGCTGGTGTTCCGATGTCCGATCCGATGTCTACCGACGTGCTGGCGCCCCTGCGTCTTCGCGTGGGCGACGGCGTCGTCGATCTTGCGACGCGCGAGATCCTCATGCCCGATGCGCGCGGATCCCGTCGCGTCACGCCGAAGGCGATCGGCGTGCTGCGGATGCTGGCGCGCGTGCCCGGCGCGGTGGTCGGACGCAACGAACTGTTGGCCGAAGTCTGGCCCGATACGCTGCCGACCGACGATGTCCTCACCCAGGCGATCACCCAGTTGCGCAAGGCGTTCGGCGCCGGCGTCGGCGGTGCGGAGGCCGGCAAGCGATACATCGAGACGATCGCGAAAGGCGGCTATCGCCTGACCGTGCCCGTCGAGGTACTGGCGTCCGACCCTGCGCCGGGCATGGGCGTTGCCACAGCGAGAACGACCGATCCCGCACTCGATGCTGCTGCGTTGCAGGAACTCGTGGCAGCGGCGCCGGCGGCCGGGCCGCGGCATTTCACGTTGCGGCGCGGAGTCTGGCTGCTCGCCCTCGCCGTGCTGGCGCTGGTCGCGCTGGTCGCAGGCGGGCTCTGGGTGACCATCGAGTCGGCGCGTCTCTCGGGTGATGCGGTTGTGGCTGCCCCGGGGCCTGCGCCGGTCAGCCGGCCCTATCGCCTCATCACCGGCGCGACCGGCTTCGCATTGTCGCCTTCGCTGTCGCCCGATGCATCGATGGTGGCCTACTCCGCATCGGGCACAGGCGAGGCCACGCAGCAGTCGGCGATCCTCGTGCAGACGACCTCGAGCGCGGCGCCGCGCGCGCTGTCGCATCCCCCATCGGGCGCACGCGATGATCTGCCGGCCTGGTCGCCCGATGGTCGCGAGATCGCGTTCGCGCGATGGGAGGTCGACGGCGCGTGTCGCATGCTGCTGGTATCCGCCAATGGTGTGGGCGACGAACGGGAAATCGCGCGCTGCGACGGCAGCGACCTGTTGAGCTTCGACTGGCTGCCTGACGGCACCGGCCTGCTGTTCGGCACGATGACAGGCGCAGGGGACGCGGGGCGTCTTCGCATTCTCGATCCGGTGGCCGGACGGTGGCGCAAACTCGACTACGCGGGCGCGCCGGGCGATATCGATTTCGCGCCACGGGTATCGCCCGATGGCCGGTGGATCGGATTCATCCGCAACCCGCAGATGGGCGACTTGTGGCGGGTGCCGGTCGAGGGCGGCGCGCCGCAGCAGGTGACCCGCCTGGGCGCCGAGCTCCGCGGTTGGACCTGGGCGCCGGATGGCCAGGCGATGGTGTTCGGCCTGCGTGTCGACAGCGAGGCGCGCCTCTATCGCGCCGATGTCGACAGTGGCGCCATCGTCGATCTCGGCATCGACGATGCACAGATGCCTTCGATCTCGGCGAGCACCGGCATGATGGCCTTCGTGCATCGGCAGCCCCAGTTCGGCATCTACCGCGTGGACACGGCGAGTGGCGAGTGGCATCAGCTGTTCACCTCGTCCGGTCGCGACGCCCAGCCGACGCTCGCGCCGGACGGGGAGCAGATGGTGTTCACGTCCGATCGGGCCGGACGCTTCGAACTGTGGTGGGCGCGGCTCGGTGCGCCCGAATCGTTGCGGCCCATCGAGGGGGTCCGGCCGGACACGCGGCAGGCACCGGCCTGGTCGGCAGATTCGAGCCGCTTCCTGGTGACCGCGCTCGATGCCGCCAATTCGCCGGTGATTCTCGAGGTCCAGCCCACGAGCGGACGTATCGCGCGGCTCGATGTGCCGGGCGATCGCCCGGCGCAAGCGGTGTATGGCCCCGGCAACACGGTGTTCGTCCTCGAAGAAGGCGGTGCGGACGGCGGCACCTCGCTGGTCGCCTATGACCGCGCGACATGGCAGCCCCAGGGGCATATCGATGGCGTGTCACAGGTCCGGTTCGACGCGGCGCGCGGCCGGGTGCTCTACACCCGGCTCGATGCCAATGGACTATGGGCGGCGGCGCCATCGCTGGACGCAGGCGGGATCATCCGCCTGAGCGAGACCATGCCGTCGCGCTGGCGTTATCGAAGCTGGTCGCTGGCGGGGGATGGACGCCTTGCCTACCTCGACGCGACGCCGGCCTGCTGGGCGCGGTTGTCCAGATACCGGATCGAAACCCACGGTCTGGCCGCCGATGGCGACGAATGCATCGACCCCGTCACGCGGAGTGCGACCAACGGATTCTCGTTCGATGGCAGTGCCTCCTATGTCTCTCTGGCCTCCGAAGACGGGAGCGACATCGGCTTCATGCCGGTGCCCCAAGCACGTCACGCGCCGACCGGAATATTCAAGTGGCTGATATCGTTGAGGAAAATGATTTCGTAAGTCTTTCGGAACCGTCTTCGCCTCGATTTCGGCAAACTCTAGTGCCCATTTCGGGCAATGCATGCGCAGACCCGGCAAAACGGTCGCCTTCAAAGCGAACAGGGTGCCGGGATGTCGAATTGTCTATGGGCCGTGCGTGGCCAGATGCTTGGGTTCGAGACGCTCGAGCGCGCCGCACAATGCATCGGTACGGCACGCCTCGGTAACGTGCAGGTTTCGGCACCGGCCTTCAATCTCTGGATCCAGGTGCGCGGCGACGGCTGGATCGAATCACGCGAAGGCCGTTTCCGCATGCGTCGCGGCGACTGGATGGCATTCGAGAAGGAGTCGACGCCGCTGGTGCAGAGCGGACCGCATGGTCTCTGCGTCGGCATCGCGCTGGACGCGCGTGCGCTCGAATCCCTGCAGGCGCTGAACGACGGCAGCCTCTACGCGGGCCGCGGCCGCCTGCCGAGCCGCGAACTGCGCACGCTGCTGCGCCTTTGGCGCGAGGCGGCGCATACGGCAGGCGACGCGTTGTCGGTACGCCCCTTGCTGCTGCAGCTCGCGCATGTGCAACGCGATCTCGCCGCGCGCGTGCGCCGGTGTCCGGGCCGCTCGCGCAGCCGCAAGCGGCAGGTCTTCGGTCGCATGCAACGCGCACGCCTGTATCTGGAGGGCAACGCGGACCGTGTGGTGCGGATCAGCGAACTCGCCGACCTCACCAGCTTCTCCAGCTGGTACTTCTCCAAGGCCTTCCATGCCCTGTACGACGAGAGCCCGCAGGCGCTTTCGGTTCGTCTTCGACTGGAGAGGGCGGCGCAGTTGCTGGACACCACTTCGATGATGGTGGGCGAAGTGGCGGCCGCGAGCGGTTTCGACAACTGTTGCAGCTTCGCGCGCGCGTTCAAGAATCATCACGGCGTGCCGGCGAGTCGCTATCGCAGCAGTGTGCGCCGCGCGCAGGCCGACAAAGCCAACGAAATGCACGCATCCGCTTAACATGACGATGTGACGGATGTCGCGGCAGCGCGGCGCGCCTCACCGAGGCGCCTGATTCGGCAAAGACAGCGACTGGTACCGGCAAGGCGGTGTGGGTCGTTCCAGACGTAACGTGCAATGGCGTCTTAACGCGTCAGTAACGCACACACTCTGGAGAGAGAATTTTGAAGAACCTTCGCACTCCCGCACTGCGGAAGGGCCTGCTGCCGGCCGCGATCCTCGCCGCCTTCGCTCCGGCGGTCACGTTCGCGCAGGAGCAGTCCGCGAGCGGTACCACCGAACTCGACCGTATCCAGGTCACGGGCTCGCGCATCCGTTCGGTCGAGACCGAAACGGCGCAGCCTGTTTTCATCATGAACCGCGCGCAGATCGAAGAGCAGGGCTTCCAGTCCGTCGCCGACATCCTGCAGAACATCTCCGCAGCCGGCAGCCCGTCGTTCAGCCGCTCCTCCGTGCTTGCATCGAACGAGAGCGCCGGTGGTTCCTACATCGATCTGCGCAACCTCGGTCCGAGCCGCACGCTGATCCTGCTCGACGGCAAGCGTCTGGGCGTGAACGCCGAGGGTCTGCAGGACGTCGCATCGATCCCGTCCTCGATCGTCGAGCGCCTCGAGATCCTCAAGGACGGTGCATCCACGATCTACGGTTCGGACGCCGTTGCCGGCGTGGTCAACATCATCACGCGCAAGAACTTCGACGGCGCCGAAGCCAACGGCTACTTCGGCCAGAACACGCAGGGCGATGGCGCGATCACCACGGGTGACTTCACCATCGGCTCGACCGGCGAGCGCAGTTCGTTGCTGTTCAGCGCACAGTACTCGAAGGAAGATCCGGTCTGGGCGAAGGATCGTGAGTACAGCCGTTACGGCAACGGCCCCTATCATCCGCTGGCCGGTCGCAGCGTGGTGAGTCAGTGGGGCACGATCAGCAATGGTCCCGCCTATCAGATCGGCACGAATGCCGATGGCACGCCGATCCTCTCGCGCAACTACACACTCGATCGCGGCGGCAACCCGCTGGATTTCGGCGACTACCACCGAACGGTCAATCCGGATGATTACGCCAACTCCAACGAGCAGATGATGCTCAAGAGCGGTATGGAGCGTCGCTCGGTCTATGTGCAGGGTAGATTCGACGTCACCGACAATGTGTCGTTCGTTTCCGACGCGCTGTACAACAACCGCGAAACCGAAGTGCAGGTCGCGGGCTATCCGTTCCAGAGTGCTGCCTGGGGCACTCCGCTCAGCGTCGACAGCTACTTCAACCCGCTGGGCAACCAGCACGGGTATGCGACGCCCCAGACGACCCAGTTCTTCCGTCGTGGCTGGGAAGTGCCGCGCGTCACCACCAACAGTCTGACGACCTATCGCTTCTCGGCTGCGTTCGAGGGCGCATTCGAAGTGGGCGAGCGCTTCTTCGACTGGAACGTGGGCTACATGTACAACAAGAATGAGGGCTCGAAGGTCGGCTACGGCGACTTCAACCTCATCAATACCGAGCAGGCGCTGGGCCCCTCGTTCCTCAACGCCGATGGTGTAGTGCAATGCGGCACGGCTGCGAACCCGATCGCGCTGGGCACCAGTCCCGGCCAGTGCACGCCGTGGAATCCGCTGGCGAACTTCGGCGCCGGTGATGCGAACGGCCTGTCCGCCCAAGATGTCCAGAGCTACCTGTTCGCGCGCAACCAGTCGCTTTCGGAGTCGGAGACGCAAGTGTTCTCGGCTGATATCTCCGGTTCGATCGTGGAGCTGCCGGCCGGCCCCCTGGGCTTCGCCGCTGGCGTCGAACATCGCAAGGAGTCGGCGCTGTATTCGCCGGACGCCATGATGCAGAACGGCACCACGACCTCGAACGCAGCCGGTCTGACCCAGGGCCAGTACAGCCTGGACGAGGTCTATGCCGAGTTCAATGTGCCGCTGCTGCGGGATCTGCCGGGTGCGCAGGAACTGACGATCAATGTCGCGGGCCGCTATTCGGATTACGACACCTTCGGTGACACGACCAACCTCAAGGGCGGCTTCACCTGGAGGCCGATCGAGCAACTGCTGGTCCGTGGTAACTACGGTGAAGGCTTCCGCGCGCCGGTGATCGGCGATCTGTACGGTGGCCTGGCAGGCACCTACACCTACTACACCGATCCCTGCGACACGCTGTTCGGCAACCGTCTCAGCAATGCCGGTACGGCTGCGCGCTGCGATGCCGATCTGGCGAATGCGGCGACGTACCGCCAGGTCCGCCAGGGCGGCGGCCTCGCGGAGACGCCGAATTCGCAGTCCAACGCGATGTTCATGACGGGCGCGAATCCCGATCTGTTGCCGGAAACCACGGTCACCAAGACCCTGGGTCTGGTGTACAGCCCGAACTTCGTCGACGGCCTGGACATCTCGCTCGACTGGTGGAATATCCGCATCGAAAACTCGATCCGGAACGATGCGCTCACGCTGATCCTCGACGACTGCTACCAGCGCGGCATCGCGTCGCGTTGCGATTTCTTCACCCGCGATGCGACCACCGGTGAAATCGTCGATGCGCAGTGGGGCATGCTCAACTCCGGCTGGCTGGAGACCGAGGGTTACGACCTGGCCGTCAACTACCGGCTGCGCGAAACCGCATACGGCGATTTCGGCGTGAACTGGCAGACCACCTACACCTCGTTCCTCAACGAGCAGGTCGACGACACCGGCGAGAACCCGACACAGGTGTACACCGGCTTCGGCGGCAACTTCCGCATCCGCTCGAACCTGCAGCTGACGTGGGACTACGGCGATTTCGGTGCGACCTGGGGCATGCGCTACTTCTCCAGCATCAAGGAGAACTGCGCGTACGACCAGACAGGTGGTCCCGAGTGCAGCCTGCCGAACCACATCGCCCCCGACACCGGTGCGCAGCCTCTCAACCAGACGGGATCGAACACGTTCAACGACGTGCAGGTCCGCTACCGGGCGCCATGGAATGCAACCATCTCGCTGGGTGCCAACAACGTGTTCGACCGCCAGGGGCAGGTGCTGTACTCGCAGCCGAACAGCCAGTACTCGTACTACGGCGGTTTCGACATCGGCCGCATGGTCTACATGAAGTACCAGCAGCGCTTCTGATCCATCGAAGTCCTGTGTGATCCGCTACGGCCCCGAAAGGGGCCGTAGTTTTGTGTGGCCGGCTACGTTCTGCAGGCCACGCGCTTCGCCACAAAAAGGCCGCCCGGGGGCGGCCTTTCGCATGTCCACGTGGCACAGGCCACGCGACAATCAAGCTTCGTTCTTGTAGCGCGCCATCGACTCGACGAGCGCGGCCTTCGCCGATGCGGCGTCCTCCAAGCCGTCAATCTTGATCCACTCCCTCTTCTCGGGATCCTTGTCGTGCTCGAAGAAGTGGCCGATGCGCTCGCGCCAGTGCGTCGGGCGAATGGGCTGCGGGCGCCGATCGCTGCTCGTGTGGCTGAATGCAATCGTTGCTCCAAAAAGGTGTTACCGGCCCGGTCCGGCGCAGTACTCGACACGGGACGCGTCAGCGGCTGCGGGCGCGCGTTGCTTCCCGCGCCGGGAAGCAACGTGCGTGTTGTTGCCCCGCCGTCACGCGGGCTGCGCTTCCTCCAGGCCCCGCAGGCGCTCGGCATGCGCACGCCAGCCCTCGAGCCTGTCGAGGACGCCGGTGCGCTGGAGATAGTCCTCGCGCACGGGTTCGGCGGCCGCCAGTGCGGTCGCGACGTGGACCGCGCCGGTGATCCAGAAGCTGCGTGTGCCGGCGCGGCCCGGATCGCGCTGGAACGCGACAGCCTCGATGATCGGCATCGGGAGGCCCCACAAACCGAGCAGATACGCACCGGCTTCGGTATGGCCCGGTGCATCGGCAGGCTGGGTGTCGGCCGGCGCGCGTTCGTCGCGGATGCCCGGTAGCAGCAGGCCGATGTCGGCCAGCAGCGCGGCAGTGGCGCCGAGTTCGGCGCTGGATTCGGGCAGGATTCGGCGGGCGAGCTGTGACGCCACCAGTGCGCGCCGCTGCATCGCGGGACGGTCGAGATCGCTGCGCGCCGCGTGCGCAAAGACCTCGCTGGCCAGCACCAGGTCACGCATCGTCGCCATGCCCAGCCGGGTCACCGCCGAACGCAGGTCGGTGATGGTGCGGCCGGCAGAGAAGTAAGCAGAGTTGCACAACTGCAGCACCTTGGCCGCGATCGCGGGATCTCGGGAAATCAACTGCGCGATGTCGTTGGCACTGCTGTCGTCATCGGCTTCAAGCGCGTGCGCGAGTGCCAGATAGGTCTGCGGCGGAGACGGCAGCTTCTCGATCTGGCCGATCCGCTCGCGCAGCGTCGGATCGGCCAGCAGTTCGCGCAGTTCCTCGAGGCTGCCGATCGCTTCGAGCAACTGGGCCTCGTCGACCGGCATCGGCAGGAACCGGTGCGCCAGCGAGAGCACGCGCACCGGAGGCTGGCCACCGATCACTGCGATGCGCGAGGTTTCGGGGCGGAGGGTGCGGACCTGGCCGAACAGCGTGGCGACCGGCATGTCCGGCAGTGTCGGCGCGACCACGACGACATCTTGTGGCGCATCGGCAATCAGTGACGTGGCGGTGGCGCCGTCTGCCGCACGCTGGACCCGCCAACTGCCGTCCATGTCGGACACGAGGTCGATGAGATCGGACGGCAGGCTGTCTTCGCCGCCTACGAACAGAATACGCACGATGAAGATCCCCTGATCGCCGCGGCACACACACGGTGGTGTCGACTCGCGAAGATGGTAGCAACCACGCCGCTCCGGTATGGGCGGCGTGTCGCAAACTGTGACGGCGGAGACGCCGTCGCGATGCTTACCCGGCCGCGTAGGCGGCGATTGCATCGTTGAGCAGCGCCTTGGCTTCCGCCGCGTTGCCCCAGCCGCTGATCTTCACCCATTTGCCCTTCTCGAGATCCTTGTAGTGCTCGAAGAAGTGGCCGATGCGCTCGAGCCAGTGCGACGAGACCTGCTCGATGTCGCTGATGTGCGCATAGCCGCCGAACACCTTCTCCACCGGTACGGCGAGAATCTTCTCGTCGCTGCCGGCCTCGTCGGTCATCTTCAGCACGCCGACCGGACGGCAGCGGATCACCGAGCCGGGAATCAGCGGCAGCGGCAGGACCACCAGCACGTCGGCCGGGTCGCCATCGCCGCAGACGGTGTTGGGGACGTAACCGTAGTTGCAGGGGTAGCGCATCGGCGTGGACAGGATGCGGTCGACGAAGATCGCGCCGCTTTCCTTGTCCACCTCGTACTTGACCGGCTCGGCGTCCTTCGGAATTTCGATGATGACGTTGATTTCGTCCGGCGGGTTCTTGCCGGTGGGGACGGAGTCCAGGCCCATGTGTCTGCGTTTCCATTGGCGAAAAGGAGGCCTGCAAGTTTACGCGCAACGATGCTGCGACGCAGCGCGCAGCCCGGCTGCGGGGGGATTGGTTGCCCTGGAAACCGCCGGCGCGTCGGCGGGCCTCGGGTACGCCCTAGTTGGTCAGTTCCCATACGGATGCGTACATATGGATCCGACTTTCCTTGTCCGATACAGGTGTCCCGCCGATGACCACCCTCGACAGCTTGAATCCAGCCGCCCTGCCGTCCCATGCCTCGACCCAGGGCTACTGGGAGAATCCGCTGGCCCCGGACAGCCACCTGCAGGGCCCCGGCGGCGAGCCCACACAAGGCCCGGGCGGGCCGGGGCACGACGCCGACATCAAGGACACGGCCGATGGCCCCGGGGTATCCAGCCGGGACACGCCGCAGCGCACCCCGCTGGGCGCGATCGAGATCGACGGCGGCGGCACCAACCCGGGCGAGCGCACCACCGGCAGCACGCCGGACGGCAAGCCGGTCCAGGTCGATCCGCTGCACAAGGACGACCAGGTCTCGATCGCGCGTGAGCGGACCGACGCAGGCGGCTACATCAGCCGCGACCAGGTGGTCTTCACCACCGGCAGCGGCAACGACGACGTCGGCGTGACCCAGCGCGACGACGGCACCCTCGACGTCACCGTCAACGGCGAGAGCTACGAGGTGTCGCTGGCCCAGGGCCAGGAGCTGACCCTGCGCACCGGCGCCGGCAACGACACGATCAAGGTCGCGCCCAACGTCGACGTCAACATCGTGGTCGACGCCGGCGACGGCGACAACGACATCCTGGTCGAGGGCAACGGCGACAACCGCATCGCCAGCGGCAACGGCGACGACGTCATCAAGCTGACCGGCAGCGGCCGCAATGACATCCACACCACCGGCGGCACCAACGAGATCCACGGCGGCAGCGGCGAGAACGTGATCTACGGCGGCGACGGCAGCGACACCATCTACGCCGGCTCGGGCACCAACTACATCGAGGGCGGCCGCGGCGACGACGTGATCCACGGCGGCGGCGAGTTCGACATCATCTCCGCCGGGCTGGGCGATGACCTCGTCAACGTCGGCGAGGGCCGCTCCACGGTCTACGCCGGCGGCGGCGCCGACACCGTGGAAGGTGCGCATGCCGAGACCAACGTGTACGCCGAGGTCGGCGACCTCATCAATGCCGCGACCGGCACCAGGCCGACCGTGGTCAACGTCGAGATCGACAACAGCGTCGGCGACCGCGGCATCAGCGTGAAGGGCTCGGACGCTTTCGTCCAGCGCATGCAGTCGGAGCTGGATTTCCTGCGCGCCTCGCCCAATGGACAGCAGATGCTGGCCGAGTTCGACAAGGCCGCCGAGGCCAAGGGCAATGTGGTGACGATCCAGGAACTGTCGAACGAGGACAACGGCTACGCCCAGACCTTCAGCAATGACGCCGACATCGTCAACGGCCGTCCGGGCGCCGGGGGCGACGTGACCATCAGCTACAACCCGTCCTTCCACATGGATGCGTTCCCGGCGCCGTCGGTGGTGCTGTTCCATGAGATGTCGCACGCCTACAACGGCGTCAACGGCACCTTCCTGCAGGGCACGTACCGTGGTGAAGGGCCCGACAGCGGTCGCGTGCCCAATGCCGAACGACAGGCCGTGGGCCTGGAGACCAGCGCCACGCCCTACGACTTCGACGGCTCTGGCGCGATCACCCACAATCCGATCCACCTGACCGAGAACGGTCTCCGCCGCGAACTGGGCATGCCGGACCGCCCGAGCTACGCACTCTGATACCCGTGCAACCGCGGAAACCGGCGGGGTGGCGTGCCCAGGCGCGCCACCCCGTCTCGCTGGGAGACCACAACCGATGAATGCCACAATCGGCGGCGGATCGGATGATCGCCACGCGCTGCGTGCAGCCCGTTCCCATGCCCGGGGACCAGCTGCTTGGCTGGCGCCGCTGTTGTTCTGCGCCCCGCTGCTGCATGCGGCGACCGACGAAGCGAGACCCACGATGACGTCAGACGACAATGCCCGTACCGGTGTCAGCGCCGCAGGCGTCGAACTCCAGGCCACGTTCGAGCCGCGCGACGACGGTGCGTTGCATGTGCGCTACCGGCTGCACAACGCCGGCGATGTCGCGCTGGCCGTGTTCGACCGTGGCGACCGCCACGCCGTGCTGACCAAGCGTCAGACGCCCGGCGCGATCGGCGTGCCGGTCGCACGCGACGACGCACCAGGGCGCGTGACCCTGCTGCATGGCGCCCGCGCGTTGCCGCAGCCGTCGCCGACCGTGCCGCCGACGCCACTGGCGCGCCGGCTCGATCCCGGCGCCAGCGACGAGGCCGGGTTCACGTTCTCGCAGTGGTCGGGCGATCCGCCGCTGCAGCTGCGCTGGTGTCTGGGCGTGGCACCGTTCGACGAGGCGCGCATGTTCCAGCCGGAGACGGTGGATGGCCGCGTGACCTGGCAGGCCGATTTCGCGTATGCCGATGACCAGCAGTTGCTGTGCACGCCGTGGTTCGACGTGGCCGCAAGGCGCTTCATCGAAGGCTAGGCGCGTGGGCGTGCGCGGGCTGCACATCGGCCTGCGTATGGTGGGTGCCGCCGCAACCGGCGTCGAGCAGCTGCGACTGCCGCAGCCAGTCCGCATCCGGGTAATAGGCGAACACCAGCGATCCGTCGCGGATCGTGTCGATGAGCTGGCGCGCGATCGCCGGACGCACCGCCGGACAGCCGAGACTGCGGCCGAGCCGGCCCTGTCCGGTCGCGGCCAGCGGGTTCACGTAGGGCGCCCCGTGGATCACGATCGCGCGTTCGCGGGCCCGGTCGTTGAAGCCGGGTTCCAGCCCCTGCAGGCGCAGCGAGTACCCGTTCTGGCCGTGGTAGGTCTCCTGGGTCAGGAACACACCCAGACTCGACATGAAACTGCCTTCGCGGTTCGAGAACCGGGTGGCGAGGTTCTCGCCGGTATTGCGCCCGTGTGCGACCCATTCCTCGAACAGCAGCGTGTTGCGGGCCAGATCGAATACCCACAGCCGCGGTTGCGTGGACGGCAGCGAGTAGTCGATGACGCTGAGCGTCGCCGGCCGCGCATGCGGCTGGCGCATCGCGCAGGCCAGCGCGCGGGTGGCGAGCTGCAGCACCTTGCGGTCGAGCCTGGGCGCGCTGCGCGCCAGGGTGTCGAGCAGGGGATCGCTGGCCGGCACGGCGGACGGCGTGGCGATGGCGACACGGTCGGCGGCCGACGTGCGGTCGGCGAAGCCGGCCGTGGCCAGTGCGGCGACGGCGGAAGCGAGAAGAAGCGGGCGCATGGGCTGAGGATATCAACCAGGGGCCGCCCGGACGGTACGTGTCGGGCGGTCCGGATGTGCTGCGCTCGGGCCGTTCAGCCGCCGGGCGACGTTGGGGGCGTGTCTGCAGGCGGATCGGATTCCAGCACCGGCGCCCAGGACTGCCCGGCCGGGGTGGCGCGGACCGCCGGCAGGTCGGTCAGCAGCAGGGTCGAACCGGGCGCCAGGATATCCTGCACGGCTGCGGCGAACGCGGGGTCGACCTGCAGCGGACGCTGCATCAGCCGCAGCTGCAGTGCGGCCAGCGAGTCGGCATCGACGCCGAGCACCGGATAGGCCGCCCAGTGGCGGCTGGGCTGGGTGCCCCCCGTTGCGTCCGGCTTCGGCATCTGCGCATCGCCGGCGACCATCAGGACCGACCCGTGCACCGCGAACCCGGGCTCGACCTGCAGCGGCGCTTCGCCGATCGCCACGCCGTTGCGCAGCACGAACACGCGATGATCGGCGAGGCTGACCAGCACGCTGACCGGCCCATCCGGACTGGCCTCCGGGGTCCAGACCACGCCCTTGCCTGCGGCCGCGGCAGGCTGCCCGCCGCTGGCGACCGGCGCGAGCACGGCCGGATGCACCAGCCCGGCCGCGGACGCCCTGGCGTCGGCGACGATCACCGTATCGCCGTTGCGGGTGACGCCGAACAGCAGTTCCGCGAACTGCTGCGGCAGGCGGACGCAGCCGTGCGAGGCCGGATGCCCGGGCAGGCTGCCGCCGTGCAGGGCGATGCCGTCCCAGGTCAGCCGCTGCATGAACGGCATCGGCGCGTTGTTGTAGAGGTTGGAGTGGTGGACGCGGTTTTTCTGCAGGATCGTGAACACGCCGGTCGGGGTCTCGTGGCCGGTCTTGCCCGAACTGATCGTCGACACGCCGATCGCGATGCCGTTGCGGTAGACGTAGGCGCGCTGCTCGTCGAGGCTGACCACCAGCACGACCGGGCCGTCGGGTGCGATCTCCGGATGCCACAGGTACTCGCCGGGCTTGAGGTCGGCGGGCGTGGGCACGCGCGCGGCGGATGCTTCGGCGGCGGTCCCTGCCGCCATCGCGGTTGGTGGCGGCAGGCACAGCGCGAGGGCGAGCGCGAGCGCGCGCAGGGCGGCCGGGGCTGGCGATCGGTGGGGGCGCATGCACAGGCTCCGGCGGTGACTGCGGCCATTGTGGCCGAATCGGGGGGCGGGTGAGTCGGCCTCGCCCGGCGCCGCCGATGCGTCGTATCGATGATCCTGATCAGCGCCCGCGGCGCCCCCATCCCATCTCCCCCGCATACGGAGGAAGGGCGAAGGTGTCGTGCGGGATCGGGCCGGCTACAGCAGTGGGACCAGCAGCAACGCGACGATGTTGATGATCTTGATCAATGGATTGATCGCCGGGCCGGCGGTGTCCTTGTAGGGATCGCCGACGGTGTCGCCGGTCACCGCGGCCTTGTGCGCCTCGCTGCCCTTGCCGCCGAAGTTGCCGTCCTCGATGTACTTCTTGGCGTTGTCCCAGGCGCCGCCGCCGGTGGTCATCGAGATGGCGACGAACAGGCCGGTGACGATCGTGCCGATCAGCAAACCGCCGAGTGCGCGGACGCCTGCGCCCGGTCCCATCAGCGCGTTCATGCCGAGCGCGACGACCACCGGCACCAGCACCGGCAGCAACGACGGCACGATCATTTCCTTGATCGCCGATTTCGTCAGCATGTCGACCGCGCGCGAGTAATCGGGCTTGGCGGTGCCGGTCATGATGCCGGGGATCTCGCGGAACTGGCGACGCACTTCCTCGACGACTGCGCCCGCTGCGCGACCGACCGCTTCCATCGCCATTGCACCGAACAGGTACGGGATCAGCCCGCCGATGAACAGGCCGATGATCACCGCGGGATCCGCGAGGTCGAAGCTGAACTCGGTGCCCGGATACTTCGCTTCCAGGTTGTGGGTGAAGTCGGCGAACAGCACCAGCGCCGCGAGCGCGGCCGAGCCGATCGCATAACCCTTGGTCACCGCCTTGGTCGTGTTGCCCACCGCGTCCAGCGGATCGGTGACATCACGCACTTCCGACGGCAGCTCCGCCATCTCGGCGATGCCGCCGGCGTTGTCGGTGATCGGCCCATAGGCGTCGAGCGCGACGATCATGCCGGCCATGGACAGCATCGCCGTCGCCGCGATCGCGATGCCATACAACCCTGCGAACGAGAAGCACGCCCAGATTGCGAAGCACACCGCGATCACCGGCATCGCGGTCGATTTCATCGACACGCCGAGGCCGGCGATGATGTTGGTGCCGTGGCCGGTCGTCGACGCCTGCGCGATGTGCTGCACCGGCGCGTACTGCGTGCCGGTGTAGTACTCGGTGATCCAGACGATCGCGCCGGTCAGCACCAGGCCAATCAGTGCGCACCAGTAGAGGTTGGTCGCGCCGTGCGCGTTGTCGGCCATCAGTTGCATCGTGATCGGCCAGAACAGCGCGGCGGCGATGACGCCCGAGACGATGACGCCCTTGTACAGCGCGCCCATGATCGAGCCGCCCCCGCTCTTGCCGGGCTCGCCCACCTTGACGAAGAACGTGCCGACGATCGACGCCAGGATCGACGCGCCGCCGAGTACCAGCGGATACAGCACGCCATTGCCGCCGACGGTCGGTGCCATCAGGAAACCGAGCAGCATCGTCGCGATCACGGTGACCGCATAGGTCTCGAACAGATCGGCCGCCATGCCCGCGCAGTCGCCGACGTTGTCGCCCACGTTGTCGGCGATCACCGCCGGGTTGCGCGGATCGTCCTCGGGAATGCCCGCTTCGACCTTGCCCACCAGGTCCGCGCCGACGTCGGCGCCCTTGGTGAAGATGCCGCCGCCCAGGCGCGCGAAGATCGAGATCAGCGAACTGCCGAACGCCAGGCCCACCAGCGCGTGCAGCGCGGCTTCGCCGGCGATGCCGAAGCGCGGCAGCAGCATCCAGTAACCGGCCACGCCCAGCAGGCCGAGGCCGACGACCAGCATGCCGGTGATCGCGCCGCCGCGGAACGCGACGTCCATCGCCGGTCCGATGCCGCGGCGTGCGGCTTCCGCCGTGCGCACGTTCGCCTTCACCGACACGTTCATGCCGATGTAGCCCGCCGCGCCCGACAGCACCGCGCCGAGCAGGAAGCCGATGCCGGTGGCCCAGCCCAGGAACACGCCGATCAGCACGAACAGCACCGCGCCGACGATGGAGATCGTCAGGTATTGCCGGTTGAGATACGCGCGTGCGCCTTCTTGGATCGCGCCTGCGATCTCCTGCATGCGTGCGTTGCCGGCGGGTTGCCGGTTGATCCAGCCGGCGGAGACCACGCCGTAGAGAATCGCGATGGCGGCACAGCCCAGTGCCAGCCACAAACCGTGTTGCTCGAGCATGGAAACCCCTCCCAGAGTCGGTATGCCAAGACGGACAGCGGTGCAGCGGTGATGCGCGCCGACTATCGCACAGCGCGAGCCGGCAGGCGCGCTGGCATGAGGCGGGGTCCTGCGGACGGATCGACACGCGCGAGGGCGCGCCGACAGGCGTCGGGGCCCGAGACGCCCAGTGTCGCGTTACGCATCAGATGCCGGTCTGCACTTGCTCTCGGCGCGCATCGTCGCGTTGCTTGGCTTGCCAGGACGGTCGGTATTGGCTGCGCCAGGCGCCTTGCGCTGCACGCCGATTGCGGCGCGCAGCCTGCGACATCTGATGCGTAACGCGACGCTAGCCGGCCATCGTCAGTGCGAGCGTGCCGTCGGCATCCTGGCGCACGCGCACCGGTGCGTCGAAGGCCTGCGACAGCAATGCGTCGGTCAGCACGGCCTCGCGCGGTCCGTCTGCGAGCACGCGCCCTGCGCGCAGCAGCACCACATGGCCGATCTCCGGGATCAGCTCTTCGAGGTGGTGGGTGACCAGCACCAGCGTGGTGCCGGCGCGAGCGATGCCGCCGACCTGCGCCATCAGGCGGGCGCGGGCGACGACATCGAGTCCGTTCGACGGTTCGTCGAGCAGCAGCGCGGCCGGTGCGTGGAACAGGGCGCGCGCCAGCAGCACGCGCCGTGCTTCGCCCGCCGACAACGTGGCGTAGCGACGCTCTGCGAGATGCCCCGCCTGCATGCGCTGCAGCGCCGCGCATGCCCGCGCATGCAACGTCGGATCCGCCGCGCTGCTGTCGGCAATCGTGCCAAGGGTCGCGCCGGCGACGACGGCGCCCGCGGTCAGCGACGGCAGCGTGCGCAGGTCCTCGTGCAAGCGCTGCGTCACGATGCCGAGCCGTCCACGCAAGCTGCGGACGTCCCACAGATGCGCGCCCAGCACGCGCACCGGCGCGCGGCCATCGTCATGGGCCAGTGGATGCAGCTCGCGGGTCAGCAGCTGGATCAGCGTGGACTTGCCGCTGCCGTTCGCGCCGAGGATCGCAGTGTGCCGACCGAGCGGAATCGTCAGATCGAGCGCATCCAGGGCCACATGGGGGCCGCGGCGCACCGTGGCGCGATCCAGTTCCAGAAGGTGCGTGGCGCTCCGGTTCATGGGGATGCGCGCCGCGCCGTCGCATGAATGCGACGCAGGTGGCGAGTCTGAATCGCGAGGTCGTCCATACGTGGCCGGAGGGATGGAAAGGGGGCAGGGATGCCGCCATGATGCATGGGTTCACGCCTTTCCGACGCGCCCATGTCCTCTACGATTCTCGAGTTCCTGTCCGGTGGCCTGTTGCAGTTCGGCTGGGGGGCGATGCTCGTCTACCTGCTGGTGGTGACGCAGCTGACGATCCTCGCGGTGACCCTGTACCTGCATCGCAGCCAGGCGCATCGCGGTGTCGATTTCCATCCGGTGATCGCGCATTTCTTCCGCTACTGGACGTGGCTCACCACGTCGATGATCACGCGCGAGTGGGTGGCGATCCATCGCAAGCACCACGCGAAGTGCGAGACCGAGGACGACCCGCACAGCCCACGCTTCAAGGGCATCAAGACCGTGTTCTGGCAGGGCGTGGAGCTGTACCGCGAAGCGCGCGCGCAGCGCGCCGACATCGAGCAGTACGGCAAGGGCGCGCCCAGCGACTGGATCGAGCGCAAGCTCTACACGCCGCACGCCAATCTCGGCCCGACCTTCCTGCTGCTGCTGAGCTTCGTGCTGTTCGGCTTCAAGGGCGTCGCGGTGTGGGCGATCCAGATGGCGTGGATTCCGTTCTGGGCCGCGGGCGTCGTCAACGGCCTCGGCCACTGGTGGGGTTACCGCAATTTCGAGACCACCGACACCGCGACCAATCTGACGCCGTGGGGCGTGTGGATCGGCGGCGAGGAGCTGCACAACAACCATCATGCGTTCCCCAGCTCGGCGAAGTTCGCGCTGCGCAAGTGGGAATTCGACATCGGCTGGGCGGTCATCAAGGGGTTGGAATCGGTGCGCCTGGCGAAGGTGCTGCGCGTCGCGCCGTCGCTCGACATCCGCCCCAATATCCACGTGCCGGATACCGACACCATGCGCGCCCTGCTCGCGCACCGTTTCCAGGCGATGACCGATTTCCAGCGCAACGTGCTGAAACCTGCATTGCGCGAAGAGGCGCAGGCCGCCGGTGCGCGTCTGCGCGCACTGTTGCCGCGCAAGCTGCGCAAGGGTCTGGTCGACGACGGCCGCTGGCTGCAGCCCGACGCACGCCAGCAGTTGCAGCAGTGGGTCGAACAGCGCCCGCGCATTCGCACGCTGGTCGAACACCGCGCGCGTCTGACCGCCCTGCTCGAAGCGCGTTCGCAGAACGCCAGCGAAGCGCTGCACAGCCTGCAGGCCTGGTGCCGCGAGGCCGAGGCCAGCGGCATCCGCGCGCTGCAGGAGTACTCGGCCCGGCTCAAGGGCTACTCGCTGCAGAGCGCGCACGCCTGAAACCGCGCGCCATGACCGCGACACTAGTGTGTGCGGTGTGCGCGCTCGTCGTGGTCACCGCCGCCGCTGCGCAGGTCACGCGCACGTCCGACTATCTCGAGCACATGGATGCCGATGGCGACGGCCGCGTCTCGCTCGCCGAGTACCAGGCGTGGATGCGTTACGGCTTCGACCGGATGGATCGCAACGGCGATGGCGTGCTCACGGCCGATGAGCTGCCGGGCGGCAAGGGCCGGCCGGTGACGCTGGCGCAACACATGGCCAGGCTCGCGGCGACGTTCAACCGTCAGGACACCAATCGCGACGGCTCTCTCGACGCGCGCGAACTGGCGGCACCGCCGCAGAAGTAATTGCGCGTTCTCCCGCGCATGCACGCGGACGGATTCGAACAGCGTCCGCAGGACGAAGACGTGCGCGATGTCCGCGCGGCGTCCACGTGGCCGGAATCTGCATTGGTATCCTCGGGCGGTGATCGATCGGATCCGCTTCAGGAGGAAGACATGACGCATCTCGTGCATCTGCGCCGCGCCGTCGGCTGGTTGCTGGTCGCGCTGCTCGCCACCGTGGCGCTGGTGAACCTGATCGGATTCCTCAGTCCGTTCTGGGGCCACTGGCGACATCCCGGCGACGCTTCGCAGTCGCGTGCGTTGCTGGATGCGGTGGCGCCGTGGACGGCCGTGCTGTCGCTGCTGTTCCTGTTGCCGGCCTGGCATCTGTCGCGCACGCTCGCATCGCCGCTCGCGCGCGGCGCGGTGCTGGCGATGGGCGCACTCGTCGTCGTCGCGGATGTGATGGTGCTGCGGGTTGCGCAGGCGAGCGGCGATCCTGTCGTTGCGCAGCTGGTGTCGAGCCTGGCGGCGGCGTATCCGTTCGTCGCCTTCCTCGTCTTCATCTGGCTGGTCTGGCGCGCGCTGCGCATCGAAGCAACGCAGCGGATCGTGCCGGACGCGCTCTGATCGCGCCCGGCCGCGTCATCTTCAATCCAGCGGCATTCCGGTTTCGATCCGGCGCGTGACCGACATCTTGGCGCGGTGCCTGGCCGAGTTGGCGGCGCGCGCGCTTGCCGGGGGCGCGGCGGTTGGAGCCGGACGAATAGCGCGCGTGGCTCTCGCCCCAGACCTTCGCGGCTTCGGCGACCGTCCAGGATTCGACCGGGCGGAGGCCCAGACGCATCGCAATCGCCGCGCCCCCGCAATCCGCGCGTGTCGTCGCGGATCCGCGCGTTCGTCGATCATCCGGCCGCATCGCGGGCCGGCGACACGCAGATGTCGAATCCCTGAAACGAAGAACGCCGGCCCTTTCGGGCCGGCGTCGGGATGAATCGCGCGGGAGACGTGGTCCCGCGCGCGTGGCGCGCCTACTTGGTGATGTCGATGTCCTTGGTTTCGCGCAGGAACAGCGTACCGATCACCAGCGACATGATCGCGATGCCGATCGGATACCACAGGCCGTAGTAGATGTTGCCGGTGGCCGCGACCAGCGCGAACGAGATCGCCGGCAGGAAGCCGCCGAACCAGCCGTTGCCGATGTGGTAGGGCAGCGACATCGAGGTGTAGCGGATCCGGGTCGGGAACAGTTCGACCAGGTACGCCGCGATCGGCCCGTAGACCATCGTCACGAAGATCACCAGCAGCCACAGCATCAGGATCGTCATCGGGATATTGATCCGGGCGGTGTCCGCCTTCTCCGGATAGCCGGCAGCGTTGAGCGCACTGCGCAGTTCGGTGCCGAAGCTGCCCTGCTGGGTCTTCAGGGCGTCGCCTGCCAGGCCCTCGGCCTCGTACGACTGCACGCTGTTGGCGCCGACGTTGACCGTCGCCAGGCTGCCGACCGGCGCCGGCTGGACGGTGTAGGGCACACCGGCGCGTGCGAGCGCCGCGGTCGCCACATCGCAGGAACTGGTGAACTTGCGGATGTTGACCGGATCGAACTGGAAGCTGCAGGTGGCGGGATCGGCCACGACCACCGCCGGCGAATTGGCGTTGGCCTCTTCGATCGCCGGGTTGGCGAAGTGGGTGATGCCCTTGAAGATCGGGAAATAGGACACCGCCGCGATCAGGCAGCCGGCCATGATGATCTTCTTGCGGCCGATCTTGTCCGACAGCCAGCCGAAGAACAGGAAGAACGGCGTGCCCAGCAGCAGGGCGGCGGCGATCAGCAGGTAGGACACCGTCAGATCGACCTTGAGCATGCTCTGCAGGAAGAACAGCGCGTAGAACTGGCCGGCATACCAGACCACCGCCTGGCCGGCCGTGGCACCGATCAGCACCAGCAGCATCAGCTTCAGGTTGCCGCCCTTCATCGAATCGCGGAACGGCTGCTTGGAGCCCTTGCCCTGCGCCTTCATTTCCTGGAACAGCGGCGATTCGCTCAGCTGCAGGCGGATCCACACCGAAACGCCCAGCAGCACGATCGAACCCAGGAACGGGATGCGCCAGCCCCAGGCTTCGAACGCCTCGACGCCCAGCAGCCAGCGGCACAGCAGGATCACCGCCAGCGACAGGAACAGGCCCAGCGTCGCCGTGGTCTGGATGAAGCTGGTGTAGAAACCGCGCTTGCCGGGCGGCGCATGCTCGGCGACGTAGGTCGCTGCGCCGCCGTACTCGCCGCCCATCGCCAGGCCCTGTGCCAGGCGCAGCACGATCAGCATGATGGGCGCCGCGATGCCGATCGACGCGTAGTTGGGCAGCACGCCGACGAGGAACGTCGAGATGCCCATGATGATGATCGTGATCAGGAAGGTGTACTTGCGGCCGATGCGGTCGCCGAGGCTGCCGAAGAAGGCCGCGCCGAACGGACGCACGAAGAACCCGGCGGCAAACGCCAGCAGGGTGAAGATCATGCCCGTCGTTTCGTTGACGCCGCTGAAGAACTGGCGCGACAGGATGATCGCGAGCGAGCCGTAGAGATAGAAGTCGTACCACTCGAAGACGGTACCGAGGCTCGATGCGAAAATGACCTTCTTGTGGCCTTTCGTCAGCGGCGCCGGCGAAGGCGTGGGATTTGCAGTGGTGCTGGACATGGGAAGCTTCCCCTCCGAAGCGTTCGTGATGTGGTCGGGACCGGCGGAGTGCCGGCGACCCGGTCAGGCGTGCTGCATGCGGCGCGGATCAGGTGAAACGGTGGGGGCCGCTCGCACGCGGCAGTGAAACGCGACAGGGACGGCGCGTGGCCGTCCCTGCCGGGTGGATCAGAACGAGTAGCGGGCCATCGTGTGCAGGCGCATCAGTTCGCCGTCGGCACCGGATTCGAGCGTGCGCTCGCCCCAGATCGCCTCGACGCCGAAGTCGAGCTTGGGCACCGGCGACCAGATCATGTTCGCGTGCACCGAGTGGACCTTGCGGGTCACGCCCAGGCCGGTCCACGCGGCTTCGTTGTCCCACTGCGAACGCGCGTAGAACAGGTTGCCGCGGACCTTCGGGCTGAACACCTGGCGCAGGCCGACGTAGCCAGCCCAGCCGCCCAACGCATCGATGTCGCCTGCCGAATCGACCATCGCGTCCTGCTGGATCGTGGCCAGGCCGATGTAGCGGCCGATGCCTTCGCCGCCGCTGACCTGGTAGCGGATGTCGGTGCTGTCGCCGAGCTTGACCAGGCCGCTGACCTGCGCACCGAACCCGGTATCGGTGCTCTCGGCGCCGACGACGGGCGCGTACTTCAGCTGGCGTGCGAGGCCGGCGAAGCTGACGTGGCCCCAGTCGCCCTTGTGGGTGTAGCGGGCGATGAGGTCGGGGATCGCCGAGTTGTCGCCTGCGATCACGCGGGCGCCGCCGCCGAACGGCTGCACGGTGGTCTCCGGGCTTTCGATCGAGACCGTCCACGGGCCGCTGGTGTAACGCAGCTGCGGCTGGCGCACGAACGCCACCGCATCGGTCGGGCCGACGAAGTCGACCGCGTCGATCAAGGCGTTGGTGTCCATGAAGTTCGACCAGGTCTGGCCGACCAGCCAGTCGTTGTAGGTCAGGTAGGCGTGGCGCAGCGTCGCGCCGTAGGTGTTGGTGGCCGCCGAGTTGCCGAGCGTGCCGCCAAAGAAATCGAGTTCGACGCGCGCGCCCAGCTTGTCGCCCGAGTCCAGCACGGTGCTGGCGTCGAACCACAGGCGCGAGAACTTCAGGTGCGCGTCCGAGTAGGTGTCCGGGCCGTCGCCGCCGACCGGGATCGCGCCGGGCACATAGAAATCGCGGCCCGCGGTGCCCTTGGCGATGTCGCCGTCGGTGGTCTTGGTGACCAGTCCGTCGGTGCGGATCATGCCGCCGACGGTGAACCTGGTGCCGGGATTGGCGGTCGGCGTGATCGTCGTCGCCTGGATCGGCGCGGCGGCGCCGGTGCCGGTGGCAGCGGGCGCGGGCTGCGCGGCCTGGGCCGTGCGCACCTCGGTCACCACGGTCTCGGTCTGCTGCTGTTGCGTCACCAGCTGCTGGACCATCGCCTCGAGCTGGGCGACGCGCGCCTCGAGTTCGCGCTCCTTGGCGGTCTGCGCGAAGGCGACGCCGGGCAGGGTGAGCGCGGCGAGCACGGCTGCGGCCAGAAGGCGCGGACGTGCCTGTTTGATCTGTGTCATCGGGTCTCCCCTCCCAAGGGATGGACGTCAACAAGTGGAGCAGGGCGGAACGGGTGGAGCGCCCACGCGTGAACGCGTCCTTTCGCGCAGACTGCACGCTGCGCACGCCCGCGCACATTCGCCATTGGTCGATATCCGTCGCGCCCGGTTAGACCAAGGTCTAGCGTGGCGCGATGGCGAATCCGGCACACTGGCCGGACGTGTACGAAGGGAGGTGCCCACGATGTCCAGCCCCGCAGAAATCCATCCCGTGCCGGCCGGTTTCGCCGGTCCCGACACCATCACCGCCGATGCCTACGCGCGCGACTACGCGCGTTCGGTGCAGGACCCGGACGCCTTCTGGGGCGAGGCCGCCCAGCGGCTCGACTGGTTCCGTCCACCGACGAAGATCCGCAACGTCAGCTACGACCTGCAGGACTTCCGCATCCGCTGGTTCGAGGACGGCGAGCTCAACGTCAGCGTCAACTGCCTCGACCGGCACCTGGCGACCAAAGGCGACAAGACCGCACTGATCTGGGAGGCAGACGGCCCCGACACCGAAGCGCTGCACATCAGTTACCGCGATCTGCATGCGCGCGTCTGCAGGCTGGCCAACGCGCTGCGCAACCTGGGCGTGGGCAAGGGCGACCGCGTCACGATCTACCTGCCGATGATCGTCGAGGCGGCCGTCGCGATGCTCGCCTGCGCGCGCATCGGCGCGGTGCATTGCGTGGTCTTCGGCGGCTTCTCGCCGAACTCGATCGCCGACCGCGTCGCCGACTGCGGCAGCAAGCTCATCATCACCGCCGACGAAGGCCTGCGCGGCGGCAAACGCGTGCCCTTGAAGGCGAACGTCGATGCGGCGCTGAAACTGCCGGGCACGAACACCGTGGAAACCGTGCTGGTCGTGCGCTACACCGGCGGCGCGGTCGACATGCAGATGCCGCGCGATCGCTGGTACGACGCTGTCGTCGACGAGCAGCCCGACACCTGCGAACCCGAACGCATGAACGCGGAAGACCCGCTGTTCATCCTCTACACCTCCGGTTCCACCGGCAAGCCGAAGGGCGTGCTGCACACGACCGGCGGCTATCTGCTGTTCGCCAGCTACACCCACGAGGCGATCTTCGACCTGCGCGACCGTGATGTGTACTGGTGCACGGCCGACGTCGGCTGGGTCACCGGCCACAGCTACATCGTCTACGGCCCGCTGGCGAACGCCGCGACCTCGCTGATCTTCGAGGGCGTGCCGAACTATCCGGACGTCTCGCGCTTCTGGAACGTCATCGACAAGCACCAGGTCACGATCTTCTACACCGCGCCCACCGCGATCCGCGCGCTGATGCGCGAGGGCGAAGCGCCGGTCAGGAAGACTTCACGCGCTTCGCTGCGTCTGCTCGGCAGCGTCGGCGAGCCGATCAATCCCGAAGCCTGGCGCTGGTACTTCGAGGTCGTCGGCGACAGCCGCTGCCCGATCGTCGACACCTGGTGGCAGACCGAGACCGGCGGCATTCTCATCTCGCCACTGCCCGGCGCGATCGACGCCAAGCCCGGCTCGGCTACCAAACCCTTCTTCGGCGTGCAGCCGGCACTGGTCGATGCCAACGGCGTGGTGCTGGAAGGCGCGGCCGAGGGCAATCTGGTCATCACCGATTCCTGGCCCGGCCAGATGCGCAGTGTCTACGGCGACCACCAGCGCTTCATCGACACCTACTTCAAGGCGTATCCCGGCAGCTACTTCACCGGCGACGGCTGCCGCCGCGACGCCGACGGGTATTACTGGATCACCGGCCGCGTCGACGATGTGATCAACGTCAGCGGCCACCGCATCGGCACCGCGGAACTGGAAAGTGCGCTGGTGTTGCACCCGAAGGTCGCAGAGGCTGCAGTCGTGGGCTTCCCGCACGACATCAAGGGCCAGGGCATCTACGCCTACGTGACGCTCAAGGCCGGCGAGGAATACAGCGAAGACCTGCGCAAGGAACTGGTCCGGCACGTACGCAGCGAGATCGGCCCGACCGCATCGCCCGACCACATCCAGTGGGCGCCGGGTCTGCCCAAGACCCGCTCGGGCAAGATCATGCGTCGCATCCTGCGCAAGATCGCAGAGAATGCGCCCGACCAGCTCGGCGACACCAGCACGCTGGCCGATCCGTCGGTCGTCGACTCCCTGGTCAAGGAGCGGTACATCCCGCAGCCCTGAATCTGACCCGATGACCACCCTGCTGATTGCCGACGATCACCCACTGTTCCGCGAGGCACTGCGCGGCGCGATTTCCCGCGCCGTGCCGGACGCGCGCCTGCGCGAGGCGCACAACGTCGATGCGCTGTACGCGATGGTCGAATCCGAACCGGATGCCGACCTGCTGATGCTCGACCTCAACATGCCCGGCGTGCACGGCTTCAGCGCGCTGGTGCACCTGCGCGCGCAGTTCCCGCAACTGCCGGTGCTGATGGTGTCCGCGCGCGAGGAGCCGGCGGTGATGCGCCGCGCGCTCGACCACGGCGCGTCGGGCTTCGTGCCGAAATCCGCCGATGCCGAAACGCTGGCACGCGCCGTCGCGCAGGTGCTCGACGGCGACCGCTTCGTGCCGGAAGCGGCCGCGTCCGCGGCGGGCGTATCGCCCGGCGAACACGACGTCGCCGCGCGCCTGCGCGATCTCACCCCGCAACAGTTCCGCGTGCTGCAGATGCTCGGCGACGGCATGCTCAACAAGCAGATCGCCTACGAGCTCGGCGTGTCGGAGGCGACGGTCAAGGCGCACATGACCGCGGTGCTGCGCAAGCTGGGTGCGTCGAACCGCACGCAGGCGGTGCTGATTGCCGGCAAGCTCGCGGTGGATCCGGATCCGGACGAGATTCCGGCGGACGCGCGTTGAGTTGGAGACTGCGCGATGCGTTCAAGTCCTCCCCCGCGTGCGGGGGAGGGTTGGGTGGGGGCCACCTGTCCGATTGCAGCGTGTTGGACGTGTGAGGCTGTCCGCACACACCGCGCCAGCGCGTCATCCCAGCGGCTTTCAACAGACGCTTGTCTGGACGCGCTGCGGTCCATGTTCGATCCGATTCCGGACGTCGCGCTGAAACAGTGAATCAAGATGGGCCGCAGCGTGGGTTTTGACGCCCCACGCATGCTGGTGCGACGACACGCCTGAGTCTTCAAGCGCGCTGTGAACGGCTCCTTCCCCCGCTCGCGGGGCATTGCGCCCTTTGTGGGTGGAAGGCTGGGATGGGGGCGCACGATCCGATCGCGATCTGATCGGTTCACAGGGAATGTCTGTCTTGAACCTGAGTCCACTCGGAACTGACGGTTTGCCCTCACCCAACCCTCCCCCGTGCACGGGGGAGGGCTACAACATCATCGGCTCTGCCAGGAACGCATCAGCGCTTCTGATACGCCCGCGGCAGTCCACCCTCGTTCGCCGGCGTCGCCGGGCGCAGATAGCGATCCCGCAGCTCCGTCTGCCGTGAGCGCATTTCGATCGCGCGGCCGTCGAACCACACCTGGTCGGCGGTGCTGGTGACGTCGAGCGGATCGCCCGACCACAGCACGAGATCCGCCGTGCGGCCCACGGCGATCGTGCCGATGCGATCGCCCACGCCGAACGCTTCGGCCGGCACGCGCGTCAGGCCGGCAAGACCGGCCTCCCACGGCAGGCCATGCGCGACCGCGTTGCCGGCGAGCTGGCGCAGCTTGCGCGCGTTGTGCGAGGCGTCGCTGGCCTGGGCGAAGCCGACGCGTACGCCGGCAGCCTGCAGGCGTGCGGCGTTCTCCATCGTCGCGCCGATCTGGTCGAAGTCCGACGGCAGGTTCACCAGCGGGTCGACGAACACCGGCACGTTGGCAGCCGCCAGTTCCGAGGCCACGCGCCAGCCTTCGGCGCCACCCCGGATCGCGATGCGCAGGCCATGACGCTTCGACCAGCGCAGCAGCTGGCGGATGTCGGCCGCGCGGTTCACGCCGACGACGATCGTGCCGCGACCGTCGAGATACGGCGCCAGTGCGCGCTTGCCGGCCGGGGTCAGCGACGCGGCATGCGAATCCGCCGGCAGGCGGCCGCGCGCTTCGTCGATCAACTGGTCGAGCAGCATCCACTGCGCCGCGCGCGACGATCCGCTCTGCCCCGCACCGCCCGCGCCGAGCGAGAGATACAGCACCTTCGGGCCGGCCGGATCGACGCTGCCGTCCAGACGCATCACCGCGCCCTGGCCGCCGATGATCGAACTGGCGCTGCCGGCCGAGATCAGGGTGAAGCCGATGCCCTCGACGCGCGCGACCGGAATCACGATCGAATCGGGATTGAAGGCCAGCGTGACGTCGAACTCGGGCCGCACGGCCATGTCGCTGGCCTCGCCGAGCGACAGGCGATCGTCGCGCGTGCCGCGCTCGCCCGACACTTCCTCGATGCCGATGCCGGTCACGCCGCCGAACAGTGTCGGCGTCAGCGGACGACCGGCCGCGTCGATCTCGGGCACGCCGTCGGCATTGATCGCGCGGCCGATCGCCGCGATGCGGCCGCCACGCACCAGCACGTCGGTGCCTTCGTAGCTGCCGTTCGAGGTCGCGGTGTGCACGGTCGCGTCGCGGATCAGCAGATCCTGCGCGCCCGCGGTGCCGGCGCAGGCGACGATGCCCATGACCAGCAGGCGCGTCATCGCGCGGGGCAGACGGCGGCTCATCGGGCACCTCCATTGGCAGCGGCGCCCTGGCCGAGCATGAAATCCGAGACCGGCTGACGAGACGGATCGAAGCGGTCGTAGACGTGCGCGCCGTCGATCCATACCTGTTCCGCGAGCGCGTACACGGTGAACGGATTGCCGTTCCACAGCACCACGTCGCCCATCTTGCCGGCGGTGAGCGTGCCGGTCTGTTCGAGCACGCCCAGCGATTTCGCCGCGTTCTCCGTGAGCCAGCGGATCGCGTGTTCGGGCGCGATCTCGATACCCGCGCGATGTGCGCTGGCAATGACCTTGGCCGCTTCCTGGTTGAGGCGCTGGATGCCTTCGTCGGAATCGGAATGCACGATCGCGCAGCCCCCCGGCGCGCGATCGACGATGGCGATGTTTTCCTGGATGCCGTCGAAGGCCTCCATCTTGAAGCCCCACCAGTCGGCCCACAGCGCGCCACAGACGCCTTCCGCGCCGAGACGGTCGGCGATCTTGTAGGCCTCCACGCCGTGATGGAACGCGGTGACCTTGAAGTCGAACTCGTCGGCCAGGTCCAGCATCTGCGCCATTTCATCGGCGCGGTAGCAGTGGATGTGCACGAGGATGTCGCCATCCATCGCACCGGCCATCGTCTCGATCTTGAGGTCGCGTTTGCCCGGCGAATCGCCGGCCTGCTTGCGGCGGTATTCCGCCGCGTCGATCAGCGCCGCGCGATAGCCGGCAACGTTGCCCATGCGCGTCGCCGGGCCACCCTTCTGGCCGTAGACGCGCTTCGGGTTCTCGCCGCAGGCCATCTTCAGGCCGTAGGGCGCGCCGGGAAACTTCATGTCGGCGACCATCGTCGCGGCGACGTTCTTGAGCGTCACGCCGCGGCCGCCGATCAGGTTCGCCGAGCCGGGAAGGATCTGCAGCGACGTCACGCCGCCGGCGAGCGCCGCGCCGAAACCCGGATCCTGCGGCCACACCGAATGCTCGGCCCAGACCTGCGCGGTATTGGGCGCGGTCATCTCGTTGCCGTCGCTGTGCGCGCTGGCGCCCGGGCTCGGATACACGCCCAGATGCGAGTGCACATCGATGATGCCCGGCGTGACCCACTTGCCGGTGCCGTCGACGCGCTGCGCGTTCGCCGGTGCGTCGAGGCCGATGCCGACCGCGGCGACGCGCCCGTCCTGCAGCAGCACGTCGGCGCCTTCGAGACGCTGGCCGTCGCCGATCAGCACGGTGGCATTGGCGATCAGCACGGGCGCGGACGCGATCGGCGCGTAGGTGCTGGCATAGGCCGTCGCACCGACGTGCGAGGTGTCGGACGACGCGGCAGGTGTGCCGGACGTGGACGTGGTGGCACAGCCACCGAACAGAGCGACCGCGAGCGCGGCAGACAACAGGCGGGACATCGGCAACTCCCCGAAAACGTGTGGACGGATGGATTTCCCCGGGCACGGCGGCAAGGCGACGTGCGACAGCGCCCGAGTGTACCCGCGGCCGCGCGGTGCGTGCTGCGACCGGCGGCGCGTTCCATGCGCGCGGCGGGTCGCATGCGAGAATGGCCGCGTACGAGGAGAAGAAGACGATGAAAGACAAGGAACAGATCGTCGAGAACTGGCTGCCGCGCTACACCGGCGTGCCGCTGGACCAGTTCGGCGAACACATCCTGCTGACCAATTTCGGCGGCTACCTGCATCATTTCGCCCGCCTGACCGGCACCCGGGTCGTCGGTCTCGACCGGCCGATGCCCAGCGCCACGGCCGACGGCATCACGATGATCAACTTCGGCATGGGCAGCCCCAATGCCGCGACGATGATGGATCTGCTGTCGGCGATCATGCCCAAGGCCGTGCTGTTCCTCGGCAAGTGCGGCGGCCTCAAGCGCAAGAACCAGCTCGGCGATCTGGTGCTGCCGATCGCGGCGATCCGTGGCGAGGGCACCAGCAGCGACTACCTGCCGCCCGAAGTGCCGGCGCTGCCCGCGTTCGCCCTGCAGCGTGCGGTGTCGACGATGATCCGCGACCTGGGGTACGACTACTGGACCGGCACCGTCTACACGACCAACCGCCGCGTCTGGGAACACGATGCCGCGTTCAAGGAACGCCTGCGCTTGATGCGCTGCATGGCGATCGACATGGAAACCGCCACGGTGTTCGCCGCCGGCTTCGCCAACCGCATCCCCTCGGGTGCGCTGCTGCTGGTCAGCGACCAGCCGATGATTCCCGAAGGCGTCAAGACCGAAGCGTCCGACGCACTGGTGAGCGCGGATTTCGTCGAACGTCATATCAACATCGGCATCGAGGCCTTGAAGCTGATCCGACGTCACGGCAAGTCGGTCAGGCATCTGCGCTTCGACGCGTGAGGCGGGGATCTCCGCGTCGACGCGGTGTTTCGCGCCTTGCAGCGGGTCGATGCCGCCGCTGGCGGGAGCGGGTTTCGAGATCCGCTCCGCCATAGAAAAGCCCGGCTCGCGCCGGGCTTTTCCATTGCAACAGCGCGCCGGAATCAGTTCGCCGCAGGCCGCTTCACCATGTAGATCAGGCCATCCGCATGCGCCTGGATCAGGTCGGGCCTGGAGATCCGGATCTGCTCGCTCTCGTCGAATTCGATCGTCGACAGGTCGCTCTTGATGTCGCTGCGGGACACCGACTTGTCGGCCGAGGCGGCGTTCTCGGTGATGACCACCACGCCGGCGGTATCGGCGGCGACGACCTGCATCAGGCCGTAGGCCGGATCGATCGGCTTCTCGTCCTCGTCGGTGAACTCGTAATCGGAGAACGCGCTGAGTTGCGCGGCGTAGAGGTCGCCGACGGCCGGCGCTTCGAGCAGCGCCTTGTCGGCGTCTCCACGCTGGCAGGCGGCCAGCAGCACGACACCGGACAGGACAAGCAGGACAGGCAGCAGCAGGCGGATCGGGCGACGCGTCATGGAGCACTCCGATGGGTGAGGAGGAACGATCGCGCCGAGTATAGGACGGCGTGGGGACGGAACGGCACGCGGCGCGCATGCCGTCCGGACGCGCTAGTCTGCGCGCCATGGACACGATCACACCCGACGATGTCGTCGCCTTCTGGCGCGAGGCCGGCATGCAGAAATGGTTCCAGGGCGGCGATGCCTTCGACCGCGAATGCGACGAACGCTTCCGCGATGCGCACCTCAAAGCGGGCCGTCGCCAGCTGGAGCATTGGCTGGAGACCGCGGAGGGCGGACTCGCGCTGCTGATCCTGCTCGACCAGATTCCGCGCAACATCTTCCGCGACAGCGGACACGCCTTCGCGACCGACAGCCTCGCGCGCCGTTACGCGCAACGCATGATCGATGCCGGCCATGACCGCAGCTTCGAGGCCGACCTGCGCGGTTTCGTCTATCTGCCGTTCGAGCATTCCGAGGACATTGCCGACCAGCACCGCTCGGTCGAACTCTTCGCCGGTGTCGACAACGACGAATACCGCAAGTACGCGCAGGCGCATCTCGACGTCATCGAACGCTTCGGCCGTTTCCCGCATCGCAACCGCGCGCTGGGTCGCGTCAACACGGCCGAAGAGCAGGCCTGGCTCGACGGCGGCGGCGGCTTCTGATTCCGTCCTCGCCCTGTTGTGGGAGCAACTGTCTTCTACGCGGGCAGCGTGATCCATTCAGTCCTGTCGCGCGCCATGGCGTTGAGCCTGACCAGCAGTACGCGCATGCACGCGGTCACGGCGAGCTTGGCGCACTTGCCTTGGCCGCGCAGCCGGTCGTACCGGGCCTTGAATTCGGGCTGCATGCGGATCACCGACCAGCACGCCATGTAGAGCACACGGCGGATCGCCCCGCGGCCGCCGCAAATGCGGCGCTTGCCGGCCCGTTGGCCGCTGTCGACGTTGTAGGGCGCCAGGCCAGCGAGCGCTGCGATCCGGCGACGGTCCAGCTGGCCCAGTTCGGGCAGATAGGCCAGCAGACTTGCGGCCGTGACCTCGCCGATGCCCGCCACCGCCAGCAGGCGATCGCACAGATCCGAGTCCACATGCCGACGCGCCTGGACGATGTCCCGGCCCAGGGCCGCGATCTGCTGGCGCAGATACCCGATGTGCGCGATCAGCGAGTCGCGGACCTGCGGCAACGTGGTCTGCTGGAGGCGCCGACGTTCGTCGTCGCGCTGCTGGACCAGTTGCTCACGCCGCTGCACCAAGGCTCGCAGATCCTCCTGCTCCGGGCTGGGCGCGACCCGCGTCTGCACGACCACTTCGGCCATGCGGGCGAGCATCGCCGCATCGATCGGATCGGTCTTGGCCAGCGTGCCCATCGCCT